>CAZRJC010000008.1:0-87009 GCA_964600385.1 uncultured Muribaculaceae bacterium
GGGATGGTCCCCGTAGATTCAGACAGGATTCCTCGTGTCCCGCCCTACTTAGGATACCTCTTGTCCATATGGTCTCTACGTGTACGCGACTTTCACGCCCTACGGTCTGGCCTTCCAACCAGGTTCCACTTCCTACCATATGTCCCTCTTGAGGTCCTTCAACCCCGACAATGCCGAAACATTCCCGGTTTAGGCTATTCCCCTTTCGATCGCCACTACTCAGAGAATCGATTTTTCTTTCTTTTCCTGCAGGTACTTAGATGTTTCAGTTCCCTGCGTCTGCCCCATCTCGCGATGGTACCAGGCCTTCAACCTGGTGGGTTGTCCCATTCGGATACCGCCGGATCAAATCTCGTTTGCAAATCCCCGGCAATTTTCGCAGCTTACCACGTCCTTCTTCGCTCCTAGAAGCCTAGGCATCCTCCATACGCCCTTTGTAACTTTTTCTCGTTCTTCTGCTGTTTCCTCTGAATACCTCCCGGTATCCAAATTCCTCCAGCTGATCTCGTGAATCGTAGTCCCTAATATCACGGTCCTCAGACCTTTCTTATTACAGACTATTTCTTCTTTTTTACCTCTATTATCTCTCTTTAATACTTCAATGAACTACCGTTATTTCTCAAACGGGCTGCAAAGGTAACGACTTTTCCATAATTCGCAAATTTTTGTGAATCTTTTTTCGCTAATTTTACAATTCATTTTTTACGAAATCCAATAAACATGGAAAAAGTCCTTGATAAATTTTTACGTTATGTGTCGTACGATACAGCATCGGATCCCGACTCTCCCACACAGCCTAGTACTCAGAAACAGTTAACCTTACTCAATGTATTGCTTGAAGAATTAAAGGCCATGGGCATAGGTGAAGCTACACTGGATCAATACGGTTATGTCATGGCTACAATACCATCCAATACAGACAAAGAAATCCCGCCCATCGGCTTTATTGCACACGTTGACACTTCGCCCGATGCCTCCGGTGCGGGTGTCAATCCACGGATTATACCTTCGTACGACGGGGGACCTATAGTGATAGATGCCTCGGCAAATTTGGTAATGACTCCCGCCGATTCCCCCGAATTAGCCGATTACAGGGGACAAACACTTATTACTACCGATGGCACTACGTTATTAGGGGCAGACGACAAGGCAGGGATTGCCGCCATCATGAACGCGGCCGAATACCTTATGGAAAATCCAACGATTAAACACGGAACTGTTAAAATTGCTTTTACACCCGACGAGGAGATCGGACGGGGAGTAGACAAGTTCGATGTGGAACGTTTTGGGGCAAAATACGCTTATACCGTTGACGGCGGACAACTGGGAGAATTGGAGTATGAAAATTTTAATGCAGCCATGGCCAGGATTACAATACGTGGTCGAAACATTCATCCGGGATATGCCAGAAATAAAATGCTCAATGCCATGCTTATTGGAATGGAGCTCAATTCCATGCTCCCGGCTGACAAGCGTCCCGAATTTACGGAAGGATATGAGGGATTTTTCCACATCACTTCTTTCCGGGGTACTGTAGAGGAGACCAGCATACAATATTTAATAAGGGACCATTCTATTGAGAAGTTCAATGAGATGAAGAAACTGCTGGAGGAAATCGTTGTTTTTTTAAATTTGAAATACGGAGCGGGTTGCGTTCATCTGGAAATAAAGGATCAGTATTTTAATATGTGCAAACAGATAGAGCCTCATTTTCACGTAGTGGAAAAGGCTCTGAATGCAATTAAAGCAGCCGGAATCACCCCTATTGTTCATCCCATACGGGGCGGAACAGACGGAGCCAACCTCTCTTTCATGAATCTTCCCTGCCCCAACATTTTTACCGGAGGACACAATTTTCATGGTAAAATGGAATATATCCCTCTGGAGAGCATGCAGAAAGCTTCTGAGGTGATCCTGCGGATTATTGATGAATATACTAAGATGTGACCGCTCTACTTTAATATAAGGTATACGAGCAGGTCGGCAAAGGTACGTACGCCCCAGTCTGCGTGAGAGCCCTCTCCGCACTTGAGGATTACGTAGGCTCCTCTTTCAGAGAATTCGCGGGCGGCGTAAACGGCCGATTCAATGGGCACGTACATATCTTCCGTAGAATGGTAGAGATAGACTGGCATTCGGGGAGTCCATCCGTCCACAGCCGAATTCATGTCAAGCACAGGCTGCAGTTTGCGAAATTCGGCATTTCGTTCTTCTATGGGCTTAAAGAAGTCCGGATGCATATAGTTTCTCATGTCTTCTCCAATGAGAGACAGCAGTCCGCTTGCATTCCTGGTCCTGTCGTACCATTCTTCACAATGGTCTGCCAGTTCCCCCTGGAAGATCTGGTGATAATCCAGATCCAGGTTGTAATAATGATTCAGAGATAAAATAATACCCGGCAATAAAGGATAGGTGCATATGGGGTGAAGCGCAAAGCCCTCAAAAGTCGCATTCATGTCGCAGGCTCCCCCGCCGGCCACTACGCGTTCCACTTTTATCTCATCTGAATGATTCTCCTGGTAGTATTTTGCAACAGCCAGTGCCACGCCTCCTCCGTATGAGTAGCCGGAAACAATTGTCCTGCGGGGAACGGTGTATCCTACAGTAATCATGTATTCGGCAGCTGCTTTCCTGAAATCGTAAGTAACACGTCCAAGATTCTCCGTCATCAGAAACGGGTGAGGCATTTCTTTAGTATTGCCGTATTTGCCGTATCCTATCATGTCGGGAACAAAAACGGCATAGCCGAACAATACGGGGAGCCCTTCCATAACCGGGATTTCTTCCGAAGAACCCCCGTCTTTACTCATATGGGCAATGCCGGACATTTCTACAACACCCTTTATTTTACAATCGAGGGGATAATAAATGGTTCCGTCTGCCACTACGGGATTTCCAAACGGGTCTACTGTCCTGTATGTAATCACTACGGCACGGAATTTTTCGCTGGCAGCGAACAATTCAATTTTGGATGTGATCTCGGGATAATCTTCTGCACCAAAAGATTGGAAGATTTCCTGCATGGTCATATCTACCGTTTTGTGTTCAGCCACGAAATATTGGGGATCCAACACTACGGCATCCTGTACAGGATTACACGATACGGCTAATAATAAGAGAAGTGCAGATATGGCTGGTATTTTTTTCATGACCGTAGAATAAATAAACATTCAAATTTAGCTAAAAAGGACTTCATTTTGTATCTTTGAACCACACGAACCGTATTATAATTATTAAAATGGAAATCACACAAGAACTGGCCGGTTATTCATCAAAAGGAGAGGCCATAGTATGTTATACCCTTACCAACAGCAAGGGCGCTTATGTAAAACTCAGCAATCTGGGAGCCAATATCACCGGATTGGGTGTTCCGGACAGGAACGGAGTCATCAAGGATGTTGTCCCCGGATATACCGATATCAAGCAATACTTTCAGGATCCTCCCTATTTTGGCAAATCGGTGGGGCGTTTTGCCAATCGCATAGCCAAAGGCCGTTTCACCCTGGAAGGAAAAGAATACAGGCTGGCCATTAACAATGGCGAAAACCACCTTCACGGCGGACCCCAGTCCATGTGTGTCCAGCTTTGGGTAAGCAGGGTTGAAGAGGGGGACGAGGCTGTTTCGTTTGCTTATCTGAGTCCGGACGGCGAAGAAAACTATCCCGGCAACGTGCAGGTAACCGTTACATACCGCTGGAGTGAAGAAAACCGGCTATATGTAGATTTGAAAGCCATTACGGATAAAACCACTATTGTTAACCTTACAAATCATACGTATTTCAATCTTGCCGGAGAAGGGAGCGGAACCATCCTTGATCATATTCTGCAACTGAATGCTCAAAAATATCTGCCTGTAGATCCGACCTGTATCCCGTTGGGAGATCCGACTCCGGTAGAGGGAACCCCGTTTGATTTCAGAACACCCAAACCCATAGGGCAGGACATTGCCATGGATAACGAACAACTTTCCATAGGTCACGGATACGACCATTGCTGGTGCCTCCCCTCAACAGACGGAAAAATGCAGCTCGCTGCTACGCTTACAGACCCCGTTTCGGGAAGAAGACTTATCATGGAAACTACCCAGCCCGGCATCCAGGTATATTCAGGCAACTGGCTTGATGGCAACGGCAATGACAAAAACGGCAACCCGCACAAAAACCGCTATGCCGTGGCGCTTGAATGTCAGAATTATCCCGACAGCCCCAATCATGCTTCCTATCCGGAATGCATTCTGAGACCGGGATCACTTTATCACCATAAGATCGTTTATTCTTTTGGAGTAATTTAATTGGCTACTGGTAAATAATCCACAAGGACGGCCCGGCAGGGTGAGCCTTCCAATCCTCCGAATTTGAGGGGCAGGGCAATAATGTAATAATTACCTTCCGGGACGTCTTTAAGGACTATGCCTTCGAGAATCACAATATCTTTTTCCAGCAACAGTTTGTGCACTTCATCCTCCTGAGGTGTATGACCTACACTTTGGCTTTCTGTTCCCACCAGTACTACGCTGCTGCCGGCAAGAGATCTGGCAGCCCTGATCGTAAGCCAGCCTTTTCCTTTGAAAAGAAGCCGTTTTGGCCCGAGGGTCAGAAGAGGTTGGAGAATTTCCTCATCCACAGGTCCGTTTACCTCCAGAACAATACAGGGACCCACGCAGGAATCCAGGTCAATCCGGTCTGCAGTTTTGCCATCTTCCAGATAGTGAGAAGGGGCGTCAATGTGAGTGCCGTTATGCAGGCACATAGACACAGATGACAGATTATAAGGGGCTCCCCCGCTGATACGGCATAAGGGAGAAGCAGCCGGAACGGGGTCTCCTTTATAAACAGCACCACTGAATATTTCCTGTGAAATATCGTATATTCGCATATTCTTTATTCCGAAAAGGATTGCAATGTACAAAATATTACCGATCTATGATACGATTTTTTTCATTACTGACCGTTCTGGTCTGCTCTACGTTTGTCCGGACTGCTGCCCAACCGCAGGTTATTGCCCACAGAGGTTACTGGACTAAAGAAAATTCCGTCCAAAACTCCCGCAATTCAGTACAAAATGCCATTGATGCAAAATGCTGGGGTGCCGAGGTGGACGTTTACCTTACCACAGACGGCAAGGTGGTTCTTTTTCACGATCCGGAGCTTAACGGGAAACGAATAGACAACTGTACGTACGCCGAGCTGAAGGATTTCCGGCTGACCAACGGAGAAACACTACCGTTACTTGAAGAGGTGCTAACTCTGAGTGAATTGGGCCATCCTACCAAACTGATCATAGAAATCAAATCTCATGACACGCCCGGGAAAGAGACGGCTGTTGCAAAAGAAGTATTGGATCTGGTCAAAAGGGCCGGAATGCAGGAGGCTGTCGAATATATCAGTTTCTCGGACCGCATCTGTGAAACACTCATTGCCCTAGAGCCCGGAGCCAGGGTCTCCAACCTGTACGGGAAACTCAGTCCCGCCGAATTAAAGGCAAAAGGCTATTCGGGTCTCGATTACCATATGAGTGTGCTACGGGCTCATCCGCAATGGATACCCATGGCAAAAGAACTGGGCTTGACCGTTAACGTCTGGACAGTAGATAATGAAGAAGATCTTCATTATTTTACCTCATCTGGTGTTGACTATATTACAACCAATTATCCCCTGTTCCGGTTGCAGGAACCCTGGATTGACCCGGGGCTGAACGAAATAAACCGTTATCCCATGCGCTCTTCGTACTTTGCCTACGAAAGCCTGGACCTTGCCCTGGCAGGAGACCGCCGGAAATCTTCCATGTACCACGATTTGAAAGGT
Source organism: uncultured Muribaculaceae bacterium (assembly GCA_964600385.1). GTDB lineage: Bacteria > Bacteroidota > Bacteroidia > Bacteroidales > UBA932 > DMER64. The sequence goes on from CAZRJC010000008.1 coordinate 5,805, forward strand.
ATCTGGAAATTTGCCTGGGCCACCGATGAGTGGAATCGCCATACCGATTTTTATAAACCGGAATATAACGACAAATCCTGGGCCTCCATGCCAGTCCCGGGGCTTTGGGAACTGAACGGTTTTGGAGATCCGTTGTATATTAACAGCGGGTACCCCTGGTACAATCAGTTTGATTCAAATCCGCCTTTCGTGCCCATAGAAAACAACCGGGTGGGATCGTACAGACATACTTTTTCCGTTCCTGAAGACTGGAAAGACAAACAGATTATTATTCATTTCGGGTCCGTCACTTCAAACATGACTTTGTGGATAAACGGCATGATGGTGGGGTATTCCGAGGATAGCAAACTGGAAGCCGAGTTCAACATCACCCCTTACCTTAAGGACGGGGAAAACCTTCTGGCCATGCAGATTTATCGCTGGTGTGACGGTTCTTACCTGGAAGACCAGGATTTCTGGCGTCTGACGGGGATTTGCCGTGACGTGTACCTTTATGCCCGCGAGAAAGTGCATATCAAAGATTTTGTATTGAACGCCACCCCCGACAAGAATTACAACAACGGAACGCTCGACATTTCCCTTGAACTGAACGGCAAATCAACAGCGCATAAAGTCTGGGCCCGTCTCCTTGACAGAGAAGGGAAACAACTTGTAAAAGCAGAACTGTCGGAACAAAAGCCCGGCCAATACGGGACGAGACTGAACGTAAACGGCATCAAATGCTGGTCTGCCGAAGTCCCCAACCTGTACAAACTCGTACTGACCCTTTCAAATAACGGCAGGGATACCGAATACATTCCCTGGCAGGTGGGATTCCGCACCTCAGAGATACGTGACGGCCAGCTACTGGTGAACGGCAAACCCATCCTGATTAAAGGAGCCAACCGCCACGAAATGGACCCGGCGACCGGTTACCTGGTTTCCCGGGAACGCATGATTCAGGATATTCTCCTGATGAAACAATTCAATATTAATGTTGTCCGTACCTGTCATTACCCGGACTCCCCCCTGTGGTATGAACTGTGCGACCAATACGGCATTTACATTGTAGATGAGGCAAATATAGAATCTCACGGCATGGGATACGGAGAACACACCCTGGCCATCCGGGAAGATTATGCAAAAGCGCACATGCAGCGGGTACAACGGATGTATCAACGGGATAAAAACCACTCCTGTATCATCATATGGTCGCTTGGAAATGAAGCAGGAGACGGAGAAAATTTCACCAAGGCCCACGACTGGCTCAAAGAAACCGACACACAGCACAGGCCCATACAATACGAAAGGGCACTGAAAAGAGACATCTCGCATATTTTCTGTCCCATGTACATGGGATACGAGAGCGCCGAGAAATATGTAACCGGCAATCCTTCCAAACCGCTTATTCAGTGCGAATACGCACACGCCATGGGCAATTCAATGGGAGGGTTCAACACCTATTGGAACCTGATTCGCAAATACCCGCATTACCAGGGTGGATTTATCTGGGACTTTGTAGATCAGGCACTTCACCTGCGCAGGCCCGATGGAAGATACGTCTTTGCCTACGGAGGAGATTTCAACAAGTACGATGCCTCTGATTTCAACTTCAACTGCAACGGGCTGTTCAGTCCTGACCGGGTGCCCAATCCCCATACATACGAGGTAGGATATTATTATCAGAACATATGGGCTACCGATGCCCTTGTCACCGAAGGCCGGATCCAGGTGTTCAACGAATACTTTTTCCGGGATCTTTCCAATTTCATCCTTGACTGGGAACTGCTGGCAGACGGGATTCCTGTAATGAAAGGAACTGTTCCTCAACTGAAAGCGGCTCCTCAGCAGAAAATAGCGGTTTCGCTGGGTTATACCTCGGCGGATCTTGCTGCCTATAAAAACAGCGAGTTATTCTTGAATGTCCGTTTTTCAACTAAAAAACAGGAAGGCCTGGTTCCTGCAGGCACAGTGCTTGCCAGGGCTCAAATTCCTGCCGGGAAGCCTGTGGCACAACCTGCCGCAGAAAACGACACTCCAACCGTATCATGTAAAATTAAAGATAACGACAGAAACTACCTGATGGCAGACGCCGGAGCTCTTCATGTCGAGTTTGGGAAACACGACGGATTCATTACCCGGCTTGTATTTACTGGCCGTTCACAACTGCTGGAAGGCAGCCGCATTCGTCCCAATTTCTGGCGTGCTCCCACCGATAATGATTTTGGCGCAAATCTCCAGAACCGGTTCAGGGCCTGGCTGTCTCCGAAAATGATATTCAAGGGTTTTGAGATTAACGGCAATACCATTAAAGCTACCTATGAAATGCCTGACCTGAAAGCCTCGCTTTTCCTGACTTATTTACTGGATGCTGAACGTGGCGTTACCATTACACAGGAACTTAAAGCGCATGCTTCCGGAGAAGAGGCGGCCGGGATATCTCCCCTGTTCCGTTTTGGAATCCGCCTGTCCCTGCCCCGTCAATACGACCGGCTTACGTACTACGGCAGAGGTCCCGCCGAGAATTACGCAGACCGGAAAGACGCTTCTTTCATTGGTCTCTACCGTCAGAGTGTTACCGAACAGTTCTATCCTTACGTCAGACCTCAGGAAACCGGTACCAAATCCGATATTCGCTGGTGGGAAGTGACCGATCCGGCCGGACAGGGACTGCGTGTTACATCACCGCAACTGTTCTCGGCCTCGGCCCTTCACTATGCTTTGGAAACACTCGACGAAGGCCCATGGAAATGCAACCGTCATTCCGGGGACCTCGATCCCGAACCATTCACTGAATGTTGTATTGACGCCCGCCAGATGGGCCTGGGATGCATCAATTCATGGGGAGCCATGCCCGAAAAGGAACACATGCTCCCATACGGTGACTATACTTTTACCGTTACACTGGAACCGCGAAACATGAACTAAATAACTATATAATATGAAAAAAACATCCGTTATAACTTTGATCCCGGGAATATTTCTGTCCATATTCCTGATGAGCGTACCTTTAACCCTCCAGGCTAAAGTGAAAATCCACAGTATTTCATCTCCGGACGGCAAACTTGAGATGCAGATAGTCACAGAGACCGGCATATCATTCTGTCTGCTGCATGAGGGAACCAGGATCGTTTCGAGCGTTCCCCTGTCCATGACACTTCAGGACGGCCGGGTGCTGGGTCCCGATGCCAGACTGGTCTCGGCCAAGAAAACCACGGTTTCTGAAACCATACCCTCCCCTTTGTATAGAAAGTCCGAGATCAATGCACAATACAATCAGATTGATTTTACTTTCAAAAACGGATGGGGGCTGCAGTTCCGGCTTTACGACCAGGGAGCGGCTTACCGCTTTTATACAACCATGAAGGGAGACATTTCCATTAAGGCAGAAACGGCCGGTTACTTATTCGATAAAGATTACGCATGCTATGTTCCCTACGCCGCACTAGAGAATAATACATTCTCGAATTCCTTCGAGAATATTTACAAGGTAACGCCCATGAGTGGAATAGACCCGGAACGGCTTGCCTTTCTGCCTCTTCTGGTATGTCTGGATAAAGGGTACAGAATGGCCCTTACCGAGTCGGACCTCGAATCGTATCCGGGGATGTACCTGCGCGGCGAAAAATCAGGTCAGGAATTTGCATTAAAAGGCGTATTTGCTCCGGTTCCATCGGAAACGAAAGTACATCCCTACCGGGGCCAGGTAATGCCTGTGGCTTATTCAGACGCTCTGGCTAATACCAAAGGCACCCGGACCTATCCATGGCGGATCATGGCTTTTGCCAATAACGACACCGAACTGCCCGTGAACGACATGGTTTACGCTCTTGGTGCTCCCTGCCGTATTGAAAATGCCGACTGGATCAAGCCGGGGAAAGTAGCCTGGGATTGGTGGAACAACTGGGGTATAACCGGAGTTGACTTCCCCGTAGGTATAAATACTCAGACATATAAATACTTCATTGACTTTGCTGCCGCCAACGACCTCGAATACGTTGTCCTGGATGAAGGCTGGTCATCTCCTTCCGAAGGAAATATCCTTAAATCTATACCCGAGATAGATCTGAAGGAACTGGCCACCTATGCCCGTGGCAAAAAAGTGGACCTTATTCTCTGGTGCGTTGCCTATGTCCTTGATAAGAACCTGGAAGAAGCCTGCCGTTTGTATTCAGAAATGGGTTATAAAGGATTCAAGGTCGATTTTGTGAACCGGGACGATCAGGAAGCAGTGGACCTGAACTACCGTATTGCAGCCATGGCCGCCAAATATCACATGCTGGTGGACTTTCACGGAATGTACAAACCCGCCGGCTTTAACAGGACATATCCGAATGTCATCAATTTCGAAGGCATATTCGGACTGGAACAGTCAAAATGGAGCAAGGAAGATATGGTATCATTTGACGTGACCTTCCCTTATATCCGCATGATGGCCGGACCGGTAGATTACACCCAGGGCGGCATGCGCAACGCGGTCAAAGCCGATTTTTTCCCGGTTTACAATAATCCCATGGCAGCAGGTACACGCGCACACCAGGTAGCCACTTACGTGGTATTTGACAGTCCCCTGGTTATGCTCTGTGACAATCCTACCACATACATGAAAGAACAGGAAACCACCACTTACATTGCGGGAATCCCTACTGAATGGGACGAAACACGCATTGTGGACGGGAAAATAGGCGAATATATTGTGTCCGTACGCCGCCATGGAGACAACTGGTATGCAGGTGCCCTTACCAACTGGACGCCCCGTACCATTACGCTCGATTTGTCCTTCCTGGAACCGGGACGTACCTACAAGGCCAGGATATTCCGCGACGGTGTGAACTCACACAGACACGCTACAGATTATAAGGTTGAAGAAAGGGAAGTCACCAGCAAAGACAGCCTTACTCTTCGGTTAAGCCCGGGAGGAGGCTTCGCGATATGCTTTTAAGCCGGTCGTAATCGGACTGGTTATAGATTTTTAATTCTCTGACTCCGGAGCCCTCTGCTATCAAGGTAGAGGGCGATTCGGAGTTATTTATTAATAGCCACCGGTCGCAGAGGGGCATATAAATGGTAAACAGATTTTTTAAACCCGACCAATACCGTCTGCGAATCACATTTTCGGGAATGGAGTGCCCTCCAGCCTGTACACGGCTCTGTACCCTTTCTATGGCCAGTTCCGGACTGTTCAGCCAGAAATAAACCAGCTGAATCTTGTAACCCTTCTTTTTGGTTTTCTCAATAAGATTGGCATACGAACGTACAGCTAGAGTGGTTTCAAACGCAAAATCATTTTTTGAATCGGTAAGTGCTTTTATCCGTTTAAGCATAACACGTCCGGCGTCTATGGCAGCATGAGTGAGATCAAAGGGGGCAATGCCTCTCGCAATCTCGTCCGAATTGACAAAATTCCGGCACTGCAGCATTTCCGACAAGATGGTATAGGAGGCAGTTGTTTTTCCGGCCCCGTTACAACCACTTATTACATACATGGTGGGCATAATGCAAATGTACACGAAAATCCTTTACCTTTGTTTTCTATGCGAAGAAAAATCCCCAACAGAGAACTCAAACGGCTCACGCCGGAACAATTCCTTCACAGTAAGCGCATTCCGGTTGTTTTGGTGCTCGACAATGTCCGCAGTCAGCACAACATCGGCTCGGCCTTTCGCACTTCAGACGCGTTTGCCCTGGAACACATATACCTTTGCGGCATTACGGCCTGTCCGCCTTCGGCCGAGATTCATAAATCGGCTCTTGGCGCCGAGGATACCATGGAATGGACGTATTTCCCGAACACCATGGACGCCGTACAGTCACTGAAAGCTAAGGGGTACCTTGTTATTGCGGTTGAGCAGGCCGAGGGAGCCTTCCGGCTCGACACCTATGTGCCCCGGGACGACCAAAAAGTTGCACTGATCTTTGGGAACGAGGTAAAAGGCGTTCAACAGCAAGTGGTTGACGCATGTGACGCCTGCATTGAGATTCCACAGTACGGTACAAAACACTCATTGAATGTTTCTGTGTCTGTTGGAGTGGTCCTGTGGCACTTTCTTCTTACCGGCCCAGCAAAGTCTGGTAAATCTCTACCGTAGCACGGGATTTGTTCAGGGTATAGAAATGTAGCCCGGGGGCCCCCATCATAAGCAAGTCACGGCATTGTTTAATGGCAAAATCCATCCCTGCCTTATACACAGCTTTTGGATCATTTTTATATATCTCCAGCTGTTCCTGAAAAACAGGCGGGATAGTGGTGTTGGAGAGTTTTACAAAACGTTCCAATTGTGAATAGTGGGTCAGGGGAATGATTCCCGGAATAATGCGGCAACTTATGCCCTCTTCACGAGCCCGGCGCACAAAATCGAAATATTGGGTATTATCAAAGAAAAATTGCGTTATCAGAAAATCGCAGCCGGCATCCACTTTTTCCTTCAAGTGTTTTATATCGGTAGTGGCATCGGGAGCTTCGGGGTGCACCCCGGGATAGCATCCCCCGCCAATACAGCAATCCGGAAAATGTTTGCGGGCAAAAGCCACCAGTTCCGTTGCGTTGGCAAAACCGTCCTTCACTGGCATATAGCCTGTGCCCGAACCTTTCTGGGGATCTCCCCTGAGGAGCATGAAATTCTGAAGGCCTCTGGTGCGTAATTCAGAAAGATCCTGCAGTGCCCGGTTCCTGGATGTATTGACACAGGTATAATGAGCCATCGTATTAATACCCACTTTGTTCTTCAGGTAATCCACAAGTTCGAACGTACGGTTCTGGTTAGACCCTCCCGCTCCGTATGTCACGGTAACAAATGAAGGGCTTAGCCTCATGAGCTGGCCTATATTAATACCAAAATCGACTGCCGATATCTCGTCCTTGGGAGGATAGAATTCAAAAGAATACGTTTTTACCGATTCCCGAAAAATTTCCGTGAGTTTCATTTCTGCCAGTATTTTATTTATGTACCGAAAAATAGTGTGCCCGGGAATGCTCCAGATACATGCCGCAAAGCGAAGCTCCGGGTTCCATCATATAGGAAGAAGTCAGCCGGACATCCAGCGTTTCCTCTGCTTCCAGCAATTCCATCACTTCTTTTTTCAGCGAATGAGCGGGACAGGAAGGATATCCGAATGCCGGACGTATGCCGCGGATTCCACCATCGCGTGCCGGCATGAATTCCCTGTGCAGGTATTCACTGCAAGCCTCGACTATACGGTCCAGAAGCGATTTCAGGAGTAAAGACCTGTAAATATCACCTTCTGCACTAAACGCATGAACCTGTTTTTCCATTTCCCGGGAAGATGCAGTAATTGCAAACAATCCGGCATATGCTGGTTTTTTACCTGGTTCTGACTGCACTACAAAATCGCTCAGACAGCAGTTAGGCTGATTATCTTCGTGTCGCAGCAGATCCCTTTCCATTGGCAAATCGAGGATCACGCTGTCAAGTGAATCGTCCGCATAAAAAAGAATATGATCATCAGGTGTGGAAAACGCAGGCCAGAATCCGGCTACGGCACGCGCATGGGCCACATCACCGTATTTGCCGGCAATCAGTTCGTCAAGCAAATCAGCGGCATCGGCAATCAACTGCCCCGATTGTATTACAAATCCTTCTTTTTCACGGGTCCTTGAGCTCATTTCCCAGGCACTCAGGAAAGCGTTCCAATTGATGAGCGGCTTCAACAAAGCAAACGGGATTTTCATCTCACGTTTTCCTGTAAAGGGAGGCACGAAATCTTCCGCAGCAGCTTGTTTCCCTTCATCTGTCCATCTATTGGCCCTTGCTTCCGAGACAGATAATAACTGACGTTTGCTGTGCTTGAATTCATAGGCCCTGCGCAGTTTTTCCTGTGAGGTTCTTATTTCCTGTACAAAAGCATATTTTACTGAAGAATCTTTGGAGAAATAGCGGGAAAGATACGTGATATTCCGGGCGGCATCGGCACAATGCAATACCAGACCGTTGTATTCGGGGGCAATTCTCAGGGCTGTGAATTCTTCCGATGTAGTGGCACCTCCAATAAGAAGCGGAATTGTCAGCCCGTCCTGCCGCATGGCACGTGCAACGGCTACCATCTCATCCAGCGAAGGAGTAATCAATCCGCTCAGACCCACAAACTGCGCCTTATGTTCCAGAGCAGCCTCTACCACACGGTGAGTGGGAACCATGACACCCAGATCGATAATACAGTAGTGGTTGCACTCCATTACCACTGAAACGAGATTCTTGCCTATATCGTGTACATCGCCCTTAACAGTGGCTATGATACCGCAAATGGTCTCCTGCGCATTGCCCCTGGCAAGCGCTTTTTCTTTTTCGGCCTGCATTCTTGGCTGCAGCAGGGCAACGGCACGCTTCATCACTCTGGCGGTCCTGACCACCTGAGGTAGGAACATCTTCCCTTCCCCGAATAATTTTCCGACCCTCGTCATGCCCTCCATGAGAGGCCCTTCAACAATATCAAGCCCCGAGGCAGCCTCGGACGCGTCAAGGTCCTCGGCCAGATATTTTTCAATCCCGTGTATCAATGCATGAGTAAGCCGTTCGGAGGGAGTTCCCGAGCGCCATGCCTCAACGGCTGTTTCCATGCCGGGCTTCTGATCCGCTCCGGCAACTATCCGGGAGGCCAAATCCACCAGGCGGGCGGTTGCCTCTTCGTCGGAATCGAGTACCGCGTCTTCCACTGCTTTCCGCAACACCGGAGGGATGTCGTCATATGCAGGTTGTGCACCGGGCTTGATGATAGCCATATCCAATCCGGCCGCAATGGCGTGATACAGGAAGACAGTGTGCATGGCTTCCCTCACCGTATCGTTCCCACGAAAGGCAAAAGAGAGGTTGCTCACCCCACCGCTTACCAGTGCACCGGGTAAATTCTTTTTAATATACCGCACAGTCTCTATGAAATCCACCGCAAAGCTGCGATGTTCCTGCATGCCCGTGGCAATAGTCAGGATATTGGGATCGAACAGTATGTCTGACGGATTGAACCCGGCTTCTTGTGTAAGGATGTTGTATGCACGTGTACAAATGGTTTTCCTCCGCTCCAGGGTGGTAGCCTGTCCTTCTTCATCAAAAGCCATAACGACAGCGGCTGCTCCGTATTGCTTTATTAGCCGGGCTTTCCTCAGGAATTCATCATGTCCTTCTTTCAGGCTTATTGAATTCACTATGGATTTTCCCTGGACGCACTGCAATCCGGCTTCAAGGACTTCCCAACGTGAAGAATCGATCATGACCGGTACCCGGGCAATGGCCGGATCCGATCCCAGGAGCAGCAGGAATTCGCGCATGGCAATGGGTGCATCCAGCATGGGATCGTCCATGTTTACATCAATGATGTGTGCCCCGTCGTCAACCATCCGGCGGGCAATGTCCAGTGCTTCGCTGTAATTCTTGTCTTTAATGAGGCGGGCAAATTTACGGCTCCCGGCCACGTTCGTACGCTCGCCCACGTTCAGAAAACGAATGGGATCGAGCACTCTCAGGGGTTCCAGCCCGCTGAAAGAAGGAACGGACCACTTGTTGGCCGCAGCTATAGGTATTTTTCTTACGGGAACATCCAGCGAACGGACCATGCGGGCAATGGCCGCTATATGATCCGGTGTGGTTCCGCAGCATCCTCCAATAATGTTCACCAGACCCTCCTCAACAAAGGGGCGGACCGTCCGGGCCATGATTTCCGGAGTCTGCGTATATTTCCCGAACATGTCCGGAAGACCGGCATTGGGATGAGCACTCACAAATAAGGGAGCCTCGGCAAACGTCCGGATGAAAGGCAGCATGGCATCAGCTCCGAAAGAGCAGTTCAGCCCAATACTGAAAAGGTTGGCATGACTTACCGAGACCAGGAAAGCATCAAGGGTTTGTCCGGACAGGATCCGGCCTCCGGCATCGGCGACCGTGGCAGACAACATGACGGGAATTTCCGGAGCTTCCCTTGAAATGGCAAATAATGCGGCTTTCGCATTGAGGGTATCGAATACTGTCTCTACCAGAAAAAGATCAGCACCTCCGTCCTTCAAGCCTCTGACCTGTTGGGCATAAGCCTCCACCAGCGTATTGAAATCGACAGCACGTGCACCGGGATTGTTGACGTCCGGCGATATCGAGGCCGATTTATTGGTAGGGCCAATAGAACCGGCCACCAGACACGCGCCTGCGGCCCTGGCAAGAGCCACGGCTGTGCGGTTCATCTGGTATACTTTGTCTTCCGTTCCGTATTCCTGTTGGGAAACGGTGTTGGCGTTAAAAGTGTTTGTTGTTATAATATCCGCCCCGGCTTTTACATAGGCTTCGTGAATCGCCTGAATCAAAGCGGGTTGAGTAAGCACCAATAAATCGTTGTTCCCGTCCGCTCCGGAAGGAAAAGAGGGGCTATAGCGCTGAATCATAGTGCCCATAGCCCCATCAAGAATAAGTACCCGTTCAGATAAAAACTTCCCGGGCAGACTATTTAGCCAGTTCACTTATCTTTTGAAATAAAGCATCAACCTCTTTGATCAAATCTTCTTTTATTGCCTTGAAATAAGGTTTTACAGGATTATCCTGAATATTGTTGATCCGGTCGAACATTCGATCCCTCAATTCAACAGCCTCGTTTATCACGGCTATTACTTTATCTTCGTTCTTATCGGGATTGATGTAAATAAAGGTGCAGCAGTCTGAAATCACTTCATCAACTAAATAATCTACATCTTTCTTAAGTGTTCTTAAATTGTTAGGCATAATTATATATTTTGTTTAAAAATGTTTTATAAGGGTTCAACGCCAATTCCGGGCTTGTCTTCCAGGGTGATCCTGCCTTCCACTACTTTCATGCCGGTAAAACAGTCATTGGCAATAAGCCAGTTACCGTCCAGATCGGCCCAGTTTAACTGGGAGGCGAATTGTGCAGCGGCAGAAATAGCCACGGAAGTTTCGGTCATACAACCCATCATTATCTTCATGTTCAGGGTCCTGGCCAAAGACACCATTTCGCGTGCTTCGCGCATGCCGGTGCACTTCATGAGTTTGATGTTAATCCCGTCATAAGCTCCTTTGAGTTTCATGATATCGGAAAGGCGCTGGCAGGCTTCATCGGCAATGACAGGCAGCGGACTGCGGTCATGCAGCCAGGCCTGATCGTCAAGCAGCAGTTTTGGCATAGGCTGTTCAATCATCTCAATTCCCTTCCCGGCAAGCCATTCAATCATCTTCAGCGCATGAGACTTGTCTTTCCAGCCCTGATTGGCGTCAATGACAATTGGAAGATCCGTAATCTCACGAATGGTATTGATCATGGTCTTGTCGTTCTCTTCCGAATTGCCCAGTTTGACTTTTATAAGATTGTATTCAAGACATTCGCGGGTTTTCTTGCGGACTTCCTCTTTATCTATAGAACCGTCGGGAGCATATGCCAGCCCTACTGTTACCGAAGTGCTGGGCAGATTCTGGTTGCTCCATCCCCAGATCTTCCACCAGGGTTGTCCCATGATTCTACCGCACAGGTCATGCAGGGCAATGTCAACGGCACATTTGGCGGCCGTATTATTGGTACAGATACTGTCTACGTAAGTAAGGATTTCCTCCATCTGGAAAGGCGAGCTAAAACGGCCAAGGTCCACTTTTTTCAGAAATTCAATCACAGAGGCCGTCGTTTCGCCCAGGTAGGGAGGCATGGAAGCCTCGCCGTAACCGGTATAGCCGTTCCAGGAAATACGGGTAAGCACAATAGGCGTTGTGGAACGTGAGAAATTAGCGATAGTGAAAACATGTTTCATTTTGGCCTCGAAAGGCTCAAAAGTCAATTCCATTTTTCCGGAAGCCGGTTTTTTTTGTTGTCCCGGCCTGCCTTTGGCAAAGAGATCTGCCGGACTGGTTACAGCCGCAGTAGCCGCCAACACGGCAGAAGTCTTCAAAAAATTTCGTCTTGAACAGTTCATTTTGTTTCTCTTTAAGTTGCCTATTCTATCCCGTACCAGGGATGTTTTTTAATGGAAACCACCTGCTTCCCGTCATCAATATGGCTCAGTATCCGCACAGCCTTAAGCAGGCGCGGAGAACCTTCGTAATAGATATCACTTTCGGGATCGAGGGAATTGATACGTACATACCCGGCCGAATGAATAAAGCGGGCATCTCCAATATAGATCCCCACGTGCGAAATACTTTCTTTTCTTTCAGGAGTGGCTTTACGGCCAAAAAATATAAGGTCTCCCATCTGCAGATTTTGCCAGCCTTCTGAAATGTCAACAGGTTCTCCCATACGGGCCTGCTGCGAAGCATCACGCAGGAGAATGATTCCATTCAGATAAAAAGTGGTCTTTACCAAACCGCTGCAGTCCATTGCTTTTACCGATGTTCCGGCCCATAGATACGGGAATCCGAGGAACTGCATGGCCGTGGAAATGATATCTTCGGGCATGGGGTTGCCGGAGGCCAGCCAGGTATCGAAAGGCTGAGCATCGAATTTGGAAACATAAGCTGTTTTGCCGTTGGGGAGTTTAACCCGGTACCAGGCAGGAGTCTCTCCTTCCAACTCCACAATATTTCCCCAGACTCCGTCCGAAACAACCTGCGCTCCGGGCAAGGCTTCTTCTCTGAACAATGTATAGTGTTTATTAACAATCACTTTGGGTGCGGCCATCCAGCTTTCATAAGCCTCTTTATCCATTTCTTTCACACTCTTTGATGTAAGCCAGGCCACGTATCCTTCCGGGGTGACTACACGGGTCCATCCATCTCTGGTTTCAAGTATCCGGAGAGGCATTCCCATGATGGTTTGTGTTGCCGATTCAGATGAATAATCGGGCTCGTACCTCAGGTTGGCCACAGAAAGTGCAGTAACTCCGTATGTGGCAGGTCCCAGTGAGGGATGTGGCAAAACAATCACACTGTCTGTAAGGTTTATGCCTTGTGATTTTGCCGCGGCTACCAGGGCCGGGCCGGCTTCTCTCTCCGTTGTCACCCCTTTGGCTATAAAAGTACGTGAGCCGCGGGCTTTTTCAAAAGTGACCTCATATACCTTTTCCCTCCTGTCGGGGGCAAAAGCAGTCTTCATATTACCGGAAATGTTTTCCAGCTGTTCAATCGTTTTTCCGGAATTACAGCCAGTAACTAACCAGATAAGCGTGAACGCAAAAAGAGAATAAATCAACTTTTTCATATCCTGCAAATTTACGTGAAATCTTTGATATGACAAACCGTTCAATTTGTCCTATCTTTGCCGGATGCAACGTTACAGATCCTTCACCGGTTATTTTATAAGCAAATACGGTACTCGCCTGCAAAAAGTGGTGATAGACGCCGGTTTTTCCTGTCCCAACCGTGACGGGACAGTGGGTAAGGGTGGTTGCACGTATTGTGATAACAGGGCCTTTCATCCCGGCTACAGCACTCCGGACAAAAGCATAGTTCAACAGATTGACGAAGGCATAGAATTTCACCGGGTCAGATATCGCCGTGCAGGAGGTTATCTTGCCTATTTTCAGCCCTTCAGCAATACACATGCCCCTCTGGACCGTTTAAAGGAAATATATCGTCCGGCGCTGGAAGATCCCCGCATAGCAGGCATTGTTGTGGGAACAAGACCCGACTGCATGGATGATCAAAAACTGGATTACTTTGCCAATCTTTCCAAAGAAAAAATAGTAATGCTGGAATACGGAGTAGAATCCTGTTATAACACTACACTCCGCCGGATTAACCGGGGCCACACATGGGAACAGGCCAGAGATATCATAATCCGTACCGCAGAGAGAGGACTTCATACAGGAATTCACATGATTTTTGGTCTCCCGGGCGAAACACGAACACAGATGCTGGACCAGGCACAGATTTTGTCCGGTCTGCCCATAACAACCCTCAAACTGCATCAACTGCAGATTGTAAAAGGGACGCCCATAGAAAAGGAATTCGCATCACAGCCCGGTGATTTTGTGACCTTTTCGTTAAACGAATACCTGGATTTTGTAATCGACTTCCTGGAACTTCTGAATCCCGAAATATATATCGAGCGGATTGTGGGAGAAGTGCCTCCGAGGTTTGTAAACCATTGCCCCTGGGGTCTGATCCGGAATGTGGAGATTCTCAGATTGCTGGATGCCCGTCTTGAGGAACGGGATACGTTTCAGGGAGCCCGGTATACAGGTCGAGGAAGGGAGCAAGCTCCTCCAGACTGTTAACAGCCTGTAGAAGATTCCGGTATTCTGCGCGCATGAATCCTTTGGAGACCATCATATCCAGTTGTTTTATCAGAAAATCATAAAAACCGTTCAGATTAAGCAGGATAACAGGCTTGTCCATTTTGCCGAGTTGTTTGAGAACCAGGGCATTAAACAATTCATCCAACGTGCCGTAAGCTCCCGGGAAAGCCAGTATGGCATCGCCATCTTCTATCAGGTGTTTTTTTCTGTCTTCTATAGTATGCACCAGCATCAACCGCGTTAAGCGGGTATGTGCAATTTTTCTCTCTTCTATTACAGACGGAATAACGCCTTCTGCCACCCCTCCATTGGCCAGAACGCTGTCTGCCAGCATCCCCATTATACCAATATGTGTCCCTCCGTATAACAGTCCTATACCCCGAACGGCCAGCATACGTCCAAGTTCTTTGGCTTTTTCGTGTAATGATTCATCGGTCCCTGACGAAGACCCGCAAAATACAGTGATTTTATGCATATATCTTATCCACAATTACGGCAATGGCACCATCGCCAGTTACATTACATGCTGTTCCAAAGCTATCCATGGCTATATACAGGGCCACCATAAGGCCAATGGCCTCGGTCCCGAACCCGAGAACGGACTGCAACACGCCAATGGCAGCCATTATGGCTCCGCCGGGGACTCCGGGGGCTGCTACCATGGTGATACCCAGCAGAAATATGAATCCGGTAAACAGATCCAGAGAATAGGGAATCTCAAGCATGATCATAACAGCCATGGCACATGCGGTTATCTTAAGCATGCTGCCGGCCAGATGAACCGTGGCACAAAGGGGAATAACAGAACCGGCCACCTTTGGGGCCACTCCGCATTTAATAGCCTGTTGCAGGGTAACGGGAATGGTAGCAGCAGACGATTGGGTTCCCAATGCTGTTACATAGGCTGTCAACATTGTCCTAAGCAGTTTAAATGGATTTTTGCGGCCAATCGTACCGGCAATGATAAACTGAACAAGCAAAAGAATTACCGTGAGTACGAAAATGAGCAATATAACCTTCAGGAACACTCCAAGCACCTGCGCAACCTGCCCTTCATAGGTCATTTTCAAAAAAATGCCAAAAATAAAGACGGGCAACAGAGGGATAATTGCTCCGGAAATGGTTTTGTTTACTATTTCCCGGAAGTCAAACAAGGCATTTTTAAGGGTTTCCTGTCCCGGAATAAGTGTAAGCCCGATCCCGAGCATAAAAGAAAAAACAAGCGCAGACATCACTCCAAAAAGTGGAGGCAAAGGCAGGGTAAAGAAAGGAGAAACACCAGTGGTCTGTTTATCGCCCGCAAGAAATCCAGAAGCATCTGCTGCAACATTATCCAATAAAACAGGATATACGGCGTCACATGAAAAATAAGCAAGAAATCCGCTGAACAGGGTAGACGCATAGGCTATAAGCAACGTGACTGCCAGCATTTTACCTGCCCCCCTGCCCAACTCGGCTATGCCGGGTGCAACAAGTCCCAGAATAATGAGAGGTACTACGAAATCAAGAAAACTGCCAAACAGGGAATTAAATGTGAGAAAAATACGTACTGTCCATCCCGGAAAAAAAAGACCACATAATATACCTGAAACAATGGCTATTCCCACCCTGGCCAATAACCCGACCTTTACTTTTTTCATGGGTACAAAGGTAATAAAATGTATATTTGTAAGATAAAATCTTTAGTCATGAAAACGTCTGATAACCGTATCGTTATTGAGGGACTCACCTTTGACGATGTTTTGCTGCTCCCCGCCGCATCGGATGTGCTCCCCAGAGATGTTGAACTTAGCACCCGGTTTTCAAGGAATATTCCATTGAGTGCCCCCATAGTTTCCTCTGCCATGGATACGGTTACCGATTCAACACTGGCTATTGCCATAGCACGGGAAGGAGGTATTGGAGTCATTCACAAAAACATGTCCATTGAACAGCAAATGGAACATGTACGTAAAGTAAAACGCTCGGAAAACGGAATGATTCTCGATCCCATTGTCATCAGCCCCGACGCCATGGTGGGTGATGCCATTAAACTCATGACGGAAAACCGTATTGGAGGGATTCCGGTCGTTGACGGGAAACACCGGCTCATAGGCATTGTGACCAACAGGGACCTTCGCTTTGTAGAAGCGATGAACACTCCTATCTATGAGGTCATGACAAAAGAAAACCTTGTCACGGTCCGCGACGGAGCCGATTTGCCCACGGCTACCAATCTGCTCAAGATACATAAGATAGAAAAACTGCCTGTGGTAGACAAAGACAACAGGCTTATCGGGCTGCTCACCTATAAAGACATTACAAAAATAAAGGACAATCCCAGGGCCAGTAAGGATTCCAAAGGCCGTCTGCGCGCGGCAGCCGCAGTGGGCGTTGTGTCAGACACCCTCGGAAATATAGAAAAGCTTGTCTCGGCAGGTATCGATGCCGTTGTCATTGACACGGCCCACGGTCATTCTTCCCGTGTGTTGCAAACCATCCGGAAGGCCAAAGATGCATTCCCCTACCTTGATATCGTAGCGGGAAACGTTGCCACCGGAGCCGGAGCAAAAGCCCTTGTTGAACATGGTGCCGATGCCATCAAGGTGGGAATTGGGCCCGGATCTATCTGTACCACCCGGGTTGTCGCCGGAGTGGGCGTCCCCCAGCTTACGGCCATCATGCAGGCATACGAAGCCATCAAAGGGACCGGAGTGACCCTTATTGCCGATGGCGGAATCCGCTATTCCGGAGATATTGTAAAGGCGCTTGCAGCAGGAGCCGATACTGTCATGGCCGGATCGTTGTTTGCCGGTGTGGAAGAATCTCCGGGTGAAACCATTATCCTGAACGGCCGGAAATTTAAGAGTTACCGGGGCATGGGATCGCTCGAGGCAATGCAGCAGGGATCAAAAGACCGTTATTTTCAGGACACCGAAGAAGAAATAAAAAAACTGGTTCCCGAGGGTATTGTAGCACAGGTGCCGTATAAAGGAACCCTGAGCGAAGTGTTCTACCAACTGGTGGGAGGCCTTCGCGCCGGCATGGGATACTGTGGCACCCCGGACATTGCAGCACTAAAAAAAGCCGGATTTGTTCGTATCACTTCTGCAGGGGTGATTGAAAACCATCCCCACGACGTAACCATAACCAGAGAAGCACCCAACTATTCCAGATAAACACAGGACCCGCCATGAAACAGAAAAATGCCGAATCATTTCTTAAAATAGCAGTTGTCGCCTTATCATGTCTAACGCTTTTTTCTTCCTGCAATCAGATAAGGCGTTGGTTCGGCAATGAGCCGGAGCGGTTGGCTCAGATAGACAAAAGCATTCTTTACAGACAAGATGTGGAAAGCCTTATTCCCGGAGAACTCTCGGCAGACGATTCCGTAAACGCAGCCAACCATTACATTGACCTTTGGGCCATTGACAATCTGTTACTCAGGAAGGCAGAACAGGAGCTCTCGGGTGACGAGAAAAATGTGGAACAGGAGCTGGCCGATTACCGGAAATCATTACTTGTATTCCGCTATCAGAAAAAATATGTGGAAGAACGAATAGATACGGTTATTTCAGGTGAAGAAACCGCCGCTTATTATCAGGACAACAAAGCCCTTTTTATCCTTGACGATCCTCTCTGTAAAGCGCGTTTCATAAAGATGGGACGTCAGTCCCCTTATCTTCCCATCATAAAGACCATATACCGGTCCAACGGCATGGAAGATATTGCACAGTTGGAACGCCTTTGCGAAAGCTCGGCAGAAGTGTATAAGACCTACTCAAACACCTGGATTGGAGTGTCGGAATTGGCACAAGATTTGCCTTTGGGGAAGGACGAGGTAAGGAAGGCCCTCAGACCCGATGGATACATTGAAACCACCGACAGTCTGTACACCTACCTGGTGAACATATATGAATTTATTCCGGCAGGCCATCCTGCCCCGCTGGAATATAAAGAAAGCAACATTAAACAAATCATACTGAGCAAACGCAAACAGTCACTGCTGAAAGATCTGGAAACAGAAGTTCTGAAAGAAGGATGGAACCGGCAGATGATCAAAATCTACAAGAAGAATGAGGACTAAAATACTACCGTTGACCGCACTGCTGCTTTTGGCCACTACCGGCGTTTTTGCACAAAAATATCAAAACGGGCTGGTCGACAAGGTAATCGCACTGATCGGCAATGAGATGATCCAGCTGTCTACCATTGAAGAAGAGGTACAGATGCAGATGATGCAGGGAGTCATTACAGACAAGAACATCCGTTGTGAAATCCTTGAAAACATGCTGGTTTCCAAATTAATGTTAAACCAGGCAAGACTCGACAGTCTTACGGTTAACGAAGAATACGTTGAACTGGAACTGGAAAGTCGTATTCAGGACATTAAAACACGGCTGGGAGGAGAGAAAGCTACAGAAGATTATTTCCACAAACCCATTTTCAAGCTAAAACAGGAGTGGCGCGAAATGTACCGGGAACGAAGCCTCACTCAGGATATGCAGTCGAATATCACCTCGGGGGTTACTCAGCTTACCCCAAAAGATGTGGAAGATTTTTTCAGGCACACCCCAAAAGACAGCCTGCCTATTATTTCCACACAATATGAAATCCGGCAGATTGTACTCTATCCGCCCAAAGACGAAGCCGTACTCAGAGTTAAAGAACGTTTGCTCGAATTCCGTGAACGAATTATCAACGGAGAAAAATTCAGCACACTGGCAGCTCTTTATTCACAAGACCCCTATTCTGCACGTAAAGGAGGAGAACTGGGCATGGCTGCCAAGCAAATGTACTGGCCGGCATTCGGAGATGCAGCCATTATCCTGAAACCCAGCCAGGTATCACAGATTGTTGAAACCCCCGACGGTTTTCATATCATTCAGATGATTGAACGTGAGGGTGATATGTTCAACGCCCGTCATATACTGCTTAAACCCGATGTACTCAATTCCGACCGTACAGACTGTTTGAACCGGCTGGACAGCATTGCCAACGCCATTAGAAAAGACAGTCTTACCTTTGAGGAGGCAGTTATCAGGTATTCACAGGATGTGGCATCGCGCATGAACGAGGGCCGCGTCGCAGATCAACAGTCAGGTTCCCAGCGTTTTGACAAAGACCAACTGAAAGCCAGCGATTTCAATGTGCTCAAAAACATGAAAGAAGGTGATATTTCTTCTGCCTTTGAAAGCCGCGATAACGAAGGAAGAGAAGGGAATGTGGTTTATAAGATCATTAAGCTGGAAAAGATCATTCCTTCTCATCCCGCCAACCTGAAAGATGATTATAACGTAATCCAGAATATGGCCAACAACAAACAAGCGCAAGATGCCATAGAAGATTTCATAAGGGAAAAGCAAAGGATCACGTATATTCGTATTGACCCCCTGTTCAAAGATTGTTCCTTTACGCGTGACGGTTGGATCAAATGAGAAAAAGGCACCTGTTCTTCTTGATTTTTCTCCTGCTTTCAGGGATAGAAGTCTATGCCCAGAGAGAAGAGGATAAGGTGCATCTGCTAAGTGCAGAAGTGGCTGAACTCTATGAGTATTTTGGAGTAAAATACAGACGTGTAATAGGTCCGGCACGCTTTCTTCACAACAACACTTTTATTCTTTGCGACACAGCCCTGTGGAATACTACCACCAATGAGATAGACGCAATCGGGCACGTCGAAGTCATCCAGAAAGGAACCCGGCTAATGGGTGAAACCATCCATTACATTGGCGACATTAACGTGGCCGAAGTCAGAGGCCGTGTTGTAGAATTGATTGACAAAGATCAGAACAGACTGCGCACTCAACATCTCAATTTCAACACCAAAGACAGTATCGGGTATTTTTTTAACGGCGGCAGCATGGTAGATAACGAGGGGACCATTCTGGAAAGCCGCCGCGGATATTATTACTCCAAAGAGAAATTGTTCAGTTTTTACGAACATGTGGAAATGGGGACCGATACCGTACGAATAAAAGCCGACTCTCTCTATTATCATTCGGACATCAACCTGGCCGAGTTCTGGGGAAACGTTCAGGGATGGCACACAGATGGCTTCCTTACGGCCGAAGAAGGAACGTATGACCGTGAAAACGAGATTTTTAATTTTATTCGTAATGTCTACATCCAGACCGATGAGCAGGAAGTATGGGCCGATGACGTGACTTACGACCGCAATAAGAACACAGCGCGGTTACTTAAGAATATCCAGATTAAGGACACCACGCAACAGGCCATCATTTTGGGGGACCGCCTCGATTACCGGAAAGAACCGGCCTGGGCCGAGGTGTCCGAAAATCCGGTTTTTGCCGCTTACGAAATAGATAAAGAAACCGGCAGCAGGGACACATTATTTGTGAGAGCAGATACCCTTCGCTTTTTTTCAGCCAAATACGGAACAATAGATTCGTTGGAACTGTCCCGTGCCCTGGTACGGCAGGAAATACCCGATTGGGGCAAAACGTCCGGGAAGACGGCTACGGCGGATACCCTTGCAGAACTTTCCAAAGATTCCCTGTCCATAGCGCCGGTAACCGATTACCTTTCTGTGCCCGATTCCCTTACGCTGGCCAGGCGGGAACGGCTGGAAAACTATCTGAAGGATACCCGTAAAGCTTCGGACAGTCTCTACAGAACCGATTCCGTGTTAGTCACAGATTATTTGAATTCAGTGGACAGCCTGTTTCTGGCCGGCACCACACAGCTGAATGACAGCTTGTTCGTTAACACAGAAGCCCGTTTCCTTTATGCTTACAAAAACGTCAGAGCCTTCCGGCAGGATATGCAGGCCATCTGTGACTCCATGGTTTATAACAGCATAGATTCCATGTTACGGCAATACGGGAGACCCGTACTCTGGAATGAAGAAAACCAGATAGTGGCCGACAGCATACAATTCCGGTTCAGCCGGGATTCGCTCTACCGGGTGGATTTTCTATCCGGGTCATTTCTTATCTCACAGGAAGACAGCCTTTTCTTTCACCAGATAAAAGGAGATGAAATGACGGCTCATATCAAAAATAACGACGTCCACCGGTTTGACGTATTGGGTAATGTAAAAGCATTATTCTACATCCCCGAAGACAGTATTATTACTTCACTCAATTTAAAGGAGGCGTCTGAAATGAACGTACTCCTGAAGAATCGGAGAGCTGAGCGGATCACCTACAAGAAATCAATAAAAAGCGACATGATACCGCTTTTCGATCTCAAAAAGGATCAGGAACGTTTAAGTGATTTTAACTGGCGTTCCACCGACAGACCCAGGGACAGGTATGCGATTACAAGCCGCATACTGTTCACAAAGCCGCCCCGTCCCTTTGACACGTACAGAGAACCCGTATTCCCTTACACTATCAAATATTTCCCCAAAGTGGTCGAGATACCATCCACTTTGCGCAACGGTGTCACCACAGACGCTGTCAAAGAATTGCTGTCACGTGAACGGGAAAACAGTATTAATCCTTTTACTCCTCCCGAAACACTTCAAAGAAGACAATTTGTACCATTACAGCAGGATAGCGAACCCAGTCCTATACCCAAAGATGTTCGGCGTCCTACTCAGACGCTGCGGAGAAAACTCTATTGAACTAAATAATTAAATAAAGCCAGGGTTTGTCCGGCTTTGGAAAAATCCACATTGTGGGTTTGGCAATATTGGGTTATCTCGTCTTTTCTACCCGGAAACAGTTTCAGAAAATTTTTCCGGGTTGCCATATATAATTTTGTTCCATCGTACAACATACCGTCATGCCTGATCACGTAGGGAATATTCTTCAGACTCTTCAGATAGGTTGTTCCAACGGTACCCCCCAAATTTGCGATTGAACTAATTTCAGAAATTGCTGAGGTATTGTTCACTGTACCGTAAGCACCCACTTTCTGCGCCTGTTCAAAAATAAGTATAGACCTGATACCAAAAGCCACGTTATCGGTCTCATTGAGGATACGAACGTACGCCTTGTCAAATCGCATATAATAATCCTTCCCGATGGAAACCATATTAATTTGGTCCTGATCTTTAAGCACAAGCGTATCGCCTTTTGCATCACGAAAATGCAGGGTGGATCCTATCAGGTAAAGATTCAAATCACCTTCTGCGAAGGTTTTGTCTTTGAACATAACTGTTCCTTTCTGGAATTCCGGATACATGTAGACAACGTCGCCGGACAAAATGGACGCCATGTCCGTACCAATAGCAGCCTGTACAACTCCTCTTTGACTGTTTTGAGCCGTAAGGGCAAAAGAAAAGGCTCCCATCATGATAAACACAAGGGGAACCATAGCAAAAAATTTATTTTTCATATTACCAGCTATATAAGGGCAACCCGCCCATGAGTTCTTTGACCCGTTTTTTTACTTTTTCAATTACAGCCGGACTATCAATATTGCTTAACACCTCGTCTATCAACGCCACAATAGAATCCATATCGTGTTCTTTCAGTCCTCTGGTGGTCACGGCCGGAGTGCCGACCCTGATACCGGATGTCTGGAATGGTGAGCGTGAATCGAAAGGTACCATATTTTTGTTAACGGTAATATCAGCCGTTACCAGTGTTTTTTCAGCTACTTTACCTGTGAGATCGGGGAATTTGGAACGCAGGTCTATTAACAGCAGATGGTTGTCGGTTCCTCCTGAAACAATGCTGTAATTACGCTTGGTGAATGCTGCAGCAAGGGCCTGAGCGTTCTTTTTAACCTGATTCTGATATTCCTTGAACTCCGGTTGCAGTGCCTCAAAAAAGGCAACCGCTTTGGCTGCAATCACGTGTTCCAGCGGACCGCCCTGTATCCCGGGGAAAACACTGGAATTGATAAGAGCAGACATTTTTTTGATTTCACCCTTAGGCGTGGTTATTCCCCAGGGATTTTCAAAGTCTTTACCTATGAGAATAATACCGCCCCTGGGACCGCGCAGTGTTTTATGCGTTGTGGAGGTAACAATATGTGCATATTTTAAAGGATTTTCCAACAGCCCGGCTGCGATCAGCCCGGCCGGATGCGCCATGTCTACCATGAATATGGCACCCACCTTATCTGCTATGGCACGCATGCGCTGGTAATCCCATTCTCTTGAATAGGCCGAGGCACCTCCCACTATTATTTTAGGGTTGCATTCCAGAGCCAGTTTTTCCATTTCTTCATAATCGACCATGCCGGTTTCCGGATTCAGATGATATGCGACCGGATTATACAGAATACCGGACATGTTTACCGGTGATCCGTGTGTAAGGTGACCTCCGTGTGCCAGATCGAGCCCCATGAAAGTATCGCCGGGTTTCAGGCAGGCCATGAAAACGGCCATATTGGCCTGTGCCCCCGAATGAGGTTGTACGTTGGCATATTCCGCATCAAACAGTTCACATATGCGGTCTATGCACAATTGCTCGGATTTATCCACCACCTCGCAGCCGCCATAATAACGTGCTCCAGGGTATCCTTCGGCATATTTATTAGTAAGTACAGATCCCATGGCACTCAACACCTGCGGGCTCACAAAATTCTCAGAAGCAATGAGTTCTATCCCGTTTATCTGACGTGATTCCTCTTTTCTGATAAGATCGAAAATGGCAATATCCTGTTTCATAATAAAAGAAATGATTCCCAAAGGTACAAAAAAAACCCGGACTTATCCGGGTTTCTCTTTTCTCTTAAATACTAATTATTCTTCACCAGCCACCTCTACTTTAACGGTAGCGGTAATGTCGCGATAAATTTTGACAATGGCTTCGTACATTCCAACTTCTTTTAAAGAATCGGTATCTGCGAAAGTAATGTTGCGGCGGTCAATTTCAATTCCCTGGGCAGCCAAAGCTTCAGCAACCTGGATATTGTTAACTGAACCAAATACCTTTCCGTTCTTGCTAACCTTGGTAAGCACTTTCACCTGTGCCAGATTCAGCTTGGCAGCCAAAGCCTGGGCATCCTGGCGGATTTTGGCTTCTTTGTGAGCCCTCTGGCGAATGTTTTCTGCATGCATCTTCTTGGCAGAAGGAGTTGCCATAATTGCCAGTCCCTTGGGAATAAGATAATTTGTGGCATATCCGTTTTTAACGTTTACCACGTCATCTTTATGACCAAGGTTAATTATATCCTGTTTTAAAATAACTTCCATTGCTATCTCCTCCTTATTTTAGTAAATCCGTAACATAAGGCAGCAATGCCAGGTGACGGGCCCTTTTTACAGCCTGAGCCACTTTACGCTGAAATTTCAGGGAAGTTCCGGTAAGCCTGCGAGGCAGGATTTTACCCTGTTCGTTCAGGAAACGTTTCAGGAATTCGGGGTCTTTGTAATCAACATACTTGATACCGGCTTTTTTAAAGCGACAGTATTTTTTCTTTTTTACCTCTACTGTAGGAGGATTCAAGAAACGGATTTCATTAGGTGTTGCCATAGTTTATTCCTCCTCTTCTATAATATCGGTGTCAATCTCAACGTCGGGCACTCTTTTGGGTGTTTCCTTAACAGGAACCGCACTTTCTTTGGGTGCACCTTTTTTCTTCTCTGCGTAGGCAATGGCATGTTTATCCATAGCAAAAGTCAGGTACCGGATTACGCGCTCGTCCCGATGATACTGAAGTTCCAGTTTGGCTACAAATTCGGGTTCTGCTTTAAATCCTATCAAATGATAAAAACCTGTGGTTTTTTTCTGGATTGAATAGGCCAATTTCTTGAGCCCCCAATCCTCTTCATAAACAATCTCGCCCTGATTGTCCACAATCAGATCGCGAAATTTGGCAACCGCTTCCTTCATCTGGGTCTCAGACAAAACGGGAGTTAAAATGAAAACGGTTTCGTACTGTTTTAACATAATGATATATAATTAAAAATTTTAAGGGCTGCAAAGATAAGCATTTCCTTAAGTCCGGCAAATTTTTATTCAATATTCCTGAGCGTTTCCACCAGCAAATCCCAGAATTTCTGTACGGAAGGCACGTAACACCTTTCATCGGGTGAATGGGGAGAGCGCAGTGTCGGTCCAAACGAGATCATATCCCATGACGGATATATTCCGCCGAGGATGCCGCATTCCAGACCCGCGTGAATGGCTTTGACAGCCGCTTCTTTTCCATACATTTCCTTATAAACCCTGAGCATGGTTTTCAGAATGGGAGAATCCATATTGGGCTTCCAACCCGGGTATGCTCCCGAGAAAGATGCTTTTGCCCCTGCGTTTTCAAAACAGCAGGACAAAGCCGTTCCCATATCTTCTTTTGCAGTATCAACAAGACTCCTGAGCAGGCAGTGAACGGTAATTCTGCCGTTCTTTGCACTCACGATAGCCAGGTTGGAAGACGTTTCCACCAGACCGGGCATAGATGCGCTCATGCCCCAAACTCCATTGGGTGCAGCATAGATGGCACGTATTGCCTTAAGTGTGATGCAGGCCGGTATCACCGCTTCGGGAGCATTGCACGGTTCAAGAGTCACCTCCAGGCCCGGGTCCACGCTGCCCAATTCGGTTTTTACAACAGCTGCGACGCTTTCTATTTCTTTCTTCACCTCGTCATGCCGGTCTTTTGAAAAACAGATCACTGCCTCGGCCTCCCTGGGAATGGCATTCCGCAGGTTTCCACCTTCTACTGATGCTATGCGCACCATGTTCTTTTGGATAAGTGGCAGCAGGATCCGCATCATGATCTTGTTTGCGTTGCCTCTGCCCAGGTTGATGTCCATTCCGGAATGGCCTCCTTTCAGGCCGGTCAGGTTAACACGCCAGGCCTGCATTCCGCCGGGAACCGGCTCGGGAGTGTACTCCATTTCAAAAGAGCCGTCTTCACCTCCGGCACAACCCACATACAATTCGCCTTCATCCTCGGAATCCATATTCAACAGTACCGAGCCTTCAAGCAAGCCGGATTGCAGGCCCCGGGCTCCGGTCATACCGGTTTCCTCGTCGGTTGTGATAAGCACTTCCACCGGCCCGTGTTTAAGATCCTTTGCCTCGAGAACGGCCATGGCAGCCGCAATGCCCATCCCGTTATCGGCTCCCAGGGTGGTTCCGGTAGCATATACCCAGTCACCTTCTATCCGGGGCTTGATAGGATCTTTCTCAAAATCGTGAACCGTGGCATTGTTTTTCTGAGGGACCATATCCATGTGTGCCTGGAGAATAACGCCTTTCCTGTTTTCCATGCCGGGTGTGGCCGGTTTGCGGATAATCACGTTTCCGGTCTGGTCGGCAATGGTTTCCAGGCCCAGGCTCTTACCGTAGGATACGAGAAATGCACGTATTTTGTCTTCCTTTTTGGAAGGACGGGGTATTTGAGTAATAGAATAAAAATGCTTCCATACCCTTTCGGGTTTCAGATTTAAGATATCCATGACAATCTATTTTAGTTAATAATAAAATTCAACACCTGACCTTTCTGATAAACGGGAGTACGGGCCTGCAACAGTTCCTGCTGCCCGTCCAGAAGACGGAGTAACATAATGACGGGCTGACGGTAAAACACCCGGGTCCCCGATCTTGCAGCCTGTTCATTGGACCTGACTTGTGCAGGAGTGTTCCCCTCTATAAGCGACATGTCAAGCACAATAGGACGACCGCTTACATTTTCTGCCGGTAAAAGGCCTTCCTTGTCGGAAATACGGAAGACAATATATTTAGTCTTTTCGGCATCGGGAACTACATCTGCGGCCAGATGACTTTTCCCCGTTACGGTTACCCCAATGAAAAGTTTCATGTATTCTTCTTCCATCCGGCGCATTTCTTCAAGCGCCGAGCCCATGGCCTCGCCGGAAAAAATGGCATCGGTATCGCCGGTGATTATGGCCTTCCTCTTATTGCGCAGTTCAAAGATTTTCCTGGCAGCTTCTTCGGCCCGTTCCTCCAGTGTTTTTTCCACCAGCTGACTCTGTTGCACCGGAACGGGGGTAATGGTAGCGCCCTGCACCTGGGACCGGTATAGGGTCGTTTGTTCCTGTTTGATATTTGCAATAAGACCTGCATCGGTTACCTCCGCTTCACCGGACAGGGCCGGAAAGCGCCATTTTGTCTGCGTTCCGTTACGGCTGTCGGCCAGCATCACCAGTCCCTGGGAGGTCAACTGCAGAAACCATGGAGAAACATTTTTTGAAGATACGTCCACTACATACATCTGATGAGGATCCGCCTCGAGCATGGGTGTCATTTCAATATGAGCCAACCGGTATGATGTCGTATTCTCCTGGGGGACATCTATACCCAGAAACTTTCTCGCATACCGGGCATAAGGGCCGGCAGTAAATTGAGTATACTGTGCCTGGGCAACTATACGTACGCAGGTTCTGGGAAGGGAATATACCACGGCTCCCTGAGGGATCTCCTGCATATCGGCAACCTGCTGCGCCCGGGCAGGCATCCAGAGGCTGAGTGTTAATAATAGAATAATCAGTTTTTTCATGCGATTAATATTTTTTATCTGGTCGTCTTTTCCACCTCTTATGGCTCCATAACCATAAAGGAGGATTACGCTGAATGTCTTTTTCCAGTAAAGAGGCATATTTGAGCGAAACAAATTCTTCAGGTGCCAGTGAGGCATCGCCGCATAGAGGTGTCAGGTGAAACTCGTAATAACCGCGACCTACAGGTTGCATGGCACCATAGAACACTGCAAATCCGTAATGCCTGGCCAGAATGGCCGGACCTTCAATCAGATAAGAGGGCTGATGAAGAAAAACAGCCGAATGGTGCTTGCCCCGCGGGCCGGGACACTGATCGGCAATCATTAAATACAGAAAAGGTTTATCCAGGTGAGTCCCAAAGTGCCTGACAAGCTGCCGGCTTTCAATTATATGCCAGCCCGAAGGATATTTGTTCCGCAAAACATACATGAGTTTGTTAAAAGACCTGGAATTTATCTTCTGGTATGCAATCCCTGCCTGTCTGAGAGGATATCCTCCAACGGGACCGAATCCCGGGCACGTAAAGGCGCGCAGAAATTCCCAGTTCCCGTAATGACCCAGCAGGACAATGGCACTCTTACCTTTCGCGTAAACTTCTTCCAGCATTTTGGCATCGGGGAAACTGAATCTTTTCAGAACCTGCTTTTCAGAGGCGCTGAATAACCATATCATTTCGGCACAAAGATGTCCGAGGTGAGCGTAGTATTCAGAACAGATCTGCCGTATTTCGTGGTATTGCTTTTCAGGGAATGAACGTGCCAGATTGGTCAGGATCACCGTTCTGCGATAGCCAAAAAGCTTCATGGGCCATACAAACAGAACTCCTGCAAGGATATAAAGAACGTTCAGCGGAAGCAGGCTTATCAGGTACAGCAGCAAGTAAATGAATACAAATACAATCTGCGAAAATATGGCCTTCATAGTCAAGCAAAGTTATCAAAATTATTGTACTTTTGCCCGATATAAACTAAAAAACCTATCCATTATGTTTAAAGGACAACCCAAAGGATTGATTGCTGCCGCGTTAGCCAATATGGGCGAACGCTTTGGTTTTTATACCATGATGGCAATCCTCTCTCTCTTTCTGTCGGCAAAATTTGGACTGGACGAGACCAAAACCGGCCTTATCTATTCTATTTTTTACGCACTGATCTACGTCTTGGCCCTGGTCGGAGGATTAATTGCAGACAGAACCAAGAATTACAAAGGCACCATTCTTACCGGTCTGGTTATGATGGCTGTCGGATACCTTGCCATTGGTATTCCCACTCCTACCCCTGTTCCCAATCTGGCCCTCTATTTGACAATCACCTGTTTCGGACTGCTGATCATAGCTTTGGGAAACGGTTTGTTCAAAGGGAACCTGCAGGCAGTCGTCGGACAGCTGTATGACAATCCTCAATACGCCGCAAAACGTGATACCGGATTCCAGATCTTTTACATGTTCATAAACATTGGCGGATTCTTTGCTCCGTTCTTTGCCATTGGTGTCAGAAACTGGTGGCTTCAGTCACACGATCTGATGTACAATTCGGAACTCCCCGCTCTTTGCCACGGTTTCCGTGCCGGTTCATTATCCGAACAGGCCATGACCAAATTCCAGGCAGCTGCCGATATGGCGTCCGGAACTCCGGTCAGTGACCTTGCTTCATTTGCAGACAACTATCTGAATGTATTCAACACCGGATTCCACTACGCATTTTTTGTAGCCATCGTGGCTATGGTTATTTCTCTGGTTATTTTCCTGTACACTAAAAACAGACTACCCGATCCCAACCAGAAAACAGCTGCCGCACAAGGAGACAAGACTGTTACCAAAATGGAAGTCAAGGAAATCAAACAACGCCTTTATGCACTTTTTGCCGTATTTGCCGTTGTTATTTTCTTCTGGTTCTCGTTCCATCAGAACGGGCTTACGCTTACTTTCTTTGCCAGGGATTATACAGATTTGAGTATGATAAATATTGACCTTGGTTTCACAAAGATTGTTGGTGCAGAAATATTCCAATCCATTAATCCGCTCTTTGTTGTGATACTTACGCCTATAATAATGGCTCTGTTCGGATGGTTGCATAATAAGGGCAAAGAACCTTCTACCCCAAGGAAAATAGCTATCGGGATGGGAATTGCCGCCCTGGCTTATGTTGTCATGTCTGTTGCCTCCAACGCACTTCCTCCTTTCAAGGAAGTAACCGCTGCCGGAGGCCTTGATCAGGCTCAGAAAATGACACCATTCCTGCTAATTGGTGTTTACTTTATTCTGACTACCGCAGAATTGTTTATCAGCCCGCTGGGTCTTTCTTTTGTTTCAAAAGTAGCCCCGCCTCACATGCAGGGAATCATGCAGGGTTGCTGGCTCGGAGCCACTGCCGTTGGCAATCAGCTGTTGTTCCTGGGTGGTCTGATGTATAAGAACATACCCATTTGGGCAACCTGGGGTGTATTTGTATTGGCCTGCCTCATTTCCATGTTTACCATGCTGGCAATGGTCAAATGGCTGGAACGCGTAGCAAAATAACATCTTGCGCCTGAACAGATCCGCCGGTCTTTATGCTGCCATAGCCATCATTTGCTGGTCAACGGTAGCCACCGCCTTTAAATGGGCGCTTGCAGGAATGACCCCTGCCCGGCTGTTGTTCATTTCCACCCTTACTGCCGTACTTGCGTTATTCCTCCTGCTTCGTGCAGGAGGAAAGCGCAGGTTTTTTTCATCTGTCACTTCACGGGACTGGAAAAGAGCGGCTATTCTTGGTTTCATAAACCCATTCCTGTATTACCTGATACTATTCCAGGCATATAGCATATTGCCCGCCCAGGTGGCCCAGGCTTTAAACATGATCTGGCCACTCATTCTGGTGCTTCTTTCCATCCCCATACTGGGTCAGAAAATCCGTTGGTTCAGCATCGTAGCTATGCTTATCAGTTTCTCGGGCGCTCTTCTGATTGCTACTCAGGGAACCTTTTTTTCGGAACAGGGCGTTCAGATAAAAAATCCTTTCGGAGTGATTCTTGCAGCCTCAAGCGCTTTTCTATGGGCTCTGTATTTTTTGCTGAACATGAAAAACAACCTGCCGGACGATCTTTCTCTGTTTCTTAATTTTTTATTTGCCGGCATATATATATCCCTTTTCGAGGTCATTTCATGGCTTGTTGGAGGATCGGCCTTCAATGGTGCCGGATTGGAACCCGGACTAAAAAGCACTCTTTCGGCAGTGTATGTAGGTCTTTTTGAAATGGCCATTCCTTTCGTCATCTGGCTCAAGGCTTTGAAACTGGCAAGAAATACGGCTGTTGTGAGTTCACTCATTTATATATTTCCTTTCCTTTCCCTGCTCCTCATTCATTTTATCCTTGGAGAACCGGTTTATCCGACCACTCTTTGGGGACTTATTCTCATTGTTGGAGGAGTATTGCTTTCAAGAATAAAAGAGAAAAACCCTAAAAGCACAATGTAAAGGTAGTCCTGGCTGTTGTGTTGGAGGTGAGTTTAAGGGTGGCATTGTGCAGACGCATGATCTGACGTGAAAGACTCAGCCCTATGCCCGAACCGTTTTCTTTTGTGGTGAAGAAGGGCACGAACATATTCTCTACTACCTCATAGGGAATTCCTCCGGCATTGTCCGACACCTCAATGAGAATCTCCTGTGCTTCATTCGTATAGGCATGCAGTGAAAGGAACGGCACATAATCTTCAACGGCAGGCCGGTTTCCGGCCAGTGAAAGTTCGATAGCCTGTAATGCGTTCTTAATAAGATTTGATACAACCTGCCCCAATAGATCTTCATCGCCGTAAAGCAGCAATTCAGGATTATCTATAGTAACGGAAGTCCTGACAAGTTGGTTGACAGAGCCGTTAAGAGCCCTGATTCCAAGCTGGAGCTGACGTTCAAGAAAAGGTTTGATATAGAACGGATGTTTACTGGGCATGGGAATACGGGCCAGCCGCCGGTAGGTATCTACAAAAGAAATAAGACTTCTTGCAGTTGTCCTGATGACTTCAAGACCCTGGCTGATCTCTTCATTACCACCTTCATTAATGCTTATAAGCGTTTCACTTAAGGATGTAATGGGAGTTATCGAGTTCATAATCTCATGTGTAAGCACGCGTATGAGCCGGCTCCACGACTCAACTTCTTTTTCATCCAGCGAGGAATTGATGTCATTGGCGGCAATAATGCGAAGCTTACGGTCTCCGGCTATGAACGAAGAAACGGAAATCGCAAGCGTTACGGTTCCCCTTTCATTGGTAAAAGATTGCTGGAATCGGGACCCCGGTTGGGCATTATGAAATGCATCAACAAGTTCCCTGTCAATGACCCTTAGCTGATCTACATGTGTGAATGTGGACAAACCAAGTAAATGCAGCGCGTGGTTGTTTGTCTGGTAAACCATGCCTCTTTCGTCGAGCACAATAATGGCTGTGTCTACACAGTTCATGATAAGCTCGTAATATTTTTCACGTTCAATGGCATCTATCTTTGCCTTCCCCAGAATTTCCTTAATCCTGTTCAAAGAGGCATTAAGCATCCGGTCTGAATTATTTTTATAATCTTCTCTGAAACGGAAAGTAAAATCATTATTTTCCAATGCATTGAACATAAAAGCCGTTTTTCTGCGGGCACTCAGAAAGAGCTTGAAGGCAAAAGAGAACAGCATGATCAGAATGAACCCTGCCAGAAAAGCAAAAACATATTTTTCCGATAGAGCCAGCCACGTGAGCACACCGGCATCAGCCGTAAGAAGAATTACAGTGATAATAAAAGAGGTCGTTTCACCACGTTTCATAGACCCGGGGTATTAAAGGCCGTATTTCCTGAGTTTGTTGTATAATGTCTGACGGGTAATTCCCAACTGTCCCGCCACGGCAGACATGTTTCCCCTGTGAAGTTCAAGCGCCTGCCGTATCAACTCGCATTCCATCTGCTCCAGCGTCTGTTGGCCGGCAGGGGAAGCAGGCCGGTTATTCCCTGTCCCGAGAGAAGACATATCGGGTTCATCCGATTCAGCCATAATAACGGCTTTCTCAATGGTGTGCTGTAATTCACGTATATTCCCGGGCCAGGAGTAGTCCTTGAGATACGAAGCGGCAGTTGGTGAAAAATGCATATTGCCTTTGTGATACCTGGCTGCATATTGTTCAAGAAACCTTTCTGCCAGCGGGACAATATCTTCTTTGCGTTCACACAGAGGAGGCAATTCAAGATGAATTGTGTTTATACGATATAGCAGATCTTCCCTGAATGTGCCCTGTCTGACCATTTCATTCAGATCACGGTTTGTGGCGCATATAAGACGGAAATCTGTCTTTATGGGCATATTGCCTCCCACCCTTACTACCTGATATGTCTGCAGGACAGTCAGCAGCTTCGATTGCAAATGCAGGGGGAGATTGCCTATTTCGTCAAGAAACAGTGTGCCTTTGTGAGCTACCTCAAATTTACCGGCACGATCTGCTTTGGCATCTGTAAAAGATCCCTTAACATGACCGAACAATTCGCTCTCGAACAATGTTTCGGTTATGGCCCCCATATCTACCGGCACCATGATCTCCTGGCTTCTTGAACTCCTGCGGTGGATTTCCATCGCCAGCAGTTCCTTGCCAGTGCCGTTCTGCCCGGTAATAAGGATGTTTGCATCGGTCCCGGCAACCTTATTCACAGCATCTTCCAGTCTTTTCATTACCACTGACTGACCCCAGTACATTTTTGGGCCGCCGTTCACGAGTTCTCTTTTGATCTCCTTAAGCTGCCGCATCTCCTTACGCGTGTTCCTGAGGTTATATGCATTCTGCACAGAGGCCACGAGTTTTTCGTTGTTCCAGGGTTTTACCACAAAATCGGCAGCACCTTCTTTTATACCTTTCACAGCCAGATCAATATCGCCGTATGCCGTAAAGAGGACCACCTGGATTGTCGGGTCAGTCTCCTTTATCCGGGCAAGCCAGTATATACCTTCATTACCCGAGTTGATTCCCGATGTAAAATTCATGTCCAGC
Source organism: uncultured Muribaculaceae bacterium (assembly GCA_964600385.1). Classification (GTDB taxonomy): domain Bacteria; phylum Bacteroidota; class Bacteroidia; order Bacteroidales; family UBA932; genus DMER64. Next base: position 39,321 of record CAZRJC010000008.1, read on the forward strand.
AACACCACATCCACCTGATTTTCACGTAATGTATTATGAATCTGATTGGGAGAGGAAATGGTCAGTACTTTGGCAAAATACCTGGCAAGTAACATCGATACTGCTGTTAATATACCTTTGTTGTCGTCAACAACAAGAATTACACCTTCTTTCGCCATAGTGCAAAGATATCGTATTTTCTTATAAATTTGAAGTATGAAACGTCATTTTCCCTTGTTGCCCCTATTGTTCCTCCTGGCCTCCCTGTCATGTACAAATAATGCGGACCGGTTTACAAAAGACAACATCTGGTCCCACCGCCTTGCGACTATGATGGGATCCGTTCAGGATGAATACATCAAACGCACCCATCCCCAAACAGAATTGCTTTTGCTGGACAACATACCTGATCTTCTGGTCGCCATGAAAGCCGGCCAGTGTGAAGGCGTTATTCTGACTTACCATACGGCACAGGAGGTAATAAGACAAGACAATTCAATTAAACTGCTCGTCCCTGACCTCTTTAAAGACAGCATAGGGCTTGCTTTTGCAGATGATTCGCTATTGACCCGGTTCAATGCATTCCTTAGAGAAATTGAAGAAGACGGCACACTCCGGCGAATCTCGGATAAATGGCTGGAACAGGGAGATGCTGCCCCTGCCGAACCGATAGAATTTATACAGGACGCCAGGACTCTTGTTGTCGGGACGGCTGCCATGATCGTGCCTTTTACATTTCTGCGCGATCAGATCAACTGCGGGCTGGATATCGATATCGTGAACATGTTCTGTGCCCGCAACGGGTTGCGCCCTAAATACACTAATCTGCCTTTTGCTTCGCTCATAGCATCACTTGCGGCCAATAAAGTAGATCTGCTGGCCAGTTCCATTACCATAACAAAGGAGCGGGCCAAACAGGTTAAGTTTTCAGATCCGTATTATACCTCCAATTCAGGTATTTATATTCTGAATGATCAGGTCTCTGCTTTCTCTGTGGAAGATCTGAATAACGCAGATAAAAAGATTGGAGTACTGATTGCCACCTGGCAGGAACTGTACCTTAGAGAACATTTTCCTAAAGCACAGATCATTACCCTGGAAAACACGCCCGATCTGCTTAGCCTTTTACGCTCGGGAGGCTGTCATGCTCTTTTCATTGCACAGCCTGTTTGCAAATACATTATGGAAGAATCTTCAGATATTGCCTATCTGGATGAATTTACCGCCCAAACCGAGGTTTCTGTAGGATTCAGGCTAAATGAACCCGTTCTGAAAGATCAGTTCAACGAATTCCTTAAAGAGATCAACTCAAACGGAATACACCGGCAAATGACTGAACGCTGGCTCGAAAGAACAGACGGAACCATGCCGGTTATTCCCGAGGCCCCTGCGGGGGCTGGTGTGCTGCGTATTGGCACAACATGCATGGACGTACCGTTTTCTTTCTACCAGAAGGGGGAACCGGCCGGATTCGACATTGAATTATCCCGCCGTTTTGCCGCCTATATTGGAAAAAGGTCCGAGTTTATCATCTCGGACTTCGGAGGCATGCTGGCTTCCATGTCGGCCGGAAAGCTCGATATGATGGCCAATTACATTATGCGGACCGAGGAGAGGAGCAAAAATTATTCTTTTTCCGATACGTATTTGAAAACGTATTCTTCCATGATCGTATCACGGGACCTCTCCATTACAAAAGAATCGACTATTGAAAGCGCTGGTTTTTTCAAAAAAATAAAAGAAAGCTTCTTCCGTAATATTATTTTCGATAAAAGATACCTTCTGTTATGGAAGGGCCTTCTGCTGACTTTGCTTATTGCTGTGAGTTCGGCAGTAGCCGGAACATTGGCCGGCGGGCTCATTTGTTTCATGCGTATGAGCAGGAATAAACTGATGAAAGGATTGGCAGCTTTTTATATAGGACTTTTCAGGGGCATTCCGCAGGTTGTGATGCTCATGTTAATGTTTTACGTAGTCTTCTCCTCCAGTTCTCTGAGCGGAATCGCTGTTTCCATCATAACCTTTTCCCTCATTTTCGGAGCTTATACCTCGGAAATGTTCCGTGCTTCAATAGGTTCAGTTCCCAAAGGACAGACAGAAGCAGGTATCGCGCTGGGTTTCAGCAGAGTGCAAACATTTATCAACATTGTACTGCCTCAGGCCATACGTCACGTATTCCCTGTTTACAAAGGAGAATTCATTGCCCTGGTTAAGCTTACGTCCATTGTAGGATACATTGCCGTGCAGGACCTGACAAAAGCAGGAGATATCATCAGAAGCCGCACTTTCGATGCTTTTTTCCCGCTTATCGTTATCTCAATTGTTTACTTTGTGCTGGCCTGGGGGCTTTCCAGATTGCTTGAATTGTCTATTCCCACGAGCATCCGGCAGGATTTGCAATCAAAATAAAGGCGGAACCGTTTATTGCGGGTTTTTAGAAAAAGAGGTTCCTGCAGACGAACTGCTTTTGAACCGTATTTCCGGGGACAGGCCCTGAGTTCGTATTTAATACAATATTTGCAGGTCATCAGAGGTGTTTCCTCACCGGGTAAAGAATCGGCCGATAACACGCCCGGATATTTGCCCGGATCTGTTAATGAGATAAGCTTACCGGAGTCGATAACCGGACGCGCATATTTTTCATATACCTTATCTTCAAGCAGGTCAACGGCTGTTCTGCGCAGACCGGCAATGGCAGAAACCGGAGCAGACCAGGGAAAATCATCAGGAATCAACCGAACGTCCCCTGCGCGATAACAGGTTCCTCCCAGTTTGGACAAAGCATCTGTCAGGGTACGCCTGACCTGAAGGTGATCTTTGGCGGGCTGCAAAGGAATTGGTGCGGTAACTTCCACCCGTACGGAAGTTTCTCCCACAGGAGCTTCGCGACTCAAAACAAGACGCAGCCCGCTTCCGTTATCAAGTGCTTCAAGAGTCATATCCAGCCAGAGGGTTCTTGCGGCCGTTTTTCCTTTCAATTGTTGTTCAAAAGCATAATCGAGATTTCTGAAAAGCTCCGTTCCGGTCTTCCATTGTTTCCCTTGTTTGAAAACCCTCATTTCCTTGGCGATATCAACGCGAAACCCTTCGAAGATACCTTCGGGGGAAATATAACAGAGACCGTCCCCGTTATGGAGGCCCCCTTCTTTTTTTAAGCGCTCCGAGGGAATAATCTCAAAACCGTCGGGATAAATCCGGCCAATCCGCCCAATATATTCTCCCGTAGATTTTGGTGTGTGCCACTTGGCAACCGGCTTGTCCATATGACCGTCTATCGTCAGATAGTCTGTTTTGTCACGATGAAATGTCTTTTCGGGATTTGGTGTAAAGAAGAAGGCACACGAACCGGCCGAGGACTTATTGCCTGTGATAGCGTCGAGTTTCTGACGGTAATAGGCCGTTACATTCTTTACATAATCCACGTCTTTGAGCCGTCCCTCTATCTTGAATGAATCAATCCCGGCATCAATCATCTCTTTCAGAAAAGAGGAGCGGTCCATGTCTTTTAGCGAGAGCAGATGGCGGTCACGAACGAGTATCCGGCCCTGTGCATCTTCCAGATCGTAAGGCAGCCGGCAGTATTGGGCACACTCGCCTCTATTCGCACTGCGCCCGCAATCCACCTGGCTTATATAGCATCGGCCGCTGTAACTGACACAAAGGGCACCGTGCACAAATGATTCTAAAGAGACGGATGTTTGTTCCCTTATTTCTCTCATTTCCTCCAGATTAAGCTCTCTGGCCAGCACTACCCTTTCAAAGCCGTCTCTTTCCCTTTGCAGAACCTGGCCTGGGGATGAATTATCCATCTGTGTGCTGGCATGAAGGGGAATCGGAGGCATTATCCCTTCGCGGCGCAGATACATAAGGCGTATATCCTGAATAATAAGTGCATCGGCTCCCATCTGGTACAATGCATGAGACAGGCGTACTGCATCTTCCAGCTCGCAGTCTTTTAAGAGTGTATTAAGCGTAACAAGGACCTTTACGTCGTACAGGTGAGCGTATCTTATGACACATTCAATATCTTCGGGCGAATTGCCCGCAGCAGCCCTGGCTCCGTAACGCGAAGCTCCAATATAAATGGCATCGGCTCCGTGATTGACAGCAGCTATGGCACATTCCTTGTTCTTTGCCGGAGCAAGCAATTCTATCCTTCGTATCATGTCGCGAATATAAGAAAAACAAGTACATTTGTCCTATGTTACCAAAGGTTGCCATAGTAATCCTTAACTGGAACGGCAAACATTTTCTGGAACGGTTTCTCCAGCTCCTGATAAGCAGAACCCCTGAAGAATACGCACAGATCATAGTGGCCGATAACGGGTCTGCAGACGGATCTGTTGAATACCTCCATAACCATTTCCCGGATCTGCGGTTGATTGTTCTTCCGGAAAACAGCGGTTATACCGGAGGATACAACCGGGCTCTCGGCCAGATTGAAGCACAGTATTATGTGTTACTGAATTCAGATGTGGAGGTTCTGGAAGGATGGCTCCCCCCTCTTGTCCGTGCCATGGACAGTCACCAGGAAATCGGAGTCTGCATGCCCAAGATTCTTTCCTGGACCAAACCTTCTCATTTTGAATATGCCGGCGCGTCCGGAGGCTTTATTGACCGGTACGGATTCCCGTTCTGCCGCGGAAGAATCCTGTCCCATATTGAGGAAGACAAGGGACAATACGATAATCCGGTACCTGTATTCTGGGCAAGCGGAACCTGCATGATGGTCAGGTCAGAATTATATCACCGGTTAGGCGGGCTGGACAATGCTTTCTTTGCCCATATGGAAGAAATTGATTTTTGCTGGCGTGTCCATTGGGCCGGTTCCCAGGTATGGGTGATCCCGCAATCCGCTATTCTTCACGTAGGTGGAGGGACACTTCCCAACAACTCGCCAAGAAAACTTTTTCTCAACTACAGGAACAACCTGTACATGCTATATAAGAACCTGCCCAACCGCAAAGTGGTGCCGCTTTTCGTACTGCGATCCTGTCTGGACTACATGACGGCTGTGGCGTATTTCATTCAGGGAAAAGTCTCGTTCTCGGCCTCGGTTTTCAAAGCTCACAGAGCGTTCTGGAAAGGACGCGGGCAATTGACACGGGTACCTTCCCGCGATCAGCATAAAATGCCCCGCGGAATTTACAGAGGCAGCATTGTATTCAGATTTTTCCTTTCTTTCAGTCGACCTGTTTTCAGCACACTCCGCTGGAAATAATCTTCGTCAGATGAATCCCGTTTGATCCTTTTATAAGCGTGGTCGTTTGTCTGAGAGGGTGCTCCCGGAGGTGTTCAATCAATGATTCCACGTTGGGGAAACTCAAACCGGGAGCTCTCAGTTGCTCAACCGCTTTTGTAAACCAGTGCCCTACCCAGAAAACCTGTTGGACCGGCATGTCACGGACGTATTCTACAATCTTCAAATGCTCCTGCAGACTGGCATCACCCAGCTCCCTCATATCACCTAGAATCAGGCATTTATTGATAGCTTCAAGTTTTTTGAAATCTTCCAGCGATGCGGCCATACTGGTAGGATTCGCATTGTAGGCATCCACCACAAGTGCGTTATCAGGAGTTTCCATCCATTGTGACCGATTATTGCTGGGTATGTAGGCAGCAATGGCGGCAGCGGCGTTTTCCCGTTCTATACCGAATATCTCGCCACAGGCCAGTGCTGCCAGGACATTATTCACATTGAAACTGCCAATCAATTGAGTTTGAATGAGGGGATAGCCTTCAATCTCCAGGAAAAGAGCCCCGTTCACCGTCCCTGTCTTTACCTTTTGGGTGGTGGCACCGTATGGGTACAACTGATCGGGAGAAGCATGACGTGCGCCGAGCATTTCTACAAGAACGGGATCGTCTTGATTATATACTACATTGCCCTTGTGCGACAGAACAAAATCATAAAGAGCCCCCTTACATGCCATAACTCCTTCTACGTTCCCGAACCCCTCGAGATGTGCTTTACCAATATTGGTTATCAGCCCGACGCCCGGCCTCACAATAGACGTCAGCTCTTCTATTTCACCCGGATGGCTTGCCCCCATTTCAAAAAGACCTATCTGGGTCTCGCGGTTCATTTGGAGAATACTCAGAGGCACGCCAATATGATTATTAAGATTCCCCTGCGTGGCCGTAACCCGGTATTGGGTAGCCAAAACAGCATAAATCAGCTCTTTTGTAGTGGTTTTCCCATTAGTTCCCGTGAGCCCGATTATGGGGATTTTCCTGGAACACCGGTGTAAAAAAGCCAATTCCTGAAGGGCTTTAAGAACATCCGGAACATTCACGAACTGCGGATGCACAAGTCCCGGTCTGTCTACCACGGCATAAGCGGCTCCTTTTTCAAGTGCCTCAAATGCAAAATCATTCGCGTCAAAAGTATCCCCCTTAAGGGCGAAAAACAAACACCCTTTTTCTATTTTTCTTGTATCGGAACAAACCGTTGGATGTGTCTGAAATAACGAGTACATAAGTACGAAGTTAGTAAAAATTGCTTCCTTTGTATCAGTAATTGCTCTCCTCAAATGAAATCTCAAGAAGAACTAAAAGAGACAGCCGATTTTATTTGCGAATACGCAACCCTTCTGATGGGCTCGGGGGTACACACCTCCAGAGTTACCCGCAATTCGGCAAGACTGGCCGAAGCGCTGGGAGTCGAGGCGGAACTTACTCTTTTTCAGACATCTATCATCCTTACAATAAAAGATAAAAGTGGCCGGCTGGATTACAGTGAAACCATTAACGTGCGGGAGCATCCGGTCAGTTTTGAGATCAATTCAGATCTCAGTGCGCTGAGCTGGGAAGCTTTTGACAACCACCTTACCCTTGCCGAGGTAAAAGAAAAGTATGCCCGTCTTATTGCCAAACCAACAATGAATAAATGGCTTGTAAGAATTCTTATAAGCCTTGGGAATGCCTCTTTCTGTAAATTATTCGGCGGAAACTGGATAGCCATGGTAATGGTCTTCGCAGCCACTTTTGCCGGGATAGTTCTGAAACAGGAAATGCTTCACAGAAAAGTGAATGCATACATTACCAATATCGCATCTGCATTTCTCGCATCCATGATTGCCTCGGCTACCCTGCTTATCGATGCTGCGAATGCCGAGGTAGCCATTGGAACAAGCGTCCTTTTCCTCATCCCCGGGGTCCCGCTCCTGAATGGAATAATTGACATTGTTGAAGGACACACTCTTACGGGATTTTCCAGGCTCATGAATGCCCTTCTTCTTATACTGTGCCTCTCGGTAGGTCTGTCCTTCACAATCCTTCTTTTCAAAGATTATATACAATGGATTGGCTAGATATATTAAGGGATGGATTCTTTGCGGCTATTGCCGCTATCGGGTTTGGTGTTGTCTCCCGCCCTCCGCTGAGGGCATTGCCTTCCATTGCCCTGCTCGCCGCCATGGGACATGCCACCCGGTTTTGTCTGATGAAGTATGTTCAATTGGATATTGCCACCGCGTCCTTTTTTGGTTCGCTAGTGATTGGGCTGGGCAGTCTTTACCTGGGCAGCAAACAGAAATGTCCCAATACCGTTCTTTTTATTCCGGCTCTTTTGCCGATGATTCCGGGGATGTATGCATACAGAACCGTATTCTCCCTGCTGAGTTTTCTTAATAACCTGTCCGATCTGGCCCTGAGAAGTGAATATATGATGAGTATGTTCTACAATGGACTCATCACCTGCAGTGTGGTTTTCATGCTGGCTGCGGGAGCATCGGTCCCGATTTTCCTTTTTTCTGCAAAATCCTATTCGCTGACCCGACCCGGTAAATCCTGAGTGCCTGTAGACCCAAAACCTCCTGCACCTCTTTCAGTGGCATCCAGCACCTGTGCTTCTTCCCATTCCACACGGGTAAACGCGGCAACAATCATCTGGGCTATCCGTTCTCCCGGTTCAATGGTAACCGGTTGGTCAGAAATATTTACAAGAATGATTTTCACCTCCCCGCGGTAATCGGCATCTATGGTACCCGGACTGTTCAGAACTCCGATGCCCTTTTTACTGGCCATGCCGCTGCGCGGACGTATCTGGGCCTCATAGCCCGGGGGCAACGCAATGAATATCCCGGTGGGAACAAGAACCCTTTCAAGGGGTTTGATAATTAATGCCGAGTCTACATTCGCCCGCATGTCCATCCCGGCCGATAACAGGGTGGCATAGGACGGAAGAGGGTATGGTGAATGATTTACAATTTTAACCTTCATGTCTGCAAAGGTACATAAAATAAAAAACCGTAACTTTGTTTAAAATCTATTGTTATATGAAAAACAAAATTCTTATCCTTTTTTTTATGAGCGCAATTTTTTTCGGATCATGCCAAAACAACAAGAAATCCAAAGCATCTGACGAGCCCGTTCAGCCGTCTGTGACTGAGACCGGGGCTGCCACCCAGGCACCCGCCCTGGCATTCGATCCCACTTCTCTTCCCGAGGAGCCCGTTTTTGAATTGAAAACCTCGGAAGGCACCATGGTGATCAAACTTTACAAAGACACTCCCCAACACCGGGATAACTTTGTAAAACTCGCCTCGGAACGTTTTTATGACAACCTTCTTTTCCACAGGGTGATCAAAGGATTCATGATCCAGTGCGGCGACCCCGAATCCCGTGGCGCAGAACCCAATAAGCGTCTTGGATCAGGTGGCCCCGGCTATACCGTTCCTGCCGAATTCGTAGCCACACTCAAGCATAAGAAAGGTGCCATTGCCGCTGCACGCACGGGTGATAGTGTAAATCCCCAGAAAGCTTCATCGGGATCCCAGTTCTACATTGTCCAGAATGAAGAAACCTGCCGCCAGCTCGATGGCAGCTACACTGTATTCGGGGAAGTGATCCAGGGGATCGAGGTTATTGACAAGATTGCCGCTACTGTAACCGGAGCTGCCGACCGTCCTGTAAAAGATATACGTATTATCAGCCTGTTACCCGTTCAGGCAGAATAAACTAACTAATTGATACATAATGTGCCGAGGGGAATCTTAAGGTATTGAAAAAACTATTCTATATACCTGTTTTGCTGTTGTTATACGGCCTTATTGCCTGTGAAAAACAGCAAGTTCCAATCATTACCCCCAAGCCTGGCACCGTATCGCTTTCGTTAAGTTGCCAGGGTGCAACTGTCATCGATTACGAAACCGGCACGGAACTCTACGGAATGAGTTCTACCTATCCCCTGGTACCGGCCAGCATGACCAAGGTAATGACCATGTATATTGTGTTTGATCGCATTGATAAGGGATTCCTTACAATTAATACAAAAATACCCGTGAGTGAATACGCCGCAAAACGCTCAGTCAATCCCGGAGAGTCAAACGTACCGTTAAACGAAACGGAGACATACTCCATAGATGAACTCATCGCCGCCTTGTGTGTGGTATCCGGGAATGCCTGTGCTGTTGCCCTGGGAGAATTTCTTTCCGGCGGAACCGAATCCGATTTCGCCGGAATTATGAATCATTACGCAGATTCTTTACAATTAACCGCACATTACACCGATGCATCGGGCCTGTCGGACGGGAATTCCATTTCTCCCGAATCAATGGCCCTTCTGACAAGGGATTTTATACGACGCTTTCCTGTAATCCTCAGCTATTCATCCATGAGCAGTCTGAACTTCAGAGGAATTAACTATTCCGCCACAAACGGACTTTTACCAGGAAAAACTTATGCCTATGGCGGATGCGACGGATTTAAAACCGGGTTTACCAATGCAGCCGGCTCGTGTATTACCGCAACGGCACAATTGGGAGGGAAACGGGTCATTGCCGTAGTGATGAAAGCCCCCACCTCGGTACTTCGCTACCGCGATGCGGCAACTCTTATGGATTATGGCTTAACCGCCCTCCTGAATCAATAACAATCAGGGATTCATCCAGTCTGTAAACCGGCAGTCGAGAATGCGTCTTATGGCTTCCGAGGCTTCTTTGGCAGCCGTATGAGCTCCGAACTCCATGCATTTGGCATAGGCATTCAATGCATCGCCCCATCTTTCTGTGCTACGGTACAGTCCTCCCAATTTATACCAGGCCCGCTGTTCCCGCTTTCCTTCATCGGTAGCGACAAACTCTTCGAGTTCCTCAATAGTGTTCAGATAATCTATTCTTTCCATTATACAATTCCTGAAAATCCCATAAAAGCCATGGCAAGGATACCGGCTGTAATCAGCGCAATAGGAACGCCTTTGAAAGGCTTGGGAACGCCCTGAAGATCCATCTGCTCCCTCAAGCCGGCAAAAATAATAAGGGCAAGGGCAAAGCCCAATGCCATTGCGGCAGTATATACAACAGCCTGCGGCAGATTAAGCATGGCCGGTATTCCACCAAAAGTAAACTCTTTAGTCACTACCAGAATGGCAACCCCCAAAACAGCACAGTTGGTTGTGATAAGCGGAAGAAAAATGCCGAGTGCCTGATAGAGTGCTGGAGAAATTTTCTTCAGAATGATCTCCACCATTTGAACCAAAGCCGCAATAACCAGAATAAAGGTAACCGTCTGCATGAATTCAATATGGAGCGGCACCAGCAGATATTGTTGCACAAGGTAGGTCATAAGTGTTGCCAGCGTCATAACAAATACAACGGCGGCTCCCATTCCCATGGCAGTGGACACCTTATTGGAAACACCCAAAAAGGGACACACACCCAGGAACTGTGTCAAAACAATATTATTAACAAAAACGGCAGAAATGATAATGATTACGTATTCCATATGTTATGCCTTTTTTGATTTGATTTTATTAAACAGTACCATAAGGTAACCCAGTACAATGAAAGCACCGGGGGCCAGAATAAAGATAAGCATCCCGTCTCCGGCTATGATCTTTTGCCCGAAGAACGACCCCGAGCCCAATAATTCACGCACGGCCCCAAGCACAGTCAGAGAAAGGGTAAATCCCAATCCAATGCCCAGCCCGTCAAGGAATGAATCTAATACAGAATTCTTGCTGGCATAAGCCTCGGCCCTGCCCAGCACAATACAGTTTACCACAATGAGCGGAATGAAAAGGCCCAGCGTTTCGTACAACGAAGGCACGTAAGCCTGCATCACCAACTGCACAACTGTCACAAAAACCGCAATGACTACAACATATGCAGGGATGCGGACTTTTTCAGGAATCAGTCTTGCCATGGATGATATTACCATATTGGAGAGCATCAGTACAAAAGTAGTAGCCAGCCCCATACCCATACCGTTTAATGCAGAGGTGGTAGTCCCCAGTGTGGGACACATTCCCAGCACCAGAACAAACGTGGGATTTTCCTTGATTATACCCTTAAGGATAAGCCTTATTTTATTCATGGTTCCCTCCTTTTTCCTTTGCATCCATGAAAGCAGAATAGGCAATATCCAGCACATCACAGAATGCACGCGAACTTATTGTTGCCGCTGTAATGGCATCCACTTCACCACCGTCCTTTTTCACAGACAAAGGGAAAGTGGCCGGATTTTTACCTTCGAACTGGTTGCTGAAAGGACTTTTACGCGGATCGAGCTTATCTCCGAGACCGGGTGTCTCGGAATGTGAAATAATGGCCGTTTTGAAGATAGTCCCGTCAGACAGGAATCCGACCATTACTTTCAGAGGGCCTCCGAATCCTTTGGAAGACACGGCTTCGACAGCTGCTCCCACAAATTGTCCTTCCACACTGGCCGGATAGATTTTTACTTTTTTCCCGCTAACCTCCCATTCATAAGATTCTTCAGCCGGTTTGTTATCGAAGGACGGCAACACCTGCGCAATGGCATTATTTATTTTTTCTTCCTGTGCAGCTGCAATAGGCTCGTAAGTCAACAGGTATACTCCGCCCATTATGGCAGAGCCCCCAAAGCATATCAGCAGCAGGGAAAAAAGCATGTTTTTGAAGTTCGATTCTTTAGCCACGGCTCACCTCCTTTTTGTATGCTTTGGGTCTTAAATATTTATTCAGAAGCGGCACAATGGCATTCATCAACAAAATCGCAAAAGACACTCCTTCAGGATACGATCCAAAAACCCTTATAAGAATTGTGAGAACACCAATTCCCACGCCATAAACAATCATTCCCCGGACAGACATGGGCGATGTAACATAATCGGTAGCCATAAATACGGCCCCAAAAAGCAATCCGCCGGTAAGCAGCTGAAGCACCGGATCTGCGTAATGGAGCGGATCGGCCAGCCAAAGTATCCCGGAGAAAATAAAAGCAGACAGGATAACGGAAACCGGGATATACGGACGAATAACCTTTCTTGCCAACAGATAAACCAATCCGATCAGAATTGCCAGGGCAGAAGCCTCACCCAGTGATCCCCCTATCTTGCCAAACAACATTTCCATATAGGAAAAATCGTGCAATTCGCTTATCTGGTCCATGGTTATTCCACTGGCCAGTCCTTCTTTTATGATACCCAGGGGAGTAGCTCCCGATACGGCATCGGTCGTGAGAGAGCCCATTTTGAACAATCCACCTTTCACGGCCCAGTTTGTCATTTGAACGGGGAATGAAATCAGCAGAAATACACGTCCCACAAGAGCCGGGTTAAACAAATTATGGCCCAGTCCGCCAAATGTCATCTTTGCGACCCCAATGGCAACAACAGCTCCAATCAGTACCATCCACCAAGGGGAAGAAGCCGGCAGGTTGAGCGCCAGTATCATACCTGTCACCAAGGCAGAGAGGTCCCCCAGCGTAGTTTTCCGGCGCAGGAGAAAACGGGTGATCAGGTATTCAACGGACACGCAGGTGGCTACAGATACAGACAGAACCAGGAGCGCCTCAAGTCCGGCAAAATAGACACTTACCAAGACAGAGGGGATAAGGGCTATGATCACATCACGCATCAGCCGCCTGGTGGAGTCCTTACTGTGAAGATGAGGTGCAGGAGAAATAAGTAATTGATCCATAAATTATTTACGTTTATTCTTCAACGATGCGTTCTTTGCAATCCTCAACTGGTCCAGCAAAGGAATATAAGCCGGGCAGGAATAAAGACAGCACCCGCATTCAATGCAATCAAAGATTCTGTTTTCTTCCATTTCCTCGGTCCGGGAAGCTATCGCCAACCTGTAAAGCAGGTACGGTTCCAGTCCCATGGGGCAGGCCTGTGCGCATTTCCCACAGCGGATACAGTTTTGTTCTTCCTTTCTGCGGGCCTGTTTATCTGAAAGAAGCAGGAGCGCCGAGGTGCTTTTCATTACCGGTCCTGCGGGCTCGGATACCGGTTTGCCCATCATTGGACCGCCGTTCACAATTTTTGCAAATGCCGGCATGAGTTTTCCCTCGTGATCCATGGCACCCGAGGCCATCAGGAATTCCCGGATAGGTGTTCCTACCCTGAACCGGTAATTTTTCTGGATAGTCGGATCCTGGGAAGTGACCGTCAGAATATTTGATATTAAAGGTTTATTTTTCTGTACCGCTTCATACACGGCAAAAGCAGTTCCTACGTTCTGGACGACGGCTCCGGTACTGATCGGGAGGGCGAAAGAAGGCACCCTGCGTTTAAGCACGGCATCTATCAGCTGTTTTTCACCACCCTGAGGGTAACGTTTCTTAAGGGGCACAACCGTCCAGCCCAGGTAGTTTTCTACCAGCTGCTGCATATATTGGATGGCTTTAGGCTTATTGTCTTCAATAGCAATAATACCGCGAACGTCACCCAGTGCCCTGCGCATGAGCTCACCCCCGATAAGAATCTCCTGACCGTGCTCGATCATCAACCGGTAATCCGATGTCAGATAAGGCTCACATTCAGTCCCGTTCAGAATAAGGAATTCAGCTTTGCTTCCCGGAGGAGGGGAAAGTTTTACGTGAGTGGGAAACGCGGCACCACCCAATCCCACAACGCCGGCAGCGGCAATTTTTGCTATGGTTTCGGCAGGAGATACCGTTATCTCGTTTTTAATATCGGGGCTTCGGTCAATTCCGGGCAGCCACTCATCTCCGGTAACATCAATTACTATGGTCAGGACTTTCTTCCCGAGAAAATCGGGATAAGGTGCCACATCTGCCACGGTACCGCTCACAGATGAATGTACGGATGCGGAAATAAAGCCTCCCGGTTCTGCTATCGGCTGACCCACCTTCACAATATCTCCCTTATTCACAATGGGTTTGGCAGGAGCGCCCAGATGCTGGTTCATTGATATAAAGACCCGCCTGGGAATTGGGAATTCCTCAACAGCCTGGTTCATGGAAAATTTGCTGTCATCGGGATGGATTCCCCCTACGGAAAATGTTCTACTCATTTTGTACAGATTCTTTTTTTATTGGGAAATTGACCTCCAGAATACAGTGGACGGGACACACCTCAACGCATTTACGGCACAAACGGCACTTGTTGAAGTCTATATACGCCAGATTATCAGTAACGGTTATGGCTTCGAAAGAACAAGCCTTAACACATAATTTACATCCTATACAGCCGGCGGAACATACTTTTCGGGTGTCAGCGCCCTTGTCCCTGCTGGCACAGGCCACATAGACACGTCTGTTCTTGGGCCCTTTGGGCCTTAATTCCAGAATGTTTTTAGGGCACGCTTTTACACAGGCTCCGCAGGAAGTGCATTTTTCTTCATCAATACCCGGGAGACCGGTCACCGGATCCATTACTAAAGCATCAAATTTACAGGCATCGGCACAGTCTCCAAGGCCCAGACAACCGAACGAACAACCCGTGTCGCTGCCGTACACGCTTTCCATGACTTTACAGCTCTTGCTTCCATCATAGACGGTTACACGTGCACGCTTGTCACAGGATCCGCCGCAGCGAAGTACAGCCACCATGGGTGACTGCTCAGACGCCTGCTTGCCCAGAACAGCCGCCACCTGTTGCATAACGGTGTTCCCTCCCACAGGACAAAAGCACTTCTCCAGTGTTTCAGAGTTAACGCATAATTCGGCAAAATTACGGCAACCGGCAGATCCGCAGGCACCGCAATTGGCACCGGGCAGCACAGCCACAACCTGGTCAATCCGGGGGTCTTCTGTTATTTTGAATCTTTGAGCTACAAAATAGAGCACTATCGCCAATATTGCACCTAGCAGACTAAGGGTCAATATTGTGTAAAGTAAAATAGAAGTCATTATGGATGCTATCTTTAAACAAATATAGAACAAAATAATAGATTGTTATCCCCGTTATTGCAAGAATTCCTGTCAACCATTCAGGGGCATTCAGCCAGGTGCAAAGACCTATGACTAAGCCCAAAAGCAGGCTGGGAACAACCATCGCCAGCCATACTGCCTTGAAACCCATGCGGGTACGCATAACAATATATACTTCCTGTCCCACATAAGGCTCCCACCCCGACGGTTTTTCAAGTTGGGTTATCTCTTTCCGCTTCTTTTCACTCATAGAGCAGAAGCTCTTCGCATGGCATCCGGCACAGGCAGACTCGCTGATAATCTCGGCTTTCAACGGATCAATGCAGGTTACTATCCCTTTGTGTCTGATCTCGGAATGACTGCCCATGTACTACTTTATTTTACTTGTCAATGGGAAACGAAGATTTTCGTAACTGCCAAGACGCCCGGTAACACGCCCAATGACTACGGGCGATTCAAGATATAATGGAATATGGTTGCGGTCGTCGCTCAACCAGAACAACAGATCTTCCTTGCCGTCAAACACCACTCCTGCCACAGTCTGAGCAGCAAATTTAAGACATCTGAATGTTCCGGTTCCGGGTATCTTTATTTCTGATTTTCCGACGTACCTGAGATACAGGTCAAATATTTCCTCGTCAATGGCAAAAGATATTGGATATACATCGCCGGGCTTCATGGAGGCAAAATCCATGGTGCGGAGAAAATAAACAAGAGACATGAAATCAAAAGTACAAATACGGCCGGGCAATAAAGTGTCCTGTACCGATCCGTCTTTTCGAACTATTTTTGCTTCAATGGCATAATCGGGCCGATACTTGTAGTAATTCTGTATGGTGTATTTCCCTTCATGTATATCACGCATGAAATAGGAAGGCCTGATATTTACCTTACTGAACCGGCTTTCGTAATAATCATCTACTTTGAAAAAAGTATTAAAAAATTTGGCCGTCAGAATACGGGCGCGGGCGATAAATTGCGGTTGTGATCCGTTCATTCCGTCGGAAAGACTGAGTGTAATGGTTCCCACATCGGTATTTACAACGCCCCACTTGTAGCTGGCTACAATGGTCAGCTTTTCTCCGGAGTGAAAAGGAAGTTCAGATGGAGTAATATTCCGGACATCCAGACACTGCCCGGTATCGTCCTGCGCGGTACAAATCCCCGCGTAGAAAAGAGAAATCAGAAAAATTACCTTTACTTTAGAAAGCATTGAAATTTTCGTTCAATTCGTTCATGTCATTCATACGTGATGAATAGGTAGTCGATTCATCCTGAGAGAATTCAGGGCCACCTCCTTCATCAATATCCAGGAAACGGATCTCCTCACTGCGGAATTGCATCTGGAAATCACCCACGGCACCGTTCCGGTGCTTTGCAAGTATCACTTCCGCGATACCTTCAAGGGAACGCCCTGTCTCATCTTCCTTAATACCGTAATATTCCGGGCGGAAAAGGAATATAACGATATCGGCGTCCTGCTCGATAGCACCCGATTCACGCAAGTCACTTAACTGCGGACGGCGGCTTCCGCCGCGGGTTTCGGCCGATCGGTTCATTTGCGATAATGCGATAATGGGAACATTCAGCTCTTTGGCAATTGCTTTGAGCGAACGCGAAATGGCAGCTACTTCCTGCTCGCGCATACCCCTGAGTTCAGGGGGACCGGACATGAGCTGCATATAGTCTATTATAATCATTTTGACACCCTTCCCGGCAACCAGCTGTCTGGCCTTTGCACGAAATTCAAAAATGGAAAGAGACGGTGTATCATCTATATACAAAGGCGCCTTGCTCAGATTGATGATACGTTGGTTAAGCTGTTCCCATTCGAAACTTTTCAACTTCTTTCCTCCACGGATCTTCTCGGAAGATAATCCGGTTTCACTCACCAACAATCGTTTCACTAACTGGGCATCCGGCATTTCAAGAGAGAAGAATGCTACCGGTATATGGTGCGTTACCGTCATGTTGCGTGCCATGGTTAGTACAAATGCCGTTTTTCCCATGGAAGGACGGGCAGCAACAACTATCAGGTCTGCTTTCTGCCAGCCGAGGGTTTTCCTGTCCAGAGTAGTAAACCCGGAAGGAAGTCCGCTCAGGCCGTCCTCGCGCGACTGTACGTCGGCCAACTCGTCCAGAACTTCCCCAAGGATACTGTGTACGGGCCTTGTATCCCGTCTCAGGTTCATCTCCCCGAGATCGAAAAGTTTTTGCTGCGAAGCATTCAGCAGTTCATCGGCCGGGATGGTATCGTCAAAAGCATCGCGCAGGATACCGTAAGAGGTAGAAATCAATTCGCGCTGTATATATTTTTGAGTCAGCACCTTGGCATGATATTCAAGGTGAGAAGCAGCGGCGACTCTCATAGTGAGCTGGCTCAGATAATAGGGCCCGCCCACATTATCCAGTTCTTCTTCTTTTTTCAGCTCTTCGGAAACCGTATACAAGTCCACAGGATCATGCCGCGAGACAAGAGCCATGATGGCAGTAAAGATCTTGCGATTGCTTTCCTTGTAGAAGAATTCCGGCTTCACCGTTCCCACAATATCAAGCGAAGCATTCGGTTCCAGCAACAGTGCACCCAAAACAGCTTCCTCCATGTCGAGGGCCTGCGGGGGTACTTTGCCTATGTCCAGGCCCACCATTTCTACCTGGGCATTGTCTTTAGCCTTCTGATTCTGATTAGAGGCCACACGTTTTGCCATATAAACTCCTTTTTATTTCAACCGGTCAAGAGCATTGAGCACCTTCCGGCAGGTATATTCCAGTTCCTGCATACTGATGCATAAAGGGGGTGATATCCTGAAAGCCGTGTCGCAATATAGAAACCAGTCGGAAAGAACCCCTTCATCCAGCAACAGGCTAATCATCTGCTGCAATAAATCGGCCGAGCCGAGCTCAACAGCCAGTAAAAGACCTTCGCCTCTGATCTCTATTACCCGGGGATGTGCCCCTATCACCTGCCGCACGTAAGACGCCTTTTCTCCAGCGTGTTCAATCCACGATTCCTGCAACAATACTTTCAAAGAAGCTAATCCTGCGGCACAACAGACCGGATGTCCCCCAAATGTGGTAATGTGTCCCAACACCGGGTTGTTTTGCCATGCACTCATCAACTCGGGTTTACATGCAAGGGCTCCGAGCGGCATGCCGCCTCCCAGTGCCTTGGCCAGTGTAACAATATCCGGCACCACTCCATATTTCTCCATGGCAAATAAGGTGCCCAGGCGTCCGAATCCGGTTTGAACCTCGTCAAATATAAGCAAAGTTCCCGTATCTGTGCACCGCTTTCTCAGTGCCGGGAGAAATCCCGGGGCAGGTACTACCACTCCGGCTTCTGCCTGCAAAGGTTCGGCAATTACACAGGCGAACGTGCCATCAATTTTATTCAGATCGTAAAAATTATTAAAGTCCAGCGCAGTGACACCGGGCAAAAGAGGCCGGAAAGCCTGTCTGAATTCTTCGTTCCCCATTACACTGAGCGTTCCGTGCGTACTGCCATGATAGGCATTCCTGAAACAGGCGATATTTCCCCTGCCGGTTACCCGTTTTGCCAGCTTCAACGCTGCTTCGTTAGCCTCGGACCCGGAATTCACAAAATATACAGAAGACATTCCCCCGGGCAGATTTTCGGCCAGAAGAGAGGCCAGTTGCACCTGGGGACGCTGTATTATCTCTCCGTATACCATCAGATGGGTGTAGGCATCGGCCTGCTCCTTAATCGCACGGATGACTTCAGGCCTTCCATGTCCAACGTTACTTACAGAAACGCCGGAGATCAGATCTACATATTGTTTCCCGTCGGGAGAAAGAAGAAACACCCCCTCCGCTTTCTGTATTTCAATACCTAATGGAGAGGGGGAGGTTTGCCCTACATGGGCGAAAAATTGTTCCCGTATGGTGGGTTTATTCTTCAAATGCCGAATCTACCAAAATTCTGCCGCAATATTCACAAACAATGATCTTCTTGCTCATCTGGATGTCCAGTTGACGCTGAGGAGGGATTTTGTTAAAACAGCCACCGCAGGCATCGCGTTTAACGGTAACAACAGCCAATCCGTTGCGGGCGTTGCTTCTTACCTTGTGGTATGCAGAAAGAATGCGGGCATCTATCTGACTTTGGATTTGATCCACTTTCTTTTGCAATTCCTCTTCTTCTTTTGAAGTCTCAAGAACAATATTATCCAGTTCTTTTTTCTTCATTTCAAGGTCTTTCTTACGCTCTTCCAGCCGTTCTTTGGTGTTTTCCAGCGTATCTTTCCTGTCCTTTAACAGCACAGAGAATTCACGAATATATTTTTCTGCCAGCTCGGCATCGAGTTTCTGATTCTCAATCTCTTTAGATATGGAATCAAACTCACGGCTGTTTTTTACATTCGTCTGCTGGGTTTCATACTTGGCAACCATGGAACGGGCATTATCGGCATCAATCCTGCGAAAAGCAATATCTTTTTCAATATCGCGTATTTCCCGCTGGTAATTTTCTATCCTCGTTCCCAGTCCTTTTATATCGTCTTCCAGGTCCTGTACTTCAAGAGGAAGTTCCCCTCTCAGCAGATGAATTCTGTCAATCTGGGAATCAGTTGCCTGTAAGTGATAAAGAAGACGGAGCTTTTCTTCCATTGACAAACCGCCTTCCAAATCCGCTTTTTGTAATGCGGTAAATGATCCGGCTTCTGTTGCTGCGGTTTTTGTCGTTTTCTTTGCCATAATAATTATTTGATTTTTAATATATTCGGATGGGATTAGTGTTTATGTGGGCAATGCGGACGGCAAAGGTAGGGAATTTTTTTCTAAGCACATTGTTAAAATACGTTAACACACCCACTTCAGATTCATAATGACCTATGTCTATGAGCATCATACGCGGTTCTACATCAAAATACTGATGATAGGAAAAATCGCCGCTAATATATACCTGGGCTCCGCTTTCCATCGCACGGGATATAAGCGAACCTCCGCTCCCCCCGCAAACGGCAATCCTCCATATAGAGGAGAGATATGGTTTTGAACCTTTAAAATATGAAATGGAAAAGGCATTTTTTATCCATTCAAATAAATGTTCGGTACTCATTTCCTGTCGTAAATCTCCCACCAGACCCATTCCGCAGGGTAAACCCCGGTAAGTCTCACCTTCCCCGGTCAGAACAGACAGGTTCTGAAGTCCGAGGGCTTCCGCCATAGCTCCGCTGACCCCGTCCATGACTTTATCTGCATTCGTATGCATGCTGTAAATCACCATATGGTTGCGCAGAGCCGCCGCTATGGTACGTTCTGTGGGTGTAGCATCACAAAGCTGTTTTATCCCCTTGAAAATAAGAGGATGATGGGAAATGATCATATTGGCGCCGGCTTCAAGGGCTTCATCAATAATAGCTGTAGTACAGTCCAGGCATATGAGAATCCCGGTGACCGGTGTATCGGGACGACCAATACAAAGCCCGGAATTATCCCAGTCTTCCTGTAAAGTGCCGGGAGCCCATTCTTCCATGGCCGATATGACATCCAGAGCCGTTACCATCAGATCATCTCCTTTATTTCCAACAGCTGTTTTTTTATGTTGTTGAGCGATGCAATGATATCCACTGTTTTGTCTTCGCCTTCCTTGTTGTCCCGCATGCGTTTTCCTGCTCCTTCGAGCGTCATGCCGCGTTCCTTGACCAAATGGTGGATTATCTTGAAATTGGCCAGGTCGTCTGCCGTAAACAAGCGGTTCCCCTTTTTGTTTCTTGCGGGTTTAATGAAATCGCTGAATGTCGTGGACCAGAACCTGACCAACGAGGTGTTCTCGCCAAGTATTTCAGCCACCTCTCCTATTGTGTAGTACATCTTATCCATAACTCTTAATCTAAAGATTGACCTGTATTATAGGCCGTCAACATAATCTGACGGTATTCTTTGGGCATGACATCCATAAAAAAATAGTGAACAGGATCCCTTACCAAACTGTCCTGATGCACCTCATAATGCAGATGAGGCATAAAGGACATGCCTGAAGATCCCACACGTGCAATAACCATACCCCGGGTAACCTGCTGCCCCTGGCGCACGAATAATTCGCTCAGATGAGCATATAAGGTGGAAAAACCACTTTCTCCGTGCACTATTTCAACTACATTTCCCTGTCCGCGTGGTGATCTGGATACTTTTGACACATGTCCGTCTGCTGTGGCAACAACATCTGTACCGAATCCCACCAGGAAATCCATGCCATTGTGTTCCATAGGAATTTTATAGAACGGATGTACCCGTTGACCTATTGTTGCCCCTATCGCTTCCATGGCAGGTTTGCGAAGCGGGAACCGGGCAGGAATAAATTTTAGATTGTCCTTATTTTCATATACTGCATTACCGGCAAGATACAGAGCATTTGTAACCGTTGCGGCTTTTTGTTCCAGTCCGCCCAGAATGGAGTCTGTATGAACGGCCAGTCCAAAAGACATGGTGTTCAACAGATTTCTGTAATGAGAAATATCCGTTTCGGACTCCGACAAATCCACCGGGGCCGAATTCATTACTGTTCCGTAAATACTTTTATCTCTGGTTTCCAATTCTTCCAGCACCTTGTTCAGATCGTTCATCTCCTTGCTCAGACGCTCATATTCAGAATTCATCAGTTCGGTCTCCCTGACCATATTCCGTTCGGCGGGAGAAAGAACAAACATTCCAAAAAGCAGGTAATAAACCACTGCAAGGCCAAGACTGCCCAGGAAAAACCACAAAACTTTCCGCAGCAACCCTTTGATGGTCGAGCGTATTTTGGTGAATTCCAACCGCTCTTCGTTAAATTGATAACGGCTCATTGTTCCGGATTTAATGGCGACCGCCTGAGATCACAGCGTAGTAATCGTCCGTTGCAATGTTGTTGTTGAAATAATTATACGGATTAACGGGACGGCCCATATAAATGACTTCATAATGCAAATGATAGCCGGTAGATTTGCCTGTAGATCCGAGAAGTCCTATGCGTTCCCCGCGTTTCACCATCTGTCCTTCATAAACAAGTGCCTGATTCAGGTGGGCATAACGGGTTTTGTATCCAAACCCGTGATCGAGAATTATGTAACGGCCGTAACCGTTATATTCATATTTTATTGCTTCTATGCGTCCGTCTCCCGTAGCATAGACAGGTGAATTGGGTGCGCCTGTAAAATCAATACCTTCATGCATGCGGACATCTCCATACACGGGATCTTTTCTGTATCCGAATGCTCCGGACCACCGGAAATTCTTGGTATCCTCAGGCAGAGGAAGGATCGAAGGGATGCACATTGCCACTTCTCCCATCTGCCCTGCTATTCGCTCGACATCGTCAAAAGAGCGCGATTGTATATAAGTCTTTTTGAATATCTTATCGAACTCCAGAGCAGTATTTTTCAACAACCCCGAATTGTCGGAATAATTCAGGTAACTGTAGCGGTCTGCTCCGCCAAAACCGGCATCACGGATCTCCTGCGGTATTTGCTCCATACCAAAGATATTGCGGTAGATATTGTTATCTCTCACCTGCAGATTTTCCAGTCTTCTTTCCGATTGGGCAATTTGTTTGTTCAACAATTCCAGGTTGGAGCGGGCTTCGGTATACTCGCGTTCCAACCGGGCAGTCCGGGGAGTTTTAAGCTGAAAACATTCTGTATAGATAAGATAATACAGAAATGCCACAACCAGGCTTATGGGAAGTATGATAAGTGCCCGCACCAGATAATAGCGGAATGATGGTTTATGAAGCTCATAAGCCAGCGTCTGCGGGTTATATTTATATTTCCTTTTTGGAACCATTTACAGTTATTAACTGTTTTATCAACACGCAAAGATAAAAAAAATTACAAAAAACGGTATATTTGCGCCTTAATATTTAGATTATGACCTCGAAGGAAATACGACAGACCTTTTTGAATTTCTTTGAAAAGAAAGGACATGCCATTGTGCCGTCGGCCCCTATGGTAGTTAAGAACGACCCCACGCTTATGTTCACCAACGCAGGAATGAACCAGTTCAAAGATTGGTTTCTCGGAAACGAGCCGGCGGCATATCCCCGGGTGGCCGATACTCAAAAATGTCTTCGGGTGAGCGGCAAACACAACGATCTTGAAGAAGTGGGGCACGATACTTACCATCACACCATGTTCGAGATGCTTGGCAACTGGAGTTTCGGAGATTATTTCAAGAAAGAGGCCATTGCCTGGGCATGGGAGCTGTTGCGTGATGGATTCAAGCTCGATGCGGACCGTCTGTATGCCACCGTTTTTGAAGGTTCTGCCGAGGATGGAGTGACTCCCGATGACGAGGCCCGGTCTTACTGGCAGGAAGTACTTCCCGACGATCATATCATTCCCGGCAATAAAAAAGACAATTTCTGGGAAATGGGCGATACCGGCCCATGCGGTCCCTGCAGCGAGATACACGTAGATCTGCGCTCTCCCGGAGACCGTGCGACAGAACCCGGAGCTTCCCTGGTAAACAAAGGCCACCCGCTGGTGGTTGAAATCTGGAACCTTGTATTTATTCAATATAACCGGAAAGCCGATGGATCGCTCGATCAGCTGCCTCAAAAACACGTCGACACCGGAATGGGCCTGGAACGGCTTTGCATGGCCGTACAGGGTAAATACAGCAATTACGACACGGATGTTTTCCAGAACCTTATTCATGCCATCGAAAAAATCGGAGACCACACCTACGGGCAGGATAAGAATGCCGATGTGGCCATGCGCGTGATTGCCGACCACCTGAGAGCCATCTGTTTTTCTATTGCCGACGGACAACTTCCCTCGAATGTGAAGGCAGGATACGTTATCCGCCGGATCCTCCGTAGGGCGGTGCGTTACGGATATACTTTCCTGGGATTTGACAAACCGTTCCTTTGCAGGCTGGTTCCCGCCCT
The DNA here is from genome assembly GCA_964600385.1 of uncultured Muribaculaceae bacterium. Taxonomy (GTDB): domain Bacteria; phylum Bacteroidota; class Bacteroidia; order Bacteroidales; family UBA932; genus DMER64. The sequence goes on from CAZRJC010000008.1 coordinate 63,292, forward strand.
TATTGAAGAGATGGGGCAGGCATTCCCGGAACTCGGGCAACAGAAGCAACTGATCGAAAATGTAATCCGTCAGGAAGAAGAAGCGTTCCTCAGGGCTCTTGAAAAAGGCATCACCCTGTTTGAATATTTTACAAAAGACAAAACCCTTAAGGAATTCAGCGGCAAAGACGCATTTCTTCTGTACGACACATACGGATTCCCCCTGGACCTGACCATTCTGATGGCCCGGGAGAAAGGTCTTTCCGTGAATACGGCCGAATTCGACGAAGAACTTTCGGCTCAAAAGGAACGTGCCCGGCAAGCTACCAAAACCAAAGAAGGAGACTGGGTGGAACTCAGACCTTTCATCCAACCCATTTTCCTGGGTTACGAAACTACAGAAGCCTATGCCCGGATCATGCGTTACCGTAAGGTAAAAACCAAAACAAGGGAATATTATCAGATTGTTCTGGATCAAACACCCTTCTATGCCGAGAGCGGAGGCCAGACCGGTGACACGGGAATACTGGAAAACACGCATGGAGAAAAGATTGTCATCACAAACACCATTAAGGAAAACAACCTTATTCTGCATATTGCCGAAGAGATTCCTGCCAATCCCGAAACGGAGTTCCGTGCACAGGTAGACGCAGAACGCCGCCAGGCAATCGCCAACAACCATACAGCCACCCACCTGCTTCATTATGCACTCAGACAGTTATTGGGGACCCACATTGAACAGAAAGGCTCTCATGTTTCGGCAGACGGACTTCGTTTTGACTTTTCCCACTTCGAAAAACTTGAACCGCAGATGCTTCGTCAGACGGAAAGATTGGTTAATGAGCTAATCAGAAAGAACATACAACAGAACACCCTTGCAGACACGCCCATTGAAGAAGCGCGAAAAATGGGCGCAATGGCTCTTTTCGGCGAAAAATACGGAGACAAGGTCCGTGTAGTTAAATTTGGCGATTCGGTTGAACTTTGTGGAGGCACACATACTACTGCCACCGGGAATATAGGATATTTCAAAATTCTGAGCGAAGGAGCAATAGCTGCCGGAGTGCGCAGGATAGAGGCTATTACCGGTAAAACCGTTGAAGAGAGAATAGAAATCATGGAGGACACCCTGCAGAACGCACGTGTTCTTTTAAACGATCACCCCGACGTGGTTGCCTCGCTACAGAGACTGTTACGGGAAAATGAAATCCTTCGCAAAGAAATGGAACAAAACATGCGTGAACGCGCCGTTACCCTAAAGACTTCCTTGTGGGAAAAAAGGATAGACCTGAACGGCATTCAATTTGTATCACTCAGAGGTACATTTCTTCCCGAGATGGTCAAAGACCTGGCATTCATGTTCAGAAACGAAGGATACGAACATACTGTTTTTGCGGCTGCCTACGAAGCCAACGGTAAGCCCAATCTCTCACTCATGATCTCCCAGGATCTGGCAGATTCGGGTGTGAATGCCGGAACAATAATCCGCCAGGCTGCCAGGCATATACAGGGAGGAGGCGGAGGCCAGAACTTCTTTGCAACTGCCGGCGGAAAGAATCCGGACGGACTGCAAGCCGCCATGGACGAAATGATACAAGCCGTAAAAAACATATAAAACAACCCTGCCGGTGAAAATTTTTGATCGTTTTCTTATCCGTTCTTTTATTGGACCTCTTTTTCTCACCATTTTCATTGTCCTCTTTGTTCTGGTGATGCAATTTTTATGGGTCTATATAGATGAACTGGTGGGAAAAGGTCTGGGTCTTTCGGTAATTCTTGAATTTTTATTTTGGGGGACATGCACGGTTATCCCCATGGCGTTACCCCTGGCTACTCTGCTGGCCTCTATTATGACCATGGGAAACCTGGGTGAGAATAATGAATTGCTGGCCATGAAATCAGCCGGCATACCGCTTCAGCGTATCATGCGCCCGCTTATCATCCTTTCATTATTTCTGTCCATCGGCGCTTTTTTTGCCTCCAACGACCTGATGCCGCTGGCCTATAAAAACATCTTTGCCCTCCGTGACGATATATCCAGGACAAAAGACGAAATCCGTATCCCTACAGGCATCTTCTATGACGGTATTGAAAATTACACCCTTAGGGTCGGCCGGCGTGACCAGGAATCGGACATGCTTTATAATGTCATGGTTTATAATCATAGCGCAAGAAGGGGCAATAACAGCATCACCCTGGCCGACTCGGGTGCCCTGCGGCTTACCGAAGACAAGAAAAATGTGGTCTTTACCCTTTTCAGCGGAGAAACATACGAAGAAGGCGAAAGAAAAACCGTTTCCGACACCACATTCCCTATTCAGCGCATACAATTTGATAAACAGGAGATTATCATTGAACTGAATAATTATGCATTCCAGCGAAGGGACGGGGACCGGTTCAGCAACGATGTAATGGCTCAGAATCTTACCAGCCTGTCTCATAGAAGAGACTCCCTCGACTCGCTTTACTCAGCCTCACGGGCGCAGTTTCTGGCCCGTCTGCTTATCTCGGGAGGCATGTCATATGCCTACCAGCTGGACACCTCACAGCATCACTCCTTCACGGCAGAATTCCCATTGGACGGAGTACCCGAAAGTAATGAACCCGGCCAGATGGCAGATTTGCTGAGTCGTGCAACCGGGAAAATTGACCAGATGTCAAACCAGGTAGATTCGTATATCATAGAAGATATCCAACTCCACTTGCCTTTACGCAGAACAAAGATTGAATGGTACCGGAAATTTACGGTGGCCTTTGCCTGTTTTATTTTCTTTTTTATTGGAGCACCTCTGGGAGCCATCATCCGAAAAGGAGGGCTGGGTACTCCTGTGATCGTATCAATGTTCTTTTTTGTCATTTACTACGTAATAGACATATCGGGTAAAAAACTGGCTACAGACGGTGCCATATCACCAGCCATGGGGACACTCATATCTGCCCTGATACTCCTGCCAATGGGCGTTTTCCTTACATGGAAAGCCACAACGGATTCCACTCTTTTCAATAAAGATGCGTACCTTGCATTAGTGAAGAAAATTAAGGACAGGATACCAAAGCGCCATGGAAAAAACAGCATCAAAGCCTAGCATAGTCTTTATGGGAACGCCCGGATTTGCGGCCGGGATTCTTACGTATCTTTTAGAGAAGGAATACGATATCCGGGGCGTAGTCACCGTCCCCGACAAACCCTCGGGAAGGGGCCTTTCGTTCCAGCCTTCTGCGGTCAAGGAAGTAGCATTGAAAGCCGGACTTCCCCTGCTGCAACCGGCCTTGCTTAAAGATCCCCTGTTTCTGGAACAACTTGCCGCGTGGCACGCCGATATTTTTGTTGTTGTTGCTTTCAGAATGCTTCCTTCTGCTGTCTGGGAAATGCCGGAACGGGGATGTTTTAACCTGCATGCTTCTCTTTTGCCCGACTATCGTGGTGCCGCTCCTTTGAACCACGTACTTATTAACGACGAACCGGAGACTGGTATTACTACGTTTTTACTTGATAAACAAATAGATACGGGCTTAATTCTGTTACAGGAAAAGACACCTGTTGTTCCATCGGATAATGTCGGTTCAATACACGACAGGCTAATGGAAATGGGAGGACCACTGGTTGCGCGTACCATTGACGGATTATGGGATGGTACACTCAAAGGAATACCCCAACCCGATATCTCCACAGAAAAGTTAAAACCGGCACCAAAGATTTTTAGGGAAACATGTCTGATACACTGGGATATGGAAGCGACCCGGATTGTTAATCTGATCAGGGGCCTCAGTCCCGTTCCGTGTGCTTTTGGCATGCTCCAAAAAGACAATGCGGTTACCGAAATTAAAATTTACGGAGCCTGCGCCGAACACACCCCACACAATCTGTCTCCCGGAGAAATTGTAACGGACGGGAAAAAAATATTCAAAGTGGCCTGTCGCGACGGATACGTTCATTTAAACGAGGTACGCGCTCCCGGCAGAAAAAAACTTGATATCGCTTCTTTCCTTGCCGGATTCCGCGATCCCGGGGAGGCACGTTTTATATAATATACATGGAAAAGACAGTCATTCTGGCCAACGGAGCCTATCCGGTGCATCCCTATCCTATGGGAATACTCCATAAAGCAGAGGTTCTCGTTTGTACAGACGGAGCAGCTGTGTCCCTTCTGGACCGTGAACCAACATGGATTGTCGGCGATATGGATTCATTGCCTCTCCATCTGAAAAACAAGTATTCTTCCCGCCTGGTTTGTGATCGCGACCAGGAAACGAATGATCTCACGAAAGCTGTCCTTTTCTGTCTTTCCAAAGGCATTCGACGCCTGACTATTCTCGGAGGTACCGGAAAAAGAGAAGACCACACACTGGGCAATATATCCTTACTGGGAACCTATGCTCAAATGCTTGATGAAGTCTGTATGGTAACCGACTACGGGATTTTTCACGCCCTGCCTCAGAGTGCCACACTTACCTGCAGACCGGGAGACTCCGTTTCGTTCTTTGCATCCCGTCCCGGCTTGCGTCTTCGGGCAGAAGGAGTCAAATATCCTGTTGAAGACGTGATTTTCGATCAGATGTGGAAAGCCACCTTGAACGAGTGTACCTCGGACCAGCTTGTATTGTCGTTCTCACACGGACCATTGCTGGTATATTTTACCTTTCCGGCAAACCCGGACATTTCGGCAAGATGACCGTTTTCCGGCTGACTGCATAAGAACCGAACAATCCCAGTGCACCTCCGCTGATATTTCCGCTGACATTACCCCGGGGACCTGAAAACAAAGGGAATTGCTGGCTTTTCTCTGTCTTGGCTTCCAGCAGGTATTCGTAATATTCCTTGCTCAGCGTCTGTAATTCTACCGTCAGAGTATCGCCCACATATAAATCAAAAGTTTGACCGTTATCCCAGGTAAGTGCCTCGGTAATGATCCAGTCAGAAACGGGGAAAAACAAGTATTTCCCGTCCTGAGAGAAAGAATTGAGTGCATGCACATAATAGCGGAGAATCCTGTTACTGTATAACACATTATTAATTGAAAGACTGGCTCCGTAATAATCGGGCCCCATGGTATCCTGAAATCCCAGGAGCAGTACGAAAGGAATATCCTTGACCGAAGACGGAAGAACCGATTCCAGCAACAACGTTTCCAGCTGATGTAAAGCGGGAATCGTTGTAGAAGCCGAGTAATACTCCTGGACACCGTCTTTGTCAAAATCAATCCACACTTCCAGCTTATAGGTTTCACCTTCTACCGCGGCAAACTGGTCGCCCAATGAATAAATGCCCGGTGCATCATGAGCGAGTTCCTGCCCGTTAATACACACACGGTCGGCATCGATGTTAGAGGGAAGCTCCTGCCCAAAATAAGGAACAGTTGCCGATACTTCTATTACCTGATATCCGGGCATGGTAGAAAGAGTGCCTGTAATCACCAGGCGTGGTTCCATATTATCACTCTGAAGATCCAAAACTTCTGTACAGGATACCGGAAGCAGGATTGCCAGAAAAACCATTGCATGATTGATTGTTCGTGTTACTTTCATACGTTAAAAACTAAAATTCCATGACACGGAAGGAACGACACCAAAAAGATACGTCATTTCCAGGTACTGTTCTCCGGTCGTTCTCATCCGGTAATTGATAGCCCACGGATTTTTTCGTCCGTACACGTTATAAACCGAAATATTCAAAGAATTCTGCCACTTCCGGCCAAGTTTTCCCAAGTGTATTAGTACCGAGAGATCCATCCGGTGATAATCAGGCATACGGTAAGAATTACGTGCAGTATAAACTGGTATGAGTTCATTAAAAAACCAGTAACGGCCTTCTGCAAGGGTAAGGGGCTGTCCTGTGGAATAAATCCAGTTCATGGAAACCTGTATCCGTTTAGACAGATCATACGAAGCCACCACACTGATGTTATGGGGTCGGTCTGAGGGTGCCCGGTATGGTTTTTCGTCATTCACCCCGGGGACAGTGCGGAAGGCACGCGAATAAGTATAGCTTATCCATCCGTAATAACGACCACCGTTTTTCCGGATCAGAAACTCGGCTCCGTAACTTCTGCCCGTGCCAAAGCGGAGTTCTGTTTCAATCTTGTCATATAGCAGCAAATTGGGATGTTCCTTAAAATCAAGTACATTGTCCAGGTACTTATAAAAAAGTTCCGCCGAGAATTCCCATCGTCCGTCAAAAAAATTAGTGAATACCCCTGTAGAGAGTTGTTGAGAAGATTGCGGTTTGACCGAGGGACTTGACGGGATCCAGATTTCAAGAGGAGAGCCCGCCGAGGAGAAAGACAACAAATGAACATACTGCAGAGTCCTGGCATACGCCATTTTCAAGGAAACAACGGGAGAAACCAGAACAGACAATCCCAACCGCGGTTCCCAGCCGTATTGATGATAGAAGAATTTTCCGCGCGGAATCTCAACACCTTCTTCATTAATCAACTCGTAATTCTCATCCACCTCATACAAAGTAGTAGGGCCCACATTGTCAAACCTGGTAAAACGAAGACCGTATCTCAACTGCAACACCTGATTGAATAATTTATGTTCGTTCGAGAAATACAAAACATTCACAAGGCTTTGCCGGGGAGACATAGAAATATCCTGTTCCATAGTCGCTCCGCTTTTTAGCGCAGCAGATCCAATAGCCGTACCGGGAACAAACCATTGAAAATTTGAAGTAAAACCAAAATTAACCTGATTCAGCTTGTTGGGGATAAACGAAAAATCGGCCCTTAGTCCGGCATCCTTAATGTTGGAAACCCAGTTTAAGTTAAGTTGTTCTGTACTGCCGGCAAAATCATAGGCATAATAGGTATAGGTTGCATATGTTTTTAGAAATAGCCTGGGTGATATGGTATGGTTCCAGTTAAGAGCGGCCATACTATTTCCAAAAGTAACACCCATCTTGGAAATGGCAAACCGGTCCATACCATTATACAACGTCAGATTAATGTAATTGTTGTCGTTAATCCTCCATTTGAGCCGGCCGTTCAAATCATAAAAATGAATGGTTGCATCTTTGACCATTTCCTCTTTGGCCAAAGGAAGGAAGATGTCTGCATACGTCCTTCGGCCTGCCACCAGATAAGTAAGGTTGTCTGTTCCAATCCTGCCCTGAACAGATAATTTGCTTGAAATCAGCCCCAATCCTCCATTAACTGAAAAATCAGTTGATCCGTCGGCAGGTTGCACATCCAGTAAAGAAGACAAACGCCCTCCGAACCGGGCCGGAATATCGCCCTTGTAGAGCGTCATATCTCCAACTGCATCGTTGTTGAAGATCGAGAAAAAGCCCAGCATATGCGAGACATTATACAATGTGGCATTGTCAAAGAGTATCATGTTCTGGTCCGGACTCCCGCCACGCACAATAAAACCGCTGCTGCCTTCAGAAGCAGCCTGTACACCCGGTAGCATTTGAATTACCTTTATCAGGTCTACTTCGCCGAATAAAGTGGGGACCCTTTGCACCAGGCTGGCATCAATTCGTTCAACGCTCATCTCGGGCTTCCTCAAACGCATTTCGGGGCTTTCGGCAAAAACGGTCACACTTTGCAGCGTATATGATAAAGGCGTAAGAAAAAAAACAGTTTCGATGTCCTTGTCTGCCTTCATCTGGAACTTATCTGTCTTATATCCTATATAGGACACTTCAACCGAATAATCTCCGGCCGGAAGTACCAACTGAAAAGCACCCCGTTCATTAGCCAGTGTCCAGGTATTACCGTTGTCCATAATACGGACGACAGCCCCCTGCAACGGTTCGCCTGAGACACCATCGAGGACTCTTCCCGACAGATGATATAAATTTTGAGCAGATACAGAAAGGCTCAAAAAAAGAAAAGAGACAAAGGATACAAGCTTCATTTTACCATAAATAATAACTAAATAAGGAGAACCCCAGGTCCTCCTTAATCTCTTCGATACCTCGCCAGGCAGACGATGGTCCTTCTGTTAAAGTTCAATACTGGGGCGGAATTTCACAACTTTTTTTGCTTTAATCTTAATGGAAGCCCCGGTACGAGGATTTCTCCCGGTCCTTGCGCCTCTTTGTCCAACAACAAATGAGCCAAAACCTACCAGGGTTACCCTGTTCCCTCCTTTAAGAGCTTTAGCGGTAGCACCCAGAAAGGCATCCAATGCTTTTTTTGAATCAACTTTTGAGAGTCCGGATTCAGCGGCCATGGCGGCGATAAGATCTGCTTTGTTCATGATATTAAATATTAGGTTAAATGAATGTTGGCACCATATTGCTACAAATATAATATCATTTTCTCAAGATTCCAATAGCCTTAAGCATTTCATCTTGTTGTTTTTTAATATTTAAGACAAATTTGGAGTGCTCTTCCGACCCTGAAAAACGGGGCGTATGAGCTAGAGATTTTGCAAGCCGTTCCATCTTGCCGGCCATTTCTACCGACTCTTTGTCAAAAAGAGCATCCAGAAAGCGGGACCATATGTAATCGAATGTTTCCTGAGATGGATGGCAACGGTCAGGTGCATAAAACCTGTAATCCCGTAATTCGTCCAGCAGAATCTCATAGGAAGGGAAATATGCGATTGCCGGAAAACGTTGCTGCAGTTCGTTTACAGCCAACAGAAGCGAAGCTTTGCTCAGTTGGTTTCCGTGTGCTCCGTCGGCCAGATGACGTATGGGGCTTACGGTAAATATCCACTGTTTATGGGGATAACGTTCTATTAGCGGCGAGAAGGCATCGGCTATCTGTATGGGATCAAGAATGGTTCTCTTAAAATAAGCAGCCGGCATTTTATGGCAATTGGCCACAACCTGACCATCCAGGGTGAAAATCCATGCCGTTCCTAAAGTAATAATTATGACATCGGCTGTAGAAAAAAAATCAGAGGCACTCGCCAGTACGCGGTTGGCATTTTCAAGGAAACAAACTGAATCAAGTCTGGAAAATGAGGAATGATGAGCGTATGTGCCGTACCCTTCGGAGGGAAATGGGACCACATCACCGGCAAGAAAAAGCCTTCCGGTTTCAATGCGTTCCAGTGCCTGGCAGATAGAAGCGGGATTGAACAAGACACCAAAAGGATCAGGAGCAACCTGAAATTCAAGAGCCCTCATTCTGGTGGAAATCTCGGCAGAAAAACACGAACCGGCAAAGAGAAAACGCGTACGGTAAGAAAACCGCTTAATTGTGAATTCTGTGGTTACTTTTGTTTGCCATTCCATAATTACAAAGTTAGCATTTTGTTTATCTTTGTGCATTGACTCAAAAACTTATCCAAGTGAAACGAATCCTATTTTTAGTTCTGTGCCTGACACTGAGTGTATTTAGCCTAAGGGCCCAGGAAGACTCAACTGCAATAACACAACCAGCTGCAAGCCAGATTGTTGAACAAAGCACACCCGACGAAGCCGCTGTGAATCCATATTCGGGGATTCTAAGTGAACGGCAGCTGGTATTTAGTTTCAAATCCATCTTGCGCGGATTGTGCGGTATTGTTGCCCTACTGTTCATTGCCTGGATATTCAGTTCGGACAAGAGACATATCAAATGGGGAACGGTTGGCATAGCACTGGGACTTCAGCTTCTAATAGCTTTGGGGATTTTATCAGTTCCTGCTGTTCAAACGGTTTTTGAGATATTCGGCAAAATGTTCGTCAAGGTACTGGACTGGACAAAGGCCGGATCGGATTTTCTTTTTGGGCCTTTGCTCGATCAGACCAAGATCGGATATGTTTTTGCATTTCAAATACTGCCCACCATTATCTTCTTCTCGGCCCTTACTTCTTTGTTGTTTTACTGGGGGGTTATCCAGAAAGTCGTATGGCTCATGGCCTGGGTATTCACCAAACTGATGAACCTTTCCGGAGCAGAAAGCCTTTCCACGGCAGGAAATATTTTTCTGGGACAGACCGAGGCGCCTTTGCTTGTTAAAGCTTATGTGCCCAAGATGACCAAATCCGAGATCATGCTTGTCATGACAGCTGGAATGAGTACAATGGCAGGAGGCGTACTGGCTGCTTACATTGGGATGCTCGGAGGGGGAGATCCGCTGATGACTGTAGCTTTTGCCAAACACCTGCTCTCAGCCTCCGTTATGGCCGCTCCCGGAGCCATTGCCCTTTCCAAGATATTAGTTCCCCAGACAGAGAAGATAGACAATTCCGTATCGGTTACTAAGGAGAAGATGGGCAAAAACACCCTCGACGCCATTTCAAACGGCACCACAGACGGTCTCAAGCTGGCTGCGAATGTAGGAGCCATGTTACTGGTCTTTTATGCTCTTATTGCCGGATGTAATTATATTTTCGGGAAACTTGGCGACTGGACCCAACTAAATGATCTTATTGCAAACTGGACAAACGGGACCTATGACAGATTGTCCCTTCAATGTATTCTCTCGTACGTATTCGCCCCTGTCATCTGGCTTACCGGAGTGAACGGGGAAGATCTTGCTCTTGTAGGACGCCTGCTGGGAGAAAAACTGATTATGACTGAATTCGTGGGCTACAGCAGCCTGGCAGAAATGATACAAAGCGGTGTATTTACACACACCAAATCAGTTGTGATTGCCACATACGTATTATGCGGATTTGCCAATTTTGCCTCTGTAGGTATTCAGATCGGTGGCATCGGCGGAATGGCTCCCAATCAGAAACCGCTCCTTGCTAAATACGGATTCCGGGCCCTCTTGGGCGCCACTCTAGCCGGCCTTATGTCCGCTTCGATGATTGGTATGTTCCTGGAATAATTTTTTTTAATTCCAGGAATTATATTTTTTCCCGCAGATGCAGGAGCATGTCATCGACCATGGCATCGAGGTCCCATTTAGGCTTCCAGCCCCATTCTCTTCTGGCACAGGAATCGTCCATATAATTGGGCCAACTGTCGGCAATGGCCGCTTTAACGGGATCAATCTGGTATGTCATCTGAAAACGGGGTATACGGCGACGAATGGCCTCATAGATTTCGTTAGGATTGAAACTCATAGATGCGATGTTGAAACTGTTCCTGTGCTCCAGACGGGCAGGATCGGCTTCAATTAGTTTCGTGCAGGCCTCCAGCGCATCGGGCATATACATCATGTCCATATAAGCTGTCAGAGGCAGGGGGCAGACAAAGGATTCTTCTTTGACGGCCGAATAAAATATCTCGACGGCGTAATCGGTGGTACCGCCGCCGGGTAATGTCTTATAAGAAATAATTCCGGGGAATCTCACGCTTCGTGTATCTACTCCAAAACGAGCGTTATAATAGTCCGATAGCAGTTCACCGGTCACTTTACAGATTCCATATATTGTATTGGGTCTCATTACGGTATCCTGAGGGGTCCCGTTTGCCGGCGTGTTTTTTCCAAATGCGCCAATCGAGCTGGGTGTAAAAACCCCGCACTTGAATTCCCTTGCCAATTCCAGAGAATTAAGCAATGCGCCCATATTGATGCTCCAGGCAGTTTGAGGATTCTTTTCACCGGTTGCCGAAAGGACTGCTACAAGATTGAATATCCAGTCCGGTCTGTACTTGGCTACCAATGCTGCATAGGCTTCTTTATCGAGCGCATTCAGGCATTCGGTGCGGGCCATATGCGTTAATTTGTCGCACACCTCCGGGCGCAACTCGGCCGCTATTATGCGGTCGTCTCCGTACGTTTTTTGTAGGTGAGGGATCAATTCGGTCCCTATTTGTCCTCCTGCACCTACTACTAAGATTGTTTTACTCATTTTCTGATACTTTGGATTCTTGTTTTATTTTGGAGCCACCTTGTAAAGGAAGAAGGCTATAAAAGCATATAAGATATTCGGGAGCCACAAGGCTATGGCCGGGGGAAGCACATCGGCATGTACAAACATTTCCGAAAACCGGAGGAATAAGATGTACGAGAAGCTCAGTGCAATCCCCATTCCAATATTCAGGCCTATTCCTCCCCTGCGTTTGCGGGAAGACAAAGCCACTCCCATAAGAGTAAGTATGAAAGAAGAAAAAGGAATCGCCAACCGCGAATTCTTCTGAATAAGCGCGAATTTTATGTTGGCATCGCCCCTCAATCTCAACACGTCAATAAACCGGTTTAATTGACGCAGATTGAACTGTTCCACCGATTCTTTCCTGCGGGTAAGGTCTGCACTGGTAATCCCCACAAGGGTGTCTATTTGTTTTCCCCACGACACCACTTCCGATGAGTCTGAAAAGCGGCGGATATTATATTCATTCAACTGCCAGCGACCTGTCAGAGAGTCCCATCTGGCTGTTTCTGCAGATAATTTTGAGATCAGCTGGTTTCCGCGGAATGTCTCGAGAGTGAATCTGATGGCAGTATTGTTCCAGGTATTGTAGGATTCCATATAAACATACGTATCCGGTTCAATCTGGTAATGGATATTCCGGTTATATTCCGTCCTGGTTTTCAGATACTGTTCCTCAAAAGCAAGTCTTTGCTTATTGGCCGGAGGAATTATAAACCAGTTAAGCGCCAGCGACAGGAGAGCAATGAACAGGGCCGAAAGAATGTAAGGATACATTATGCGGTTAAAACTGATTCCACCACTCAGCATGGCAATGATCTCGCTATGGGAAGCCAGTTTGGATGTAAAGAAGATCACAGAAATGAACACAAACAGTGGCGAGAACATGTTCATGAAATACGGAATGAAATTCAAATAATAATCGAATACTACCGCTTTCAGTGGTGCTTCTTTATCTACAAAATCATCTATCTTCTCGCTAATGTCAAAAATTATGACAATCCCAATAATTATAAGAATGGCAAAAAAGAAAGTGCCCAGGAATTTCCGGATTATGTACCAGTCAAGAGTCGTAATCTTAAAATTATATGGACGATGTACTTTTGCCATTATTTAAATTGTTACAATCTGGTAGCCAGATGTTTGACAATCTGATCTTTCCATGATAAAAAATCTCCCTGAACTATATGTTTTCTGGCTGTTTGCACCAAATGCAAATAAAAAGCCAGATTATGCATACTGGCAAGCTGGGCACCCAGCATTTCACCGGCCACAAATAAATGACGCAAATAAGCTCTGGAGTAAACCGTATCGACAAATGAAGTTCCCTGCGGATCAATTGGAGAGAAATCATCGGCCCATTTCAGGTTCTTTATATTAATAATACCATCCCAGGTAAAAAGCATGCCGTTCCGGCCATTACGCGTAGGCATCACGCAATCGAACATATCAATGCCTCTTGCTATGCCTTCCAGAATATTGACCGGGGTCCCCACACCCATTAAGTAACGGGGCTTATCTTTAGGAAGGATGGGATGTACTGTTTCAATCATTTGATACATCACGTCGGTAGGTTCTCCCACAGAAAGTCCGCCTATCGCATATCCCTCAGCATTAAGGCCCGAGGCATGTTCAGCCGCACTAACCCTGAGTTCGGGATACACACATCCCTGAACAATAGGGAAAAAGGACTGTGAATAGCCATATAAACCTTCTGTCCTGCAGAAATGCTCCATTCCCCGTTCCAGCCATTGTTTGGTAAGGTCAAGCGATTGCTTTGCATATTCATACGTTGCATCACCGGGAGTGCATTCATCAAGGGCCATAACAATATCTGCACCTATGATGCGCTGTATGTCTACCACGTTTTCAGGAGAAAAGAAATGGCTCGATCCGTCTATGTGGGAACGGAAAGTACATCCTTCTGCCGATAGTTTCCGGTTCGCAGCCAGAGAAAAAACCTGATAGCCTCCGCTGTCAGTCAGGACGGGGCCCTTCCAGCCGCAAAAAGCATGTATGCCACCGGCTTTTTTTAGTATTTCAGTTCCGGGTCTTAAATAGAGATGATATGTGTTTGCCAGAATAATCTGTGCCTTGACATCCTCGGTAAGATCCCTGTGCAATAATCCTTTTACGGTGGCCAGAGTGCCAACAGGCATAAAGATGGGCGTCTGAATACGGCCGTGATCTGTTTCTACTGTTCCTGCACGCGCGGCGCTTCCGGGATCGTTTGCTTCTATGGTGAAATTCATCCGGCAAAGATAGGTCTTCCTTGAATAAAAAAATTATTCCCGGAATAAAAATTTTATTCCGGGAATAATCATAGGGAGAATCTGAATTATTCAGCTGCAGGGGCTTCTGCCGGAGATTCAGTACCTGTAGTTTTGGGGGTAACTTTGGCGCGGCTTCTGCGGGTGGTCTTCTTAACTTCCTTCTTGGCAGATCCTGCCAGTGCAAGTTCGTTGAAGTCCACGAATTCTATCATAGCCATGTCAGCAGCATCACCGGCACGGAACCCTGTTTTCAGGATACGTGTATAACCTCCGGGACGATCTCCGATCTTCGGTGCCACTACGCGGAACAATTCATTGACGGCATCCTTGTCCTTAAGATAAGCAAATACCGTACGGCGTGAATGGGTTGTATCTTCTTTTGACTTGGTAATCAACGGTTCTACATAAACGCGAAGTGCTTTAGCTTTTGCTTCGGTGGTTTCAATACGTTTATGCAGTATCAGGGACGATGCCAGATTGGCTAATAAAGCCTTCCTGTGTCCGGTTTTACGTCCCAAGTGATTAATTGTCCTTCTGTGTCTCATGTTTTTTTACTTTTTTTTCTATGTTGTACTTGGTAACGTCAATTCCAAACGAGAGATCGAGACGATCCATAAGCATATCTATTTCTGTCAGCGATTTTTTCCCGAAATTACGGAACTTCATGAGTTCATGACGGGGAATAGAAACCAGATCTGCAAAAGTTTCAATCTCGGCTGCTTTAAGACAATTCAGAGCACGGACAGAAAGTTCCATGTCTGAAAGTTTAGTGAGCAGCAACTGACGCATACGCAATGATTCTTCATCCAGGTCTGAGCTAACCGATTCCTGAGGAAGTTCAAGGCTGATCCTTTCATCTGAGAACAGCATAAAGTGATGAATCAGTATCTTGGCAGCTTCTTTCAGGGCATCCTTAGGATGTATGGACCCGTCTGTAGTCACTTCTATATTCAGTTTTTCGTAGTCGGTTTTCTGTTCAACACGCCAGTTTTCTACGGAATACTTCACATTTTTAATGGGAGTATATATGGCATCCATCGCTATCAGGCCAAAAGGAGCATTCTCAACACGATTCTCTTCTGACGGAACATAACCGCGACCTTTTCCTATATGAAATTCCATGGTCAACGATACGGAAGGATCCATCGTGCAAATTAGAAAATCCGAGTTGAGCACCTTAAAGGAAGACAACTGTTTGGAAATGTCTTCGGCAATAAAATGATCCTTCCCTTTTACAGTTACTTTAACGGTTTCTTCTTCTACACCGTCAATCATTCTTTTGAAACGAATCTGTTTCAGGTTAAGAATAATATCAACCACGTTTTCTATAACGCCCGGGATGGTTGCAAACTCATGTTCAACACCGTCTATCTTGACAGATGTCAGAGCATATCCTTCAAGTGAGGACAGTAAGATCCTTCTGAGTGCGTTCCCTACAGTAATACCGTATCCGGGTTCCAAAGGACGGAACTCGAAACGTCCGAACGTGTCGGAGCTTTCATGCATTATTACTTTATCGGGTTTTTGAAATGCTAATATTGCCATTGTAGAAATTTAATTATTATTTGGAGTACAACTCCACAATTAATTGCTCATTGATGGTTTCGGGGATCTCGGTACGATCGGGGTAATTCAGGAATTTTCCGGCCACTGAGGCGGCATCCCATTCAATCCATGGATATTTACTTGTAGAACGTGAAATGTTCTCTTGAATAACTTCCAGGTTTTTTGAACGTTCTCTGACAGCTACTACTGCACCGGGTTTCACAAGGGCCGAGGGGATATTGCACACCACTCCGTCAATTGTGATATGATTATGGGAAACCAGTTGACGCGCTGCCGGTCTTGAAGGAGCAATACCCATGCGGTAAACAATATTGTCCAGACGGCTTTCCAGTAACAGAAGGAGATTCTCACCCTTACGGCCTTTCATGGTAGAGGCTTTTTCAAAAAGATTATGGAATTGGCGTTCCAGAATACCGTAGGTGTATTTTACTTTCTGTTTTTCTTTCAATTGCGTGCCATACTCAGAAGTTTTTTTACGCTTTTTGGTCACTCCGTGTTGTCCCGGAGGATGATTTTTGCGTTCAAAACTTTTATCGGGGCCATAAATCGGTTCTCCGAATTTACGGGCTATTTTAGTCTTTGGGCCTGTATATCTTGCCATGTTCTTAGTTTTTTAGTGATAAACAATTATACCCTGCGGCGTCCTTTAGGACGGCATCCATTATGAGGAAGAGGGGTAACATCAACTATCTCGGTAACTTCGATACCGGCTCCGTGAATGGTCCGGATAGCAGATTCGCGACCCGATCCAGGTCCCTTTACATAAGCTTTTACCTTGCGAAGTCCCAGGTCAAACGCAACTTTTGCGCAGTCTGCAGCAGCAGTCTGAGCGGCATAGGGAGTGTTCTTTTTAGAACCGCGGAAGCCCATTTTACCGGCAGATGACCAACTTATCACCTGACCTTCGCTGTTTGCCAGGGTCACAATTACATTGTTGAATGTGGAAGAAATGTGTGCTTGTCCGTAAGCATCCACTTTAACAACTTTCTTCTTAGTTGTCGTATTTGTTTTCTTTGCCATAATCTCAGATACTATTTAGTTGCTTTCTTCTTGTTAGCTACCGTTTTCTTGCGGCCCTTGCGGGTACGGGCATTATTTTTGGTAGTCTGTCCGCGAACTGGTAATCCGAGACGATGACGGATACCTCTGTAACAACCAATATCCATCAGTCGTTTGATATTCATCTGTACAGAAGAGCGGAGTTCTCCTTCTATTTTATACTCTTCGGAAATAAGTGAACGAATGGCGGCAACCTGGTCATCATTCCAGTCTTTCACCTTCGTGTCATAGTCTATGCCCGCTTTGGTCAGGATTGCCTGGGCGGAACTGCGACCGATTCCGTAGATATAGGTTAACCCTATTTCTCCGCGTTTGTTGTTAGGTAAATCAACACCGGCTATACGTGCCATAATTTATAATACTTTTTGTTTTTTTACTGATTTTTAACCCTGGCGCATTTTAAACTTAGGGTTCTTTTTGCATATAACATACAAACGACCTTTACGTCTTACGATTTTACAATCTTCGCTGCGCTTTTTAACGGATGCTTTTACTTTCATTGTAGTAAGTGTTATAGGCTAATTATTTATACCTAAAGGAAATCCGCCCCTTAGTCAGATCATAGGGAGACATCTCCACCCGAACCCTGTCTCCGGGAAGTATGCGGATGTAATGCATTCTCATTTTCCCTGAGATATGAGCAATAATTACATGTCCGTTATCCAATTCCACTCTGAACATGGCGTTGGATAAGGCTTCAATTATTACACCTTCTTTTTCGATTGCAGATTGTTTGGGCATTTTGCTTAGTCCTTATTAATCTAATTTTTAGTAGTTTCGCCTTCAATGAAGGCAAAGGTAGACAAGATTTCCGCTTGTTGCTTCCGAATTACAACGGTTAACTCATAATGGGCAGAATTTTTATTGTCTGCTGTTCTAAGAGTCCATCCGTCACGTTCCAGATATACTCCGCAACCACCCTGATTGATCATAGGCTCAATGCATATTACCATACCTTCTTCCAGGTGTTTACCCTGGCCCGGTCTGCCATAATTTGGCACATCGGGTGATTCATGAAGGTTACTTCCTATACCGTGACCTACCATCTCTCTTACTACGGAGAAGCCTCTGGCTTCCACATAGTTCTGGATAGCTGCCCCAATATCGCCGATACGATTACCGGCTAAGGCTTTCTCTATTCCCTTGTACAAAGACTCACGGGTTGTCCGCATAAGAAGTTCAGCCGCTTGAGAAACCTGACCAACACCAAAAGTGTAGGCAGAGTCCCCAAAATAACCCTTATACTTCGTACCACAGTCAACGGACACGATATCTCCTTCTTTCAAACGGTAATCACCGGGAAACCCGTGAACCACCACTGAATTTACGGAAATACACAAGGAATAAGGAAATCCGCTATACCCAAGAAAAGCCGGAACGGCACCGTGATCCCTTATAAAGGTTTCGGCCAGGGCATCGAGTTCAAGGGTAGTTACCCCAGGAACAATATGCCTGCCGACCTCTGCCAGGGTCTTGGAAACCAGTATCCCGTTCTCGCGCATAAGCGCGATCTCTTCTTCGGTTTTTATTTTATTCATTATAAAAAGAACTATTTCTATAATCCGGAGCGTCCTTTAAGACGGCCGGTCTTCATCAATCCGTCGTAGTGACGCATTAACAAGTGACTCTCGATCTGTTGCAACGTATCGAGAACAACTCCAACCAGGATCAGCAACGATGTTCCTCCGTAGAACGAAGCAAACTGGTTGTTAACTCCAAGCATCTGGGCAAAAACAGGCAAAATGGCTACAATGCCCAGGAAGAAGGCACCTGGAAGGGTAATACGTGACATAACACTGTCTATATACTCGGCAGTTTTCTTTCCGGGTTTCACTCCGGGGATAAAACCACCGTTTTTCTTCATGTCATCTGCCATGTTGGTGGGGTTGACCGTAACCGCCGTGTAAAAATAGGTAAAGGCAACTACCATAAGGAAGAAAACAAAATTATACCAAAAACCCTGCGTGTTGCTCATAACCGCAACAAATCCGCGGGTAGCATCAAAGCTTGAGAATACTATGGGGAATAACATCAGTGCCTGGGCAAATATAATTGGCATGACACCGGCTGCATTTATCTTCAGAGGAATATACTGACGAACCCCGCCATACTGCTTGTTCCCTACAATGCGTTTTGCATATTGTACGGGAATTTTGCGAACACCCTGCACCAAGGCAATTGAGGCCACAAAAATAAAGAACAGTACTATCAATTCCACAATCAACATAAGAATACCGCCAGTGGACTGCGTGGCACGATCGGAAGCCTCGGCAAAAAATGCGAAAGGCAACCTGGCAACGATACCTACCATGATGATCAGGGAAATACCATTCCCAAGACCTCGGTCGGTGATGCGTTCACCGAGCCACATGATGAACATGGTTCCGCCAATGAGCACTACAGTGGCAAACAGGTTGAAGGAAAATCCGCTGAGCAGGAAAGCTGTCTCGGGAAGCTGCGCATGCAGGTTGGTTAGATACATAGGGCCCTGCAGCACAAGGATCACAATGGTCAGGTAACGGGTCCACTGATTCATTTTCCGACGGCCGCTTTCGCCTTCGCGCTGCATTCGTTGAAAATAAGGGATCATAATACCCAAAAGCTGAATAACGATGGATGCCGAGATATAAGGCATCACTCCGAGTGCAAAAATGGAAGCATTTCCAAAAGCGCCACCAGAGAACATATTCAACAAACCAACCAACCCCCCGGAAGCTTGTGCCTGCAGGTTGGCCAACTGCATGGGATCTATACCGGGCAGTACTACGTAACTTCCCAGTCTATAGATTAAAATAAGCATCACGGTATAACCGATTCGCTTACGCAGTTCTTCAATCTTGAAGATGTTTTTAATGGTTTCTATAAATTTTTTCATTCGTCAGGCTTGTTCTGGGTTATTCAATAACTGTAACCGTCCCTTCTTTTGCTTCAATAACTTGTTTTGCTGTCTGGGAAAATCCGTGAGCGGAAACATTCAGTTTGGCTGAAAGTTCACCTTTCCCTAATATTTTAACCAAGTCATTCTTGGATACAAGTCCGGCATTTCTGAGGACTTCAATATTAATATCGGTCAGACCGGTTTTTTCGTACAATGACTGTAAAGTAGAAAGGTTGATGGCCTTATACTCCACGCGGTTAATATTCTTGAACCCGAATTTGGGCAAGCGGCGTTGCATAGGCATCTGACCGCCTTCAAATCCAAATTTACGGGAATAACCCGAACGTGACTGAGCTCCTTTCTGACCACGTGTAGAGGTCCCGCCTTTTCCTGATCCTTCGCCGCGTCCTATACGTTTTCTTTTGGAAACTGACCCTTCTGCGGGTTTCAAATTAGATAAATTCATTATGTTTCCTCCTGATTTACTTTACTTCTTCTACATTAACTAAATGACGCACCTTTTCCACCATGCCTCTTACTACCGGGGTATCTTCCCTTTCAACGGAATGGTTCATCCTGAGAATTCCCAGAGAAGCCAGTGTGGCCATCTGACGTTTGGTTGCAGAGTTCTTACTTTTAACCTGGGTTATTTTCCAAATTGCCATAGTCTTTCCTCCTTATCCTTTAAATACTTGTTCCATTTTGATACCGCGCACACCGGCAACCTGATATGCATCGCGCATTTCCAGCAGCGCGTGAACGGTAGCTTTAACCAGGTTGTGAGGATTGGACGAACCTTTGGATTTGGCCAATACGTCATGAACTCCCACCGATTCAAAAACGGCACGCATGGCACCGCCGGCGATAACGCCCGACCCGGGAGATGCAGGTTTCATAAATACCTTAGCTCCACCGAATTTAGCTTCCACTTCGTGAGGAATGGTTTCTTTGTTCAGGGGAATACGATATAAATTCTTTTTAGCATCCTCAATACCTTTTGATATGGCTGAGGTAACTTCTCCGGCCTTTCCAAGACCGTAACCGACAACGCCTTTCTCATCGCCTACAACAACAATGGCTGCGAAACTGAAGTGACGCCCGCCCTTTGTAACTTTTGTAACACGCTGGATAGCTACCAAACGGTCTTTCAACTCAAGGTCGGTTGCTTTTACTTTTTTTACTTTAATACTTGCCATAAGGTATTAGAATTTAAGACCACCTTCTCTGGCGGCATCTGCTAAACTTTTTACTCTACCATGATAAAGATATCCTCCGCGGTCAAAAGCAACCACCGAGATACCCTTTGCCAGTGCGCGTTCAGCGGCGAGTTTCCCAACAAATTTTGATTGCTCAACAAGGCTCTTGCCTTTTACAAGTTCTGTCAGAGATGCATCTTTTGAGGAAGCCTGAACCAGTGTAATACCGGCTATGTCGTCAATAATCTGAACGTATATCTGTTTATTACTCCGGTAAACGGCCAACCTGGGGCGTTCGGGAGTTCCGGAAATCCGCTTGCGGATACGGTATTGAATCCGTTGTCTTCTTGCTTGTTTTGTTAAAGCCATAATTTCATCTCCTACTATTTAGCTCCGGCTGATTTTCCGGCTTTACGACGAAGTTGTTCACCTACAAATTTGATACCCTTGCCTTTATAAGGTTCAGGAGCACGCAGAGAGCGGATCTTTGCAGCTACGGTACCCAATAACTGTTTGTCATAACTGGTCAGGGTCAATACCGGGTTTGCACCTTTTTTCACCACTTCTGCAGTAGCTTTTACTTCATTCGGTAACATGAAGTGGATATCGTGAGAATAACCCAGGTTGAATTCCAGAACCTGGCCTTTCACTTCAACGCGGTAACCCACGCCTACCAATTCCTGCTTAATTGTATAGCCCGTAGAAACACCAACCACCATATTGTGTATCAGAGCGCGGTATAAACCATGCAATGATCTGTGGCGGGGCTGATCGGTAGGACGTTCCAGTTTAAGCTCGGTTCCCTCTACTGATACCTTGATATCCGGGTCAACTTTTTGTTTAAGTTCACCGAGAGGGCCTTTAACCGTAACCACATTGTCTGAGCCTATTTTAACGCTCACACCTTTGGGCAGGTTTACAGGGAGTTTTCCTATTCGTGACATATTGTATAATTATTTTAGTATACGTAACACATAATCTCACCGCCAACGTTCAGGTCTTTAGCCTCTTTGTCGGTGATAATGCCTTTTGATGTTGAAATGATTGCAATACCAAGACCATTCAACACCCTGGGCATTTCGGAAACACCCGAATAACGGCGTAAACCGGGACTGGAAACGCGAATCAGCTTTTTGATGGCCGGACGTTTGGTCTCGGGATGGTATTTTAATGCAATTTTAATTGTGTTGGAAGGTTGACCCTCAACTACCTTGTAGCTGAGAATATAACCTTTTTCGTGTAAAATCCGGGTGAGCTCGATTTTAACTTTTGATGCGGGAATTTCCACTACCTTATGGCCTGCGGCTACCGCATTACGAATCCTTGTCAGAAAATCTGCTATTGGATCAGTCATAGTTGTTTTTTTTAGTTAGTTACTCGGCAATAAATTGCCCGATATCCAATAAATAATATGTATGGGACCCCTTCCCGGGGTCTGTGTTTCTACCAGCTGGCCTTGCGGACACCGGGGATCAAACCGTTACTTGCCATTTCACGGAACTGAATACGCGAAATGCCGAATTCACGCATATAACCTTTTGGTCTGCCTGTGATGGAGCAGCGGTTATGTTTGCGTACGGGGCTGGCGTTTCTGGGCAATTTTGCCAGACCTTCCCAGTCACCTGCTTCTTTCAGCGCTTTTCTTTTTTCAGCGTATTTGGCGCATAATTTGGCACGTTTGATCTCGCGCGCTTTCATTGATTCTTTTGCCATGTATTATCCTTTTTTAATGTTTTTAAAAGGTATACCGAATTCACGGAGCAATGCGTATGCTTCTTCATCTTTATCTGTAGAAGTTACGAAAGTAATCTCCATCCCCAGGATTTTGGTAATCTTATCTATATCAATTTCCGGGAAAATGATCTGTTCTTTGACACCCAGTGTGTAATTGCCTCTTCCGTCAAACTTCTCGGCAACGCCTTTAAAGTCACGGATACGTGGTAATGCAATGGATATAAGACGATCCAGAAATTCGTACATTTTGGCGGAACGTAAAGTAACTTTTACTCCAATGGGCATTCCCTTACGAAGTTTAAAGTTCGAAATGTCTTTACGTGAAGAAGTTGCTACTGCCTTCTGACCGGTAATGGTAGTGAGTTCGTTTTGTGCCACCTCAATCAGTTTCTTGTCTCCGGTAGCAGATCCTACTCCTTCGTTCACCACAATTTTATCGAGCCTGGGAACCTGCATAATGGATGTAAATCCAAATTCCTTATACAGCTTGGGTACGATTTCTTCCTTATACTTCTTCTGAAGTGTAGGCACATAGCCTTTTAAAACCACGGGGGCCTGTTCTTGTTTTTTAACTGCTTTTGCCATTATTTGATCTCCTCTCCCGATTTTTTAGCGTAACGAACCAATTTTCCCTTGTCGTTCAGACGACGTCCAATACGTGCGGGGCCGCCTTTTGAGGGGTCAACAACCTGAATATTGGAGATATGAATAGCAGCTTCCTGCTTAACAATACCTCCCTGGGGATTTTTGGCAGAAGGCTTGGTGTGCTTGCTTACCATATTGACACCTTCAACAATGGCTCGCTGTTCATCAGGCCTCACCTCCAGAACCCGTCCCGTTTTTCCTTTATCTTCTCCGGTATTCACAAATACCGTGTCGCCTTTCTTAATGTGTAATTTTGTACTCATAAGTCAATCTATAATACCTCGGGGGCGAGAGATACAATCTTCATATAATTATCCCTTAACTCACGGGCTACCGGACCGAATATGCGTGTTCCGCGCAATTCTCCGGCGTTGTTTAGCAATACGCAAGCATTGTCATCAAAACGGATATATGACCCGTCGGGACGACGTATTTCTTTTTTTGTTCTTACTACTACCGCCTTGGATACCGAGCCTTTTTTGGCATCACCACCACCGGGGATAGCACTCTTGACCGCAACTACAATAGTGTCGCCAATACGCGCATAACGGCGTTTGGTGCCGCCTAAAACGCGAATGCAAAGCACTTCCTTTGCACCACTGTTGTCGGCCACTAATAAACGTGATTCTTGCTGTATCATGGCTATTTCACTTTTTCAACGATTTCTACTAATCT
>CAZRJC010000009.1:0-81038 GCA_964600385.1 uncultured Muribaculaceae bacterium
CCTGCATTCGCAGGACTTCACTTTTTTGGTATCTACGTGCCCAGGACAAGACTCGAACTTGCACACCGCAACCGGCACCACCCCCTCAAAGTGGCGTGTCTACCAATTCCACCACCTGGGCATTTTCGAGCGGCAAAGATAAGATAATTTTCTTTATTCTTCCTATCTTTGTAAGGTAAAAAATGTAAAAAATGGATTTGTACACAACAATCTTGCAGAAGACTAAAGAAATGGCAGCCGCCTTGAAAACAAAGGGTGCAGACAAACCGTCCCCCGAAGATCCTTTCGGCGTTTTTGCCAAAAAAGGCGATATGATCTACCTGGTTGGAAATACCGAAGGTCATAAAGTTGATCTCGACAGCGATTATAATAACCAGAAAATCATGCTTTCTGCCATGAGGCGTGAACTGGTCTCCTGTGTCCAGGAAGTCGCCGGGGGAGGAATCATAGAAGCATTGTTGCGTGCCGCCCTGCCTTCGGGACTGGGATTCGACATCACTACAGATTCCGAAATTCCGGAAATCGAATTTCTTTTTCAGGACCCCGGAACGTGTGCCGTGGTTACTGTGCCGGTAGAAAAAGATGAAGAGTTAATACAGTATTTTTTTGATCACAATGTTTCTGTAATGACATTGGGGCATGTTACCAAAGGCGATATCCGTATTGATGACCAATCCTACGGCAATATAAAGACTATCTGATGTGATACCGGCGCTGTTCAACAGTATTGCTCCGTTTTACGATCGTACCAACCGACTCATATCGTTTGGCCTGAATAGTTATTGGCTTAATAAAATGGTAAAACGGATAAGCGAAACAAATCCTTCCCGTGTACTGGATCTGGCCTGCGGTACCGGTGTACTTACTGCTAAACTGGCTGCCCTGGGCCCAATGACAGTTACGGGCCTGGACCCATCGGAAGGGATGCTCGCCCGGGCAAGGAAAAGAACCGCCGATGCCCCGGACGTGAATTATGTTAAAGGTTATGCCGAGGCGTTGCCTTTTGAAAAAGATTCCTTCAGTACGGTTACAGTTTCGTACGGAATAAGGAACTTTGCGGACCGCCGGGAGGCTTTCAGTCAGATATACAGGGTACTTGAGCCGGACGGAACGTTGTTCGTCCTTGAATTTTCACCCGATGCGCCTTCGTGGCGTAATTTATTGCAGCGCTTCTATATTCACTCTGTTTTACCCGTCCTGGGATGGATGGGAACAGGTAAAAAAGAAGCATACAGGTACCTGCGGGACTCTGTGGAATCTTTTCCGCACGCCGATGTGATTACCAATGAACTGTCCATAGCCGGATTTTCCGGAATCTCTTATACACGCTGGTTCCCGGGCATTGCCGTATTGTTTACTGCAAAAAAAATATAGATGAAAGCAGATATAGGATCAATACTGTCGCTCCTGCTTTATTTGTTCTACATAGGACTGGCTTTTTATTTCATTTACGATCTGGTCTTCAAGCGTCATAATCCCATCAAATCGCTTTCCTGGATTGTCGTCATGCTTTTACTGCCGTACGTAGGGCTCATTCTGTATATTTATTTCGGCCGTAATTTCAGGAAAACAAAAATGTACAGCCGCAAGGGCCTGCATGACGAAAAACTAAAGCGTGAATTAAGCGCGCAGCAGATAGAACAGTTTAACCGTCCCGACATAGAACTTCCCAACGATCTTGCCGAGCATAGGAAACTTATACTTCTTGCGCTGAATAACAGTAAAAGCCTGCTTACGGAACACAACAACGTGCATTTGTATTTTACCGGGAAAGAAGCCCTGGAAGCCATGTATGAATGTGCTGCTAAAGCATCGCATCATATTCATCTGCAGTCTTTTATACTTGAAAACGATGCAGTCGGGACTATCTGGAAGAATCTTCTGATACAGAAAGCAAAGGAAGGTGTGGAGGTACGTCTGATTTATGACGACTTCGGGAGTTGGCATCTTCCGAAAAAATACGTGAAAGCATTACAGAATGCCGGAGCGCAGGTGGAATCTTTCGGGAAAGTAGGCTACCCCAGCTTCAGGGCCATGATCAATTACCGTAATCATAGAAAGCTGCTGATAGTTGACGGAAAATGGGGATTCCTGGGCGGGGTGAACCTGGCGGACCGTTATTATGACGGAGGTGCCAGTCTGCAATGGCGCGATGCACATATCAGAATAGACGGCGAGGCTGTCACCCAGATCCAGTCGAGTTTTCTCATGGACTGGTTCTTTATTACCCATAAAAATCTAAGGCTAAGAAAAAGATACAATTACAAGTTGCCTGAACTGAATACCGAACCGGCTCCCGAAACATGTTTCATGCAGATTGTAAGCTCCGGTCCGGACAGTGACTGGGCGGACATGATGCAACTGTACCTGACACTCATTACCCAGGCAAAAAAACGTATTAGCCTCACTTCTCCCTATTTCATACCTAACGAATCTATTTTGAATGCGCTCCGTACCGCTGCCCTTGGTGGGGTGGAAGTACGTATTCTTTTGCCGGAACGGGGAGATAGCAATTTTGTTCATTTTGCCAGTCTTTCGTACGTTAATGAACTGCTCGATGCCGGGATTAAGGTTTTCCTCTATACCAAAGGATTTATTCATGCCAAGGTTATCAGCATAGACGGTACCTGTTGTCTTATAGGATCTGCCAATATGGATAACAGGAGCCTTGAGCACCATTTTGAGGTGGGAGCCATCATTTACAATAAGGAAGTGAGTTCTCACGTTGAGGCTCAGTTTGACAGGGATCTGCTGAACAGCCGCCTGATTATTCGTCGTATATGGGATAGAAGGCCTGTGCATAATAAAATTTACGAAGGCCTTACCCGTCTTTTAAGTCCTTTGCTCTGATTTATTCCACGTTAATCTCCTGTACAATTGTTTCCTGCGTGCCATTACTGTAGCTAAGTATGGCTTTAACAATATGTGTACCGCTGGTCAGGATCACAAAATCAAGAGCATTTTTAGAAACATTGTCGAAGTACCAGCTTACAGATGACGGGTCACCGGGGGCTGCATTCTTCATGAGCGAGAATGTGTAACGTTCCCCGGCCGAATAGGTTTCTTTAACGTTCAGTATGGAGTGATAAGCCAGAATCTGTGTATTTCCCATGGTGAAAGAAATGGTGACACCTGCTTCTGCAATGTTGGAAAGATTATAACCGGTGGCATTGCCTGCCCAGTTCACAGCGGCAGGCGTTGTGGAGGAAGTGAAGGCAGTTCTTCCTGTTGGTCCGGGGAAGGGCGCGTAATCGCTGGCGGCTTCAATCAGGTCAAAACATTCGTGATTGGAATAAGCGTTTATTTCATTGTTTTCCCAACGCGAAGAGTAGTGACTTGTTTTGTCCACGTGGTATATCAACAGGCCGTGTCCGGGAATGTAAGCATCCCATCCCGATTGCTGACGGTTTTCGTACAGGAAATATTCGTTAACGCTTGAGGTGGAAGATTTGTATGCCACATCGTTCTGCACTGGAGCAAGCTGGTAGAATCCGCTTGTGCCAAGGGTGGTGATGTCGCTGTCGGTCATCCAGTCCAGAATGTAACGTTCCATGCATGTCAGATAGGGTGGCGTGTTACCGTAATTGCAATAGTTTCCCGAATCCATTAACGAGTAATAACCAAGCCCATTGGCTTGTCCGTTCTCTTCATAGTCGGTGTCGTAGAAATCGGGAAGCCCCA
Source organism: uncultured Muribaculaceae bacterium (assembly GCA_964600385.1). Classification (GTDB taxonomy): domain Bacteria; phylum Bacteroidota; class Bacteroidia; order Bacteroidales; family UBA932; genus DMER64. The sequence goes on from CAZRJC010000009.1 coordinate 3,682, forward strand.
ACACATGTCCGAATTCATGACAGAACGTTCCAATCCCTGTAAAACGGGTGGAATAATCAGACCTGTTGGTTTTAAGTTCAGAGGCACAGGCGTAACGGTACACTCTTTTCCCGTCAAGGTACAGGTATTGATCTATAGACCACGCATGTGGCCATATAGTGGTCTCATCTCCGCTGTCATTCTGTCCGCGACCCGCAAAAAAAACAAAAATATTATCTACGTACCCATTACCGTCGTGATCGAACTCAGCAAAGTTTACCTGCGAATCAACGGCTTGTGCTGCTTCCGCAACCAGCTCTTTAACGTAATCAGAAACGTCATCTTCAATACTGTAATATGCAGAATTATGTGAAGCGGTCACCGGTCCTGCCACTACAAACTGAGGATCAAAATCGCCCCTGGAATTGTCAAAAAAATAATCATTTGCAGACCCGGTTGCTCCGTTCACACTATAATCCTCCTGATTCAGCAGGTTAGAGAATGCCTGCTGGGGCGAGGGTGTGGTAAATTTCGTGTCCTGGAATTCAACAAGAATAACCAGGAATTTTCCCGATCCGGTTGTGAAAGAAGCAGCCGATGGGGCAGCTGCTGCCTTTGTCTTGATTTGAGCTGCCGCCTTGGCCAGACGGGCTTTTTCAATGGCAGCTGCAGGCGGCTTTACGGGTGTCAGTGTCTGGTCCAAAAGGGCAATGTTACTGTATACGGCTCTTGTGGCGGACAGTTCTCTGCTGCCATCGGCTTTAAAATCGGCATAATAGAAGAAACCGTCCGATCCCCTGGCCACCAGACGACTTCCGCAAGTGGTCCAATTAAGGAACTCATCGCCATGGATGCGTATGGTAATGGTACTTCCGTCGGGTTGAACTACCTGAACGGGGTAGGGCGATGCAGCCACGGCAAAGGCATGCTCCGGTAACAGAGAACTCAGTAAAAGAGTCAAAAGAAAAAATAAAGATGTTTTTTTCATGGTCCGGTTCAGGGTTTGGGGATAATGTATCCTGTGAGAGTAAGTTTGTCTATGAGCCATATCCTGTCCTCTCCGGTACGCAGTACGGTAACACGCGGAGTGGCGGCCGTTACCTGGCTTAGCCCCCGGGCCGAGACGGAAAGAATAAACTCATCTTCCTGTTCCGGATCCTGCGGAATTGACCCCAGCAGCAGCAGGGAGCCGGCTTTGTAGTTCTGGATTCTGAATGAACAGGTTGTGCCGTCATGTATGGCCCATTGATCTGTATATCTATGGTAAACGCAGACCGGTTCGGTCCCGGAATAGACTCCGAACACGTTCAGAGCCAGGAAGGGATGCCGGGCATACAGGGCCTGAACCACTACCAGGGTATCCCTGACGGTTCCGCCTGTGTTACCAATATAGACCTTGCCGGTGCGTGAGGTCAGCTGCGGATTTACCCCGGCCGAAAATACAAGTTCTTCTTCCCGTGTGGCCCTTGTTTCAGTATGGGTGATCCATCCCGATGCATCAGGTGCAACAGTCACGGAATAGTCTGTATTGGTTTCCAAACGGGCAGTGAAGCTGCTCTGATCATTCAGGAATACGGTGTCTGCAAGAAAACGAAGCACCGGCTGAACGTACTGAATAATCGTAAGTGTGTCTGCGAGTGAAGAACTGACGTCTTTAAACACAATACTGGCAGTACGGTCCACTGGCCCATCATAGCCGTTTACTGTCACCTGTACCCTGTCTGTTCTCATGGCTTTTGTTCCGGATACAGTTATCCAGTCAGGAGAACCGGGTACGGTAATATCATAATCAATATTTGTTTGTAGTTCAACGGTATATATACCTCCGGAAGATGGCGCGTTTATATGGTCCAAGGTTAATATAAGACGATCCAGCTGAGCCTGGAAAACGTTTATGGTATCCGCTATGTTCCCGGCAGAGAAAATAACCATGCCCTGGCGACTGCCGTCTACGGAACCGGTTGCTACTGAAAAGAGTTCTACAGAATCTGTCAGTCCCTTTGTGTTTTGCCGTGTGATCCACGACGAGGCAGGCGGAATGGTAACGGTAAAATCGGTATTATGGCGGACCGTAACAGAAAATGCTCCTCCGGCAGAAGTGAACACTTCCTTGTCTGCAGTGGCAATGAGTGCGTTTGTCTGTTTTTGGGTAACCAGCAGGTTTGCCGATGCCGTTGTGTTGCTGACCCCGAGGATGGCGTTCCGGTCATCGTATGCGGCATTGGCCTCGCCTGAAGTAACCGTGACCACATGGATTCCGGCGATGCCCGAAGCCGGGGAAACCGAGAACCAGTCGTTTCCGCTTCCCGGGACCGGAAGGGTAACGGCCCATGGTGTTCTGGAAACCACGGTGAATGTTTTGGCGGATCCGGCCGTGGAAGCAAGGACCACAGCGTCGGGGAACAGTTCGAGGTTGGAAACAGCCTGACGGAACAGAACGGTAACAGTATCTGTTGCGCACAGGATGGTTATCGTTTGTTGCCTTTCCGTTTCTCCCAGATTTGGCTTGAGAAGTTTAAAGATGGCCGTTTGCTTTCCCCGTTTTCCGGTCGTCGGAGCAATGGAGAACCAGGGCTCGGAAAGCTCCGGAACTTCAATGCGCCAGTCCGATGGCGAGGAAAAACGGATATGTACCGTGTCCTGCAGGGCCATGGAAGAGGGAATGTCGAGTGTCGGGGTGGACACTTGTATGAGTTCAGGGGTTTCACTTACCGGAACACAGGAATTGATAAAGAAGATAAAAACGGTTATGATTACATAACGAAGTATCAGTGGCCTTGCTTTCATTGTAAGAAATCCATGGTATATAGTAACAAATATATGTAATAATTTCTTACTTTTGTGATAGTAACCCCATTTACTATTAGCTATGATACTAAGTAAAAAAATTGGAGTTTATTTAAACCAGGCTCATTTCCTTTTTAAACAATGTTTTCTTAATGAGCTGGTAAAGAATAATATAGATCTTACTCCGGAACAATACCTGCTCATTGACCTTTTGTGGGACAATGGTAAGATGACTCAGCAGGAGATTGCCAACGAAATGCAGAAGGATAAAAATTCAATCACCAAACTGATTGACGGTCTTCAGAAAAAAGGGTATGTGATCCGTCAGGCCGATTCCGAAGACAGAAGAAAGAATCTGGTGCTTGTTACCGAAATGGGGCAGAAACAAAAAACGGAAGTGACTCGTATTGCCATTAATGCCGTAGATCAAATACTTAACGGAATTCCCACCGATGAACTGAATGCTGTAGTAGATGTGCTCAGTAAACTCAACAAGAATATGAAAAGGCTCCTTAACAAGAATCAACCTGAATAGAACCACGATGATTACTGAGTACCAACTGCAAAACTGTGCCAACGGCCGGCTTTTTGATGATCCCGGCTGGATGTTGTCCGACCCTCTTTACGATAAACCAAGCCTCATCAGATCTGTATATAAAAAAACACAACTGGAACCCGGTCATCCGTCAGAAGGCCTGTACCGGTTTTCCGACTGGTTGCCCGTAAACAGAAAACTCAAGGGATCTGCTGCTCCTGTGACATACAAGAGTCAGGGGCTGGCACGTCATCTCAGACTCGATAATTTATATATTACTTTTAACGGTTACTGGCCAGAAAAAGGGGCCTTCATGAAGACCTGCACATTCAAGGAAACCGAGGCTTTTTCGGTGTGCGCGCATATCCCCGAAAACGAGAAACGTACCATGGTTGTAGCTTCTGCAGGGAATACTGCCCGGGCTTTTGCCAGGGTCTGTTCAGAAAATCATATTCCCCTGCTTTTATTTGTACCGTCAGATTATATTGACACTCTATGGTTCGAGGAAAAGCTCGATGATTGTGTTAAACTTATTTGTACTCCTCCGGGCACCGATTATTTCGATGCCATTGAATTGAGTGATCAATACTGTACCAAAGAAGGGTATTTTGCGGAGGGAGGGGCCAGGAATATTGCCCGCCGCGATGGCATGGGCACAACTGTACTGTCTGCTGCCACTTTCATCGGGCGCATTCCGGACTATTATTTTCAGGCCATTGGAAGCGGTACAGGAACCATTGCCGCATGGGAGGCCAACCTTCGTTTGCTTAGCGACGGACGTTTCGGGAACGTAAAGATGTGTCTGTTGCCATCTCAGAATGCACCTTTCCTACCCATGTACGAAGCCTGGAAGAACGGGACAAGGGCTCTTTCTCTCATGGATCCCGACGAGGCGCGTAAAAAAGCAGCCTCCATTCATGCCAAGGTGCTGTCAAACCGCAAACCGCCTTATTCCGTTCCGGGAGGGCTCTTCGATGCCCTGAGCGATACCGGTGGATCGATAGGTTATGCCACCAACGAAGAACTCAACAGTGCCTCGGCGTTGTTCGAGGAACTGGAAGGGATAGATATAAATCCCGCCGCCGGAGTGGCTGTAGCGAGCCTCATAAAAAAAGTAAGGTCCGGAGAAATAGACCGGACCCGAATTATAATGCTGAATATTACAGGTGGGGGAGAAAAGCTATTCAGAGCCACCCATAAAGTCACTTACCTGCTTCCCTGCGGGGCCTGAGCGGTGAATCCGGTTCGTTGGACATCATCCGGTACTCAAGCCGGGAGACAAGGCGGGGAAAGAATTTGGATAAAAAGACCGTTGCCTTGCCTATAGGTGTAAGTATTACAAAATCTTTACGCTTGATAATACCTCGCAGCATATGATGTGCCACTTCACGGGCAGTCATCATTTTGTCTTCTGCGCGGGGCGTTTCTCCCTGAGGTGAACCGTCGGCCGTAAGGGCCGAAAAGCGAACATTCGATGCCGTAAATCCGGGCGCAAAAGTCATAACGTGCAACCCGTCGTAGAGATGCTCGGTTCGCAGTGTGTCCAGAAATCCGTTCATGGCAAATTTTGAGGCTGAATAGCCGGTTCTGGCAGGCAGGCCTTTGAAGCCGGCAATAGAAGTTACCCCAACAACAGAACCTTTTCTTTCCAGCAGCCAGGGCAGTGCGTATTTAGTGCAATATACGCACCCCCAGAAATTAACATCCATGAGCTTCCTGATTACATCCAGATCAAGGTCCCTGAAAAGGGCGCGCATGGACAGCCCGGCATTATTGATGAGTATATCAATCCGGCCAAAACGTTCAATCGTTTTTTCCATAAGCCGTTTGCAGTCATCTTCCAATGATACGTCAGCAGGCACAATCAGTACTGGTGTAAAAGACAGTTCGGCAGCCAGTGCATGCAGTTTATCTTCCGATCTGGCAGCCAGAACCAGACTGGCGCCTTCACTTCCAAAGAGCCGGGCGCATTCGAGCCCGATCCCGGACGATGCGCCCGTTATTACGACTACCTTGTCCTTCAGGCAGTATGACATGATCAGATTATTGACTTGTCTTGAATTTCCTGTCCCTTATAAGCGCCGGCCTCCAGTTTTTTGTAAATTTCTTCGAAGGCGTTCAGCGTATATTCCACGTGTTCCAGGTTGTGCATGGCCGTAGGGATAAGTCGGTACATGATAACGCCTTTGGGTACTACGGGGTATACAACAACAGAGCAGAAGATCTTGTAATGTTCGCGCAGATCTATGAGAATGTTGGTGGCTTCTGCCAGTTCCCCTTTCAGGAAAACAGGCGTTACGCAGGCCTGGGCAGCACCAATGTCAAAGCCGCGTTTTCTAAGTCCGTCCTGCAATGCACGCGTAACGGTCCAGAGTTGTTCCCTGAGTTCGGGACGGTTCCGTACCATGTCCAGACGTTTGAGCAGACCTTCTACCATAGCCATGGGAAGGCTCTTTGCATAAATCTGGGAACGGAGGTTGTAACGAAGGTAGTTGATGATATCTGCCCGACCGGCAACAAATCCACCGATACCTGCCATGGTCTTGGCAAAAGCTCCGAAATACAGGTCAACCTCATCCATTACACCAAAGTGCTCAGATGTGCCGCGTCCGTTCTTTCCCATAACGCCAAAGCCGTGTGCATCGTCAATAAGAATACGGAAATTGTATTTTTGCTTTAGCGATACTATCTGATCCAGAAAACCCAGGGCACCGGTCATCCCGTAAACGCCTTCCGTGATGAGCAGGATACCGCCGCCGCTTTCATTGGTTAGCCGGGTGGCGCGTTCCAGTGCATGTTCGCATTTTTCCAGATTGTTGTGGGGATATACAATACGTTGACCCATGTGCAGTCTCAGACCGTCCATGATGCAGGCGTGTGCTTCTGAATCGTAAACGACAACGTCGCGGCGGTTGAGCAGTGCGTCTATGGTGGATATCATTCCCTGGTACCCGAAGTTAAACAGGAATGCATCTTCTTTCTTTTCAAAATCGGCCAGCTCCCGTTCCAGTTGTTCATGGAGGCTGGTGTGGCCGCTCATCATGCGGGCGCCCATAGGGTAGGCAAGCCCCCATTTGGCGGCAGCTTTTGCGTCTGCCTCTCTGACTTCCGGATGATTGGCCAGACCCAGGTAGTTGTTGAAGGTCCAGGCAAGCATTTTCTGGCCCTGAAAGGTCATATAGGGTTGAATGGGTCCCTCCAGTTTAGGGAACATGAAATAGCCGTGTGCTTTCTTGCGATATTGTCCTAAAGGACCGCCTTCATCTTTCTTTATTCTGTCAAAAATATCCATAATTAAGCGTCAATATTTGCGTACTTGGCGTGTTGTTCAATGAATTCCCTGCGCGGCGGCACCTCATCTCCCATGAGCATGGAGAAAATCCGGTCAGCCTCGGCGGCATTTTCAATTGTGATCTGCCTGAGAATGCGTTTCTCCGGATTCATGGTGGTTTCCCAAAGCTGAGTAGCGTCCATTTCGCCGAGACCTTTGTACCGCTGAACGGTCACTCCTGTTTCTTTACCCTTCCCCAGTTCTTCAATAGCGGCACGGCGTTCTTCCTCTGTCCAGCAATAACGTTCTTCTTTGGCGCGTTTAACAAGGTAAAGCGGAGGTGAGGCAATGTAAACATGCCCTCCGCGGATAAGGTCCACCATATGACGAAAGAAGAAGGTGAGCAGCAGCGTATCAATGTGGCTTCCGTCCACGTCGGCGTCGGTCATGATAATAACGCGATGGTAGCGCAGTTTGCTAAGGTTAAGGGCCTTGCTGTCTTCTTCGGTGCCTCTGGTCACCCCAAAGGCTGTATAAATATTGCGTATTTCTTCGCTTTCAAAAATGCGGTGTTCCTGTGCTTTTTCCACATTCAGGATTTTACCGCGCAACGGAAGGATGGCCTGGAACGACCGGTCACGACCACTTTTTGCCGTACCGCCTGCAGAGTCTCCCTCAACAAGAAAGATCTCGCATTGCTCCGGGTCGCGACTTGAACAGTCGGCCAGTTTGCCGGGCAGACCGGCTCCGGACATTACGGTTTTACGCTGAACCAGTTCGCGTGCCTTTCTGGCGGCATGACGTGCAGTGGCTGCCAGGATAACTTTTTCAATAATGGTTCTTGCGTCTTTGGGGTTCTCCTCAAGATAATTCTCCAGGGCGGTGCTCACGGCCTGTGAAACGGCAGCCATCACTTCGCTGTTTCCCAGTTTGGTTTTTGTCTGGCCTTCAAACTGAGGTTCGTTTACCTTAACGGATATGATGGCGGTAAGTCCCTCGCGGAAGTCGGCCGGATCAATCTCAAATTTGAGTTTGCTCAGCATGCCTGATTTGTCGGCATAACTCTTGAGTGTGGTGGTAAGTCCCCTGCGGAATCCGCTCAGGTGTGTACCTCCTTCTATGGTATTGATGTTATTTACATACGAATGGATATTCTCCGAGAAACCCGTATTGTATTGCATGGCAATCTCAATGGGAATATTTGTCTTGTTGGTTTCCAGACAAATAGGATTCTCTGTGAGCGGTTCTCTGGTTTTATCCAGGAATTTTACAAAATCGCGGAGACCGGCATCGGAATAGAATATTTCTTTACGGAAACCCTGCCTGGGTGCGTTTTCAGTTTCAACTTCCTCGGTGAAAGAATCCTCTTCTGCATTCTCCCTGTGGTCTTCCATGGTAAGACTGATGCCTTTGTTGAGAAAAGCCAGCTCACGCAGACGTGCTGCCAGAATGTCGTAGTTGTAATCGGTGCCCAGAGTGAAGATTTCCTTATCAGGCACGAAATAGATCTCGGTCCCCGTGCGGTCCGAGTCTCCTATAACGGCAACACTGGCCAGTGGAACGCCGCGTGAATATTCCTGCCTGAATATCTTGCCTTCCCTGTATATGGTAGCAATAAGTGTACTCGACAGGGCGTTGACGCAGGAAAGGCCTACCCCGTGCAAACCTCCGGACACTTTATAGGAATCTTTAGAAAATTTACCTCCGGCATGCAAAACGGTCAATACCACTTCCAGAGCGGAACGGCGTTCTTTCTCGTGCATGCCTGTTGGAATACCACGACCGTTGTCAATTACGGTGATACTTCCGTTTTCGTTTATTATGACTTCAATGTTGGTGCAATAACCTGCGAGGGCTTCGTCTATGGAGTTGTCGACTACTTCGTATACAAGATGGTGCAATCCCCTTGACCCTACATCTCCAATGTACATGGAAGGACGCTTTCTGACTGCTTCCAGGCCTTCCAATACCTGAATACTTTCCGCTGAATACTGATTCTCTTTACTCACTTTTTTTATCTTTGATTAACACGCAAAGATACGAAAAAATGTGCAGAAATCCTAATTAGAAACGTAGTGTAAGACCTGTCCCAAAAGTAATCCCGGGCTCGCGGTAAAGGTTATAATAACAGATCTCAAGGTTTAATAGATTATGACCGTAAAGGAACGTTGAAAAATGCCTTCCCCACACGTATTCCACCCTGGCTCCAAGGTTTGTGAAGGCCGGTAATTCAATAAACGGATCACCTGCGTTTAGGCCGGAAGCACTCGTGCTGCCGCGGTAATCGGCCGTCATGCTTACAATAATCCGCTCACGCCAATTATAACGGGCCTGACCGGAGATCTCCCATACAGGCATGTGCCATGGAAGGGTGCCCTGTGACAGTAAATATTTATACCAGGCGCCATGTATTTTAGCTTCGAAAGATTTGGAATGGTAAGAAAACCAGGCACCGGCCGTGTATCGTGTTTCGTCGTCGTAATCCAGTTCATAACATCCGGGATAACCCTGCGGATAGGGGATGGTCCGGTAATAGAACTGGTCTTCGGATATCCGGTAGCCTCCATAAATACGGTAGGTAAAAACATCCTGTATGGTTCCCGAGAAGCCAGCCTCGGCGTTCATGCGTATGCGCCGGTCGTTCTTCAACGGGTCAAGTAACCAGGGATTTTCGGGCATCCGGTTCTGCAGCGTGTTCAATTCCCTTTCCCCGTCCATTCTGAAATAAATTGCAAAGGCGGGATCAAATGCGTAATGTGCATCTATCCACGGAAATATGTCAAAGATGCTCTCTTTTTCTGTCAATAGGAATCCAACATGTGCTCCTACACCCAATTTATATTTTTCACCGCTCCAAATAACATGCGGGAAAATGTTGACGATTGCCTTGGAAACCCATGCGGAATCACGTGTAAGTTGCCGGGTTGAGAAAAAAGTCCGTGCTCCCATGTTCACGGAAAAACTCCGGCTGAGATTATAACCCAACAGGAATTTTCCATCCAGGGCGTTTTCCTGCTGATTAGCCAGGCTGTCGGCAAATTGCTCCATGGAGGCCGAAGCATGATGATAGCTCAGATCGGCACGGTATGACCAGGTGGAGGTCTGGGTATTCAGAGAGTAAACTCCTGCCTGTCCGCCTGCCCTGTAATAGGTTTGCGATGAGGGTGCAGCCAGTAAAAAAGGAAGCGGCCGGGCAAAGGTGTTGTACAAGTGTTCTACTTCTCCTTTTACGTAGAAAGTGTGTTTGCCCCTGCGCTCAAGAGTAAAAGAACCCTGGTTGGTCATGCGGTCGGTTTCATTCCACAGTGAACGGTGAATGGCGTCAATGCCCATAAACCATCGGGATTTGACAGGGAGTTGCAAATGAAGGTCACCGGCAGGGGTCCAGGGATATCCCGAGCCGAGGCTCAGGTATCCGAAATGTTTTTCATAAGGCTTCTGCGGCTCCATTACGGCGGCGGCCAGCGGAACAAAAGCGTACAGATTACTGAGTGGTTTGTCAAAAATAGTATATTGGAACAAGGTGTTGAAAGTCCTTAGCGAATCGGGAACACGTGTGTCCAGGGCCGGCTTGGTTACTTCCATTAAATCGGCATCGTAAAGACGTTCCACCTGGATTACCGGATTGATTTTGTTCTGAGCAGTCAGCGAGAGGCTCAGGAACATAAAACATATAAAAAATAACTGTCTCATTTTCCTTCGCATTGTTTCAGACGATGTTCTGCCAGTTGGGCTATATCGTCCGGTTCTTCAGGTTTATATTCCTTCAATACACTTTCGTAAGTGGCTCTTGCCTGGGTCCATTCCCCGCGCGAGGCAAACAGGTCGCCCAGCAAGATATAGGCATGGGCCAGCCAATATTCCTGGGGTGTCTCGGTATCTGCGAAGTTGAAGATCATTGCCTCGGCCCGGTCAAAGTCTCCGGAGTCGAATGCATCTTTGCAAAGCAGATAATAAGACTCTGCACCAATGGCGGTCATCGCATCTTTGGACAACTCTTCCAGCAGGGGCAGAGCCTTGTCGCGTTCTCCCAGCAACAGACTGCTTTTGGCTGTTATGTAACGGGCATCGGTCCGGTCTTTCTCTGTAAGTGACATGTTGGCAATCACCTTTTGTGCCTGGGTCAGTGCGTTCCTGTATTGTTTGTTTTTGAAGAAAGACCACATGAGACCCCGTTGCGCTTCCATACGGTTGTTGTCAATGACGGCAATATCGGACAGACTCATATAGGCATCCACGGCCTCGTCGTATTGTTCAAGGGCATACTTAATGGAAGCGTAGTTGCGTGTAGCCAGTTCGGTAAAAGAACCTGAAGGCTGTTGCATTACAACAAGGTAAGCATCGGCCGCCAGTTGCATCTTGTCCATTTTGGCCAAACATTCGCCGAGATAGAAATACGCGGCTGGAATTTTTTCACTTTTGGGATATTCAGCAATGAAATTCCGCAGTGCAGTAATGGCGGAAGCAGGCGAATCATTCAGGTAGAGCTGTTCGGCCGATGAAAAAACAAGCAGTTCCTTTTCACCGGCTGTCTTGCCCGAATCGATACCCAGGCTATTCAGGTAGTCGAAGAAGCCTTTGGAATCATTTTTGGCCATATATACATTCTCGATCCCTGCCAACGCATTGGTAGCATCGGGAGAGTCGGGAAACCGCTGCATGACTTCTTTGTAAAATTCCAGTGCCTGATCCGGCTGTTGCATATTTATGCGGATAAGGCCCAGTTCAACCAGAGCTTTTGCATGGAATGCGCTGTGTCCCTGATATGAAAGTATGGAACGGAATATCTCTTCTGCCTTGTCATATTGGGAGGTACGCACGTAAGTGCGGCCCTGCTCGAACAGTGCCATGGAAATGAAAGACGATGAAGGATATTCTTCAATAAGACTCCTGAGGGTTGCCAGCTTGACAGAATCCCTGTTGAGGACTCCCTCGGCCATGGCAATCTGGTAGAGCGCATAATCGGCGTCTTTGGTCTTGTTTTCAATGGCATTGCGGTATTCAGACGCCGCCATTTCGTGATCGTATTGAGCAAAGGCGCAATCTCCCAGCCTTAGATAGCTGTCAGAAACATGCTTCTTGTTATTACGTGTGAACTTTAAGAATTTGTTGAACCAATCGGCTGCGTTGGTATAATCGCGTTGCTTGAAATACGCATAGGCAATATTGTAGTGACTGGTGCGGTACCGTTCCGGATTGGCGTAAGCCCCGCTGGCGCTTATGAACTGCTTCCAGAGGGTAATGGCATTCGAGAACTTATCGCTTCTGTACAGACATTCTGCTACCCAGTAAGGTTCATCGGCCAATGAAAAGAATTTCTCGGCTTCGCGATATGATCCGTTCTGGTAAAGTTGTATGCTTCTCAGGTATGCCGCTCTTTTCAGGTATAAACGGGTTTCCGAGGTGGGGTTTTTCATGGCCTGCAATGCAGTCACGGCTCCTGAGTAATCCTGAATGAGGAAAGAGTGGGCCGCAATATAGGTCTGTATTTCATCCAGCTTGGGTGAGTCGGGATACTCTTTCCGGTAAGCCGAGAGGGCCTGGATATCTCCGTTGGTGTCGAACGACAACTTGGCGTAATTGAAAAAGGCATCTTCCCTGATCAACGGGTCAAAGTTCATGAGGCTGGCACTTTTAAATGCGTTGAGTGCTCCCAGCTTGTTTTTTAATTCAATGTAAGTTTCACCCAGATGGTACAATGAGTTTTGACCCAGGCTGTCAGCCGTTTCCCCCGCAATAGCCAGTTGTTCTGCCGCCTGGCTGTAATTGCCCAATTTGAAATGGAGGATTCCGGAATAATACCTGTCTGCATGAGAAAGTTCCCTGACACCGGTAAGGTAATCATCAAAAAAAGTACGTGCTTCGCGATGTCTGTTCAGTGCAAAATATGATTCTGAAAGGATTTTGGCCAGACTGATTTTAAGGGCGGGATCGGCTGTGGCATATATCATTTCGCCTTCCTTGATCACTCTCTCGTGTTCATTCAGGTAAAAAAGAGACTGCAGAAAATAGGTAGATGCCAAAGAAGCATACATGGGTACGTTCCTGAGAGGTTCCAGCAAAGGTATGGCATTGCGGAAATCACCGGAAGAATAATGAATATAACCCCTGTAATACATGGCTGCGGTCTTGAACTGATCTCCCCCGCGGTATTTTGTGGTTTCGCCAAACAGAACAAGAGCTTCTTCCTTCTGTCCGGTCTGCAGACAGGCATACCCTTTTCTGAAGAAATATTCTGTCCTGTATTTCATGGGCAGTCGCTTGATATTTATCTTGTTGTATGTGTCTTTAGCTTCTGAGCTGAACCCTTTGTTTAACTGTAACGTTCCCAGCCTGAGAAGAATCTCCTGCCTGAAAGGAGCTGTGGGGTATTCTTTTTCCCATAGGGCGGCCCTGGTCGTCACATCGGGATCATCCAGCGCAATTTCACACAGAAGCATATATGATGCAATGGTCTTCCGGTCTGCACGTGTGTCCCGTGAACTGACGTCCAGGAACATATTATGCGCACTCCAATATTGTCCCTGTTTGTACAACTCAACGGCTGTCTGAAGGATATCTTCGGGAGAATGGGCCCGTCCCTGCCCCTGGGCTGAGGTCGCTGAAAGCAAGACCAGGTATCCGCCCAGGAGAATATGTCTGAAATGTATCATAGACATAAGCTTTAACCTTACAAAGATAAAAGGATTTTCAAGAATCGTGCCTTACCGGCGCGGATGGTGTGACAGTATGGATTGTTGCCAGTGGGCCTTGTCTATGTGCGTATAAATCTCAGTGGTCAGTATACTGCTGTGGCCCAGCATTTCCTGGACGACACGCAGGTCGGCACCGTTCTCAATCATATGTGTCGCAAAAGAATGACGAAAGGTATGCGGCGAGATGATTTTTTTGATTCCCGCTTTCTCTGCCTGCTCCTTTATCATGATAAACACCATGTTCCTGGTGAGTGGCCTGCCATAACGGTTAAGAAACATGTAATCAGTTGCATTAGGAGGGATGTTCAGACTGTTTCTCCAGGGAAAATACAGATCCAATGCATGAATTGCGTGGGATCCCACCGGAACAAGCCGCTGTTTATTGCCTTTTCCTGTTACTCTTATGAATCCTTCATCGGGAAAATAATCTGTCAACCTGAGGGTGGTCAGTTCACTGACCCTGAGCCCGCAACCATACAAAACTTCTATTATGGCCTTGTTGCGATGTCCCTCATTCCGGCTCAGGTCAATGTAATCAATGATACTTTCGATTTCTGCCAATGAAAGTACCACAGGCAGTCGCCGTCCGGTTTTTGGGGCGGCAACTGTTGTGCACGGGTTGTGTTCTATATGTTTTTCAATTAACAGGAATGTGAAAAAAGTATTGAGAGCCGAGAGCAGGCGTGCCTGCGTCCTGGGTGATAGCCCCTTGTTGGTTACCAATGCCAGGTAATCCTGAATGTCAATTCCTGTTATGTCCCGGGGACCGGGCATTATGTCACCGGCAGCAGTCTGTCTTTCTTTAAGGAAATCCAGCAGACCGTTTATATCTCTCAGATAAGCATACCTGGTATTGTCCGCCAGTGCCCTTTCGAGTCTCAGGTATATGGTAAAATCGCTTAAAATCCCCGCCCATATGTTTTCCGAAGCAGGTTTCTTTTTCATATGACCATTCTGACTTTGTAATCGTCACAAAAATCTCTAAGACCGCATGTTTCACATTTGGGCTTGCGTGCGGTACAAACATACCTGCCATGGAGAATAAGCCAGTGGTGCGCCCTGGCTCTTGTGTGCAACGGAAAATGATCGTTCAGGTCGTTTTCGACGGCCAGTGGAGTGGTCCCTTTTGAAAAACCCAGCCGCCGGGCCACCCTGAATACATGTGTGTCAACGGCAATGACATTTTTCTTATACACCACCGAGGCTACCACATTGGCGGTTTTTCTTCCCACACCGGGAAGTTTCTGCAATTCTTCGGGCTCCTCGGGAACCTTCCCGTTGAACGATTCCACCAGCATTTTGGCCATTCCATGGAGATGATTGGCTTTATTATTCGGGTACGAGACAGATCTGATGAAAGGAAGAATCTCTCCGGCCGGGGCTCCGGCCATCGCCTCCGGATTGGGAAAACGTTCCAGCAGGGCAGGGGTGACCATGTTGACCCTCTTGTCGGTACATTGCGCAGAAAGGATAACGGCAACAAGCAGACTGAATGGATTTTCGTATTCCAGTTCAGAGGCCGCATCGGGCATATGTTCAGAAAACCAGCTGATGATCCCGTCTACTTCTTCTTTGCCTTTCATTATTCCATGAAATGTGAAAAATCAAACTCTTGTTTATCTGCCACTTCTGAAAAACGACCAGTCTCGCATTTGAACATCCTTCCGGGATATCGCTGCAGCAGATTCATATTATGGGTGACCATAAGCATGGCAGGTCGCTGACTGTCATGAATGCTCATGAATAAATCCATTATCTCCTGCTGTGTGTCGCCATCGAGGTTCCCCGTGGGCTCGTCAGCCAGAATGATTTCAGGATCGTTCAGAATGGCCCGGGCTATGGCCACACGTTGCTGTTCTCCCCCCGATAGCTGGTGCGGCATCTTGTGTTTTTTGTGCAGCATGCCCACACTGTCCAGCGCCTGTTCAATCCTTTTGGCAATGTCTTTCCGGTTGCGCCATCCCGTTGAGCGAAGCACAAATTCCAGGTTATCCCAGGCGGAACGGTCCTGAAGGAGCTGGAAATCCTGAAACACCACGCCTATTTTTCTTCTCAGGTAAGGAATCTGCCTGCGTTTGAGTTTTGTGAGATCGAACCCGGCTACTTCTGCCTGTCCTTTCTTCACAGGAAACTCTCCTATAAGTGTTTTAATCAGAGATGTCTTGCCGCTGCCAACGCGTCCGACAAGGTAAATGAAATCTCCTTTTTCGAGCGTCAGATTCAAATCTGTAAGAATCAAATTTCCATCCTTGATGATATCGACACCTTCGAGCCTGATAATTGCCATAACGGGGAATATTAGATACACAAATGTAAGTTTTTTTGCGGAGTAAGTACATTATTCCGATTCTTTGTATACCTTTGCAGTGTACTAATGTTCTAATACACTAATGATACAAATTAATAATCTGTCTTTCAGTTATCCGAAGCATGAAGTATTCAAAAGCCTGACATTCACTTTGGAAGGTGGAAATGTTTACGGCCTGCTCGGACAGAACGGCGTGGGTAAGACAACTTTGCTCAAAATCCTGGCAGGACTCCTGCAAAGTAATAAAGATGTCTGCCGTGTGAATGGCTATAACCCGTATAAACGTCAGCCGGCTTTTTTAAGTGATATGTACTACCTGCCCGAGGAACCGGCCTGTCCTCCGGGGACTGTCAATGATTTTGCCAGATGTTGCGGAAGTTTTTATCCCCGTTTTGACCTGGGCCAGTTTTACGGTTTACTTGACCGGTTTGGCATTCAGCCGTTGGACCGTTTTAAGGACCTTTCGACCGGTCAGCAGAAAAAAGTGCATATTTCCTATGCCATAGCGCTTAATACTTCGCTGCTTCTGTTGGACGAACCGAGTAACGGAATGGATATACCATCCAAATCGCTTTTCAGAAGTATCGTGTCCCAGAATATAACACCGGAACGCGTACTTGTTATTTCCACACACCAGGTCAGGGATCTGGAGAATCTCATAGATCCTGTCATTATTCTCGACAAAAAGGGAGTCATACTTCATGCTACTGTAGAAGAGATCGCGCAGAAACTGTATTTTTTCCGCGATGTGGATGAAGACCCGAGCGCTCTTTATGCAGAGGAGGTCCCTGCCGGCTATTCGATGGTCAGATCCAATACGTCTCATTACGACAGTAAAGTCGATCTCGAGATATTATTCAACGCTGCTTTATTACACAGGGATTGGTTCACAGACCATTTTAAAAACTAGTCATCATGGGAAATATCTTCAATTTAAAAAGATTTGGAATGCTTTTGCTCAAGGAGCTTAAAGAATTTCCTCTGTCATACGGATTATCTCTGCTGAGTACCGCCGGAGTGTATGTGCTCATTATGGCTTTATCAATGATTAACGGTATAGATAATCCTGTTGGAATTGACTTCCGCATGACCATGATTTCCCTGCTGATTTTTGTAGTAATGGTCGTTGTGCCTTCCAAAATGTACGGATATGTAAATCATTATAAGAAAGGGATCTATTATACATTATTACCCGTCTCGGCTTTTGAAAAAATGCTGAGTATGCTCATAATCTGTTCCGTTGTTACAGGACTTGTATCGTTTTCCATACTGATCATGACAGATTATCTGATTTATGCCCTATTTCCCTGCAGGCTGGCAGGTACATTGTTCGGAGAAGCCGGTTCGTTCACGTTCTTTAGTTCGGAAGTATTCAGTCTGGTCATGTTCCAGTCCTGTTTTATCCTGGGTAACCTGTATTTTAAAAAACAAAAGATTGCCAAGACCATAGTGTTTCTTATGTTTCTTGCCCTTGTTTTTGGCCTGGTATGCTTTTTAATTATGACTCAGATAGGTCAGGAGACAGTGACCGCTTTTATACAATCCAAAATGGGCGATCTTCCTTCAGATGTAAATTATTTTGACATCAAGAAAATGAATGATTTGTCGGAGTCACTCAAGCAGTTACCCATTATCAGGACAATGATAATTGTTGACTACATTTTCTGGTCTGCTATCGGACTGGGTTGCTGGACATTATCTTACCGGCTGATAAAAACCAATAAGTATTAGTATGGAATTTAGCGAACATAAAGCCATTTATCTCCAGATTGCCGAGACGTTGTGCGAGCGCATACTTATCGGCAAGTGGAAAGCCGAGGAGCGGATCCCGTCTGTACGTGAAATGGGAGCTTCCCTGGGTGTGAATCCTAATACAGTTGCCAGAACCTATGATTATCTTCAGCAAATGAACGTTATATACAATAAGAGAGGCATAGGGTACTTTGTAACTTCTCAGGCAAGAGAAGAAATAGTAAGTGTTTTGAAAACTGCTTTCCTTGAAGAGGAGCTGCCAGGGATCTTCAAGAAAATGCACCTTCTTTCCATTCCTTTTGATGAACTAGAAACGATTTATAAACAAACCAACAAATGATCAGAAATTTTTTTCTCTCACTGCTTCTCTGCGTTGCATCTGCAGGAAGCGCGTTTTCGGCAAGCAATACCACCGTGGTCAACGGTCGGGTTATTGATAAAATCACCGGCAATCCCCTGTCTTTTGCGACAGTTGCCATACGTAACGATGAAGATGTTGTAGTGGCCGGAGCCACATCTGCCGAAGACGGCACTTTTGAAATAGCCAATGTACCTTTCGGTTCTTACAGGATGGTCGCATCCTTCATGGGGTATAAAAACCTCGAAATGGATATCGCATTGGAAGCAACTAAATTGGATGTAGGCACCATTGAACTGGAAGAAGATGCCCAAACACTGGCCACGGCTGTCATTACGGCAAAAGTGCCTGTTATTGAACAGAAACTCGATAAAATTGTCATGAATGTGGCCGAGGCAGTATCTACTCAGGGAAGCAATGCCCTGGAAGTGCTGCGCAAGGCCCCCGGTGTGACCATAGACATGGACGGTAATGTAAAACTGAACGGACAGGCAGTAAGTGTCTGGATTGACGGACGTCCTTCCTATCTGAGCGGACTTGAACTGGAAGCCCTGTTACGTTCTACCGATGGAACAACCATAGACAAGATTGAGTTGATGGCGCACCCTTCTGCAAAATACGATGCCGAGGGAAGTGGCGGTATTATCAATATCCGCATGAAAAAGAACGTCCTGAAAGGCTTTAACGGTACTGTAAACGGATTTTACGGAGGCATGAAGCACGAACGGTATGAGCAGGAAGGCGGAGGCGGTCTCACCCTGAACTACCGCTCCGATAAAACCAGCACTATGATCAATTACAATGGCCGTTACGAGGAAATGGGAGCCATCCTAGATTCAAGAATGGGGACAGCAGGGGAAGGTGGTCTGGAACAAATTGCCCATTCCGATTTTCTTATCGGTTCTGAGAATCATAATATGAAACTGGCAAACGATTTTTTTCTGAACAAGAAAAACACCATTGGTTTTATTGTTACCTCCATGTTCAGTGAAAATTCTCAGGATAATTTCGGGAATCAGAATTATACCAACACCTATTACGACAATCAATTAATATCCAGTAAGATAAGTACAATCCAGACTGATGACAATAACAATAACATCCGGGGGAATCTTAATTACACCGGACTGTTTAACGAAAATAAAGGACAGGAACTTACGATCAATACAGACTATGCCTATTTCGATATCCTGTCTGCAAATAATCAGAACAATTTACTTGTTTCCGGGATAGGAGTCAATGAGATTTTTCGTCAGCAGGGACAGCAGTATATCAATATGTTTTCAGGAAAGGTTGATTATCAGCAGACATTCTGGAAAACTGGCATGCTGGAAACAGGTGTGAAATGGGCCATGACAGGAACAAATAATAATCTGTTCAGGGAAGATTTTTCCGATGGTTCCTGGAACCCCAATCCCGGGATGTCCAACATATTTGATTATACTGAACATATTTCCGCTGCCTACATATCTCTTGGACGGATGCTTGGATCCAAGTGGATGTTCAAGCTGGGACTTCGCGGAGAATATACTTATGCACTCGGTAACTGGGTGTCAGCTAAAGAAAAGACCGAGAAAAATTATTTCAATCTTTTCCCGACGGTTTTTGCCGGATTCAATCCCTCTGCCAACTGGCGCCTGACCTTATCTTATACCAGCCGTATATCCCGTCCCAGTTTCAGCCAGTTGAATCCCTTTACCTCATATATAGATGCCAATACTTACGTACAGGGTAATCCGTATCTCGACCCGCAACGTGCAGACCAGGTAATGCTTGGCGTGGGTTTCAAATCCCATTACAACCTGACGTTGATCTATGCACATACCAAAGACCTTATCATGCAGTCTCCTCTTTACAACGAGGAAACGGGCATGAAGGTGTTCATGTATGATAATTTCGGGACCCAGACAATGGCCGGAGCAGCCCTTTCTGTAAGTGAACTTCCCATTACCAAATGGCTTACTTTCACCTTCAGCGGAACCTGTCTTTATATGGGCAACACAGCTACTCCTGCATCTTCGGCCACACCCTCGGGCACTTCCGGTTATGTGAATGACGGACTGCTTACAAACGCTTACGGACAATTCACTTTCCTGCTCCCCAAGGACTGGAAGATTGAGCTCATGGGCTTGTTCCAGGGCCCGATACCTTACGGATATTTCCGTATAGATCCCATATTCCTGTCTACAGCCGGCATAAAGAAAACATTCATGGATAACAGGGCAACCCTGAGCCTGAACGTTAATGATATTTTCAATTCGTTTGCCAATAACCTGTCTTACACTCTTGGAGAAGGAATGGACACCAGATTGGATCAGAAAATAAATCTGCAGAAGGTACAGTTGAGCTTCAGCTTCCGTTTTGGACAAAGCAAGGCAGCACGTGCCAGAAAAGTGGGTGATTTCGATGAGGCTTCGCGCGTGGGAACTACCGGCGGAATCTCTACAGGGACATCGGGCGGTTTGAAATAAACAAGCAGTATTTTAATAAAAAAGCCGGATCCGATCCGGCTTTTTTTATTTCTTAGAAGTCAGGCGAACCATTACTACTTTGTCTATATTTGTATTATGCAAAAATATGAAATAGGCATCGCCTTTGGCGGTGGTGGGGCCAAGGGTTATTACCAGGCCGGAGTTTTCAAGCGTCTGCTGGAAATGGGTTGCCGGCCGGATATTGTTTCAGGAACCAGCGTCGGGTCCCTGGTAGCTGCTCTTTATGCAGACGGACATACTCCGGACGAGATGATGGAAGCCTTTGCTGATATTACAGTAAAGGATTTTCTGGAGGTAAGGATACCAAAAGAAAATATTGTCAGTCCTTTGCCCGTAAGAAAAATCCTCGAAAAAACACTTAGGGCAAAGACATTCGAGGAATTGCAGATTCCTCTGAAGGTGGTGGCTACATGTCTCGAGACCGGAGAAGGAGTTGTTTTTGACAAAGGACCCCTTATTGAAGCACTTATGGCCTCATGCAGTGTGCCAGTTGTGTTTCCTCCCGTCCTTATAAACGGAAAGCATTATGTTGACGGAGGCGTGGTTAAAAACCTGCCTGTTTCCCATATCAGAAACGATTGCAGGAAAGTCGTGGCCATTGGACTTCATCCGGAAAAAGAAAAGAAATACTCCAAAAACATGCGTTATATTGCCGAACGTTGCCTTTGGTTCATGTTCAATGCAAATTCATATATGGATAAAGACCTGGCCGATGTGATAATTGAAGATCCCGAGATGGCAGAATACACTGCATACGATCTGAAATACAAAAATGAGATGTTCCGCCTGGGATATGATTCACCTTCCCGGGATAAATGGTGTATATTATTATGAAAAAAAACAATCCTTCATTTACTGACTTTGCCTTACTCCTTTTCCGTGTATTGATTGCAGGATTCCTGTTTGTACACGGTTTGTCCAAGCTGACTGAATTCAGTACGCTTAAAGAGACATTTCCCGATCCTCTAGGAATAGGAAGTACCTTGTCGCTGGTTGCCATTCTGGCTGCCGAGGTGGGATGTACGGTCCTGGTTGCCATAGGACTGTTTACTAGACTGGCCGCAATTCCCGTAATATTTGGGATGTTCATGGCGGCTTTTTTTATTCACGGAGCAGACCCGTTCCAGGTAAGGGAACTCTCTTTGCTCTACATGGGACTATATGCCGTCCTGCTTATTTCCGGTCCCGGACGCTTGTCGGCTGACCGCTTTATCTGGAAAGGCTCCCGCCGGAAGTCCTGAGGTATTTGCCGTAAATACATTTACTGTCTTCCCTGGCATAAAAGTCGGGGAGTTCACACATTTTCTCATACCGGTTTTTAAGGTAAAACTTTCTTGTGGGCAGATAGTCGGGTCTCCCCGATGTTTCTATCCAGATGTTTTCACCCTGTTCAGACGCAATATGCTTTTCTGCCATCTCCAGAAGCCTGCTCCCCAGGCCTTTTCCCTGAAGGCCTTTTTGCACGGCCATCCAGTAGATATCCCAGCTGGCCCTCGTACACGGGGTGGGACCGTAATTGATGAGCCCCACTGTCTGACCTTCAAGCTCGGCCATAATAAAGTAATAGCCTGTTTTTTCCCCGTCTTTCAGGAAAAGGTCCATTATCTCGAGTGCCACATCCATCTCAAAGTCATAAAACAGACCGGTGGATTCCATGATCTTCCGGTAAACAGCCCGGTCTGCCGGCAGCACGATTTTTCTGAATGTAAAATCAGTCATTATTTTGTTTCTATGCAAGATATTATCTGGCGTATCATTTCTGTTTCCGGGAAACCGGCGTGTTTTCCGGCCGCAATAAAACCGCTGTCGGGGGCAATACATGGGTTCCCGTTGATTTCCAGTACCATGGGAATGTTCTGATTCGTTACCCTGAAATCCACTCTGAAATAACCGGTCAGTCCGAATACCTTACCGCATTGCAGAACGGTTTCTTCCAACCGGTGTGCGAGTTCCGGCTCGTCCCGCAATGTGTCAAAACGACGGAATGTATGGGTGTAATCAAAGGATTCTTCGTCCCACTTGGCTTTATAGCCCAGAATGCGTTCCATGTCAGGGGGAAAGTTGTCGAAGATCATCTCGGGAATAGGGTAGACCGTATAATGGCCGGGCACACCGGTCACGCTTATGTTGAATTCCCTTCCTTCGATATACTCTTCAACAAAGAACTCATTGGGGTCGCAGGCCGAGAGCCTTGCGGGCGCCAGAGGATCGTCTCCACGAAAAACCGAATCCCGGTCCAGCTTCACCGAACCTTCCTCGGCCGAGGGTTTAAGGATGTATTTAGATGATGGATCCAGATGCAAAGCAGCATCCTGAGGTGTGTACCATGCCGGCGTGTTTATGCCGTGCAGAGTCATTATCTGTTTGGCCAATGGCTTGCTGGTGGTCAGAAAAAGGGCCTCGTGAGAAACTCCGGAGTAGGGGATGTGCCAGGCACTCAACACCGAGGGAACCATATGGAGAAGAGCCGTATGACCGAATACCGTTTCCACCAGGTTGAAAACAAAAAGGGGATTAAGTTTTCTGACTTCCAGGATATCTGCATACAAATCCTCACCCACATCCATCAGGTGGCATTCATAACCTAAAGACACAAGCGCCTTACGGACAAGTTCCGCCTGGTCAAGTACATCTGTTTCGTCTGTTGTAGGGTGCAGTCCTATTCTGTTATGCAGGATAATAACTGTATTCTTCATTCCGGATCATCACAGGTTGAGCAGCTCCGCCGTAAATACGCTTGATGGCCGCATGCATGATATTCTCAATAAGTTCATTGAAGCTCATGCCGTTCATTCTGGCCAGGATGGGCAGGTCCGAGTCGCGGAAATTCAGACCGGCAAGAGGATTGATCTCAATAAACTCGGGATCACCCCAGGCATTGAGTTTCATATCCACCCGCCCGCTGTCGTGCGAGCCGGTTACTTCCCATACCTTCAAAGCAAGAGCACTGCATTTTTCGGCCAGTTCTCCCTCCACTTTATGGTATTCAACGACATCTTCGTAATTCTGCTTGTTCTCATATGAGTAAATCTCCCTGACATCTGAACGGAAAGATACTTCCATGATCCCAATTACTTTAGCATCTTCTGCGTTTCCGCAGACACCAACGGTAAATTCTCTGCCCGGCAGAAACGATTCCACAAGCACGGGCTGGTTAAACCTGTGAAGAAGATTCATGCAGACCTGTCTGTACTCCTTTTCATTGTTAATCAGAGAATGTTCTCCCACACCTTTCCCGGAGCCTTCCATAAGCGGTTTTACGAACAATGGAAAAGGCGGCTTATAGGCGTCGAGGTCAGACTCTTTTTTGATGACACAGAAGTCAGGGGTAAGAAGTCCGGCATCGCGGACTACACGTTTGCATAATGCCTTGTTGAGCGACAGGGCCATTGTGGCGGCACCCGAGAACACATAGGGTATCTGCCATTCATCAAGTATGGCAGGAACGAGTGATTCACGTCCGTCACCATATATTCCTTCGCAAATGTTGAAAACAAGATCCCATCTTTTCCCGTTAAGCAGATTTTGCATAAGAGAACGGGCATGACCAATTCTTTCGGTCTCGTAACCCAGATGACGTAGTGCACGCTCTATGCCGTCTATGGTCTCTTTTTTATCTAACTCGGCGGTATCTTCGGCCGAATAACCCATAGCCAGGTATTCCGACCTTAAATCATACGTGAGTCCTATTTTCATACCTCAGATTTTGAGGATTTGTAAGGCTCGGATGAGCCACTAAGAATGTCCCTTCCAATAAGGGGCGAACCCGGAGGAACGTCTCTCTCTGCGTAGACGGTTTCCTGTGATGATTCGTTGTGCATGATTTTAATTAATCTTGCGGTTTTGTTGTTTTTGTAAGTAATTAATTTTTAGTTTTTTAACAACAATTGTTTGTGGTAAAAAATACAATGCGATATTAGTACTTTTATCATTCCGTTGTTCCGGTGAAAAGCACTTTTTTTTAAATATTTTATTATTTCGGATTATCGGGTGTTATTCCCACTCGATTGTGGCAGGCGGTTTTGAGGAGATGTCGTAGACAACCCTGTTCACTCCCTTGACTTTGTTGATGATATCATTGGAAACCTTCATGAGGAAGTCATAAGGAAGATGGATCCAGTCTGCAGTCATTCCATCGGTCGATCCCACGGCTCTCAGGGCTATGGTGTTTTCATACGTGCGCTCGTCACCCATGACCCCCACACTGCGTACAGGGAGCAGGATGGTGCCGGCCTGCCATATGGTATCGTACAGATTTTCCCTGCGGAGCGATCCAATGAAAATATCATCGGCCTGGCGCAGGATTTCCAGCTTTTCAAACGTCACCTCTCCAAGTACACGTATGCCGAGTCCCGGTCCGGGGAAGGGATGGCGGCCAACAAGTTCCTCTTTGATGCCCAGAGAACGCCCCACACGGCGTACTTCGTCTTTAAAGAGCGATCGCAGGGGCTCCACAATTTTTAGTTTGACATGATCGGGAAGCCCTCCTACATTATGATGTGATTTTATGGTGGCCGAGGGACCGTTTACCGAGGTCGATTCAATGACATCGGGGTAAATGGTTCCCTGTGCAAGCCAGGTCGCGTTCGTTACTTTTGATGCCTGTGCGTCGAATACTTCTATAAAGGTGCGTCCGATGGCCTTGCGTTTGCCTTCCGGGTCTGAAATCCCTTTCAGGGCATTCAGGAATGCTTCCGACGCATCCACTCCGGTGACATTCAGTCCCATGTCTTTGTACGAGGCCAGGACATCCCTGAACTCATTCAGCCGCAATAATCCGTTATCTACGAAAATGCAATGCAATTGTTTGCCTATGGCTTTATTTAGCAGTACCGCAGACACCGTACTGTCTACTCCTCCCGAAAGTCCCAGGATGACATGTTCATTGCCGATTTTCTGTCTCAGGTCGGTTACAGTCGTTTCTATAAAGGACTGGGGAGTCCAGTCACCCTTGCATCCGCAAATGGCAAAAGCAAAATTGGCAAGAACAGTAGATCCGCAGGAAGTGTGATATACTTCGGGATGGAACTGAACTCCGTATGTTTTTTCGTCCGTTATATGAAAGGCTGCGTTTTCCACATCGGGAGTCGAAGCGATGACACAGGCTCCCTCAGGAAGATTCTCTATAGTATCTCCGTGAGACATCCACACCGGGCAATTCCCGGGTACGTCACGGAAAAGTAATGAACCGGACTGTTTTATTTCAAGCAAGGCCCTCCCGTATTCTCTTGTATTGGAAGAATGTACACTGCCCCCGTAATGTGTGGCAATGTATTGGGCACCATAGCATATACCCAGGAGCGGAAGGTGACCCTTGATGCCTGCCAGATCTACTTCCGGTGCTTTATTGTCCCTGACCGAGTAAGGACTTCCCGAAAGTATAATACCTTTTACCGTTTCATCCGGAAAAGGAAACTTGTTATAAGGATAGATTTCACAATAAACATTCAGTTCCCTCAGACGACGTCCAATGAGTTGTGTCACCTGTGAACCGAAATCGAGAATCATAATTTTTTCATTCATCGGGATATGCTTTTATGCGAGGCAAAAGTATAACAAAACAACGATTATCTAAAATATTTGTTTATCTTTGTCGGCTCATTTTTAAGGAAATGGAAAGCAGGTACGATACACGGTTGGTCATAAGTTGCAAGTCACTTTCGAATGAGAGTCATCATTTTGAATTTCACATAAATAGTGATTTTTTTAATGCTTACGGCAATACCGATATTCTGTCTGCTGAACTGATTGCACAGGTGGCTTTGCGTAAGATTGGGGTGGTACAATTCGAAGTTTCTGTAGGTATTTCCGGAACAACAAGTGTCCCCTGCGACCGTTGCCTGGATCCTGTAGATATTCAGGTTAACTACCAGGCAGAAATGGCAGAAGAAGAGATTGAAGAAGCGTATAATACAGATTTGGGGGAAATGAACCTGGGCCAATATGTATACGACAGTGTGTGTGTAAGTATTCCCATACAGCGCATACACCGTGACGAGTCCCGGTGTAACAGCCAGATGCTGGAAATATGGAAGAAAAACAATGGCGGGATGACCGTGGAGAACGGTGCATTTGCGGCCCTGAAAGACTTAATAAACAATAACAAATAAAAATATTGAGAAATGGCACATCCAAAACACAAGATCTCAAAACAAAGAAGAGATAAACGCAGGACACACGACAAATTAGACGTACCCACACTGGCAGCATGTTCTAACTGCGGTGCAACGGTAATGTATCATCACGTATGTCCCGAATGCGGATATTACAGAGGCCGTCAGATCATCGAAAAGAAGCTCGCGTAAAGTTTGGGTTTCTTCCCTGGGCCCCATAGTTCAAGGGATAGAACGGAAGTTTCCTAAACTTCAAATTCGCGTTCGAGTCGCGGTGGGGCTACAAAAGTGCCGGAACGGGCACTTTTTTGTTTATATATAAACCGTTTTTGGTTATCTTTGTTTGAAGATAAACAATGAAACAGAACTTATATGAGCTCTATCAAAGGAACAAGAACTGAAAAAAATCTACTGGCAGCTTTTGCCGGTGAATCACAGGCACGTATGCGCTACACCTACTTTGCTTCTGTAGCAAAGAAAGAGGGTTACGAACAAATATCAGCCGTTTTCACAGAAACGGCCGAACAGGAAAAGGAACATGCAAAACGCTTCTTTAAATTCCTTGAAGGAGGCATGGTTGAGATCACCGCTTCTTTTCCGGCCGGTGTCATAAACACTACAGCTGAAAATCTCAAGGCAGCTGCAGAAGGTGAACTGGAAGAACATTCCATATTATATCCTGAATTCGCCAAAGTAGCCGCCGAGGAAGGTTTTCCAAAGATTGCCGCTGCTTTTCTGGCTATTGCCACGGTAGAAGTGGAACATGAAAAACGTTACAGGACCCTTTTGGCCCGGGTAGAAGCGGGCAAAGTATTCGAAAGGGATCAGGAAATTGAATGGCAGTGCCGTAATTGCGGGTACATTACCAAAGGGAAGAAAGCTCCCGAACTATGCCCTGCCTGCCAGCATCCCCAGGCTTATTTCGAGGAAAAGAAAAACAATTATTAATCTATGGCTGCACGTCCGCAAATAGGGATTTTTGGCCGGCGCAATGCCGGAAAGAGTTCCCTGATTAACGTGCTGTGCGGACAAAATGTAGCCATTGTTTCTGCTGTAGCAGGCACCACAACAGACCCTGTCCGGAAAACCATGGAAATTCCGGGAACAGGGCCTGTTGTGCT
Organism: uncultured Muribaculaceae bacterium; assembly: GCA_964600385.1. Taxonomy (GTDB): domain Bacteria; phylum Bacteroidota; class Bacteroidia; order Bacteroidales; family UBA932; genus DMER64. The sequence goes on from CAZRJC010000009.1 coordinate 31,093, forward strand.
TATAGATACTGCCGGCATGGACGATGAAGGCCTGTTAGGCGAAAAAAGGGTCATTAAAAGCAAAGAAGTCATCGCTCAGGTGAATCTGGCTGTATTGCTTTTTACCGGTAATTTCATGGGATCTTACGAGGAGAATCTTATCAGGGATTTTCAATATAATGAGGTCCCTTTCATTCTGGTTCACAACATGTCTGATAAAGTGCCTCTGACGTCCGAAATATCTGCCGAGATACTTCAGCGGTTTCAAACCGATATCATTGATTTTTCATGCGCCGAGCCCGAGAACCTCGGAGCGCTGATAGCACTTCTGGTCAAAAACCTCGGCCCGTCTCCTTTCAAAACCCGTCCTCTTCTGGAAGGGTTGGTTAAAGAGGGTCAGGAGGTAGTGCTGGTATGTCCGGTTGATTCAGAAGCACCCGAAGGACGTCTTATTCTTCCACAGGTACAGGTCATCAGGGAGGTGCTGGACAGACGTGCCGTTGCTGTGGTATTGCAGGATGCACAATTGCCCGGCTATTTCAAGGAAGTGACCTCGGGCAGGAGAAATGCCCCGGCGCTTGTTATTACAGACAGTCAGCTTTTTGGCAAAGTAGAGCATCTGATTCCCTCCAACCAGCCGCTTACCGGTTTCAGCCTGTTACTGGCCCGCAGTAAAGGAGATTTCGGAGTCTACCTGAAAGGTACCCGGTATATAGACAGTCTTAAGGAAGGTGACCGGGTGCTTATGATGGAAGCTTGTTCACACCACAGTACCTGTGAGGATATCGGGCGTGTGAAACTTCCGGCCTTACTCAGAAAATATACGGGGAAGGACATACACTGCGAAATGATCTCGGGATTGGATTTGCCCAAACGCCCATTAACTGAATACGCTTTAATTATCCAGTGCGGAGGATGTATGATCACCCAACGACAGGTACTTTCAAAAATAAGAGAAGCCGAAAAACTGGGAGTGCCTGTGTCAAACTATGGCATGGCCATTTCTTTCATGAACGGCATATTTCACAGGGCTGTCAGCATGCTATAACCCCATTTTATATGAAAAAAATACTTCTATCCATTATCACTCTGTTTGCAGTGATTCTTTCTTATGCTCAAAACGAGAGGGATTGGGCAAATTTTGCATTCTTTGCTGAAGAGAATGCCACTCTCACTGTTACACCAAAGGCTGTGTTCATGGGCAATTCCATTACACAAAACTGGCGCAGTTTTCATCCCGGTTATTTTACGGAGCATAATTATGCCGGAAGAGGTATCGGGGGTCAGGTAACTTCACAGATGCTTTGCCGTTTCAGGGCCGATGTTATTGATCTTCATCCTCGGGTGGTAGTTATCCTTGCAGGGACCAATGATATTGCCATGAATGACGGTTATATCTCACCGGAGCATATCATGGATAACATAGTATCCATGGTTGAACTGGCAAAGGCAAATGGCATAAAAGTAATTCTGTGTTCCATTCTTCCGGCCGACCAGTACAAGTGGCGCTCTCCGGAGTTCAACGAAAAAGTGAAACCTGCCGGAATAATCCGTGATCTTAATGCACGCGTGGAAGCTTATGCTACCCAAAATGATTGTCTTTATGTAGATTTCTGGACCCCAATGGCAGACGAAAACGGGGGCCTTAAGGCTGAATTCTCTTCGGACGGAGTGCATCCGTATCCGCAAGTTTACGATATGATGGAAGGTATGGTTACCCCCCTTATTGAGCAGTTGGCTCAATAACGGCTCTTATAACATGGCGTTTTCCCCCGGTTCCGGGCAAACGTTCCACTTTGTATCCCAGTTCACGCAGTGCCTGTTTTACTGTCCCTTTTGAAGAATAAGTGCTGAATACCGATCCCGTATGCATGTGGCCGGTGATAACCTCCAGTACTTTCCGGTCCCATAATTCAGGTTGTGCATTCGGCGAGAAGGCATCGAAATAGACAACATCTATTTTCCCGGATGGGAGAAAATGCCGCAGATCCTGTTTGCGTTTGAAAAGAGTGAACCCTTTTGCTATGGGGACAGGCGAATCCCAGACTGAAACGTGCAATTCCTCGTAAAAATCACGCAGAGGTTTATCTGTTACATAGTTAAGTTTCTGCCAGATTCCTGCTTCTATGGGAAAGAGATCTACCGTCTCATACAGGATATCGGGAGCATTGGTACCCTGGGATAATTGCTCCCGGTAGGTGAGCAGTGCATTGAGACCCGTCCCGAATCCGGCTTCCAGAATATGAATCCCGGCGGGAGGAAAGCCTTGTTGTCTCTGTTGTTCCAGATAGTATCTTAACCCGCATTCAATGAACACATATTCCGATTCCGTTATGGCTCCTCCATTGGAATGATATGTCTCCCCAAACCTTGATGAAAACAGGGTAGGGGAACCGTCGCCGGTGAGTAATATATCAGGTTCATTCATCATTACGGTAGAAAAAAAAAGCCGCTCCAGGGAACGGCTCTGTAATTTTACATGAAGACTATTTCTTGCGGTCTCCGTAACGGCTTCTGAATTTATCTACGCGTCCGGCCGTGTCAACCAGTTTCATCTTACCTGTATAGAAAGGGTGGGATGTGTTGGAGATCTCAATTTTGTATAAAGGGTATTCCACGCTGTCAACTGTAAGGGTTTCTTTTGTGTTGACGCAGGAACGTGTAATGAATACGTGTTCGTTGGACATGTCCTTGAAAGCAACAAGTCTGTAAGCGTTGGGGTGAATTCCTTCTTTCATCGTATATATTTTTATATTTTTTCTTGCAAAACGGGCTGCAAAGGTACATAATTTTTTGGCTTAACCAAATAAAAAATCAAAGCATTGAGATGATTTCAGCCGATAATGTTTCTGCAGCGGTTTTGTCCGGAGCCTCGGCATACACCCTCATTATAGGTTCGGTATTTGATTTTCGCAGACAAACCCATTTTTTTTGATCATCAAAATCTATCCGCAATCCGTCAACAGTAGAAATTCGTGCGTGGGAATAGGCTTTGCTTATCTTTTCAATGGCTTCCTCAAAACGAAAATCTTCGGAAAGTTCCACTCTGTTTTTACTCATGTAATAGAATGGATAACTATCCCTGAGGCACGAAGCGGACATTCCTTTATTGGCAAGATGCGACAAAAAGAGAGCTGTTCCAATGAGCGCATCACGTCCGTAGTGAAGCGAAGGAAGAATTACGCCTCCGTTCCCTTCTCCACCGATGATGCATTTTTGCTTTTTCATTTCTGCCACTACGTTTACTTCTCCCACGGCCGCTGCGGTGTAGGTTCCTCCGTAACGTTCCGTGATGTCTTTCAAGGCCCTTGTGGAGGACAGATTGGATGAAGTATGCTGTTTCACCCCGGGGTATTCACGGGCTGCTTGTGACAGTACGTAATCGGCACAGGCAACAAGGGTGTACTCTTCTCCGAACATGCTTCCGTCTTCGCAGACAAGTGCCAGACGGTCTACATCGGGATCTACAGATATGCCCAGGTCTGCTTTGTGTAATTTTACTGTCTCTGAAAGATCGGTAAGATGAGCCGGTAGCGGTTCGGGATTATGAGCAAAGTCCCCGGTTGGTTCACAATGAACTTTAATACAAGTAACGCCCAACTCTTCAAGCAATTGTGGAATCACGACGCCGCCTACCGAGTTGATGCCGTCTACTGCAACAGTAAAACCGGCCCGGTAAATGGCCTGCACGTCAACGAGCGGATGATTAAGTACAGCTTCTATATGCGCTTGTGTATGGTTTTCACGGGTGTAGCTGCCCAGTTGATCTACCTCCACAAAACGGAAATCTTCTTTGCGAGCAATCTCAAGCAGGGTTTCGCCTTGCCCGGCATTCAGAAATTCACCGGCGCTGTCCAGCAGTTTGAGTGCGTTCCATTGCCGGGGATTATGGCTGGCTGTAAGTATGATGCCGCCCTGTGCTCCGGTAAAGGTAACCGCCATTTCCGTCGTAGGTGTGCTGGCAAGCCCTATGTCTATAACGTCAACTCCGCTGGAGCGAAGTGTGCCGCAGACCAACTGGCGCACCATATCGCCAGAAATGCGGGCGTCGCGGCCAACGACAACTTTGGGCCGTATTTCAGCATTGCATTGCCGGGTAATAAGGACCGCGTAGGCAGCTGTAAAACGTACCACATCCAAAGGAGAAAGGGATACTCCCGGCAATCCGCCAATCGTACCCCTGATTCCGGAAATTGACTTAATCAGGCTCATGGCTTATTTTGGCATTGCCAGGAAGCAAGAGGCAAAGGCCAAAATAGCATAAAGTTCGGGGAAAACAGCCAATACCAATGTGTTACTGAAAACATTATGACCGTTGCTCATTTCTACCACTCCATTGGCAGCAATTTGTGACTGTTTGATGGCAGAGATAAGGCCTACAAAACCCATGGCAAGACCTACGGCAAATACAGCCAGACCCTGGTTCAGGGTAAGTACTCCGTTTAAGTTGTTTATGGCTCCGAGGTTAAGGAAAAATGCGGCGAAACCGTAAAGTCCCTGTGTCGAAGGCAAAGCACTCAATATCATTGCTGAGCCAAAGATGTTCGGGTTCTTTTTCATAGCTCCTACGGTGGCATTTCCTGCCAAAACAGTCCCTATTGCACTTCCGATCCCGGAGAGACCTAACATCAGTGCCAGTCCAATGTAAGCTAAAAGTAAAGGTAATGTGTTCATAATAAATTGACTGATATTAAATAGTTTATTGTTAATTATTTTATTTTCAATGGTTTGTAAGCTCTTCCGCCGCCCGTAAAACCGGCGTTTTTATAAAATTCCACAAAGGTCAGACGCATGGGGTGGACAAAGGCACCGAGCGCACTCAGCCCCAGTACAAGGGCGTGACCTATGAGTAACAAGACAACCGTCAAAAGCCATCCAATATATGGAACTCCGGAAAGACTTATGGCAAGGGTATTGATAACCATGCCCAATATTCCGCCTGACGTTCCCAAACCGAATAAACGGATATAGGAAAGCATATCGCCGAAAACACCGGTAATGTCGTACATGGCCCACAGACCTTTGCCAAAACGTTTGTAAATGGGGCCCTCGGGTTTTGAAAAGAGTATAATCAGAGAGACACTCACGATGAGCATGACGGTTGATATTTCTTTGGGCAATTTCAAGCCGGGAACCATAGTGGAAGCGTAGGCAAGAGTGCACCAAATGATAAGGATAGCCCAGCCAAAGGGAGCCATTCCGTGTTGCCATCCTTTTCGGATCATGGAATCTATACCTGTAAGAATACGTGCGAAAATTATCTGGAACAGACCAAAAAGGATTGCAAACCAGAACATCTTCATGTCGGAGAATAAAAAGAAGAAGTCCTGAACGTTTCCCACAGCAGGGAAAAGATCAATAACTTTCATTCCAAAGAAACTGCCGGACAGTGATGCCATCAGGAAAGATCCAAGGCCCAGGAAAAAGGCCAGGTTCAGGTAACCTCTCATTTTGGGAAGGAAAAACTTACCGGCCAGCCCGGTAACCATAAGTAACAACCCGTATCCCATATCTCCCAGGCAAAGCCCAAAGAACAGCATGTAAAACGGTGCAAAATAGGGGGTAAGATCCAGTTCGCTGTATACAGGCAACATGTACATGTTCCCAATAGGCTCGAAAAGTCTTGTAAACCAGTTGTTTTTGAGCTTGACAGGCGGATTGTCCTCTATATCTGCCGGTGAGCTGACATAGTAAAGACTTTCTTTTTCCAGGAATTTTTCAAGTTCTTGTGTATGTTCCGTAGGTATAAATCCTGTCAGAAGGTCAATATAACCTTCCACCTGCTTATCCCCCGATACGGATGCCATGTACAGATCAAGTTCGGAAGAAACCTCAGTTGCGTATACCTTAAGAATATCTCTGTGAACGGCCAGGAAAGACAGTCTTTCCCTGCATGCTTTCAGCTCATTTTCCTTTTGGGTACAATTCTTAATTAATGTTGTGTAGGGAAGACTCGGGAACTGGGTCTCGTTCAATGGAAAAGAATACGGTGTCCCCGGTATCTCCAGTACTACAAAGTAGATATTTCCCTCGGTGCGGTTCAACTCAAACAGGGGATACTCTTTTTCCCATTCGGGATTCATGCGTTTCACAGGTGTAACATACGCGTGAAGTGTAAATCCGAGCCGGACTATCTTGTCCAGATCTTCTTTCGAGAAATCACCCCAGGGTGTGGCGGTCCTGATAAAATCGCGTAACACGTCCACCTCATTACGAAGTACGTCAATACGGGCAAACAGTTTTGCCGTCTCGTCAAGAAAAGCCTCTGCCGAGTCGTTATATTCAGTACCTGTGACGGTAATTTCCTTTTCTTTGGCGGCTTCCTTAAGTTTGGATGAAAGTTGGGTTATACGGGTCAGCTTGTCGGCAAGTTCCCGGGAATAGTTATCCACCGGTTTTTCCTCCCGGTTAATATCCATCATACCCAATTCTTGTAGTTTGGCAAGAAAACCCGGCGTTTCGCCACTCAGGACCACAAAAGAATATTTGGTCATTTTTGTAATCATACCTTGTCCTCCTCTTCTTGTTGGTGGCGGGTTTTAACAATTTTCTGACCGGCCTTGGACAGATTCTCTTCATCTTCCATATAGCGCTTGATCTTCCGGATGGCTTCCTGGTAACCGGGAATTTGTACCTTCTCATACAGGTTTACCTTCTGAGTGGTTTTTTTACGTGCAAAATCAAGTCTGTTCTTCTTTTCCAGGTATATTTCGCTTTCAATACCAATCCGGGCCAGGTCCTTAAGAATGGTAACTCCCTGCGCATACCACTGGGGTTCGGAAAAGAGTGAAAAAGGTTTCACTTTGTAAATGACTTCTTTCAAAGCCGGAGTTTTTATCCCGGCAATTTTTACGGTTTCCAGAACTACGTCTTCTACAGCAATCAGTCCGGGCGTAAATTCATTCCAAAGTGCAGCTATATTACGGTAAGACGATAAGGCTTTGTCCAGTTCGGCCAACAGTTCGTCGGAACGTTGCTTGGCACGTTTCACTTCCATACGTAGCGCACTCTCCTTGTTCTTGAGCGTAGGAAGCGCTTTCTGGCGGACTTTAAGCTGTTTGCCTAAAGCCGTAAGTGATGTTTTGTTAAACTGGTATTTAATAGCCATAACGGTTATAGTTCTTCTTTGGGCCAGTATTTTTCAATAAGGTCTTCTTTAATACTAACCTCGGCTTTGCTGAAGTATTTAGCAAAAAGAGACCAGGCACGTTCGAGCATTTCCGTAACGTTAATGTTAACGTCAATGGAAAGCAGGTTATGTGAATAGTCTTTTGCAAAATCCAAAGCACGCAGGTCGTAGTCGCTCAGGTCAAAACCGTTTTCCAGTTTTGTTTTGGCGTCGGCGGCATCGGCATACAGACGAATGGCGGTGTTCATGACCTGGTTGTGGTCTTCACGTGTCTGTTTGCCAATAACCAACTGTTTAAGACGGGAAAGCGAGCGGAACGGGTCAACGATAACCTTGCCGGTATCGGAGTCGTGACGCAGGAAGAGCTGTCCTTCCGTGATGTAACCGGTATTGTCGGGGATAGCATGTGTGATGTCACCTCCATTCAATGTGGTCACAGCAATAATGGTAATTGATCCTCCCGTGGGAAGCAGTACAGCCTTCTCATATATCTTGGCAAGGTCTGAATACAACGATCCGGGCATGGAGTCCTTGGAAGGAATCTGGTCCATACGGTTACTAACAATACTCAAAGCGTCTGCATAGAGGGTCATGTCGGTAAGCAGTACCAGAACTTTTTCGTTTTTATCTACGGCGAAATATTCCGCTGCAGTAAGAGCCATATCGGGGATCAGGAGCCTTTCTACAGGGGGCTGATCCGTAGTGTTCACAAAGCTGATGATCTTTGAGAGTTTGCCGGCGTTTTCGAATGACTGCTTAAAGAACAGATAATCGTCGTTGGTGAGGCCCATGCCTCCCAGAATGATCTTGTCTACGTCGGCACGAAGAGCCACTGTAGCCATTACCTGGTTATAGGGTTGGTCGGGGTCGGCAAAGAAAGGAATCTTCTGGCCGGATACGAGCGTGTTATTCAGGTCAATCCCGGCGATACCGGTGGGAATGAGCTGGGAAGGTTGTTTCCGTTTATAAGGATTAACAGAGGGTCCGCCAATCTCACGATGTTCTCCTTCCACCTCGGGGCCCCCGTCAATGGGTTTCCCATAAGCATTAAAAAAGCGTCCGGACAGGTCTTCACTTACGTTCAACGAGGGGGCTTCACCCCAGAAAACAACTTCCGAATTGGTCGCAATACCTTCTGTCCCGCCGAATACCTGGAGGGTAACCGAATCTTCTTTAATTTTTACAACCTGAGCCAGGCGTCCGTCCACGGTAGCCAGTTCGTCATTTGCTACGCCCTGTGCATTCAGTACTACGGTGGCTTTTGTAATACCTTCTAATCGTGTGTATATGCGTTGAAAAGCTTGTGCCATATGGTTAATGTTTATGCCTGAGCCGTATCGGCCAGGAGTTCGTCAATTTCCGATTCGTGTATTGCAAATTGTTCTGATTTGAATTCAGAGTAATTCATTTGCTTGAAGATGTTGATAATTTTCTTGAAGAATGTCGAGCAGGCTTCAAAGTCTTCAAAATCAAAATCTTTACGACAGATATCAATCACTTTGTTGAACATGTATTGCTGACGCTCCATGGGAGTGGATGCATCAATATCGTCAAAAGCATCCTGTTGCAGGATGATGAAGTCAATCAGTTCAGATTTCCAGTAACGCAGGTGGTATTCCAGGGGAACTCCGTCGTCTCCGAGAATATTGATCTGCTCATAAGCCTCTTTACCACGCAAGACATAATTCTTGCCTTCCATAACCATGTCCACCCATCCTTCTCCGATCTTTTCCTTATAATACTGTTTGATTTCGGGGTATTCAAGATACTTTGAGTAGCTGTCCAGCGGGTCAACAGCGGGATATCTTTTACGGTCTGCACGGTTTTGAGACAGGGCATAAAAACATCGGGTAGCTTTCTGGGTAGATTCCGTTACGGGCTCTTTAAGGTTACCACCGGCAGGCGATACGGTACCAATGAAGGTAACTGAGCCAGTCTGGCCGTTGTTGAGTGTAACGATGCCTGCGCGGGCATAGAAACTTGAAATGATGGCAGGCAGGTCCATGGGGAATGCATCCTGACCCGGAAGTTCTTCCATGCGGTTGCTCATCTCGCGGAGAGCCTGTGCCCACCGGGAAGTGGAGTCTGCAAGAAGCAGAGCCCTGTGTCCCATTGAACGATAATATTCACATATGGTCATTGCCGTGTAAACCGAGGCTTCACGTGCAGCAACCGGCATGTTGGAAGTGTTACAAATGATAGTGGTACGTTCCATCAGGTGGCGTCCGGTGCGGGCGTCAATCAGTTCGGGGAATTCGGTGAAAATTTCAACTACCTCGTTGGCACGTTCACCACAGGCGGCCATCACAATGATGTCTGCCTCGGCTTGTTTGGCCAGTGCGTGCTGAAGTACTGTCTTGCCGCATCCGAAAGGTCCGGGGATAAATCCGGTACCGCCTTCGGCGATAGGATTGAAGGTGTCAATGGTACGCACACCCGTTTCCATTACCTTATAGGGTCTTGGTTTTTCTTTATAAGCCGTAATGGCCCGTTTTACCGGCCAGCGCTGAACCATGGTTACCGGGAACACCTTGCCTTTGGCATCGGTCAGTTCAGCCATTTTTTCATCTACGGTATATTCTCCGGGAGCAATAATCCAGCTTATGCGGTAGGTCCCTGTCATGACAAAGGGAACCATGATCTTATGGACCATCCAGCCTTCCATGACTTCTCCCAGCCAGTCTCCTGCTGTGACAGAATCACCAACTTTCATAAGTGGTTTGAAACCCCATTTGGTTGTTCTGTCAATAGGTTCTGTGTATTCTCCCCGTTTCAGGAAAACGCCTTCCATTGTGGCCAGATTGTTTTGCAGTCCGTCGTAGTTGCTTGACAGCAATCCCGGGCCAAGTTGCACCTCCAGCATGTGACCTTCAAAAGTGACGGTGTCGCCCACGCGCAGTCCGCGTGTGCTTTCAAAGACTTGCGCCGATGCGTATTTTCCTCCCACTTTGATGACCTCGGCCATCAAATCTGTATCTCCCAGTTTAATGAAACAGATTTCGTTTTGAGCTACCGGTCCGTTCACCTCAATGGTAACCAGGTTGGCAATGATACCTTTTACAATTCCGGTGGTTTTTGTTTGCATGGTGTTTTTTATGCTTTATAAGTGCCTTTTACTTCCTGTACCAATTCTTTAAAGAGGCGTGAACCTGTCTCTTTGTCGAGTTTTGACCATCGTGAGACAATGGAGGCTTTCAGTAAGAAGGCTAGTATAACATCAATATCAAAATAATGGAACGTTGTAAGCTGTACGGCTGTGTCCCAACGCAGTTTGTCAATCTGCTGTTCACGTTCCAAAGGATTTTTTAGCTGCATGATCTTATGCAGGACAGTGGAGTATTCAGAGACAGAATCCAGGTCAAAATTTTCTGCTTTGGATGAAACCAGTACATCGGTCAACTCACTTCTGCCCACGAGATTGGTCAGAATATTGTGACCGTATTCTCTGGCATTATAAGCGGCAATAATGTTACGGATTTCCCAATCGAAGGTATAATAACCTTTTATGAACGAATCTTTACATTTGCGGGCAGCCCTATAGAAGTGGTTATTCATGTTCCCGGCTTCCATGCCAAAAAAAAGCCAGTCAATAAGACGATTGTCTTTATGACTGACCATCTGGCGAATGGAACCAACAAGTTCATCCATACGGAATTCCCTTGATTCAAAATCCAAAGCCATCATAGGGAATCCCGCAATAATAAATTCGTAATTATTCGCCATAAAGAATTTTCTGAGTCTTGGGGCTTATGAACTGATTGAATAGAGCCATAAAGTCGTTATCGGTAAACCGAATCTGATACCCGCCGTCTCCCGGACCTATGATAAAGCCGTTTTCCAGGTCGGCAGAAAAGGATACCTTAAGATTTTTGCCGAGGATTTGTGCAGTCTGTGATTCCATGAACGATGCAAATTGCTCCTGCTGTTTTTCTGGCAGAACAACTGACAGGTCCATGGTGACAGCTTTTCCCGGATTGAATGCTGCAGCCAGCTGGCCAATAATGCCTTGAATAAATGATGTGTCTTCAACTGCTTTTTTGGTCGGAGCCTCCAATGCTTTGAGCACAACCATGCTTTCAATCTTTTTCTTAAGTGTGGAAATCGTATGGCGGGACGCCATGCGAATTTCATTTTCCACCTGTTCTTTGTGATCTGCAGCTTCTTTTTCAGCTCTTTCCACCATCCATACAGCTTCCTTCTTTGCTTTCTCTACAATTGCATTAGCTTCTTCCTTTGCTTGTTTAATGATGGCATCGGCTTGTTCGCGGCCTTTGGCGAGTCCTTCTTCGTAAAGCTTGTTTGTAAGTTCTTGCAGTTTATTTTCCATATATTATTAAGGGGTATTATGATTCATTACGATAAAAATCCCAGCAAAATCCCTGCCGCAACAGCAGAGCCTATAACACCGGCTACATTCGGACCCATGGCATGCATAAGCAGGTGGTTGGTACGGTCGAACTGAAGGCCAACAATTTCTGAAACCCTGGCCGAATCAGGAACGGCAGATACGCCGGCATTTCCAATCAGGGGATTAATCTTATTGCCTTTTTTAAGGAATAGATTGAAGAATTTCACAAATAATACGCCTGCAGTTGTTGCAATAACAAACGATAAGGCTCCCAAAGCGAATATTTTAACAGATTCAATCTGTAAAAATTTATCGGCCTGGGTAGAGCAACCAACCGTTAATCCAATCAAGATAGTGACTACATCAATAAGCGGACCACGTGCCGTTTCGGCCAGTCTGCGGGTTACTCCGCTTTCTTTCAGCAGGTTGCCAAAGAAGAGCATGCCCAACAGAGGAAGACCGGAAGGAACAATGAATGCGGTCATTAATAATCCGACTATGGGGAAAACCACTTTTTCCGTTTTTGAAACGGCCCGTGGTGGTTTCATTCTAATAAGGCGTTCATTTTTTGTTGTCAGAAGTTTCATGATAGGAGGCTGGATAACCGGCACTAAAGCCATATAAGAATAAGCAGATACGGCAATGGCACCCATCAGTTCGGGAGCAAGACGGGAGGACAGGAATATGGCCGTGGGGCCGTCTGCACCTCCGATGATCCCAATGGCTCCGGCAGCATTTGGCTCAAAACCTATGGCGAGCGCAATGGCGTATGCTCCAAAAATTCCGAATTGGGCAGCTGCACCAATCAGAAGCAGTTTGGGACTGGATATGAGAGAAGAAAAATCAGTCATAGCTCCTATCCCCAGAAATATTAGCGGGGGATACCAACCTTTTTGTACTCCCTGGTATAAAATATTCAAAACAGAGCCTTCTTCATAAATACCTACATTCAGGCCCGGGAACAAGGGTATGTTCCCAATGATAATTCCAAATCCAATGGGGATAAGCAACAAAGGTTCCCATTCTTTAACGATGGCCATGGTAATGAATAGAATGCCTATACATATCATCAACAGGTGCTGATAGGTACAATTGGCAAACCCTGTGTATTCCCAGAATTGAACAAGATTATTGATAATGTTTTCCATATTAATTCAGTATGATCAGCGGCGCACCTTCCAATACGGAATCACCTTTATTAACTTTGATTTTGGACACAACTCCGTCTCTTTCGGCTTCAATATTGTTCTCCATTTTCATGGCTTCAAGAACAATCAGTTTCTGTCCCGCCTTAACCGTTTCTCCTTCTTTAACACTAACTTCAAGGATAACACCTGGAAGCGGTGAGTTTATGGTCGAAGCATTGGCAGAAGGAGTGGGAGCGGGAGATTTGGCTGCAGAGGGAGCAGCAACGCGGGGTGCCTTGGCCGGTGCTGTCTGGTTGGAGGCTTTTTTGATGGGCTGATCAATGGTAACCTTGTACGGAGTGCCGTTCACTTCTACCTCGGCCAGTGTATCTTCTATGTCGTTTACGGTAACATTATAGTTATTCCCGTTAATGATTAAATTATATTCTTTCATGAGTATAGTTTTTCTGTGATTATCTCTTTTTTATGTTAGGCACCTGACGGAACATCTGGTACTTGGCACTCCATGGAGAATAGTCACGCCTTATCTTATCTATAGTAAGGATAGTATTTTCCACATCGTGTATTTCGTTTTCATTGGCATAAAGGAACAGTGCCGTGGCAATGGCAGCATATTCTTCACCGGATGTCTCAGCTATGGAGACTTTTGTGCTTTGATAATGTGTGTCAGATTTTTTCTGAAGCGCATGGATAGATAAATTTCCGATACCTTTGAAAGCCAGGTATAAGAGTACTAATGCAGAGAAAACCACAGACATGGCCATGATAGCCATTATCCATCCGTATGGGTCTGTGTTTTTCATACGATCGCTTTTAGTCAGCCCGTCCAGTGAATAATTGTTTGTACTTGGCGAGGTCCGTTTCATTACAGACCATCCTTCGTTATTGGATTCGGGTCCATATGAACCTATTCCGTCCATAAAACGTCCGTAAGACTGGTTAGGTTCAAGGTCGGCCGGAATACTCACCTGATCAATAATGGTACGGCCGTCATTGGCTGTCAGAATAAGGTATTCAGAACCTTCCAGTTTGAAATTCACGTGAAATGTTCCCCTGTATGCCTGGTCATCTGCCCAGAATATAATGTGCTGGCGGGGTTTAATAGCTGTGAGAATATCACCACGGGGTATACAGTATTTTTTCAGATTGTCAGGATCGTTACTAAGGTAACAACCTCCAATGTCAGCTGTTCCATAACCTGAATTGAATACTTCAAACCAGGCATTATGCTGTCCGAAATCATCCTGAAAATCATCTGTATTGATTACCAGGAATTCATTCAGTCGCAGGTCACCCTTGCTTTGGGCAAAACCGGGAACAAGAAAAGACACAAAAACCCCAACAAGTATGATTTTATAAAAAGACTTCATATCGTAAAGGGATTATAAAGGAAGGTTATCGTGTTTTTTAGGTGGATTGCTCGTTTTCTTAGTAGAAAGCAGTTGCAGGGACCGGATGATCCTGAACCGGGTGTTACGGGGTTCAATCACGTCATCTATATAGCCGTATTTGGCTGCATTGTATGGATTGGCAAACATATCACGGTATTCTTTTTCTTTTTCAGCCACAAACAGGGCCTGATCTTCAGCTTGTGCCATTTCCTTACTAAAGAGGACTTCAATGGCTCCTGAAGGTCCCATGACGGCGATTTCTGCAGAAGGCCATGCATAATTGATGTCACTGCGCAGGTGTTTGGAACTCATGACAATATAAGCCCCACCGTATGCTTTGCGCAGAATAACGGTAATTTTGGGAACGGTAGCTTCTCCGTAAGCATAGAGCAGCTTTGCTCCGTGTAATATAACACCGCCATACTCCTGCTGGGTTCCGGGCAGGAAGCCGGGTACGTCAACAAGGGTTACCAGGGGAATGTTGAAAGCATCGCAGAAACGTACAAAGCGAGCAGCTTTGCGCGAAGCGTTGCAATCCAGAACTCCGGCCAGTACGCGGGGTTGATTGGCTACAATACCAACGGAAGATCCGTTAAAACGGGCAAAACCTACAATAATATTGGTGGCATAATCTTTATGTACTTCCAGGAACTGTCCGTCGTCAACAATGGCGTGGATGATTTCGTACATATTGTAAGGTTTGTTCGGGCTGTCGGGAATAATTTCGTTCAGAAAATCGTCCAACCGGTCAATGGGATCTGAACATTCCATTCTGGGAGGTTCTTCCATATTGTTCTGAGGAATATAGCTCAGCAGGTTGCGAATAAGTTCAACTCCTTCTTCTTCAGTATCAACTGCAAAATGAGCCACTCCGCTTTTGGAAGCATGTACGCTGGCACCTCCGAGTTCTTCCTGGGTTACGTCTTCTCCGGTAACTGTCTTTACCACCTTTGGCCCGGTAAGGAACATATAGCTCGAACCCTTCATCATGATATTAAAATCGGTCAGAGCAGGAGAATAAACGGCTCCGCCTGCGCAAGGCCCAAAAAGAGCCGAGATCTGGGGAACAACACCCGATGCCAGAATGTTATTCTGGAAGATATTCCCGTAGCCTGCCAGTGCACTTACACCTTCCTGGATTCTGGCGCCGCCCGAGTCATTGATTCCAATAACGGGAGCTCCTACCTTCATGGCCTGTTCCATCACTTTGCAGATCTTAAGAGACATGGTTTCGGACAATGAACCTCCGAAAACCGTAAAGTCCTGTGCATAAACATATACCAGGCGTCCGTCTATGGTGCCGTATCCGGTTACCACTCCGTCACCCAGAATTGAGTTGTCCTGCATATTGAAATTGGTGCAGCGATGGGTTACAAACATATCAAATTCTTCAAAACTGCCTTCGTCAAGCAGCATGGCGATGCGTTCACGTGCCGTACATTTTCCTTTGGCATGCTGTGCATCAATGCGTTTTTGTCCTCCTCCCAAACGGGCTTTCTCACGGAGTTGTGTTAACGCTTTCACTTGTTCCAGTTGGTTGCTCATGGTTATGATTGTGTATAATGTTATACTTTTGGTTTCTCACATAATTCTGTTAATACACCCAAGGTGCTTTTCGGATGAAGGAAAGCGATATTCAAACCTTCGGCTCCTTTGCGGGGAGATTTGTCTATAAGACGTATTTCATTGGAAGAAAGCTCATCCAATTGTTCCTGCAATCCTTCGGTGGCAAAAGCCATATGATGCACCCCTTCTCCCTTGTTTTCTATAAATTTGCCGACAGGGCCTTCAGGGTCTGTACTTTCCAGAAGTTCAATTTTTGTCTGACCAACCATAAAGAAAGCGGTTCTGACTTTTTGTTCGGGAACTTCTTCTATGGCATAGCAGGTAAGTCCGAGTTTTTTCTCATAGAACGCTATGGCCTCATCAAGCGACTTGACAGCAATTCCTATGTGCTCGATGTATTTTATATTCATAGAGATACGTTAAATAATTATAAGTGCAACATAAAAATAATATCCGGCAAAAGTACTAAATTTATCCGAAACGAATAACTTTTTAAGAGTTTCTTTAACTTTGTACTCCGTTATGGAGAGCATTTACAAACCAAGGAACTTTACTGGAACCCAATACTTGCTTAAACTGGCAGTGCGGTTATCAATCGTGTTTATTTTCTATCTTTTGAGCCGTCTGGCTTTTTTTCTTTATAACAGCTATTTGTTCCCCGAAACAACCTGGTCAGATATGCTGACTTTTTACAGAGGAGGCATTCGTTTTGACCTGGCAGCTTTGTTCTATCTGAACATTATCTATCTTTTTTTCGCTCTCATACCCTTTCCTTTTGTTTTTTCAAAGGGATATCAACTGTTTCTCAAAATTTTGTTTGTGGTATTCAATGCCGCGGGCTTCATGGGACAACTTTTCGACTTCATCTATTTCAGAACCACCGTCAGACGAAACGATTTCTCTTTTTTCAATGAGTTCTCAGATAATATTATGGTAGGCAAACTTTTTTTTAAAAGTTTGCAACAATACAGTATCTTTTTTATTGTCTGGCTGTTGCTTGTGTTTTTGCTGGTATTGGTGTATGGCAGAAGAAAATATCCTTCAAGGCCGGCCTTTACTGTTACGTTCTTTTTTTCTCGTCTGCTCATTCTCTGTATCACTTTACTCCTGTCTGTGGCTGCCATCAGGGGAGGAATCGACCGCACTACCCGTCCCATTACTTTAAGCAATGCTTCTGAATATGTTAAGCGTCCTGTAGAAACGGCACTGGTTTTAAACACTCCGTTTTGTGTTATACGGACAATTGGAAAACCGTCGCTCGATAAACTGGAGTATTTCAAATCAGATGAAGAGCTTGAACAGGTGTATTCGCCTGTGCATTTTAATGATCGGGAGAATATTGCGGACACAGTAGCAGAAAGCCTGAGACCGAATGTTGTTGTAATTATTCTCGAAAGTTTTTCCAAAGAATATTCTGCCTGTCTTAATCAGGGTTATAAATCCTATGTTCCTTTTCTGGATTCTCTGATGTCTTGTTCACTAACCTGTACGCGAGCATATGCCAACGGGCGCAAATCGGTTGATGCATTACCTTCGGTACTGGGCAGTATCCCGAGCCTCGAACAGCCTTTTGCCCTTACTCCCTATGCACTCAACAAAATGGAGGGTTTGGGAAAAGCTCTGGAAAAGTGGGGATACCATACTTCGTTTTTTCACGGCGCGCCAAACGGATCCATGGGATTGAACGCAATGGCCCGCAGCTATGGTTTTACTGAATATTACGGAAAAGACGAGTTTAATGATAACGCTCAGTTTGACGGTTACTGGGGCATTTGGGATGAACCGTTCCTTCAGTTTTTTGCCCGTACACTAAATACTTTCAAGCAACCCTTTGCATCGGCTGTCTTTACGTTATCGTCGCATCATCCGTTTGTGATTCCACAAAGTTACGAAGGCGTTTTCCCAAAAGGAAAATTGCCCATCCATCAATGCATAGGCTATGCAGACCATGCCCTTCAACAGTTCTTCCTTACGGCCCGGACCATGCCCTGGTTTTCCAATACACTTTTCGTGCTCTGTGCAGATCACGGTGCCTATTCGCTTCTTAATAAGGAATACCAGACAGATACCGGCAGTATGGCCATTCCGGTTATCTATTATGATGCAAGAAAAGAGAACGATTCAACTTATGTAAAGGGAATCCGTTACGAAGAATATACGCAGCAGATTGATATTATGCCTACCGTACTCGATATTATAGACTATCCTTACGGATATTTTGCATTTGGCAGAAGTATCCTCGATACGACATCTGTTCCTTTTGTGGTGAATTACCCCAATTCTGTTGAGCTTCTCAGGGATGCAAAAGAAAAAGAGCCCTCGAATGAGCTCTTTATTAAAGCGTTCCGCCAACAATACAACAACAGGCTTATTGATGACAGAATGATGGTCGAATGATCAGGCCATATTGGTATAAACGTTCTGTACGTCGTCGTCTTCCTCAATTCGGTCAAGCAGCTTTTCGATATCGGCCTTGTCTTCAGGACTCAGTTCCTTAAGTTCCCCGTTCACGATACGGTCAAATCCGCCGCTTATGAGTTCCAGCCCTTTTTCCTCTATGTATTTTTGTATGGCACCGTACGATTCAAAAGTTCCGTAAATTAAAATTTCATCTTCTTCCTGGAAGACCTCTTCACCTCCTAAATCAATCAGATCAAGTTCCAGTTCTTCGAGATCAATAGAAGGTTTGGATTTGATTTTGAAAATAGTTTTATGGTCGAACATGAATTCAACGCTGCCCGAAGTGCCCAGGTTGCCGCCACTTTTATTGAAATAGGAACGTAGATTCGCTACTGTACGGGTAGTATTGTCTGTTGCGGTTTCCACAAGAATGGCAACACCGTGAGGCCCGTAACCTTCGTAAACTACTTCTTTGTAATCTCCCTTATCTTTTTCATCGGCACGCTTGATGGCTCTTTCAATATTGTCCTTGGGCATATTTTCAGAGCGGGCGGTCTGTACGATAGCACGTAATCTGGGATTGTTTTCAGGATCTGTACCGCCTTGTTTGGCGGCAATGGTCAGTTCCTTGCCCAGCCTGGTGAATGTCCGGGACATATTGCCCCATCGTTTCAGCTTGCGTGCTTTTCTGTATTCAAATGCTCTTCCCATATATTATACTGATAACTGTTATTCCGAAACTTCCAGACGGCTTATATATTTATCAATATCGTACCCTTCAATGCTTTGAGGATATTTATTTTTGATAAGCCTGTACATTTCAAGTGCTTTGGCTTTATTGTCAAGTTCTTCGTAAATGATACCTGCTTTTTTGTAGTAGGTTGCCGAGTAAGCATTGTCTTTGTATTCTGCGGCTTTAAGGTAATAGGAAAGACCGCTCTGAAGATCTCCTGAGCCAACGTATGCGTCACCAATGTTGCAATAGGCACGTGCCTGTATGATCTCGTCGTTTGCGTTGTATTTCTTAAGATAGTTGATGGCTTCCTGATAATTGCCAAGTTGCAATTCAGATACTCCTGCATAGAAATAGACCACCTTTCCCGGAAGTGTTTTGTACTCGTCAATAATGTCCTTAAAACCCATATTGTTGCCATCGCCGTTCAAAGCCAGATTAAACGAATCTGCCCTGAAGTAGCTTTCTGCCGGAAAAAGTTGAGCAAGCGCCTCCTGTTTACGGGGTTCACGGATAAGTTTCATATAAGCGAAGCCGCCCCCAAGGATTACAACAATCGCAATTGCCGAAATTAAAAGATGCTTTTTGTATTTAGCCAGAAATTCTTCTGTCTTTCCTAATGCCTGGGCAACTGCTGCAGGTTCTTCGCTTTTGGTTTTCTTTTCTGTGTTCTTTTTTGCCATACGTCTTAATTTTGAGGCGGCAAATATACGCAATTTTTGCTATGTTTGCATACATATTTTATGAATCCTTATGTATTTAAGCCGTTTATTGATATCTCATTTTAAAAACATTGAAAATACATCGCTCGGTTTCTCTTCAAAAATCAATGTTTTATACGGAGATAACGGCGAGGGCAAGACAAATCTTCTTGATGCCATATATTATCTTAGTGTATGCAAGAGTTTCTTTTCCGTCCCGGACAGAGAAATAATTATGCATTCCTGCGATCTTTCAACACTATACGGTGAATACTCGATGGATTCGGGTTTGACCGAGAAAATTTCCTGTTCACTGACCCGTCAGGGAGAGAAGCTTTTCAAAAGAAATGGAAAGAATTATGATCGTCTTTCAACGCATGTTGGACTGATACCGGTAGTGATGGTTTCACCGCAGGATACTTCACTTGTTTTCGGAGCCGGTGACGAGCGGCGCAGGTATATGAATTTCCTCTTATCCCAGACAGATCCGGGGTATTTACAAACGGTCCTTGAATACAAGAAGTGGCTGTTTCAAAGAAACAGGGTACTCAAGACAGATACAGCCGGATCGGGTGTACTGGAGGCAATAGACGCAGGGCTGTGTCAAAGAGGCGATGAAATCCATGCCCGGAGAGCAGAACTGTGCCGTCTGCTGCATCCGTATGTGGTTGAATTTTACAGCCAGCTTTCCGGAAATAAAGAACAGATAGATCTCAGTTACGAATCGGATCTGAATAAAGACACCATGGCTGCTCTGCTAAAGAAAAGCGAACAGAAGGACAGGGCTCTTCAATACACAACTGTTGGAGTGCAACGCGATGACGTGCTTTTTTCACTGAACGGTTATCCTCTGAAAGTATGCGGTTCCCAGGGACAGCAGAAAACGTTCCTGCTGGCACTCAAACTGGCTCAGTTCGCACTTATCCGTCAGCTTAAGGGAATGGCTCCCATACTGCTTCTGGACGATGTCTTTGATAAGCTCGATGCCCAAAGAGTCTCTTTTTTACTTCGCCTGGTAGTCAGAGATCATTTTGGACAAATATTTCTTACCGATAGTAATAAGGTTCGTCTTGAAGAGACACTCAGTGCCATTGGGGGAGATCATTGTTATTACCACGTCAGGGAGGGCGTATTTACAAATGAAAAGACAGGAAACCAGAACGTTACAGGATGTTCTTGAACAGACGCTCCGAGAGACCGGACTTTATGAAGGCCTCGAGGTGGTCAGGCTTAATAATGCCTGGGATACAATCATCGGACCGGCTGCGGCTAAGGAATGCCTTTCCAGATCCTTTTCAGAGGGTGTGTACAAGGTGAAAATCCGATCGGGTGTTCTCCGGTGCCAGCTCGATATGCAAAAAACTTTGCTCAAGGCCCGGCTCAATACCCAGATGGGGAAAGCCACAGTGACCGATCTGATTTTGTATTGATATGTACAGACAACCCGTAATACTTATAGATAAAGAGATCCCTTTCCTCGAAGGTGTTTTTGATAACCGTGCTGTCGTTCGACTGATGAAAGGTGCCGAAATTTCTGCGGAGGAAATTTGTAATGCCGATGTCTTGATTATCAGGACGCGTACCGAGTGTGTTCCACGAACTTTGGAAGGAAGCCGGATTTCATTCATCGGCTCTGCTACCATAGGTACTGATCATATAGATACTCAATATTGTGCTTCGCACGGGATAGAAGTGGCCAATGCACCGGGGTGCAACGCAGGTGCCGTAATGCAGTATGTTTTTACGGCCTTGTCCGGCTGGTCCGAAAAAAAGAACAGAAGTCTTTCAGGCATGACACTGGGTATTGTCGGAGTGGGCAATGTGGGTAGCAGGGTGGCAACACTTGCACGTTTGCTGGGTTTCAGGGTGCTGCTCAATGACCCTCCAAGGGAAGCGGCTGAAGGTCCTCATGGTTTTTCAGATCTGCATCAGGTACTTGCTCAGTCTGATATTGTGACACTTCATGTTCCTTTGACTGCAGACACATGTGCCCTGGCCGGCGATTCTTTTTTTAGCAAAATGAAAGAAGGAGCCTGTTTCATTAATACTTCCAGAGGCGCAGTGGTGAATGAGGAGGCTTTGAGAAAGCATGCTCCGCGACTGGGAGGCGTTATTCTGGACGTTTGGAATAATGAGCCTGTTATTGATGAACATACATTGAGCATTACCGATATTGCCACACCTCATATTGCAGGTTATTCCCTTGAAGGTAAGCGAAACGCTTCACAGACCATTGTACATGCAGTGGCACGTCATTTTGGTTGGGAAGACCTGTATGATTTCAAAATTGAATTACCTGTACCGGATTTTGTTCCTGAACACTTGTTATTAAAGGATTGTTTCCCTATATTTGTAGAAGATAGTAAGTTGCGTTGCTCTCCCAAGGACTTCGAGAGGTTGAGAAGTAACTATACTTTCAGAAGAGAATGGACCCCTGAACAATTTAACCGGTTACCGCAATGTTTACTTCGAATGATTTGAATTATCTCAAAAAGAAGGGGATAGAGCTAAGTGTCATAGAATCTCAACTGGATGCTTTTACTAAAGGTTTTCCCTTCTTGGATGTAAATGGCCCTGCTGTACCCGGCAACGGGATAATACAATTATCACTGCAGCAGCAATATGAGTATGAACGTAGGTATAATGAATGGAAAGGTTCCCGGGTGAAGTTTGTACCTGCTTCCGGGGCTGCTTCACGTATGTTCAAGGATTTGTTCGAAGCATCTTCGCTGCTTTCCAAAAGCTGCACCGCAACGCTTTCAGGTAACGCAACCCGGTTTTTTGATAACCTCGGCAAATTTGCATTTTACGGGCCTCTTTCCCGTATGGAAGGCTTCAATCCGTCTGAGAAAAAGAAAGTTATCGATCTGTTACTTGGCTCCGAAGGATTACAATACGGATCCCTTCCAAAAGGATTGATCCTGTTCCATAATTATCCTTCCGGACCGCGAACCGCTTTTGAAGAACATTTCGTAGAATCGGCTTTTTATTGTACCGATCCCAAAGGACTCGCCAATCTTCATTTTACCGTTTCTCAGGAGCATCTGTCTCTGTTTTCAAACCTCTGGAACAGTGTAAAGGCCAGGTATCAATCCAGGTTCGGAATTACTTTCAATGTCTCATTTTCTGTACAGGATCCTGCTACAGATACCATTGCGGTGGACTTGGAGAACCAGCCATTCAGAAAGAATGACGGATCACTCCTTTTCCGTCCGGGAGGACACGGTGCTTTACTTGAGAATCTTGCTAATATGAAAGACGATATAGTCTTTATAAAGAATATTGACAATGTGGTTCCGGAACCTCTATTGTCTCCCGTAATTCATTGGAAAAAAGTGCTTGCGGGCCTGTTACTGGAATGCAGAAAAAAGATATCTGATTATCTGGCCGATCTGCAGAATGGGGCAGAACCTCTACGACTGAAAGAGATAGCTTCCTTCCTGGAAGAAAGATTCTACATTACCCATCCTCCGGTAGATCCGGACAATTACCGTTCGTATCTTTATTCCAAACTGAACCGTCCCGTCCGTGTATGCGGAATGGTTCCGGCCGCCGGGGAACCCGGAGGAGGTCCTTTCCGTGTGACCGATAATGACGGAGCCGGATCTCTCCAGATACTGGAAAGTGTACAGTTGCAGCGTCCTTATCCCGAATCGACCCATTTCAATCCGGTAGATATTGTCTGTTCCTGCAAGGCCTACGATGGCAATTCTTATCGTTTGACTGACTTCAGGGATGACAGTACGGGTTTTATTTCTCAAAAAAGCCTGGAAGGAAGGGAACTTAAAGCTCTTGAATTGCCCGGATTATGGAACGGGGGTATGAGCAGGTGGAATACGGTTTTTGTAGAGGTGCCTCCTGCCACTTTCAACCCGGTAAAAACAGTCACGGATTTATTGCGAAAGGAACATAATTATTAGACTTACAGTATTTGGAAGTTAAAAAAACATTTTTAACTTTGCGTTTGATATAGGAAATTTTATTCACCAATTAATAACTAATAGCCATGTTACAAACTGTTTTTGATTTTCTGGAACAACTCATCCACAACCCTGAAACTAACGGTTGGTTTGCTGTCATTCTGAGTATCCTGGGTGCAGGAATCGGTGCTCTCATCTACTTCTTGGTAGGATATCCCGACGCAGATTAACTCAACCCAAGGGAGTTGCCTGAAAATCCATTAAAGAGTAAGGGGAGCCGCCGAAAATCCTTAAGAGTAGGCAAAAAATTTTTATAACCTAATTCGAATTATCATGGAATTTTTTACACAAGTTTTTGCTGACATGTGGCAGAACCTTTTGAACTTTGAAAGCGGATTCATCACATTGTTCCTTGGTGCCGGTGCTATTTTGTTCAGTATTATTATTGGTCTTATCAACACCAATTGGGGTAGTCCCTCATAGTTGCACCGCTTATTTTTAAATATAAAAGCGGATATGCTGCAGCATATCCGCTTTTCATTTATAGATCATGCAGGATCAGAAAATTTTTGCCCAATTGGTTCTGGGCCTGTCCTGCCAGGCTTTTTGGTGGAAAACATAGCTGACTATCAGCGGTACAACGGTAGTGGCCTCGGCGTATACCATTTGTTCGTGAATGGTGCTGACCTTTCCCCAGGAAGATGCTTCCTTTAAGGTGGAACTCGAGCAGGCACCGTCCCTGACATCGGCAACCGTAATCTGAATGGCGTACTGGTGCATGGGTACTTCAAAACCCTGGCATTCGGCACATACCACTGTATCCTGTGCGAAATTCTTAGGAACACCGCCTCCTATCATGAACAAACCGCTGGTTTTTGATTTGATCTTGATTTCTGTAAGTTCCCTGAAGTCGGCAACAGAATCTATTGTCAGATAGGGTTTGCCTTCCTTGATCCGTTCCAGCTGATGCATAACCAGACCAAAACCGGCGCTGCAATCCGAAAAAGCAGGTACAAAAATAGGAACATTGTGTTCGAAACATGTCTGAATGAGCGATTCCTTCTTTACTGCATTTTTGCTGAGCCATCTGCCAATTTCCCAGATAAATTCGCGGGAAGAATAGGGCCGGGGTTCCAGTGCGTCTGCAATCTGTTTAATAGTGGCATCGCATTCCTGCAATTCTTCTTCATCAATATAGGTATCGTATATCCGATCTACATAGTTACTGCGCAGCATGCCGTCATCAACGAAAGGAGTGCCTTTGTAATGCTTGTATCCCAACGCTTCAAAAAAATCCATATCGATGATGGAGGCTCCTGTAGATACAACACAGTCTATCATATTAAAGCGTACCATATCGACGTATATCTGCATACAACCTGCAGCACTTGAACTTCCGGCAATAGTGAGCCAGTTGGTGCAGTCTTTATTGCTCATCATCATCTGCAGAATATCTGCTGCTCTGGCAGTGTCTCTCGAGGAGAAAGACATAGAACGCATAGCGTCAATAATGGGTGTTGAGTCAATTTTCGTAATATCAACATGTTGTATTACTTCCTTCAACAATTCTTTTTTAGTGTTTGCCATAGATATATTCTCTTGAAATAACTTGGCAAAGGTAAATGATTAATTCTGATTTAAAAAAATGTTACTTTTGCGTGATATTTTAATTTTCAGTAATTATGCGACTGCCCCGTTTTGTTAATGCATTTGAGCGCCTCGAGACGCCATTATACTTTTATGATCTCGATATTTTGGATCAGACATTGCGTCTCTATACAAAAATCCTGAGGGAATACGGTTACACAGCTCATTATGCAATGAAAGCCAATGCAAATCCACGAATACTTGAAATCATTCAACGTACGGGACTGGGAGCAGATTGTGTAAGTGGTAACGAAGTCCAATTGGCTTTGGACATGGGTTTTGATCCGCAGGAAATTGTATATGCCGGGGTAGGCAAATCAGATAAAGAGATCCGTACTGCTTTACAGGGCGGAATTTTTAGTTTTAATTGCGAGTCTGTTCCCGAGATAAAAATCATAAATGACCTGGCTGCTCAAATGGGCAAGACAGCTCCTGTCTCACTCAGACTGAATCCCAACATCGACGCACATACCAATAAACATATTAATACCGGACGTTCCAAAGATAAATTCGGGATAAGCGAATGGATGTTAAATGATGTGCTGGAAGTCTTTAAAAGTTGTCAGAACATTAAATTAAAGGGAATACACTTTCATGTGGGTTCACAAGTGTCCGACATGAATGTTTTTATGAATCTGTGCAAGAAAATAAATGATTTCCAGGTATGGTTCGAGCAAAAAGACATAAAACTTGAACATATCAATCTTGGTGGAGGGCTTGCTGTTGATTATGAGAATCCGCTGGAAAATTTATATAGTCCGTTCGAAACCTATTTTGAATTAATTAATAAAAACCTTGAAGTCAGGAAAGGTCAAAAAGTACATTTTGAGCCCGGCCGTTCGCTTGTGGCGCAGTGCGGATTCCTTATATCGAGGGTATTGTATGTCAAGATAGGAAAAGGCAAGAAATTCGTGATACTCGATGCGGGAATGAATGACCTCGTGAGACCCGCCTTATATGGCGCCAAGCATACAATACTGAATGTCTCATCTACCGGTGCACCGGTTGTATATGATATAGTAGGCCCGGTTTGTGAATCGTCGGATACCTTTGCAAGATCAGTTACCCTGCCGGAAACCCGCAGGGGTAACCTTATTGCCATATGCTCGGCCGGAGCTTACGGCCAGACAATGGCCATGCGTTACAACCAAAGGGATCTTGCTCAGGCTTACTATTCAACTGACCTGTAAAATATGTTCATTAAGATCTATCCCCAGAATCCGCAGGAACGTCTTGTTATTCAGGCGGTTAATACATTGCGGCAGGGTGGGATAGCGATCTATCCGACAGACAGTGTTTATGGTATGGGATGTTCCATTGAACATCTTAACCGGGTAAGCGATATTGAAAGGATCAAGGGTTATTATACACCTTCTTCATCACTCTCTTTTCTTTGTTACGATCTTTCTCAACTTTCTTCATATTGTAAGCCTATCGGAAACAGTGTATTCCGTTTAATGAAGAAAAACCTTCCGGGGCCTTTTACCTTCTTGCTGGAAGCCAACAGTCAGGTACCGAAATTATTTAAGGGGAAAAAGAAAAAAGTGGGTATCAGGGTGCCTGATAATCCCATATTGCAGTTGATTCTAAGAGAGTTAAATGGTCCTATTATTTCCACGTCTTTACCATGGGACGATCAGGAACCCGAATACTCCTATGAACCTGAGTTTATTAAAGAACGTTTCGATAACTTTGTAGATATTATTATAGACGGGGGGACGGGCGGAACGGTGCCGTCTGCCATAATTGATTGTACCGGAAGCGAACCGGAAGTGATAAGGGAAGGTCCGCTGCCATTAATTGTAAATTAGTTCCAAATGTTTGAAAATTTAACCGACAGACTTGAGCGCTCATTTAAGTTGCTCAAAGGGGAAGGAAAGATCACCGAAATAAATGTTGCGGAGACACTGAAGGACATCCGTAAGGCCCTGCTCGACGCCGACGTGAGTTATAAAGTGGCCAAAACTTTTTGTGACGAAGTAAAACAGGCTGCTTTAGGTCAGGATGTGCTTTCATCGGTCCGGCCCGGTCAAATGATGACCAAAATCGTACACGATCATTTAGTGCAGCTGATGGGCGGCGATGCGGCCGGTATAAACATTAAAGGGAATCCGGGTATTGTATTGATAGCCGGTTTGCAGGGCTCGGGAAAAACCACGTTTTCAGGAAAACTTGCCCTTCACATAAAAAGCAAGCGCGGCATCAGACCTCTTCTGGTAGCAGGCGACGTATATCGTCCTGCAGCTATGGAACAACTGCGTGTTCTCGGCCAGCAGATTGGTGTGGACGTGCATATAGAAGAAACAAACAGCAACCCGGTGAAAATTGCTGTGAATGCCATTGAGAGAGCCAAAAAGGAAGGTTACGGTGTAGTCATAATAGATACAGCAGGACGTTTGGCTATTGATGAGGCAATGATGACCGAGATAACCGCCATAAAAAAAGCGGTCAAACCCACCGAAACGCTTTTTGTTGTTGACTCCATGACCGGTCAGGATGCAGTGGACACTGCCCGTACTTTCCATGAACGTCTGCAGTACGACGGAGTAGTCCTTACCAAACTCGATGGGGATACCCGTGGAGGAGCTGCTCTTTCTATCCGTGCGGTAGTAAGTAAACCCATCAAATTTGTAAGTATAGGTGAAAAAATGGATGCGCTGGATATTTTTTATCCTTCGCGTATCGCCGACCGAATACTTGGAATGGGTGATATCGTAACTCTGGTTGAGAAGGCCCAGGAACAATTCGACGAGGAAGAGGCAAAAAAATTAAGAAAGAAACTGGCTCAGGACCGTTTCAACTTTGACGATTTTCTAAAGCAAATACAGCAGGTGAAAAAAATGGGAAATATCAAGGATCTGGCATCTATGATACCCGGAATGTCAAAAGCTGTTAAGGACATGGATTTTGATAACGACTCATTCAAAGGCATTGAGGCCATCATCGGATCCATGACTCCGGAAGAAAGAGATAATCCTTCCGTTATCAACGGGAGTCGTCGCAAACGCATTGCTATGGGAAGCGGCACTTCCATCACAGAAGTGAACCGGCTTATCAAACAATTTGACGATACACGAAAAATGATGAAGAATATTCGCGGAGGAATAAAAAAATGAAGCTAATTGACGGAAAACATGTTTCGGAAGAACTCAAAAAAGAGATTGCATTGCAGGTTGCGGAATGGATAAAAGAATCCGGCAACAGACCCCATCTGGCAGCTATCCTTGTGGGAACAGACGGTGCAAGTCAAACCTATGTGAACAATAAGGAGAAAGATTGCCACGAAGTTGGAATCGATTCTTCTGTATACCGGCTTCCTGAATCAATCAGTCAGGAAGAGTTGCTGGAATGTATTAAGGTGATTAATGAAGACCCGGGTATAGATGGACTGATTGTACAAATGCCTTTACCGTCTCATATAGATGAACAGGTTGTCATACAGGCCATAGATCCTTCAAAGGATGTGGACGGATTTCATCCGGTGAACGTAGGCCGCATGGTCCTTGGTTTACCGACTTTTCTTTCGGCAACGCCTGCAGGTATCCTCGACCTTCTTAAGTTTTATGGTATTTCCACAAAAGGAAAAGAGTGTGTGATAATTGGACGAAGCAATATTGTAGGCAGACCTTTGGCTAATCTGCTTTCAAGCAAAGGCGATCCGGGCGATTGTACTGTTACTTTGTGCCACAGCCGTACTGTGGACCTCAAGACCGTTTGCCTCAGGGCGGATATTATTGTTACGGCTCTTGGGGTTCCAGGTTTTCTGAAAGCCGATATGGTAAAAGACGGTGCTGTTGTCATTGATGTCGGCATAACCAGGGTTCCTGCTTCCAATACCAAATCGGGATTCCGTTTGGCAGGAGATGTGGATTTTGAAGGGGTTGCTCCCAAATGCAGCTATATAACGCCCGTTCCGGGAGGGGTAGGCCCCATGACACGGGTGTCTTTGTTGAAAAATACTCTTGCTGCAGCAAAAAAAAATAAAAACAAATCATCATTATGAAAAGACGTAATTTTCTAAAGACAGCTTTTCTTGGCACAATTGCCGGAACTGTCGGATTAAAGGCTCCCCGTTTAATGGCAGGGAACGCCTCTGCAGCGGCTTCTGAAGCAAGTCCGGCTGCTCTTCCCGATATTGTGGCTGTAATGGGTGGAGAACCGGTCGATTTGTATGCAAGAGCCATTGCTGAAATGGGTGGCATGAAGCAATATGTTAAACCCGGCATGAAGGTAGTGGTAAAACCAAATATCGGATGGGACAAAACTCCCGAGTATGCCGCCGATACCAATCCTGATCTGATTGCTGCGATTGTACGGGACTGTCTGGCAGCCGGGGCATCTGAGGTTAAGGTGTTTGATCATACCTGTGATCAGTGGAAAGGCTGTTACGAGAATAGCGGAATTAAGGATGCAGTACAAGAAGCGGGAGGAGAGATCGTCCCTGCTCATGAAGAACGTTATTTCCGTGAAGTGTCCCTGCCTATGGGATTAAGAATGAAGAAAGCTAAAATTCATGAAGCCATAGTTGATTGTGACATCTGGATTAATGTCCCGATTCTTAAGAATCATGGCGGGGCAAAGATGACTATTTGCATGAAGAATTACATGGGTATCGTATGGGACCGCCGCTACATGCATTCCAATGACCTGCAGCAATGCATAGCGGATGCCGCAACATACGAAAAACGACCTGTACTCAACATTGTGGACGCTTACCGCATTATGACACAAAACGGCCCCAAAGGACGTACGATTGAAGATGTACAGACTCCAAAAGCTATTTTTATGTCAAAGGACATTGTGGCACTCGACACGGCAGCCACCCAGTTCTTTAATCAGTACACAACCATGACCATTAAAGATGCGTCCCATATTGTACTGGCTGAAAAACACCGGTTGGGCACCACCAATCTTTCCTCTCTGAATATTAAGCGTATTCGTTTATAATGAAATTATATCCAATATTAAAATGGGCAAGAAGGGCATTGGCCGTGGCGGTCATTGCGCTGATTACTTACTTCTTTATATTCTCTTCTGCCAATGCTACCGGAATATGGGCAGCTCTTTTAAGAGTCCAGTTTATCCCCGGTGTATTGGGAATTACTACCGGCGGTGCACTGACGGTTGCCGGGATTTTATTGCTGACACTTCTTTTTGGAAGAGTTTACTGCTCCCTGCTGTGTCCGTTGGGTATTTATCAGGATATTGTAAACAGGATCGCATGGTTTATCAAGTCCAGGCAAAAAAGACGTACGCACTACAGTAAACCGAACAACGGTGTCCGGTACGGAATTCTTGCTTTTGTAACCATATGCGCGGTATTCGGTTTTACATATCCGCTCGCCTGGCTGGACCCATACTGCCTTTTTGGGAAAATGGCTGTTAATCTGGGCCGTCCGTTAGTAGCAGGTATAACTGGCGCAGAGTATTACACATGGAGCTGGCCCGCTTTTGCGTTTGCGGCAGCTTTTTTTACGTTTATTACCTTACTGGCGGCTTTCAGGGGGCGTTACTATTGTAACACTATCTGTCCGGTTGGCACATTACTGGGACTGGTATCAAGAATATCCATGTTCAGGATACATGTCAATGAAAGCGATTGCCGTCATTGCCTTTTGTGTGGAAAATCCTGTAAATCATATTGTCTGGATAGCTCTGGAATAAAAGTTGACCATTCACGTTGTGTAGTCTGCCTGAATTGCATAGGATGCTGTAACAGCAAAGCGGTTACTTATTCTTTTGCATGGAAAAAGAAAGCAGCTGCAGTACAGGAGAAACAAGAACCCGTAGCGGAGAATAAAGGCCGGAGAGCATTTCTGGTATCGGCTCTGGGTGCCGGCGTCAGTTTGGGTGCAGGAGCGGCTTTGCTTAACAGGTTCAAAGGAAAAGCAAAAGTAAAAGTTGGGGCAGGTCTTCCTCCGGGGGCAGGGAATCTTGAAAGATTACAGGATAAATGTATTGCATGTCATGCCTGTGTTGCAGCCTGTCCTTCCCATATCATCAAGCCGGCATACGGAGAGCTTGGGTGGCAGGGTTTCATGCTGCCAGCTGTGTCGTATGAACACGGTTTCTGTGGCTTTGAATGTCAAAAATGTCAGGAAGTATGTCCTTCCGGTGCCTTGCAGCGTATGAGCCTCGAAGAAAAAAAGCTGACCAAATTGGGTGTGGCCAAGTTTACCCTGGAGAACTGCATTGTCTACAAAGACGGTACCGATTGCGGCGCTTGCGACGAGCATTGCCCCGTGAAGGCAGTAGCCATGATGCCCAGAGAAGGCTCGGACAAGCTTTTCCCCAAGGTAACTCCAAAAGTCTGCATAGGCTGCGGTGGCTGTGAATACATCTGTCCCGCCAGACCAAAGGCAATTGTGGTTATCCCCCTGGCCGAGCAGAGAAGAGCGGATAAACCGCATGTAGAAGTACAAATAAAAGTAGATATAGAAGGATTCGGATTCTGATCCTACTCCCGTCCGGGATGATCCAAAAGTTCAGGCCTTAGCCGTTCAGTACGGCTGAGGCTTTGTTCTTCCTGCCAGGTGTGGATTAGTTTGGGATTTCCGCTCAGAAGCACTTCCGGAACTTTCCATCCGTTAAACTCGGCAGGACGTGTATAAACAGGCGGCGAAAGCAAACGGTCCTGGAAACTGTCACTGAGTGCCGAGGTTTCATCGCTTAGTGCCCCCGGAATAAGCCGGACCAGCGAATCGACGAGGGCTGCGGCAGGAATCTCTCCTCCGCTTAGTACGTAATTACCAATGGAAATCTCTCTGGTTATTAAATGCTCCCTTATCCTGTGGTCAATACCTTTGTAATGTCCGCATAGAATCATAATGTTTTCAAGGCAGGAAAGACGGTTTGCCATGGGCTGGTCCAGCAGTTCACCATCTGGGCTCATATAGATGATTTCGTCGTAGATACGGTCCTTTTTTAGCTTGTCCATGAGAGTGAAAACAGGCTCAATCATCAGCACCATGCCTGCATCCCCTCCAAACGGATAATCGTCTACCTGACGGTAATGTCCTTTGCCGTACTCCCTGAGGTCATGCACGTGAATTTCTACAAGAGACTTGTCCTGAGCTCTTTTAACAATAGAGTGGGATAAAGGGCTTACAAGAAGTTCCGGAAGGACTGAAATAATATCTATTCGCATCATGCGGCAAAAGTAATCATTATTCGGTTTATTGGACTTTTTGATTACATTTGCAAGTTGAAAATATTATTCCTGAAAAGTACAATGGATCTCGAAATGAACATGTCTGCTCCAGAGGAGCAATTCAACAACGATCAAATTCAAGAAAATGAAGTTGTTGAAAATACGCGAAGCGCAGAATCGGTAGATTACTCATCATTTACTATTGTTGAACTGCTGGCTGAGTTTGAACGCCTCATTGAGGCAGAGGACAAGACAGAAATGCATAAGAATGCAGAAATCATTAAGTCTTGTTTTTATAAACTCCTTAAAAAAGATCAGCCCGAACACCCCGAAGATCCGGATCATCCGGAGCCCGCTTCCGAGACATCAGAGGTTTCTGAGACAACAGAAGAAACAGCTTTCAAAAAGCTGTATGCCAGATACAAAGTGTTGCGCTCAGATCTAATGCGCAATATTGAGCAACAGAAAGAAAAAAATCTGGAAGAAAAACTGGTTATCATTGAGGATATTAAAAAACTCCTTGATAAACAGGAAGATATCAATCATACATTTCCGGAATTCCGGGCTCTCCAATTACACTGGAAAGAAGTGGGTCCTGTTCCGCTGGCCCGTACCAAGGATGTCTGGGAAACCTATCAGCATTACGTAGAAAAATTTTACGATTTCGTTAAGATAAATAACGAACTGCGTGACCTGGATTTCAAACGGAATCTTGAACTGAAGGAGCAATTATGCAATAAAGCAGAAGTCCTGATTAATGAACCGGGTGTTATTTCGGCTTTCCACAAACTTCAGAAGTTACATGAAGAATGGCGTGAGATCGGTCCAATTCAAAGGGAATTACGCGAACCGCTCTGGGAACGCTTCAAAGCAAGTACAACAGCAATTAACAAACGCCATCAGGATTTCTTTGAAGAACAGAAAAAACAGCAAAAAGCCAACCTCGATGCCAAACTGGTTTTATGTGACAAAGCCGAGGCTATCGCCAACGAACCCGTAGAAGACGGAAGTAACTGGAACAAACGGGCCAAAGAACTGGAAGACCTTCAGAAAGAATGGCGTACCATCGGTTTTGCTTCGAAAAAGGAAAACCAGAATGTTTATGACCGTTTTCGCGCTGCATGTGATAAATTTTACGGGGCAAAACGCGAGTTCTATGCTTCTTTCAAGAATGAGATGCAGGATAATATGGCCAAGAAAATTGCTTTGTGCGAACAGGCCGAGGCCATTAACAAGAGCGAGGAATGGCGTAAAACAACTGATCAGTTGATCAATTTGCAGAAGCAGTGGAAAGAGATCGGACCTGTTCCCCGGAAACAGGCAGAAGTGGTATGGAAACGTTTCCGTGCCGCCTGCGATGATTTCTTTACACGCAGAGCCAAACATTTTTCCGGTGTTGACTCTTCCTATGAAGAAAATCTGGCAGCTAAAGAGGCTCTTCTCAAAGAGATGGAATCCTTCGATGGCCAATCCGTTCAGGATCTGGCAAGTGCACTTAAGGATATACAGACAAAATGGAACGCCATAGGTTTTGTTCCCATAAAGGAAAAAGACCGTATTCAGGCTGCATATAAAGCCTTCATGGATAAACATTTTGGAGATCTCCGTTCGCAAGGTTCAGATAGAAGAGGTTCCTACAGAAACAACCGTGGCAAATCTGATGACGTAAGAAGCGGGAGAGACAAACTCATTCAGCGTTTCCGTCAATTGGAATCGGATATTACTGTATGGGAAAATAATATGGGATTCTTTGCCAAATCAAAAACTGCAGATAAAATTCTGGCCGATACCCGCAAAAAGATCGAGGAAGCAAAACAGGAACTTACTCAGCTGGAAGAAAAAATCAGGACTTTTGACAAACAGGGTGAATCCGGTAATTAAAACTATTTATGGATAAAAACACTATATGGGCAATCTTGCTTATTGGCGCCATTCTCCTTGGTTTTAGCTTCTATAATTCTAGTGTAACCAAGGAAAGGAAAAGAGAACAGTTCGTACAGGATTCTATAGCGTACGTCGAAGCGCAGAAGGCTATTGAACAAGCAGATAAAACCATTAGTCCGGTTTCTCAGCCGGACTCTTCATCTGTTCCGGGTCTTGTACCCTCACAAAGCGGAGACCTTTATACAAATTCATTCCTGAATGCTGCAGGTTTGGGCAGTGAGCAGTTTTACACACTCGAAAACGATAAGATAGCCGTTACTTTCACTAACAAAGGAGGGCAGCCATACAGTGTCCGGATAAAAGGCTTCAAAACTTATAGCGGCGACAGCCTTATCATTTTTGAAGGCAACAATAACCATCTGTCATTAAATGTTTATGCCGGTCAACAGATAAATACATCCGATTTTTATTTCACTCCCGAATCGGTCCAGGATAATAAAATACAAACATATACTCTGTATTTCAGTGAAAATGCCTATATCCAGTATGCCTATTTTCTGGAAGAAGAATCGTATCTGCTAAAAATGGACGTTCGCATGGTGGGTATGGACGCATTCATTCCCAGAAATGTAACACAGCTGGATTTTGACTGGACCGTGGATATACGTCAGCTGGAGAAAGGTTTTGACAACGAAAAAAATTATTCAACGGTATCGTATAAATTTCCAAATACCAAGGACGTAGAGAATCTGGGTCTTAGAAAAGCAGATGCAAAGGAATCCCTGAAAACAAAAACCGAATGGGTTGCTTTTCAACAACAGTTTTTCTCTGCGATTCTCATCTCTGATAATAATTTCCTGGGTGGTGATATTTCGTTCCGTTTTTATGAAGCCGGAAATCAGGATTCGCTGCTAATGAACTGCAAGGCTGTTATGCAGTTGCCTTACCAGGTGGCAGCAGAACAAAGCATTCCCCTTCAGTTCTATTTCGGCCCTAATGGTTATTACGCGCTTAAGTCCTATGACCGTTCTTTCGAGAAGATAATTCCCATGGGAGGGGCATTGGTTAGCTGGATAAACCGTTTTCTGATCATTCCCACATTCAACTTACTGAATAAATATATAGCCAACTTCGGCCTTATCATATTGCTGATGACTATCTTCATTAAGCTCATCATCACTCCTTTCACGCTAAAGTCTTATATGTCTTCGGCCAAAATGAGAGTGCTTAAGCCCGAGATAGACAAGATCAACGCCAAGTATCCCAAGAAAGAAGATGCCATGAAGAAACAGCAGGAAACCATGGCTCTTTACAAGAAGACAGGAGTGAGTGTCATGGGCGGATGCTGGCCCATGTTACTTCAGATGCCCATCCTGTTTGCCATGTTCCGTTTCTTCCCGGGATCTATTGAATTACGACAGGAAGGATTCCTGTGGGCAGATGACCTGAGCGGTTTTGATTCCATCCTTGACCTTCCTTTCAAAATTCCTCTCTATGGCAACCACATCAGTCTTTTTGCCCTTTTGATGGCGGTTTCCATGTTCTTCTATTCCAAGATGAATATGAAACAACAGGCTTCCAATCAGCAAATGCCGGGTATGCAGGGTATGATGCTCTATGTGATGCCAATAATGATGCTGGCCGTTTGTAATAACCTTTCTGCTGCGCTCAGTTATTATTACCTGCTTTCCAACCTGATTACCATGCTTCAGACCTTTATCATTCAGAAATTCTTTGTGAATGAAGAAAAGTTGTACAAACAACTTAAGGAAAAAGCCGAGAAAGCTCCGGTAGCCAAAAAATCAAAATTCCAGCAACGGCTCGAGGAAATGCAGCGTGCACAGCAGCAACAGTCCAGAAGACGATAATGATAGCTCAACGGCTAAGACAAATTATAGATGAGATACCGCAGCAAGTTACCCTTGTTGCGGTATCAAAATTTCAACCCGTAGCATTGCTTAATGAAGCCTATTTCGCCGGGCAGCGTGATTTTGGTGAGAACCGCCCGCAGGAAATGATGCAAAAAAAGCCCCTTATGCCGCCAGATATCCGATGGCATTTTATTGGACACCTCCAGACGAACAAAGTACGGTTTGTGGTAGGCAATGCAGTGCTTATTCATTCTGTGGACAGCCTGAGCCTTCTTGCTGCCATCCAGAAACAGGCAGAAAAACTGGGAATCATACAAGATGTGCTGCTTCAGGTTCATATTGCTCTGGAAGAAACAAAACAAGGTCTTGATCCCTGCGATCTGGCGTCTTTGCCTGCCTTTTTACCCAATGTCCGGATATGCGGCCTCATGGGAATGGCTACTTTGACCCCCGATACTGAACGAGTACGCATGGAGTTCAGGTCGCTTAGAACTTTATTTGAGCAACTTAAACGCGACCGGTATGAGGAAATGGAGTGTTTTGCTCACTGTTCAATGGGCATGTCTTCAGATTATCATCTGGCCATTGAGGAAGGGAGCACAATGGTTCGCATAGGCAGTGCTATATTTCCGCCTCGCCCTGGAAAATAAATGCAGCAGGTCCTGAAAGCATAACGTTCCTGAAAGTCCTGTTATCAGGCTCGTAATCTACGTGTAATTTTCCTCCTTTTGCCTGGATATCCCAATGAGTCAATCCGTTCCCTGTGTGAATACCTGCAGCTATGGCCGATGCAGTAGAACCTGTACCGCAGGCCCAGGTTTCATCTTCAACACCCCTTTCGAAAGTGCGGATAAAAAGGCATCCGTTATCCAGAATCTCAACGAAATTCACATTAATCCCGTGCGTTCCAAAGTCCTTATGGGAACGCCAGTATTTTCCCTCGTTGAATACATCGGTGTTTTGTACATCTCTCACAAATTTTACCAGGTGAATAGATCCGGTGTTGACTATGTAGCTGCCGGTGTCGTAGGTTATGACCTCAGGGACATCGCGTATTTGGAGTTTTATTGTCGAAATATTGTCTTTTCGTTCAAGTACGGTTGCTTTATGCGGTCC
Organism: uncultured Muribaculaceae bacterium; assembly: GCA_964600385.1. Lineage (GTDB taxonomy): Bacteria > Bacteroidota > Bacteroidia > Bacteroidales > UBA932 > DMER64. Next base: position 68,076 of record CAZRJC010000009.1, read on the forward strand.
GTCAACAGCGGTGAAGAGAAGATTGTCTATGCCCAATCTGTCGGCAAAGGCAGAAATGCATCGGCCGCCATTCCCGCACATGGTTCCTTCATAGCCGTCTGAGTTATAAAATTGCATGGAAAAACCATATGGAGCCTCTGCTGTTCCCAGAAGCATAAGTCCGTCTGCGCCTATGCCAAAACGGCGGTGACAAAGGAATTCGATCTGCCTGTGATCAAGCATATATTCACCGGAACGGTTATCAATAATAATGAAATCATTTCCGGCACCGTGGTATTTACAAAATGTCAGTTTCATCTATTTGGTATGAAATTTGAGTTAATGAGGGTCATAGAATTTTTACAAATTTAAGAGATTATAGAGATATGAAAAAGAAAATTGCTCTTATTATTTTGTTGACTGCCGTTGTTAGCGTAGGTACTACTCTGACAGTAAATTATTTTACCGGAAAGGGCCAGAACAGGGCCCGGGTGTATGACACTGAAAACAGGGAAGCTGTCGTGCAACAAGTATCGTTACCCGAAGTGCTTTATCCAGATTTCACGTATGCTGCGGAGACGGGTGTTAAAGCCGTTGTTCATGTAAAAGTTGTAAAACGTGGCCAGATGCAACAGGGTCCCCAAAGTTTCTTTGATTTTTTCTTCGGATACGGTAATCCCGACATGCAACCCCGTGATCAGGTAGGTTCAGGATCGGGCGTTATCATCTCGTCCGACGGATATATTGTTACAGCTAATCATGTTATTGACGGTGCCGATGAGGTACAGGTAACTCTCGATGATAACCGTGAATTTGAAGGGCGTGTTATTGGAACCGATCCTGCGACAGATGTCGCTTTACTTAAAATCGAAGGATCCGGACTGCCTTTTCTGAAATTCGGAAATTCGGATGACCTTCGTCTGGGACAATGGGTTATAGCCATTGGTAATCCGTATGAATTACGTTCTACCATTACAGCGGGTATTGTGAGTGCCAAAGGACGTGCACTTCCATCCTTTACCGGAGAATTCAAGATAGAAGCCTTTATCCAGACCGATGCTGCAGTTAATCCGGGGAATTCGGGCGGAGCTCTGGTTAATGCTGCCGGTGAACTTGTAGGGATAAACACGGCTATAGCTACCCGCACGGGATCTTACTCGGGGTACTCCTTTGCCGTTCCCAGCAGTATTACTCAGAAAGTAGTCGCTGATATCCGCAAGTACGGTACCGTACAACGTGCCCTTCTGGGTATTACCATGCAGGATGTAAACGGAGAACTCGCAAAGGAAAAGAATCTGAAAGAGATCAAAGGTGTATACATTAATGATATTACAGCCGACGGAGCTGCTCAGAAGGCAGGTGTGAAGGAAGGCGATATCCTTATCAAGGTTGGTGAAGTAGAAGTGAATTCAGGAACTGCTGTGCAGGAACAGATAAGCAGACTCAGTCCGGGTGAAAAAGTGACCCTTGTGTTACTCAGGGGAGATAAGGAAGTTACCGTTACGGCTACTCTTCAGAATCAGTCCGGTAATACCGAGATTGTTAAAGAAACAGGAGACGTATCCAATTTCCTGGGTGCACAATTGCGTCCTGTCGGCAAGGAATTGAAAGACAAACTGAAAATCCGGTCGGGGATAGAAGTGATGTCTGTTGGTGAAGGTAAAATGAAAGATGCCGGAATACGGAAAGGATTCATCATCACACACGTTAACCAGAAGCCGGTAGCAAGTGTACAGGAACTGGCAGCGGCGGTTCACGGGAACCAGAGAGGAGCCCTTATTGAAGGCAAATACCCCGATGGTTCTGTCTATTATTATGCTTTAGGCAATTAATTTGCTTCTTTTTAACATTTTTTGAAACTAATACTGCCCTTTTACGTATAAGAGGGCAGTTTTAGTAACTGTATATATAGCATGAGACAACTAAAAATCACAAAATCGATTACCAACAGAGAAAGTGCTTCGTTAGACAAGTACTTGCAGGAAATCGGAAGGGAAGACCTTATTTCGGTAGAAGAAGAAGTGGAATTGGCGCAAAAGATCAGAAAGGGAGATCAGGATGCATTGGAAAAACTAACACGGGCGAATTTGAGATTTGTTGTGTCTGTGGCCAAACAATACCAAAATCAGGGCTTAAGTCTGCCTGACCTTATTAATGAAGGGAATCTGGGCCTTATAAAAGCCGCAGAAAAATTTGACGAAACCCGCGGGTTTAAATTTATATCCTATGCCGTATGGTGGATCAGACAATCCATTCTTCAGGCCCTTGCTGAACAGAGCCGTATTGTACGTCTGCCTTTAAACCAGGTAGGATCACTGAATAAGATCAACAGGGCTCTGTCAAAGTTCGAACAGGAACACGAACGGGTGCCTTCTCCTGAAGAACTGGCCGAGATTCTCGATATCCCCAGCGAAAAAATATCCGATACCCTCAGAGTATCGGGCCGTCATGTTTCTGTTGATGCTCCCTTTATTGACGGAGAAGACAACAGCCTTCTTGACGTTTTGGTGAATAACGATTCTCCTAATGCAGATCGCGGACTGGTGAACGAAAGCCTGAATAAAGAAATAGAGCGCGCATTATCTACTTTATCAAAGCGTGAAAGAGATATTGTCAAGTATTTCTTCGGAATTGGTACACAGGAAATGACACTGGAAGAGATAGGCGAAGAATTCGGACTTACCCGTGAACGCGTACGCCAGATAAAAGAAAAGGCCATACGCCGTTTACGTCACAGTGCACGAAGCAAACTCCTGAAAGCATATCTGGGATAACCTATGTTTGAAACAATAGGCAGCGCTTTACATTCTTTCAGCTCCTGGCTGAATATTCCTTTGTTCATTACGCTCATAGGCGGAGGACTCTTCTTCCTTATTTATTCTCGGTTTGTGCCTTTCCGTTATTATGGCAGGGCACTTAAGAGCCTTCGGATAAAAGATGATAAAGCCGACGGACAGCTCAGCTCTTTTCAGGCCTTGTCTTCTGCTATAGCAGCAACAGTCGGACTGGGGAACATCTCGGGCGTTGCCGTTGCCCTGACGATGGGCGGACCGGGTGCGATTTTCTGGATGTGGGTGAGCGCCTGTGTAGGTATGGCTACAAAATTTTTTGAAGGCACTCTGTCTGTCATGCTCAAAGGCCGGGATTCATCCGGTCAGTTGCAGGGTGGTCCCATGTATATGATTACCGAGGGATTGGGCAATAAGTGGAAGCCGCTTGCCGTATTGTTTTCTGTTTTCGGGATGATTGGCACATTCTGCCTGATGCAGGCCAATCAACTAACAGAAGCATTGCAGACTGTGATCTTTACCCCTGCAGGAGTAGAAAATACCATCTGGCTTCGTCTGATTGTCGGGATTAGCATTGCTGTTATTGTATCCCTGGTTGTGCTTGGAGGTATCAAGCGTATTGGAAAAGTGGCCACACGAATTGTCCCGGCAATGGTGCTTTTTTATTTTTTATTGGTTACATATATTATTGTTTCGAATCTGCCGGTGGTTCCCCATGTGTTTGCTTCCATTTTCGAAGGTGCTTTCTCACTAAGGGCCGGAGCAGGAGGACTTGCCGGTTCGGTTATTGTAATAGGAGCGAGAAGAGCTGCTTTTGTCAATGAGGCAGGAGTGGGAACGGCTTCCATGATGCACGGTGCATCCAGGAACAGTGAACCCGTGCGGGAGGGATTGGTTGCCATGATTGCTCCTTCTATTGATTCAGGACTTGTATGCACACTCACAGCTCTGGCTGTACTTATTAATGCAGAGTATTCGGTTTCTGACTTGCAGGGAATGCAACTGGTCATGAATTCTTTTGAACGATCAATACCCGGTTTGGGAAGTTATCTTTTAATGGCCGTAGCCATTATTTTTGCTTTTTCGACAATGTTCTCCTATTCATATTACGGAACAAAGTGCACTAATTTTCTTTTTGGAGCCGATAAGGCACATTACTACAATTACCTGTTTCTGGCCACTCTGGTCCTGGGAGCCGTAATCCCTCTGTCTGCCGTAGTGGATATTATTGACATTGCCTATGCCTTTATGGCCTTCTGTACGGTATTTACCATGTTGTTACTATCACCCAGGGTACGTACTGCCGCCAAAAAATATTTTCAAAAATGATGTTGGAAGAGATAATTTTACATTCGCTGGAAAAAGCTGTTAATGCTGTATATGGCGTTGCACCTCAAAAAGAGATGTTACAGGTCCAGGCAACGAGAAAAGAATTTGAAGGAGACCTGACTGCACTAATGTTCCCGTTACTTAAGCTTAGCAGAAAGTCTCCCGAACAGACCGGGCAGGCTATTGGTGAATGGATGTTGGCCAATGAACACCAGATTGATAGTTTTCAGGTAATCAAAGGGTTTCTTAACCTGAAAATGTCTTCTGAATACTGGAAAGATCAACTCAGAGATATTGAACAATCCAGTGAGTATGGCTTCGCCTCCGATTCGGGTAAAACCATTGTGATAGAATTTTCTTCTCCAAATACAAACAAGCCGCTTCACCTTGGACATGTAAGGAATAATCTTCTGGGCTGGTCGGTTTCCCGGCTTATGGAAGCCAACGGTCACAGGGTTATCCGGGTGAACCTGGTTAACGATAGGGGAATACATATTTGTAAATCCATGCTTGCCTGGCAAAAATTCGGGAACGGACAGACTCCCGCTTCTACGGGGATGAAAGGCGACCATCTGGTTGGCGATTACTATGTTCGTTTCGACAAGGAGTACAAGGAACAGATCAGGCAGCTGGTGAATGGGGGAATGGAGCAGGAAACAGCAGAGCGCGAAGCACCTCTTATGAAAGAGGCGCAGGAGATGCTGGTAAAATGGGAACAGGGCGATTCTGCGATCCTGTCTTTGTGGAAAACCATGAACGGGTGGGTATATGACGGCTTTGATTCAACATATAAAAGAATGGGCGTCTCGTTCCATAAAATCTTTTATGAATCCGAAACCTATCTGCTCGGAAAGGAATTAGTGGCCGAAGGTTTAAATAAAGGAGTCTTTTACAGGAAAGAAGATGGTTCGGTATGGTGTGACCTTACGCAGGACGGACTGGATCAGAAATTATTGCTACGGTCAGACGGTACATCTGTATATATGACACAAGACCTGGGAACTGCTGTCAGGCGTTACGATGAATACCATTTTGATTCGCAGATATACGTTGTAGGAAACGAGCAGAATTATCACTTTCAGGTACTGAAGCTCATACTTAAGAAACTGGGCTTCCCCTGGGCGGAAGACATAATTCATCTTTCTTACGGAATGGTTGAGCTTCCGGAAGGGAAAATGAAGTCAAGAGAAGGAACAGTAGTTGACGCCGATGATCTGATGGACAATATGGTGGCAACTGCCCGTGAAACTTCACTGGAACTGGGCAAACTGGAAGATATGACCTCTGAAGAACAGGCAGCCCTTTTTGAAACGTTGGGTATGGGTGCGCTAAAATATTTTATCCTGAAGGTCGATCCCAGGAAAACCATGCTGTTTGACCCGAAGGAATCAATTGACTTTAATGGCAATACAGGTCCGTTCATACAATATACATATGCCAGAATCTGTTCCATATTGCGTAAGGCCGCTGAACTGGGTTACCAACCGGGGATGTGCAATAAACCAATGATAGATAAAGAATTAAGGCTTGTTAAACTGATGACGCAGTATCCTCAGGTAATCAAGGATTCGGGCGCTGTTTATTCGCCGGCTCAGGTGGCCAATTTTAGCTTTGAACTCGCCAGGGAATTCAACCAGTATTATCACGAAACATCTGTGTTAAAGGAAGAGGATCAGGATATTAGATCTCAGCGCCTGGTGCTGATAAAGCAAGTTGCAAAGCTTCTTGAATTGTCAATGAATATCCTTGGAATTATTTTACCCGAAAAGATGTAATTTGGAATTAAAAAAATGTTGTATTATTGCAGCTCAATTCTGAATTTGTTTTTGCGAAGATGACAATGAAAAATACTCCGGCTCATAAGCCCCTGACCACGAAAAAGAGATTGGTGATCAGCTATTCGAACATGACTCCCCAGTTGATGGAAATCTGGAAGGAGAAGTATCCGCGCGGATATGCAGATTATATGGAAGATATCATGAAGGTCGATAAAGCCGACGGCTCTTTTTTCTATGCTGTAACACTGGAAATCCCCGATGCCATATATCTTGTCAAAGTAGAAGTTAAAATAGACGATTACGACGAGGTGGAAAAAGACATCTTCGGAGGTAGTGACGATTTGGCAGGGGATGAGGAAGGGGCTGAATTCCCCGAAACGGAGGACTCAAACTTTGCAGATGCTGAAGAAGATATGGACGAAGATTAGGCAGTGGCCCGAGTCGACCCTTTTACTGGTCCTTGCTCTGATCATAGGGCTTTTCAGCGGTCTTGCCGCTGTTATGCTGAAAGTCTCCATTCATTATATTAAAGATCTCCTTACTTCTCATGTAAATATTCAGACCGAAAGCCTGATGTATTTCTTATTGCCGGGACTGGGCATGCTTGTTACTCTTATTTTTGTAAAGTATGCCGTAAAAGATTCCATTTCCCACGGTGTTACACGGGTACTGCAATCCATCTCCAGAGACAAATCGGTAATTAAGCCCCACAACTGTTATTCTTCTTTGCTGTCTAGTGCATTGACCATTGGATTTGGAGGTTCGGTAGGTGCCGAGGCTCCCATCGTTTATACCGGTGCGGCAATTGGTTCCAACGTGGGTCGTAAGCTGGGAATGAACTACAGAAGTGTGACACTGCTGGTTTGTTGCGGTGCGGCAGCCGGCATAGCGGGTATTTTTAAAGCGCCTTTGGCCGGTGTACTTTTCTGTCTTGAGATCCTGTTGTTCAATCTTACCATGGGATCTATACTTCCGTTACTGGTATCGACCGTTACGGCAACAGTTGTATCCTCGCTCTTGCTGGGTTCCGAAGTAAGTTTTGTCAGCTCTCCCGAACTGTTTTCTTTAAAAAATATCCCGTATTATTTATTATTAGGCGTTGTCTGCGGATTTGTAAGCCTTTATTTTACAAGGACAACGCTTTTTTTGGAAGGTAGAATCAAAAGGATTAAAAATGTCTATTCACGCTGGGCATTCAGTGCTGTGTCACTTGGGATTCTTATTATGGTACTTCCTCCCCTGTACGGCGAAGGGTATTCGTCACTGATTGCCCTTTTAAATAATAATGTGGAGGGTGCAATAGGCAGTTTGCTTTACGGTTCTCTTAACAAAAACGTATGGTATATTCCACTTTTCTTTACAGCCGTATTATTTGTTAAGGTTTTTGCCATGTCTTTAACCAATGCCGGCGGCGGAGTAGGTGGCACTTTCGGGCCTACTTTGTTCATGGGTGGCATCCTGGGCTTTATTGTGGCACGTGTTATAAATTTAAGTGGTTTCTCGGCTTTGCCCGAAGCCAATTTTGCACTGGTAGGAATGGCCGGGCTTATGGCTGGCGTAATGCAGGCACCTATGACGGCCATTTTTCTTATTGCAGAAATAACCGGCGGGTACGGTCTGCTTGTGCCTCTTATAGTCACTTCTGTCTGTTCTTACGCCACCATCAGGAATTTTGAACCCTATTCGATATATACAAAACGTATTGCGCAATCCGGCGAATTACTCACTCACGACAGCGATCAGGCTGTCCTTACGCTGCTTAAAACATCCGAAGTGATTGAACGTGATTTCCTTACCGTTATGCCCCAATATACTTTGGAACAGCTCCTACAGCAGGTAGAGAAAAGCCAGCGTAACATTTTTCCGGTAATTGATGAGAAAGGAGTCCTTAAGGGTATCGTTACCCTGGATGATATCCGTTCTATAATGTTCCGCAGAGAAAAATATAACTCGGTTTACGTACATGAACTCATGCACAGACCTCCGGAACATATAATGATAGATGAAAGAATGGACAGTGTAATGAAAAAATTCGAGTCATCGGGAGCATGGAACCTTCCTGTTTTGGATAATGAATATTGCTACCAGGGCTTCGTGTCCAAGTCAAGAATATTTTCGGCCTACCGGGAACAATTATCACAGGTATCACATGAATAAAACACACATATCTCTTATAGCCAGGGAGCTTCACGTTAAAGACTGGCAGGTTGAACATGCCGTGTCGCTGCTCGAAGAAGGGGCTACCATACCTTTCATAAGCAGGTACCGCAAGGAAGCTACAGGGACTTTGGATGAGGTTCAGATTGCTCAGGTAAAAACATTATGGAATGGTTACGAGGAGTTGGAAAAAAGAAGGGCAGCCATTCTGAAATCCATTGAGGAACAAGAAAAACTGACCCCCGAACTGCGCACTTCCATTGAAAATTGCTGGCAGATGAATCTACTGGAAGACCTGTATCTGCCATACCGTCCCAAAAGGCGTACCCGTGCGGGTATTGCCCGGGAAAAAGGCCTCGGCCCGTTAGCGGAACAACTTTTTGCACTGGATACCCGTGATTGCCTGAAACTGGCCACCCCATTTCTCTCCGACAAAGTGGAAACTGCAGAGGAAGCGCTGGCAGGAGCCAGGGATATAATTGCCGAACAGGCGAGCGAACAGGCCGTCCTGCGACAGAGATTACGCCGGTTGTACCAGGATGAAGGGGTCATCTCGGCCTCGGTACAGAAAGGAAAAGAGGAGGAGGGAAATAAATACAGTAATTATTTCGATTTTTCGGAGCGGGTAAGGACCATTCCTTCTCACCGGCTGCTGGCGCTTCTCAGGGCCCGTTCGGAGGGAGTTGTCTCTCTGAAACTCGAGCCCGATGCAGATAAAGCTATCGGGGAGGTGGAAAGAACATGTCTGCCGGTCAAGATACCTTATTCTTTTCCTACCGGAGAAGCAAGCAGCCTGAACCAGGTGAAGACGGCGCTTGCCGATGCCTATAAACGGCTTATTCATCCTTCTATTGAAAACGAGATAATCAATACAAATAAAGAAAAGGCCGATATGGAGTCCATTAAGGTCTTCAGCAGCAATCTCAGGCAGTTGTTACTGGCTCCTCCTCTGGGACAGAAAAGGATGCTGGCTATTGATCCTGGTTTTCGTACAGGATGCAAAATTGTGTGCCTCGATGCCCAGGGAAATTTGCTCCATAATGACACAATATACCCACATCCGCCTCAGAATGAGCGTGGCACGGCAATGAAGAAACTTACGCAATTGACAGAAGCGTATAAAATTGATGTTATTGCTGTGGGCAACGGTACGGCGGGCAGGGAAACGGAACAGTTCCTGAAGAAAATCGCTTTTTCGCGAAAACTACAGATTTATTCGGTCAGTGAAGACGGGGCAAGTGTTTATTCAGCGTCGGCTTTGGGCCGAGAGGAATTTCCCCAATACGATGTGACTGTCCGGGGTGCAGTATCTATTGGACGCCGGTTGATGGATCCTCTTGCGGAATTGGTAAAGATTGATCCCAAATCGTTGGGAATAGGTCAGTATCAGCACGATGTAAACCAGACTCTTTTGAAAGAAAGCCTTGACCAGACCGTCACTTTATGCGTTAACCACGTAGGCGTTAACCTGAATACGGCCAGCAAGCAGTTGCTTACTTACGTGTCCGGACTCGGGCCCCAGCTGGCACAAAATATTGTGGATTACAGGGCCGAGCACGGTCCTTTCAAATCCAGAGAAGAATTAAAAAACGTGAAACGTCTTGGAGATAAAGCCTTTGAACAGTGTGCCGGTTTCCTGCGTATTCCCGATGCCGGGAATATCCTGGATAACACGGCCGTACATCCTGAAAGTTACCCCGTGGTACAACGTATGGCACAGGACCTCGGCATAACGGCAGATGTACTGGTTTCCGATGCTGGTGCAAGGCAACGTGTGGACCTTACGCGGTATGTTACAGGGCAGACAGGCTTGCCAACGTTAAAAGATATCATGGCCGAGCTGGATAAGCCGGGACGCGATCCCCGGACAATAATCAAAGTACTCGAATTTGATGATAGCATTAATACTATTGATGACCTGAAAGAAGGAATGATTCTTCCCGGCATTGTAAGTAACATTACCGGGTTTGGGGCTTTTGTGAACATTGGCATAAAACAGGACGGTCTGGTGCATGTCTCCCAGATGGGCAGTAAGTACGTGAGCAATCCGCTGGATGTGCTAAAGCTTCATGAACACGTAAAAGTGAAGGTTATTAAGATAGATCGCGAACGCAACCGGATTCAGCTTCGCCTGGAACGCGATTGAGACAGTATAACTCCGGCTACCACTATGACTATCCCGGCCAGTTGCAGGGGTTTAAATGTCTCGATACCCATAATAAAACATACCCCGGCTGTTATGATGGGAATAAGGGCATTGAACGTGCTGGCCTTTGATACTCCCAACTCTTTTATACAGGTAATAAAAAAGACAAAAGCAATTCCGGAACAGAAGATGGCAAGCATCAGTATCGGATACCAGAAGTTCCAGCCGAAAGTAATATGGGACAGTGTGCCATTCTGTAAGTCATACGAAAGTACAAAAGGCAAAAAATAGACGGCTCCCAGTCCGTGCTGGTACATTGTAATGGTAAAAGGTGAATAATCGGCAGCAATTTTTTTAACTACTACTGAATAGCCTACGGCAGAGAAAACGGCCATGAAGAGTAATAATATGCCTGCCTGGAGATTCGTTCCCGGCAGACCGTGAGCTGCACCCAGTGTGAAATCCCATTTTCCGAAAACAACCAGGAAAAGACCTGGTAATGTAACCACAATGCCCAGAATGTTGGCAACGGTCATCTTTTCTTTATAGAATGCAATGCCTGCAAGTAAAGCGAAAATAGGAATGCTGGAAATGATGACAGAGCTCAGACTCGGACTGGCCGTAAGCTTCATGCCAAATGTTTCTCCAATGAAATAGATAAAAGGTTCCAGAGTTGCCAGCAATAAAAACCATTTGATATCTTTCTTTTTTATGGATTGAATTCTTTTTCCGATCTTCCCGATAAGAAACATGAAAACCGCAGCCAGCACCAGGCGTGTGAAAATCAGGGTAAATACGGGAATGTGGTACACCAGCAGCTGGTTGGTCCAGATAAAGGAAAGACCCCACAAGGCCACGGCAGTGCATATCATCAGATAAACGGAGACTCTTTTGCTGATCATATAAGGATTATAAAACGGGAAGGGATTTGGGTTTGCAGGATACCCGGGAGTTTTCAGCAGCAAGTTGTCCATTAATGTAAACACTCCGTATACTATTGGAAAAAGTGTGGCCTTCCAGCGGGCTCCATCTGCAGGTATATGCCAGGGATTCTTTGGTAACTGTCATATCATGTGCAGGTTCTATCAAAACAAGATCGGCAAAGTAACCTTCTCTGAGAAAACCTCTCCGGTTGAGTCCGAAAACTCTTGCCGGGCCGTGGCAAAGTCCTTCCACTATCCGGGGCAGGGTGAACAGACCTTTATCATGTAATTCCAGCATCATTTGCAATGAGTGTTGAATAAGAGGCAATCCCGAGGGCGCATTCAGGTAAGGAGCCTGTTTCTCTTCCAATGTGTGCGGTGCATGGTCCGAGCCGATAACCCTGATAATTCCTTTAGCAACCGCTTGTCTGAGTGCGTCGCGGTCTTCCCTTGTCTTTATGGCAGGGTTGCATTTGATGAAATTTCCCATTTTAGCATAATCCTCGTCGGAAAACCATAGATGATGTACGCAGACTTCACCGGTAATTTGCGGGTTCCGTGTGGCTGCCTCCTGGATTAATGCCACTTCTTCTTTGGTGGAAACATGTAGTATGTGCAGGCGCGTACCAAACCTGGAAGCCAGCTCAATAGCTTTCCGGGTGGAAGCAATGCAGGCTTCACGGCTTCTGATCACAGGATGCATTTCAACTGGAATGTTTTCGCCATATTGCTCTTTAGCCTGTTGCAGATTATGCCGGATAATCGTTTCTTCTTCGCAATGTGTAACAATGACACCTTTGTAGTCCCTGAAAAAAGTTTCGAGTGCTGAGGGATCATCTACCAGCATATTTCCAGTGGAGGAACCCATAAAAATCTTAAGTCCGCAACCCAAAAGGGGGCCGGCAGTAACTTCCCCTGCATTCCCGTTAGTGGCACCCTGGTAAAACCCGTAATTTATATAGGAGGTCTGAGCTGCCCTTGTATATTTATCTTTCAATAAAGCAGCCGTAATGGCCGGAGGATTGTTGTTGGGCATATCCATAAAGGAAGTCACACCGCCCAGCAGAGCTGCCTGGCTTTCCTGTCCAATGGAACCCTTGGCCGGTTGTCCGGGATCCCGGAAATGAACCTGGTCGTCAATAACTCCCGGAATAAGGATCAATCCGGTTCCGTCTACCGTCATATCGGGCTCAGGGGTAAAAAGCCGTGCGTTTTCCATCGCCCCGGGACCATGAAAGATCTTCTCTATATACAGGTCACTTATCAGGAGGCATCCGTTAAAACAGACGCCTTCGTTGACCATTGTAACATTGGTAATAAGTGTTCGCATTATCTTTTATGATTAACAGGACGAATTTTACGGAACCGCATCCTTATCACGCCCCAGAATGCTTCACCAAAAATTCCGCTGCTCATTTTGGATGTGCCTTCGGTCCTGTCTACAAAAATAATAGGGACTTCAACCACTTTGAATCCCAGTTTGTATGCGTTGTATTTCATCTCTATCTGGAATCCGTACCCTTTCATCCGTATATTATCAAGAGCAATCGTCTCGAGCACCCTTCTGTGGTAGCATATAAATCCAGCTGTACAGTCATACACGGGCATTCCCAGAACGGTCCGTACAAAGGTCGATGCGTAATAAGACATGATTACGCGTCCGATGGGCCAGTTGATAACACTAATGCCTTTACAGTATCTGGAACCGATAGCGGTATCTGCTCCGTTTTCGCAGGCACGGTAAAGACGGGGCAAGTCATCCGGGTTGTGTGAGAAATCGGCATCCATTTCTATTATATAGTCGTATCCGTTCTCAAGGCCCCACTTAAAGCCGGTAATGTATGCCGTTCCCAGTCCCAGTT
>CAZRJC010000010.1:0-78348 GCA_964600385.1 uncultured Muribaculaceae bacterium
GGAGGGCCCCGGTTGCGTCAGCAACTGGGAGGCGTTTCCCGTTCTGAATATCTTGTCGAAGTTCTTCACAATGTTAAAAAATTGCTACAAAGCCAATGGGAGGCGTTCCCCGTTCAACCCTCCTCACTCCTCACCTCTCACCTCTCACCTCTCACTTCTCACTTCTCACTCCTAACTCCTCACTCCACTCCTCTCTCCTCACTCTGTTCCTTCTTCACTTATATCACGGCTGAAGCAAGGGTCAAACAACCTCGGCAGCTATTTATCTAACAATCTACGTATTAACAATTTTAATCATTTGACCCTTGACATGCACCTCTCCGGAAACCCAATGAATACGTGCCGGGCGGTTCAAGGGTCAAACTGTCCCTGCAGCCATATTACAAATAATCAGCGCGTTAGCGTCTGACCGCATTTGACCCTTGCGCTCAGGTGGTCGGAAACCCAATAAACACGTAGGCGGCTGATAAAGGGTCAAACTGTCCCTGCAGCCATATTACAAATAATCAGCGCGTTAGCGTCTGACCGCATTTGACCCTTGACGGCCAGGTGGTCGGAAACCCAATAAGCACGTAGGCGGTTGATCAAGGGTCAAACTGTCTCTGCGTCCAAACAACAAACAATCAGCGCGTTAGCGTCTGACCGTATTTGACCCTTGACGGCAAACCAGGAGTGAAGATGGGATCTTGCTGCGCCACAAACAGCAAACCAAGCTGTAAAGAACATCCCAAGCTATTCAGAGAAGGGAAACCTCGCGCCCGCGGAGGGAGGACCCCGGTTGCGTTAGCAACTGGGAGGCGTTTCCCCTATTAATATTCAAATAGTTGCATTATCGGTTTGCCGCTAATAACGTTCAAACAAGCAGCGCTTTAATGTTTTTCCGCTACCTTAAGAAGGGAAACCTCGCGCCCGCGGAGGGAGGGCCCCGGTTGCGTCAGCAACTGGGAGGCGTTTCCCGTTTATGGTAGCGGAAAACTTAAGCGCCTGAGCTGTTTTGCTCAGCGGAATGGCAAACCGAAAACTGCACCCTAATCCAATTGCTCATACTTTGAATTCTGGCTCTTGAACTCCGGAATCAGCCTCTTGAGCTTCCTTACCACCTCAATGGGATACACATACTCATTCGCCTGAGAAATCAACTCCTCTATCTGGGGCAATACTTCCCGGTAATCATAGGGCCGGACGATGGCTATGAGAATGTTGCTATTGTACGTGGGACGTGTTTCTTCGGTTTTGGCCAGCAACTCTTCGTAGAGTTTCTCGCCATCGCGTAGCCCGATCTCCACTATCTTGATGTCTTTGTGCGGTTCCTTGCCCGCCATGCGGATCATTTTCTCGGCCAGGTCGTAAATACGCACGGCATCGCCCATGTCAAATAGGTAGATCTCGCCGCCTTGTCCCGTACAGCCGGCCTCGAGCACCAGGCTGCAGGCCTCGGGGATGGTCATAAAATAACGGATCACGTTGCGATGGGTAACCGTAACCGGTCCGCCACGGGCAATCTGTCTTTTAAACAGGGGCACCACAGATCCGTTCGATCCCAGCACGTTTCCAAAACGGGTAGTCACAAACTGGGTGGTATCTTTAGCCCCGTTGCGGAGTTGTTCCAGGAAGAGCGACTGAATGTATATCTCGGCAGCCCGTTTAGAGGCGCCCATAACGTTGGTGGGGTTAACGGCTTTGTCTGTAGATATCATCACAAAGCGCTTCACTCCGTATTCGATGCTCAGATCGGCCAGTATTTTGGTGCCGCCCAGGTTGGTAGCCACGGCCGCTGAAGGATGGAATTCCATCATGGGCACGTGTTTGTAAGCCGCCGCATGAAAGACGATGTTGGGACGCGCAATGTCAAACACCTGACGCATCTTCACGAAGTTGGCCACATTGCCGATAATGGGCTTTACGGGCACCAGCACTTTCTCGCCCTGCAACTCCAGCCACAAATCGTTCAGCGGCGTCTCGGCCTGGTCCAGAAGGATTACCTCGCGACACCTGAAATGGCGGGTAATCTGACGGGCAATCTCGGCCCCTATGGAGCCGGCTGCTCCCGTGATGAGTACAGTCTGGTCCTCAAACGTATCTTTTATGCGGTCTTTGTCCAGAACTATGGTGTTGCGACCCAGCAGGTCGTCTATGTTTATTTTGTCAATACGCGGGGCGCCCATCTCCTGCGTCTCTTTTCCGGTATCGAGCATCATGGACACCTTAAGCAGATCGTAGCCGTCTGTGATGAATTGCTCGTAAAACTGTTTGGGCAGTTTGTCCAGTTGATTGGCAAACATGACAATAGTAGTCACGTTGTTCTTCTCTGCAAAGGCTTTTACCCCGTTGTCCGGGGCCAGAACGGGAATACCCGCTATGGTGTTTCCGGCCAGCCCCGGATCTACGGGCAGGAAGGCTGCCGGTCTGTAGCCCAATGCATATTCCTGTTGCAGGTAAGTGGCCAGGGAAAGGGCTTCGGGGCCCGAATAGAGCACAAAAACATTGGTCCGGTTTGGCGTCTCGTTTTGTTCATACGCCTCGTAAACTGTGCGTACAATCAGGCGCGTGGTGATCAGCGTGAAGAACAGGACCGTGGCCACCATAATGGGAAACCAGAAAGAGAAAAACTGCTGGTCTTTTATTACAAGAGCCGAGGCCGCCGAGAGAACCAGCCAGGCGAAGGAGCCCGAGGCGCAGGCGCATAATAGTTTTCCCAGGTCCCGGGCCGAGGAGAAGCGCAGCACTCCGTGGAACGTTTTGAACAGATACGAGGTACCGGCGAAAGTCAGCAATGCCAAACCCAGATGGTACATATAAAATGGCCGCTGTTCCTTCAGAATCAGGTCACGGAGCACCCAAAGCAGAGAGAACACAACAGCTGTGCAGGTCAGATCGAACAGGTAAATAGCCCATCTTGGGGCATAATTTCTGAGCTTCTCCCGCAATTTATTTTCCAGCATCATATTCTTCGAACTGTGAATTATGACTTATGAATTCCGGCACCAACTTCTTCAGCAGCCTTACGGTGCCGGGGATGTCCATGGTCTGCGCTTTTTCATGCAGGGCATCGGTGCCTTCTGTGGCTTCCCGGTAATGGCACTCCCTGATTTTGGCCACCCTTATGAGGGGATTAGCCGTTGGCGTAGAATTTTCCATGGTGCTGAGAACTTCTTCGTACAACTTTTCACCGGGACGCAGTCCCGTATACTCAATGTGAATGTCTTCACCCGGAGTGTACCCTGCCTGCTCAATCATCCGCTCGGCCAGTTCCTGGATCTTTACCGGCTGCCCCATGTCAAAGACCATGATCTCGTTGTCTGTACTCAGGGTGGCAGCCTCCATGATCAGGCGCGTGGCCTCTGGAATGCTCATGAAATAGCGGGTAATCTCGGGATGGGTTACGGTTACGGGACCTCCCTTTTCAATCTGTGTGGTGAAGCGGGGAATTACAGATCCGTTGGATGCCAGGACGTTTCCAAAGCGTGTGGTGACAAAACGGGTCACGCCTTTTACTTCTCCGCGCTCAATGGCCAGGCCGAGGCTCTGGACGTACATCTCGGCCATCCGCTTGGTGGCGCCCATGACGTTGGTGGGGTTCACGGCCTTGTCTGTGGAGAGGAATATGAACCTTGGAACGTTGTAAGCCACGGCCAGGTCGGCAATGATCCGGGTACCCGAGACGTTAACCCTTACCGCCTCGCAGGGGTTCTCCTCCATGAGGGGCACGTGTTTATAGGCAGCCGCGTGAAATACCACCTGGGGCCTGTAGGTGTCAAAAATGCATTCCATACGCATGCGGTTGCGGACATCGCCGATAAGGGGCACAAAATCGAGCGACGGGAACTGTTCGGACAACTCCAGACGGATGTTGTGAATGGGCGTCTCGGCCGAATCTACCAGCACCAGCTTGCGAATCACACCCAGTTGCGCCACCTGCCGGCAGAACTCGCTGCCTATGGAACCGGCGGCTCCAGTAACCAGCAATGTTTTGCCGTCTAATTCCTTTTTTACGGCCTCCATGTCTATTTCAATTTCCTGGCGGCCCAGCAGATCCACAATATTCAGGGGACGGAGTTTCAGACGAACGGAGTTCTCATCCGAAAATTCGTCTATATAGGGAGCTATGAAAATCTTGATCTTAAGCTTTCCGCAATGGCGAACCAGACGGTCTTTCTCCTGCTGGACCGTTTTGTAGTTGGGAAAAAGGACCCCGCTCACTTTCATTTTGCTGACTATCTGGCTGACGTTCTCGCGGTTCGTAAAACGGTAAATACACAGGTTTCCCAGCCGGTACGAGGCATATTCGCCATCGTAAACAATATAGCCGACCGGAAGATAATGCGGGCTCTTGTGAAGACGCATCTGGAGCGACACCGATTTTTCGTCGGTGCCGTAGACCAGTATCCGCTGCCGGTCTTTGGCTGCGTTGAAGTTCAGCCGGTCATACACATAGCTCATGGCCGCCCTGACAAAAATGAGCGCTATCAAAGAAATGGCAAAGTCAAAAACCTCGAACTTGATAAGGTACAACAGCGGCCAGTTCAGGATCAGCTTCAGTAAAACAATCATTAACCCGGCTTTGATGAACATGGCTGTTCCGGTGCGCCATGCATCCCGTATGGTGGAATACCGGATAATAGTCCTGTAGGTCTTGAGCAGGTAAAAACCCACTGTACTGGAAACGAGGGCCAGTACGGCCACCCAAAGCATCTCGTAACGCGATATGGGACCGGCCTGTGGCGTATCAATGATATATATGAGTACCGAACAAAATAAAGACACCAGCAGGTCAATAATAACAATCACCCAATTCTTCAGATAATTGGATCTCAGGCCATTTAGAAACCTCATGACCCGGTTGCGCCCTTTAATGCCGCTCTCAATTGTTGCATCCATATGCTTTTGTTTTTATCAAAAGTCCTTACTTCTCATTTCTTACTTCTCATTTCTCACCTCTCACTTCTCACTTTATTCACTCCTTGTATAAAAGATACTGCGCCATCACGTGGAACTGGACGGCGCGTATAAGATTATTTTTAAATTCTTCCTGTTCTTTGGTATTTTCGTTAATCTGTTGCCTTACAAGATATTCAGAAATGCGTCGGTCCTGAGCCAGGCCCACATTCCCTTCAGCAACGCTCGTAACTATTCGTTCCATGAGGGAGCGGTAATTCTGGAACAATCCAAGTTGGCTGACCAGCGGCAGGAACCGTACTTCCTTTTCAATTCCCGGCTCTGCTGCATAATGATCAACTGCTTCCAACAGTACATCAAGGAATAACCTCACATTTATCATATCGCTGAACATGCACATGGCTTCTAGCCGTTGAAGGGCGTCATGCAGGGAAAGTTCCGGCCAGTAAGCCTCCCTGGACATGCCGGCCACCCATTTGTTGATGATAGCATGGGCTTTCTTCTGCATGGACTCTATACCCTGGAAATAATAACAATAACAGAGCAGCTTACAGATATCGGGCGATTCGCAGGGAAGCTCCGGTTCATCTGTATTATTCGGGAAAAAGATTTCGGTAGCTGCATTTTCGGCCACCTCATATAATTCCTCGTTGTATTGAAATACGATATTATCCATAAGGTACACCACATTTCTCACCCTGTCTTCAAGATCCATTTCCTGGTCGAGCTTTCGGGCAAGTAATCCGGTGGTACGGCTGAAATTGTTACTGAAATCTACAGTGTTGCCATAAGCTTTGGCTGCCCAGGGAGCAGTGAATGCCAGGAGTAAAAGATTCCTGTAGCCAAAGCAAACATGGGCTACTTCATCGGAGAAGGCGTCCTCAAACGTCCTTCCGGCGATGATGCAGTAGAGGTTTTTAAAAAATGCTTGAATCATTTTAATTGAATCCAGAAACTATCTGTAAGGGGAAAGAAGTAAGGGCCACCGGGCAAAAAGACTTGCTCACGGACAATCCTGAAGTAAATAAATAATTTATAAATTAATCCGGTAGATTTTCTGCCGGCATAAGAACCAAGCTTCTCACTCCTGACTTCTCACACCTGACTCACTTCCACTCTCTCCAAAAAGGCGGCCGGAATGTATGTAGTGGCTACAGCCAGTACGTCCGACATGCGGATAACAACACGCTTGTGTCCCGATATGCGGATCAGTTCACCCTCGATGCCCTGGAACGGACCCTTGATGACACGCACCTTATCGCCGCGTTTCATATTGGGTGTGATTATTTTGGCTTGATCACCGGGGAACGTAAGCAGGAAGATGAAGTCCCGCATTTGCTTTTCCGGGACGGTCACCGGAACGTATGTTTTTGGTTCTTTCAGATAGCGCATGCAGAAATCCAGATTTCTGGTAAGGGCTATGCTGGTTTTGGAATCTGTATGGATGAAAACGTATCCGGGGATAACAAGTTCAGAGATTGTGATTTTTTTCCCGAAACGTTCTTTGATAACCTCTCTGAAAGGGATAAAATGCTCAATCTGCATTCTGTCCAATTCCTGTTTTATTATTTTTTCTTTTCTGTATGTCACTGCAACATACCAGAATAAATCACTTTCGGCCATCAGGTAACACTTTTTTGATTGCTTCTCTTCCCTATTACAGTCTGTACAATTACCACCTCATTACCTTCTGCATTCTCTACCCAAATATAGTCATTATTAGCCTAAAAAAAAATAAAAATTTGTGTTAAAAATATATGGCAAAACAGGCGTATAAAAACGAAACTTGCATGTTTTTGCAGGCAAGTCTTAGGTACGTTTGGTACACTATGAATGGTTTATAAAAGAACAGCCTCTTAAACAGAGGTACAGTTTTTTTATCTATTAGTAGGTCAACTTTAGGTTGTACAAATATATGTAATTTTTGTTACAAAAAACAGGACAATTTGATTTTTTGTCTGGAACAAAACTTGCTATAATATATTTACATTATTAATACGCAATTATGAATAAAGTGCAATTATGAAAAAAGTGATATTGCCGGTAATTGGAATGGGCTGCGCCGGATGTGCAATAAACATAGAGAAAAAGGTCGCCTCGCTTCCCGGAATTGATGCCGCATCGGTAAACTTTGCATCAAATACTATATTAATAGAGTACGATCCCGCCCTCATCACACCGGAACGCATCCGGTCCGAGGTCCGCTCCATCGGTTACAACCTCGACATCAAGGAGTTGGATTTGGCCGGCACTCCGGCTGGCACCCCGGCTGGCACCCCGGGCGACCTGGGTGGCACTCCGGCTGGGAGCCTGAGCGATCGTCAAACCTGCGCCACGGATCGCCCCGGCGATGGCCAGCACCACTCAGGCGACCGTCCGCGCGACTCCGGAGCGCACCCGCGTTCCCTTTTGCCGAAGGTGATTCTCGCCTGGGCACTGGCCGTTCCGCTCATGGTGCTCTCCATGGGCTTCATGGAAGAAGCCTGGGCCCGATGGAGCATGCTGGCCCTCACCCTGCCATTGCTTTTTTACAGCGGTAGCGGTTTTTATGTGCGGGCTTGGAAGCTGCTCAGGCACGGCAGTGCCAATATGGACACGCTGGTATCTGTGAGCACACTTATCGCCTTTATTTTCAGTTTATTCAACACAATATATCCGCATTATTTCGAAAGCCGCGGCATTCACGCTCACGTGTACTTCGAGGCCGCCGGCATGATCGTCGCCTTTGTCCTGCTGGGCAAATGGCTGGAGGAGAGAGCCAAAGCAAGCACCTCCTCGGCCATCAAAAAACTCATGGGCCTGCAACCCAAAACCGCCCATCTCACTTCTCACTCCTCACTCGAAACTGACGTTCCCGTCTCGCAACTCAAACCGGGCGACCTCATTGCGGTCCGGCCGGGCGAAAAGATTCCGGTAGACGGACAAGTCGCGGACGGCATCTCGTTCGTCGATGAAAGCATGATCAGCGGAGAACCCATCCCCGTAAGCAAACAAACCGGCGACAAAGTGCTGGCCGGCACCATCAACCAGCTCGGGGCCCTCACTGTCACGGTACAGGAAGCGGGTAGCGGCACCGTCCTGGCGCAAATCGTGCGGATGGTGCAGGAAGCGCAGGGCAGCAAAGCGCCGGTTCAACGGATTGCCGATAAAATCAGCGCCGTCTTTGTGCCGGTGGTGGTAGGCATCTCCCTCCTGACCTTCTGCCTCTGGATGCTCATCGGCGGCGAGGCCTACTTCACCCACGCCCTGCTCTCGGCGGTATCTGTGCTCGTCATTGCCTGTCCTTGCGCACTGGGGCTCGCCACGCCTACAGCCCTCATGGTCGGTATTGGAAAAGGTGCTGAAAATCACATCCTTATTAAAGACGCGACGGCGCTCGAGAACATGGTCAAAGTCAACTGTGTGGTGATGGACAAAACCGGGACCCTCACCAAGGGCCGCCCCGAGGTGCTGACCATTTTGTGGACCAACGACGAGAACGAGGAAGCGCAGGATGCCCTCACCGACCGGGCAATTCTCCTGACCGCCGAGATGAAGTCCGAGCATCCCCTGGCCCTGGCCATCGTTCAACACCTTTCGGCAGAAGGCACTGTTCCTGTGGCACTTGAATCATTCCAAAGCATCACCGGCCAAGGCATCGAAGTCACCCACAACGGCACCCCCTACCGCATCGGCAACCGCCAATTTGTCATGGGTGGGGCCGAGGCTGGGGCCGAGGCTGCGGCTGCGGCCGAGGTTGGTTCCGTACCCGTTCCAGAGTCCGCAACTGAGCCTGTCTCAGTGCCCGCTTCGGAGTCTGCCACAGAGTCCGCCTCGGTGCCCGTAACCGTACCCGATTCTGTGCTCGCCACTGTGCACCAGTGGGAAGACAGCGGCAACAGCATTGTGTTTTTCGGACGCATCAGACCCGCCAACGCGGCTTCCGGTTCAGCCTTTGGTTCCGGTTCCGGTTCAGCCTTTGGTTCCGGTTCTGATTCCGCCTCTGGTTCCGGTTCTGATTCCGCCTCTGATTCCGCCTTCCTCTCCCCTTCGGCCGTAGATCTGCTCGCCATTATTTCCATTGCCGACCCCCTTAAAGAAACATCTCAGCAAGCAATCAAAGAGCTAATAGACAAAAATATTGAAGTCCATATGCTCACCGGCGACGGAGAAAGAACCGCCCGCTCGGTTGGGCAAACCCTTGGAATACAACACGTACGCTCCAACGTAATGCCGCAAGATAAGGAAGAATATATCAAGCAATTACAATCTCAGGGCAAATTTGTGGCCATGGTTGGCGACGGCATCAACGACTCTCAGGCCCTGGCCCGATCCGATGTGAGCATCGCGATGGGCCGGGGCACCGATATTGCCATGGACGTGGCTATGGTCACCCTCACCACCTCGGACCTCTTGCTGTTGCCCAGGGCTATCCGACTCTCACACAATACCGTACGACTTATCCGCCAGAATCTTTTCTGGGCATTCTTTTACAACCTCATTGGAATTCCCATTGCTGCCGGCATTCTTTTTCCCATCAACAGCCTGCTGCTCAACCCGATGTGGGCCGCTGCCGCCATGGCCTTCAGCTCTGTCTCGGTGGTCCTGAACTCCCTCCGCGGCCGTTCCAAACCGCTTTAGGGCCGTTTCAGCTCACTCCAGGCCGTTTAGCTCCGCCTCTACTGCGCACGCACCCTCCCATGCTCCTTATGGTGCGCAGCGCCTTTTTGCTAAAGCCCACAACCTACTATCTTACTGGTTATTGCAATTTTTTCTGCATTCACCCTGCGCACCATGCTCCTCATGGGAACCGCTTCTGCATCCGTAATCGGAGCGTTGACTCGGGCAATGCAAAAATCCGGCTTAACTGTCGCAACGACACAGGATATTTATTTCTGTAATATCTTGCCATGGCAACAACTTCAGCATCAGACAAAGAAGCAATGCTTCTTGGCTTTATGTCATTGATTATCTTTTCACTAAGTTGAAGATCGGTCATTGCTACACAGGTATTTTTCATATAGTTTCTTTGGCCCTCATGCTGTCTGGCTTTACCTTCATGCTGCCTGGCTTTGCCACCACTCAACCTGGCCTCTTCTTCTGCCAATTCTTTTTCGGTTGGGTTACTTATCAAACTCATAAACTGGGCATAAGATTGGAAGCATGCCTCTACTTTTCTGAATTTTATAAAACTAAGCGGTAAAATATTTTCGTTTTTATCAACCAGAAAATACTCTGGAATCATTTTGTGAGAATGCATTAACCTGGTGTTTTGACCTGCTGGCTTATAACCATACCATTTAATGCGCTGTTCTTCTGCGAAATAGAATTTTGCAGAATTGTAAGGATCTGCATACGGATGCGACTGTAGCCTGTGACGTACAGTATTTCTAATTACATAAATCAACTTCTCTACAAGCTTTTTCCGGGTATTCAACAAACCTGCCTTAAAACTTCGACTACCCACAGAACCGATAACATTATGAACAGAGTTATGATATTTTGTATAACTCAACCTAAAACCTTTCATAAAATACTGAGGATCTTCACACTGAATGATCAAATGAAAATGATTGGACATAAATGAATACGCCCAAACCTCCACCTCATAATATTTGCTTAAAATTCCCAGAAGATTTATGGCGTGTAGAATATCGCCATTTGTCACAAACATATTCTGCCCACCGTTTCCTCGCACACATATATGCCATATCTTTCGCTCCATATCCGTCCCTTCCTTTGAGTACTTTTGAACTATAAAAATACAAAATTTTCCAATTCTACTACCCAATCACCACTAAACTGACACCGAAAAGCCGTCCATGCTGCGCAGGCCGCCCTCCCATGCTCCACATGGTGCGCAGCGTTTTTTTCAAAAACATCCAATCAGCTGATTAACTGCAACATGCAACTCCACCTACATTCACCCTGCGCACCATGCTCCTCTTGGGAAAAAAGAAAAGCCGGCATGAAGCCGGCTTTACCGTGATCCGTCTGGGGCTCGAACCCAGGACCCCAACATTAAAAGTGTTGTGCTCTACCAACTGAGCTAACGAACCAAGGGGCTGCAAAAGTAGCCATAAAAATTAAAACTGCAAAAAAAGTCGCTTTTTTTCTAACTTAGCAGCAAAGAAAACGTCCGGCATCGGACAAAAACAAGTAAAAAATGGTTCTGGTCGAGATATGCGCCTCGTCTTTGGAAAGTGTTGCAGCAGCTATAAAAGCAGGGGCACACAGGATTGAATTGTGTAAAGATCTGGAAGTTGACGGGCTCACCCCGGAATATAAAAATATTGAATCTGCCCTGCGCATGATCCGGACAACCGAAAACATGAAAATTCATGTTTTGATCCGTCCCAGACCCGGCAATTTCTGTTATTCGAAGGCCGAGGTGGACCTTATGTGCGAAGAAATTCAACTTTGCAGGGAAATGGGAGTGGATGGTGTGGTGATAGGAGCACTCACGCCCGAAGGGGATCCCGACATCGGGGCCCTTCAGCGGATGCTGCAGGCAGCAGGTTTTTTAAAGGCCGGAGAGCCGGAGCAGCAGCAGCAGCAGCAGCAGCAGCAACAGCACCACCAACAGCCGCAACTTCCGCCTCTGCACCTGGTGTTCCACCGGGCCTTTGATGTGTGCCGGGACCCGCAGCAGGCGTTTGAGGAGATTATCGGCCTCGGGTTTCAGACATTGCTCACCTCGGGTCATGAACGAAAGGCCGAGGAAGGAATTCCGCTTATCGCACAGCTGGTGAAGCAGGCAGCCGGGCGCATTGACATCATGGCCGGCAGCGGGGTGAGTCCGCAGAATGTTCTCCGCATTATTGAGGAAACGGGCGTCAAAGCGGTGCATTTATCCGCCACCAGGCCGCGAGGCTCACAACCCGATGCCCGGCCCGATGCCCGGCCGGATGCCCAACCAGCCACCCAACCGCAGGCTCATTCCAACGAACAAATCATCAGAGAGGTGATAGCCCTGACCCGTGCCTCGGCGCACAAAGAACGCCCGGCGCACAAGGAACGCTCGGCGCACAAAGAACGCCCGGCGCAAAATAACCTCGGCGCAAAATAAGATTTAACCCATACCTATATGAAATACAAATTCCGCCCCACCACCCTTCTTTCGGCCGCGTCGCTCGGAGCAACGTTCAGAGCAAAACTCAGGACAACGCTCAGTATCACACATACAGCGACACTCACAGCGACTCTCGTTGCGATGCTGCTTCTTCCTGCAGGCTGCCGGAGGGCACGTGAAAAGGATTCCACGCCACCTCACATTGAGCAAAATCTTCTGAACGAGCCGCTTACCCGTCAGGAGCGTAAGGCGCTTAAGTTTCTGTATCAGTACATGCCGCTGAACGATCGGGTCGAGCACAGCACAGAATATTTCATAGGGGCTGTCCGGCAGGCCTTACGCACTAAGGAGATGCCCTGGGGCAAGATTGTTCCTGACGATCTGTTCCGGCATTTTGTGCTGCCTCCGCGTGTAAACAACGAGTACCTCGACAATGCCAGAGATTTGTTTTACAGGGAGTTGTATCCGCGCGTTAAAGATCTGAGCATGTACGATGCTGTTCTTGAGGTGAATCACTGGTGCCGCGAGAAAGTTGTGTATCGGCCTACCGACGGAAGGACATCTCCGCCGGTGCAGGTTGTGGCCCGAGGCTATGGTCGGTGCGGCGAGGAATCTGTGGTGGCAGTGGCCGCGCTCCGGAGCATCGGCATTCCGGCCCGCCAGGTGTATGTTCCCCGATGGGCGCACACCGACGACAACCACGCCTGGGTGGAGGTTTGGGTGGACGGTCAGTGGTACTACATGGGTGCCTGTGAGCCCGAGCCGGAACTTAACCGGGGATGGTTCACCGGTGCGGCTTCCCGCGCGATGATGGTGAATACCTGGGTGTACGGGCGCCCGAAAACCGGCAGCGGTGACGGCAGTGTGAAGGGCAACGGCGCCGGCAGTGTTTCCGGCAGCGGTGACGGCAGTGTTTCCGGTCGCCGCAGTGAAGTGGTTTCGCAAAATACCTGTTATACCGAGGTTACCACCACCGCTCAATACGCAGCTGTAAAAGAAGCTGTTGTAAAGGTTGTCGACGGCTCGGGCAAACCGGTGAAAGGAGCCAGTGTTTCTTTTGGTTTGTACAATTATGCCGAGTTTTACCCTCTGGCCCGCCGCACCACAGACCGGAAGGGACTGGCCCGGCTGACCACCGGACTCGGCACCTTATTTATTGAGGCCTGCATGCCCGCCGGCGACAGAGCAACGGTGCGTGCTGCCGGCGGAGCAACAGTACCCGGCACCGGACCATCTGCAACCGGCAGCGGACAAGCGACCGGCACCGATTACTTATATGCGGCGGCCGCTTTCCATGTAGGTGAAACCGATACACTCACGCTGAAACTGGTTGACTCCCCTGCGGGCGGGCCCCAGCAGCCTGGCGATCCAGCGCAGCCTCCCCTTGTTCAGGATTTTCGTCTGACGCCGCCGCCCCAGACCGCAAATGAAGAGCCGCTCGATCCTATGGTGGAACAGATGCACAAGCTCCGCTGTGCCATAGACGATTCGCTGCGCTCCATGCGAAATTCCTTATTCCCGTTTTTGAATCCGGCCCGTTTTGCCTCGGCCCGTGAAAAATACGGTACCGACATTCTTTCACAAACGTTGAACAACGGACTTACGGTGGAGAAGTTTCTGGAAACTACCAGTCCGGAGTATCTGCCATTGGCTGTTAAACTACTGGAAACGTTACGAGTAAAAGATCTGCAGGAAGTATCCTACAATACGCTGTGCGACTGGCTGAATGGAGTCATCAGGCTCGGACCCGCCATTGCCAAAGACCCTCTTTTTCAGGAATATATACTGAATCCGCGTGTAGACAACGAGCCGCCGCTTCCTTACAGGGAAGTATTGTGGGAACTTTTGACCGCCGAGGGTATGGAAACACCGGTGGCCGAAACCGCGGCCTTAGCCACGGCCTCGGCCACCGCCACAAACACAGCCGTCCCGAACTCCACGCTGTACGCCATCCGGAACGTTTTGGAGAAAATAAAAATCGATACGATCCATAACCCGAGGAATTTTCCCATTTCACCTGCTGCCAGTGCCCGTTACGGGACAACCGATCCCGAATCCCGGGGGATCCTGGCGGTGGCGCTTTGCAGAACCGCAGGCATTCCGGCCAGAAAAGATCCGGTTAGCGGCCGGTACCAGATGTGGCTGCAGGAAAAATGGGTCGGGATGACCCCGGAAAGCCTTCGGCAGATAACCCCGGAAGACGGAGAATCCGGCAACAACCCGGCAGAGCTCTCCCGCCACTCCGCTTATTCCCTTCTTACGGTCTCGTATGCACCGGACGAAAAAGGGAAGCTCCCGGCTTACGATACGCAGTTTACCATTCAGCGGTGGTCACCTGAAACGCCAACGTCACCGGCCGGATACAAGACCTTGGGTTTTGCGCCGGAATCGGGCGGAGTCGAGGGAACCCGTGTACTGAACACACCGCTTAACCTGGAATGCGGCTTGTACCGGATTGTTTCGGGTGTACGCCTGGCTGACGGAACGGTGCTGGCACGTATCCGTTCCTTTGAATTGGAAGCTGACAAGCCGCTAACCGTCGAATTGGATTTTGCCCCGTCAGAAAACGAGTTGGTTGCCCTGGCAAAAATGGATGTAGAGTGGCGCTACCAGCCGGCCCCGGACAGCAATAGCAATAGCAACAGCAACAGCAGCAATAGTAGCACCACCACCTCCTCCTCCTCCTCAGCCTCGTCTTGTTCAATCCTGGAAACGGCAGGCAGGAATTTCTTTGTTCTGGCGTTACTTGATCCCACCGGGGAACCTTCCCAGCATTTTATACGCGAGTTCAGCCAGACGGAGTTGAATATTCCCGTTCTGTTCGTTTTCCCCACCCGCTCCGATATGGCATTCTTTTTCAGGCAGAATTACCCTCTGCCGCAGTCCATTCATTACGGATACGACGGTTTGGGGCAACTGACCACAGGTCTGGAGCAGGCGCTCGAGACAAAGAATCTGAAGCAGATGCTGCCCGCCGTGATTGTGGCGGACAGTTTTGGGAATATTTATTATAAATCGATTGGGTACCGGATTGGTATTCCGGCACATATCACAGGACTCAAACTCCTTTAAGGAACTCGTCCGTAGCCGCGGCAGCGTCCGGCGACCGGCAGCGGTCAGCGAGCAGCAGCTTCCAGCTCCAGGGCGGCTTTCACAGGATTGGCGTAGATACCCAGGTAGATTCCGGAAGCTTTGTCACCCGGATCAGGAACAGTTGTGCCGAGTTTTTCCATGCGGACAAGGAAAGCCTCTTTTTGTTCCGGATTATAAAAATCCTTGAAACGCGAGGTGCCTTCCAGCAGGTCGTATGCCACGTAATTTGAAGGAAAGAGTTTGTAATTGGCAACAATCTTACGGTCGATAATGCGGCACACCTGCGAACAGAAAGCGTTCTTTTCCAGGGCAGCATACGGTTGCAGATCTTCCCGGGTAATCGGGGACCCTATGTGAATATGCATGTTGCCTTTCCATTGCGTAATGCCTGTAAGAATGCTGTTCAGGTCTTCGCCCTTGCGTTTCTCATATTCATCTATTTCCATTCTGGCCGCAGTTTCACCTGTCTTCAGGTAATCGCACGGTTCATACTCATAGGAAACGCTTACCGGAACAATATGCAATGCTTCATAACCGGCAACCAGATTGTCCTGCGGTCCGCTCATGGAGAACATTTTTACCAGGGCATGATTCGTGCTATCGTTCCCGTCTTTTGTCCGTCCGCTGCGCTGGGCAATCCAGCACGATTGATTCTCCTGAATTCTTTCACGCATGAAACGGCTCAGAATCATGGAATGGGTAAACAAATCGCGCCTGTTACCCTGACGCACCACTTTGAACATTTTATTGGAACGGGCGATATCTTCTGCCAGTCGATTGATAATAAGGTTGTCGCCGTATGTTATATAGCTTGTATCCAAACCGTTGCTGACAAGCGCCATCTGTAGCAGCGAGGAATCAAGCACAATATCCCTGTGGTTTGAAATAAAAAGATATCCATTATCAGGAGTGAGAGGCGATTCAAACCGGAAGGAAAATTTCTCCATGGTACTTTCTATGACGCGGCGGTTGAAATAGTACATCCAATCCAGCTGGAAATCACGAACGGTCTTTACCTGAAGGATTTTTTCACGGGCCTGAGCCAGTGTCAGTTCGGGAAAAATAAATTGTGCAGCGTAAACAAAATATTCATGCGAGGCCAGGCGTTCCATGGCCGCAGGGATTTCATTGTCGGTGTAGGGACGCAGTCCGTCAATTATATTGTCAGAAATTGAATCCAAGGCGCTTTTCTAATAAATTCTAAGCAATTCTATAAAGAATCGTTCCTGCCTGAGTTCATAATCCCCGGGCCGGTCGTCCATGGCCTTTTCAACAAGACAGAAAAAGGCCGAGGCATAGTTACCGTAACATTCAAGGTATCCCATCAGTAATTGTTTCACATCGGGGTCGGTGGCAAACATGTCGGCTCCCATCCGGTAAAACATTTCGTAATTGAATCCGTCGGAAAGAAAAATAGACGATTCACCGGTAATATTGTTCCGGAGGGCAATGTCCGCACAAACCGCGTTAGGATGAAGCCGGGAAAAAATCTCCGGATTGGGATTAAAATCTACTATATCCTGAATGCTCTGTGCATACATGCTGTCTGCATACAATGTACCTGTTCTGGTATGCAGGATTATCCCCATTTCGGGTTTAGGTGTTATTGCATCGTGTCCGGCTTTTCTTAAAACAAGTTCTGCCGCCAGTATTCCGAGTTTACTGAAATCGTCCAGACGGTAAAACAGCGGATAATCGCTACGCGTGGCCTTAAAAAGGTTATCAAATTTCTCGCCCAGTGATTGTCCCTGAATATGGCTTTCAAGATCTTTCTGCCGTTCTCCGTCTAAAACAATGGAATGATCTGATATTTTACAATAAGAAATTACCCTCATAGTCTAGTTCTTAGTTCTGGAATATACAACGGCTCCGTTCATGCCGGCTACACCTGACGCTATCTTCAGAAAGCTGTTCTTTTTGGATGTGCCTGTTTGGGTGGCCATTTTCATTTTTCCCGTATAACCGGGTTTCGAAAATCCAAGGGTAGGAAGGATTTCCCCAAATTCCAGCGCTTTGCATGACAAAATGGTATCTGCCAGTCCCGTGGCGTTAAAACAATGGCCATAATTTGCTTCAAAGCAATTAACCGGCACCCTGGAAAGTCCGGATTTCTGAATGGCAATGGAATTCATTTCATCGTAACCCGGGACGAGTAATCCCTGCGAGTTAACAAAGGCAAGATCCATTACCGATACACTCTTCATGACTTTCCTGATGGCACGCTGCAAACCTTCGCCGGTGGGAGAAGGAGCCATGTAATCGTAGGCATCGCAGGTCACGCTGCCTGCCCTGAAAGCTATGTTCGAAGGGAAATCCACTTCTTTTTTATCCTGTTTGTAAGCTTTTTCACTGGCAAATATCATACAGGCGGCTAATTCTCCAATGTTTCCCCTGTCTCTTGACTTATCGTAGGGTCTGACATGATCGTCGGAAAGAAAACCCACTGCCTTCATTCCCGATAAGGTGAATAAACTGCATAATTCCGCCGCAATAACTACCGCATAATCATACAAATCCGATGCATTGAGTATCCGGTCTGCCAGCAATTGGGCCTGAACTCCTCCAAGAGAAGATCCGGTGAGTACAATGGGTTTTCCCTGTATCATCAGTTCATCCATCATCTTCTGTGCCAGATGCCAGGGATACAACCGGGTTTCGCTGAAATCGGACGTAAGGTTGTCGTACGAATCTATATTTCCTTTTGTAGTGCAGAAAATATAGGCTACCCGCTTGCTGCTGAAAAGGCGCGTCTTGTGGAATTCAGTCAAAGAATTGGTTACAGCCGATTCAAACACGGCAGATATGGCTTGCCGGAACCTCGAGATGGTATGGGTGCGGGCGCCGCAATAGGGAGCAGCGTATTCTTCAAGCAAACGCGGGTTAAGCAGCGAAGCTGTATAAGGGAAAGGGACTCCTCTGAATCCTGCGGGAAAAGATTTAAGACCCGTCGATCCGGATTTAACGGCATCATAATTATCCAGGGTGGTTGACCCCAGAGGCGAAATAATCCCGTCACCAATTTTGTACATCATAATAAGTCTGCAAATTTAGCAATATTTCCAAAATGTCATATTTTTGTAGAAAATACCCCAAAATGAGAAAAATGATAGTTTTAGGAGTTCTCCTCCTGACCTGCCTGCCTGTTTTAGCCGGAACCGTATCACAAAGTGACGAGGCAAACGACACCTCTCCACGGAGAAAAACGGTGGGACTGGTTCTGAGCGGAGGAGGAGCCAAGGGCGTAGCTCATATTGGTGTTATTAAAGTACTTGAAGAGGCCGGGATTCCTATTGATTATATTGCAGGAACCAGTATGGGAGCCATTGTGGGAGGTCTTTATTCCCTGGGATTCAGCCCAAAAGCCATGGACAGTCTCATGCGTTCACAGGACTGGCTCGCCCTGCTGGGAAATAAAATTTCCCGCGATAATAAATTTTTCACAGAGAAGGAGGTCTCGGACAGAACGCTCATTACGGTTCCGTTCGACAAAGACCGGTTTTATATTTCAACGGGACTTCTTTCGGGGAGTGCGGTTATGGACATGCTCACCGAGTTCACCATTGGGTATCACAATATGACAACCTTCGACAGCCTTCCCATTCCTTTTGCCTGCGTGGCATATGATCTGCTTTCGGGCACCGAGGTGGTAATGCGTGAAGGAAGTCTTCCGCTGGCCATCCGTGCCAGCATGTCTATTCCGGGAGCTTTTTCCACTGTTGAGAGAGAAGGCAGGATTCTCGTGGACGGCGGGGTAATCAACAATTTTCCCGTAGATGTGGTCAAGAGCATGGGAGCCGACCTGGTCATTGGTGTAGACCTGAGTCTGCTCACCGATAAAGAAACTACAGTTGTTCAGGAAGAATTAAAGGAAGCAGACCGCAACAGTCTCCCATATATTGTAAATCACCTGATGGAAAGTCTTGGAAAAGAGACCCGCATGCGGAATAAAGAAATGACCGACGTTTACATGCATCCTGACACCAGTCCTTATAATACGGCCAGCTTCACAAGTACGGCCGTCGATTCACTGCTTGTCCGGGGAGAACGGGTTGCACGGGAGAACTGGGATGCCATTATGGCTTTCAAGGAAAGAATCGGTATTTCTTCTGAAGAGGATTATAAGTTTCCTCCAAACAGGAAGCCTGGAACCGACGTGCCTATTCCAGACAGCCTTAAGATTGGAGAAATCTATTTTCAGGGACTCACTTCTCTGAACGAGAAGAACTTGCGCCGGATGCTCCGTTTCAGGGAATATACGGTTGTGGGTGTAAAGGAGATACAGTCTGCATTGGAACGTCTCAAAGGGACCGGCAGTCTTGCCTCCATCTCCTATTCAATGTCTGAGTACAAGGGGTGGAACGACATTACCTTTACCTGTACCGAACGTGTACTTAGCGCCATAAGCCTGGGGGTGCGTTTCGACACCAGGGACATAGCCTCGGGCTACCTGAACGGAGTTCTTGCTCCCAAAAATCTCAGGGGCGGCATGCTGGAGGTTACCGGAAGGCTTTCAACCAATCCGTATGTGAATGTGGGATTCTACTACCAGGATGCCTGGCTGGGACGCTTCGGGCTTTCTTATCGCTACCGTTACGGAAACATGAATATGTATACCGGAGGCGATACCACCATGAGAAATGTACGTTTTCACCTGAGCACCGTAAATCTGGACATAGCCAACTTTTATTACAGGAATTTCAATTTTTATCTGGGAGCGCGTTTTGACTATGTCATCTCACAAAGGTATATAATGGCCACAGAAAGTTTCACGCGCAAAAAATTGTCGGAAGATCTCATAAGTTTCCGTTCCGGAGTGAATTACGACAGCTATGACAACGCGTATTATCCTCACAGCGGCACCCAGTTCCATGCGGAATTCGCACTTTTCACGGACGATTTCTCACATTATAAAGGAGGAAAACCTTTTTCATCCTATACCACAACAGTATCGGTAGCCATACCCGCTACGGAACGGCTTACGTTAGTACCGGCTTTTTACGGACGTTTTATGTTTGGGGATGAATTTTCCTTTATATACCAGAATTACGCGGGCGGAAATATCACATCACACTATATGGATTTTCAGATGCCGTTCTACGGGTCAAAACCCACAGAAGTGATGGACAACAAATACCTGTCAACTGCTTTCACCGCCCGGTACAGGATGGGTAAATACCATTATATATGGGCTGTTGCCAATGTGGCCAGAGTCAGCCATACGGTACTTGATCTCATTGACTGGAACAAAGGAATGAATAAACTGGGGGCT
Source organism: uncultured Muribaculaceae bacterium (assembly GCA_964600385.1). GTDB lineage: Bacteria > Bacteroidota > Bacteroidia > Bacteroidales > UBA932 > DMER64. The sequence continues at coordinate 20,310 of CAZRJC010000010.1, forward strand.
GCACTGGGTTATTCATTCAACAGTCCGCTGGGACCGATAGATGTCATGCTTGAGTACGGCCTGCACCCGGGTAGTAAATACGGGTTCTATATCAATTTTGGGAAGCATTTTTAACCTGGTTGACAAGAACCTTGTCTATCCTGGCCATGTCCATATCAATGATTTCCATTGAAAATCCATGCCATTCCAGTTTTTCCCCGGTGACAGGAACATGTTCCAGTTCGTCCAGGATAAGCCCGCTCAGGGTGTTGTAATCATATACGGCAGCCAGTTCTTCCATGTCAAAATATTGCAGGAAATCATAGAAATCGCACTGCCCGTCAATCAGGAATGATCCGTCCTCGCGCGGAATAATAGCGTGATCTTCCAGATTTTCAGGAAGTTCTCCAATAAGAGCTTCCATAATATCTGAATGGGTAACCATCCCTTCTATGCTTCCGAACTCATCGGTTACGAGTGCATACTTGCTGTATGTGCGGCGGATCTGTTCCACGGCCGAATAGACGCTCAGGTTTTCGGGCAGGAAAAGCGGTTTGTGTATTACCGAGCGCAGATCGAATCCGGGTTTGTCAATTTTACCAAAAAGGTCTTTCATTGATACTACCCCAAGCAACTGATCCAGTTGTCCATCGGCAACGGGATAAACACCGTGCAGGTTTTCCTGGATGGTAACAATAATCGTTTCCAGTGGTTCGTTAATGTCTATCCATACCAGATCGCTGCGGTGGGTCATTATCGAGTCAACGGTACGGTCACCCAGGTTGAATACGCGTTCCACCATTTCCTGTTCAACATCCTTGATTTCTCCGTCTTCGCGGCCTTCTTCAATGAGTGCCTTAATCTCTTCTTCGGTGACTTTTGCCTCGGACAGATTTCCCAACCCCAGCAAGTGCATCACACCCGTAGTACTTTTTGAGAGCAACCATACAATGGGGTACGTAATGGTACGCAGAAAACGCATAAAGCCGGACATGGCCCGGGCCACTTTATCCGGCACAACCATACCCAGCCTTTTGGGAACCAATTCTCCAAGCACCAGAGTAAGATAAGTAACCACCGAAACAATCAGTACAGTGGCTATCCCGACGGAATAGGGAGCCAGCGGTTTCCATTTGGCAAGTACCAGCGCCAGATCATCTGCAAGCGCCTTCCCGGAGAAAAGACCTGTGAGAATGGATATGAGCGTTATTCCTATCTGAATGGTGGAAAGAAAACGGTCATCCGCTTCGTTTTTATACTTGCGGGAAGACACAAAGGCCATCTCGGTCATGGACAGAAGGCCGTTGAGAAGTATAAGCAGCAGAATAATAACTATTTCCATATCATTTTATAAATAATGTACAGTAGTGCAAGCACTCCTATGCCAATGCAGATCCAGGAAATCTGGGTGGCATACAAAGAGACCTGTTCCATCAGGTGCTCTTTGTCCACCACACTGTGAAGGTAATAGCCCAAAGCCGCAAGGACCGAGTTCCACAAAGTTGCCCCAATAGCTGTATAGAGCACAAAATGACCCAGAGGCATTCTGGCCAGACCGGCAGGTATTGAGATGACCTGGCGTACAGCAGGTACAAGCCTTCCTATTAGGGTGGACAGGGCTCCATACTTGACAAAGTAACTCTCGGCCTTCATGATCTGTCCTTCACTGAGCAACAAGGCATGCCCCAACCTCGAATTAACGAATTTATATACCAGTGCGCGACCAACCCAAATGGCCAGGCCGTAGTTGATAAGAGCCCCGCAGATGGCTCCGGCGGTAGCAGAAAGAACAACCAGAAACACATTAAGTTCCCCGGCTGCTGCCAGATAGGCTGCCGGCGGTACTACTATTTCCGATGGAAAAGGAATGAATGAGCTCTCAATAGTCATCAGGAGCGCAACAGTCCAGTAATTCAGGTGCTCAAGTGCCCATTGTATAAATGAAAGTGATTCCATGCTTTCAACCCGTTGCCGGTTAAAGATACGACAACTTTTTTGTTTTTATTAATTATACCAATATAATGTTCCAGTGCGGCAATGGCTGCGGCAGATGTGGGTTCAATAAACACTCCCTGCAGGGCGGCTTCTTTCATGGCGCGCAATATCTGTTCATCTTCCACTGTTACAAAATCACCTTCTGTCTCCAGGACGGCGTTGACTATTTGTTTCAATCTTACCGGACGGTGTATGGCAATGCCTTCCGCAATGGAGGGATTATTTGCCGATACAGGCGTTTCGCGGCCTTCTGTGTAATCTTTCAGCGGAGCGCATTTATTGCTCTGAACCGCCATCAACCGGGGCATCCGGTCAATAATACCGGCTCTTTTCATTTCTTTGAGGCCCAGGTACGCGCCCAGGATCTGTGATCCGCTGCCCACAGGCAAAAAGAAGTAGTCCGGGGCTTCCCAGTTCAACTGTTCAACAACCTCATAAATCACCGTTTTGTTTCCATGAAGAAAATACGGATTCCAGGCATGAGCAGCGTAATAGCTCCGGGTCGCTCCATCAATGGCAGCATTGGCGCAATCAATGCGGTTACCTTCAATCAGATGTAATGTGGCTCCATAAGCTTTTACCTGCAGGGCTTTTCCCGAAGAATTGCCGGCGGGCATATAGATATTGGCCTTAATGCCTGCTCTGGCACAATAAGCTGCTATGGCGGCAGCAGCATTGCCCGACGAATCCTCTACAATCTCTTTGAGCCCCAACTCCCTGCATCTGTTTATCATTACTGACGCTCCGCGATCCTTGAAGGAACCCGTTGGCAACAGACAATCCATCTTTCCGAGGAAAGAGATGCCACAGTATTCCATATTCACCATGGGGGTACATCCCTCACCGTAAGTAACAGCCTCATGGATATTATCAAGAGGTAGTACCTGTGCATAACGGGTAAGCGTTGCTGTACCGCTCAGGCGTGACCTGTCAAGTACGGGCATGTATTCAAGATCCAGATAACTTCCGCACTTACAGCGCCATACAGGAATATTTGATGCATAGCGGGTCCCGCATGAAGAGCATACTAACTGACAGTCCATGGCCTAGATGTTGAGTGTTTCTCCTTCGCTCCTTGCTACAATTACGGCTCCGGTAATATCTCCCCATACATTGACAGCACTCCGGATCATATCCAGAGGCTGCTGTACCACCAATACAAGCCCGATGCCTTCCAGTGGCAGCCCCACAGCGTTAAGTATAACAGCCAGCATAACCAGACCGGCAAGAGGAACGCCGGCAGAACCAACTGCTGCCAGCAGACTGGTAAGGATGACCACTATCTGTTGCCCAATCGTAAGGTCAATGCCGTATGCCTGTGCAATGAAAATGGCTGTTACACATTCAAAAAGTGCCGTACCGTTCATGTTTATGGTATTCCCCAGTGGCAGGCAAAAGCTGGCAATTTTTCTGGACACTCCGGTTTTTTCCTGAATGTCCTTTAGATTAATGGGCAGAGAAGCAGCTGAAGAAGCTGTACAGAATGATGTTATGAGGCCGGGGCTCATTTGTTTCATCAGCCTGTATGGATTTTTGCGCGTTAGAGCCAGATAGATAGCCGGCAAAAGACCCAATCCCTGAATGATACAACCCCCTGCTATGATAGCAGCATATATTCCCAAGCTGCCAAACATCGCGCTCAGGGCCTCAGGATCGCCGGCCTGTGCGCCAACCATACCGGAAACCACTCCGAATATGCCAAAAGGAGCAAACCGTATGACAAGAAAAGTGATCTTGATCATCACTTCGTATAAACCGTTAAAAACGTCAGTAAGGAGTACACGTGTTTTATCGGAAGAAACCGTTATGAAAAACCCGAAAAGAATGGCAAAGAAAATAACGGGCAGCATATCACCCTTGGCCATTGCATTTATTATATTATCCGGGACTATGGATAATAACTGATCAACAAAAGAAACCTTGACAACGCTCAGCTCCGATACTGATTCCTTCAAGCTTAAATCTATCCCGAAACCGGGCCTGAAAAGATTGACCAGCAAAAGACCCAGAACACATGCGATCAGCGTGGTAAACACGTAATAGGCAAGTGTTTTTCCGGCAATACGTCCCAGATCGGACGATTTGCCAATGCTCGATACGCCCATAACCAGCGCACTGAATATAAGCGGGATAACGACCATCTCCAGGCCTCTGAGAAATAAATCGCCCAGCCATGAAGTATAAGATACATATTTGTACCCAAATATGCCAAACAGGAACCCGAGACAAATACCTATCAATATCTGCCAGGGCAGTGCCAGTTTAAACTTTTTTTTCATTCGGTCAAAGATAAATAAAAAATCCCGTCAGTATCTTTTTCAAGACTGGCGGGATCCATGCTAGGGAAGTGTTTATTCTGCCACTTCTGCAGGTGCTACTTCTTGCTGAACAGCGGTACTGTCGCATTTACAAGCAGTACTGTCCTGTTTGCAGCATTCGGTGCTGTCTTTGCAGCATTCGGTGCTGTCCTGGCAGCATTCGGTTTCACCATCTTTTACAGCATCTTGGTTCTTGCAACTGTTGCAAGATGCGCAGAGCAACATGAAGCTCATGCACATCACCGTGAGGAATAATTTTTTCATTGATTAATAGGTTTTAAAAAGTTGTGGAAAAAAATCTTCAAATCAGGCAATAAATCCGATAATTTCATTCTTCTCAACAAGGCTTCCCTGTTTGGCAGCGACTACCACAAGTTTACCGGATGCAAGAGCGTTCACGGGTTCCATACCGTAATAGGTCTGGATAAAGCAAACTTTCTCGTCTTCCTTAACTTTTGTACCAACGGGAGGTTCTTTGGAATCGCCGGCAACGGCATATTCCCACATAACCTGTCCTTTTGCGGTAGCCTGTACAGGCTGAGCATTCGGATACTGCTCCATTACCTTGTTTATGTCCATCCTGGGCATCTCTACCACGGGACGAACGGTTACTATGGGGGCATTGGCTTTTTCACGGGCATCTTCCAGTTCTTTCTGGAAACGTTCCTTGGCAACACCGCTCTTGTAGTCGCGGTATTGACGGTCGTGCATGGCCAGTTCGAACAATTCTTCGTCGTCTTGTCCGAAATCCCAGTTTTTCTCTTTCATTTCCTTACGGTATTCGTCCAATGCATCGGGATATTCATCCTGAGGATTGCCCGTAAAGAACACCTTCCCTTGTTCCTTGGCTAAAGCAATGATTTCGGGTGCCAGAGGTCCGGGGAGTTTACCTGTGCTGCCAAGGATCATATCCCAGGCATTCTTGTCAATAGTTTTCCAACGTTCCTCACCTTTTAACAGGTGCATAAGGTTCATTAACGCGATATTCTTCACGTACTGGCTGAACGGGGTTACGAGCGGCGGGTATCCCAGTTTGGGCCATACGTATTCCACTTCCTGGAACAACATGGTAACAAGTCCGTCCAGAGTCAGTTCTTTCTTGCCCTGGTTACGGAGTGACATGTTGATTGCGTTATGGAAACCTTTCAGGTCGGCCATCATCGATCCCATCATTCCTCCGGGAAGACCACAACCAACCAATAATGAAGTCATCACCTTGTTTCCTTTATCTATGAAATAACCAAGGTAATCGTCAATGAAGGACTGAGTCATGGAACGAGCTTCCATATAGGCCTTCATATTAATGCTCTTAACCTGGAAACCGGCTTCACGGTACATTTCCTGAATGGTAATGACATCCGGATGAACCATGCCCCAGCTTAGAGGTTCCATTGCTACGTCTACGATATCAACTCCGGCCTTAGCCACTTCCATCATGGAAGCAACTGAAAATCCAGGACCGGTATGACCGTGATAATGTACTTTTATATGCGGATATTTAGCCTTGATTCCGTGCACCAGCCTTCCCAACATGGTAGGACGTCCAACGCCGGCCATATCTTTGAGGGCAATTTCATCGGCACCGAAAGCGACCAGATCATCCACAACTTTCAAATAGTAATCTACCGTATGAACGGGAGAATAAGTGATACTCAAGGCAGCCTGGGAAATCATTCCGGCTTCTTTTGCATATTTTACTGACAGTTCCAGGTTACGGGTATCGTTCAGTCCGCAGAATGAACGGGCCACGTCTGTGCCCTGGGCCTTTTTTACCTTGAACATGAGACGGCGAACGTCTGCGGGAACGGGATACATACGGATTCCGTTCAACCCGCGTTCAAGCATCATTGTCTGAATACCAGCCGCACGCAAAGGTTTGGTCCATTCACGAACGGCAACGTTCGGGTTTTCACCAAACAGCAGGTTCACTTGTTCAAAAGCACCGCCATTCGTTTCAACCCGGTCAAAGCAACCCATATCTATAATCAGGGGAGCAATCTGTTTTAATTGGTGAACCATCGGAACATATTTACCCGATGATTGCCACATGTCTCTGTAAACGAGACAGAATTTAATCTCTTTCTTACTTGGCATCTCTACTACTCCTAGTTACAATAATAAACTTACAAATGTAGATATATTTTTCTACATATTTGCAATGACATCTGCAAATAACTTGGACATCTTTTCTGCAGCTGCATCGGCTTTGACAATGACATCGGAGCCGTCATTCACAAAGTCTTCGGCAAAATCATGTGCCTCGTTGGTAATGACCGACATGCCAAAGACACGCAACCCGCAATGACGGGCCACAATGACCTCCGGAACGGTTGACATTCCTGTCGCATCTGCACCTATTGTCTTGAAGAATTTATATTCTGCAGGCGTCTCAAAAGTGGGACCCGTACTGCCCACGTACACTCCGTGACGGACGGGTATGCCATGGATCTCGGCCATGTCTTCGCAAATCTTCATGAGTTCCTTGTCATACACCCTTGTCATGTCGGGAAAACGTGTCCCGAATTCTTCCAGGTTCGGGCCAATGAGCGGGTTGGGCAACAGGTTGATGTGGTCTTTTATTATCATCAGATCCCCTACTTTCAGTTTGGGATTGATACCGCCGGCAGCATTGGATACGAACAGCGCTTCCACTCCCAGTAATTTGAATACACGGATGGGAAAGGTAACCTGCTCCATGCCGTAGCCTTCGTAATAATGGAACCGTCCCTGCATGCATATGACTTCCTTGCCGCCCAGACGGCCGGCTATAAGATTTCCCTGATGACCCGGGGCAGTGGACAGTAGAAAATTTGGAATCTGTGCATAGGGAATAACCTCTTTGTCTGTAATGGAATCGGCCAGTTTGCCAAGGCCGCTTCCCAGGATGATGCCCACCTTGGGGCTTATGCTGATGCGTTCACGTATAAAGTCCGCAGATTCCAGGTACTTCTTCATTCTCGATTCATTCATGCTTTTTTCTTTTTCTTATAATCAACTACCTGGTCTGCAACCTCCTGCACTTTCTTGTAAATGAGATCTTCTCCAGGAATGTATTTATTTTCCATTAGTATTTTTCCGTTACAGATAACCGTATCTATGCATTCGCCATTAGCAGCATAAACAAGGTTGGCCAGGAAATAATGTCCGGGGACAAAAGAGGGCCGGTTCATATCTACAAGCGCCACATCGGCAAGGAAACCGGGTTCTATGCGGCCGGCGTGGATCCTCAGGGCGCGGGCCCCGTTATACGAGGCAACATCCATGAGCTCTTTCAGGGGAATGGCACCAGGATCGTTGCGCCACACTTTCTGTAACAGCGCGGCAGTCTTCATGCTGTCGATCATGTCCAGATTGTTTGACGAGGCGCAACCGTCGGTGCCCAGGCAGATGTTTGCACCGGCATCGCGCAGTTCGTTGTATTTGAATTTGTAACCCGAGGCCAGTTTTAGGTTGGAATTGGGATTATGGACCGTATTCACCCCGTTCGCTCCCATGAGCGCAATATCGTCGCCGCTGAGCCAGAGTGAATGTGCGGCGACAAGGTTCGGCCCCAGAAGGCCGAGTTTGTTCAGGTATTCGGTGGGACTCATTCCGTAATCCCTTTCTGACTGATCCATTTCCGAACGTGTCTCGGCAATGTGCGTATGCACGATAATATCATTGTCCCTTGCGTAACTGTTGATGTAACGGAAGGCTTTACCGGTGACCGTGTATATGGCGTGCGGGCTTATTGCAAAAGTGGTAAGCGGACTCCATTCCATGCTCATTTTATGAGCTTTGTGCAAGCGGGCCTTGTTCTCTTCAAAAAGGCCCTCGTCCATATTGTCCAGCCAGCAGTAAGACTGCACCGAACGCATGCCCATTTCTTCGGCCGCGCGGAGCGTGCCTTTTACATGCCAGTACATATCGTTGAAAGTGGTTGTTCCTGTCTTTATCATCTCTATGCAGGCGAGCTTGGCACCCCAATAAACCATATCCTCGTCCAGTTTAGCCTCATAGGGCCAGATACGTTCCTTGAGCCACTGGTCAAGCGGCACATCCTCTCCCACGCCCCTGAACAGTGTCATGGCTGAATGGGCATGTGAATTAACGAACCCGGGTATAATCGCTTTTGACGATCCGTCAATGACTTTGTCATATCCTTCGGCAGGAATGGTACCGGCCGGTTCCACCTTTGAAATAAGGTTTCCCTCAATCAGAATGTCCTTTCTCTGTTTATTAAAAAGGACATTGGTTATAAGAATATTTTTCATATGAGTACATTTTAGCAAATGTACGAAATTTTTCGTCTCCATCTGACATAACCCGTCACGGAGGCGACTAAATACACAGCAAACAGGACGGCTGTAGGATAGAGTCCGGTGGACAGATACAGGCCCACGGCCAGTACATTGGCGGCCATGAGCAAAAACCATTGCTCAATAATGCTTCGTGTAAGCAGCCATGTGGCCACTATGTTGAGCGCAGTGACAGCAGCATCGCATAAAGGATGGGGATTATCTGTAAAACGGGCCATTATCTGCCAGAGGATCAAAAAGATTACAATCAACAAGCCAGCCGAGAGCCACAATTCCTTACGGGAGATATGACGTATTGCAGGGCCCTGCGATGCGCCGGTGGCGCGTTTCCATCGGATCCAGCCGTAAATGCTTATGATAAAATAATATGAATACAAAGTAGCCGAAGCATAGAGACGTTCCACCCCAAATACAATCATATAGCAAACGGCCATGACCACACCCACAAGCCACATGCTGCGGCGGTGTTTTATCTCGAGGTACACATACAGTAACCCCGTGACGGCTCCGAACAGTTCCATTATCAGTTCCCCCATCTCCAGGAAAGTTTAATCATGAAATTAATACCTGCCTGGGGATAAAAGCCTTCGCTCAGTTCAACGGTACCGGTATCCCTGAAAGCGGCCCGGTAAGCCCAGGCACTGGCGCAGTATTTTTGGTTAAGCAGGTTGTCTGCAAACAGATCCAGCCGGAATATACCGCAGCGACGGGTCGGGAATGTCTGTGATGCATTAAATCCCAGGACCTGGTAAGCCGGGAGAGACCGGTCCGGATTGGAGGTGTTGTCGTAATACTGCCTGCCCACAAAACGTCCTGTAAGAGCCAGCTCCAATCCATTGGAAATACCGGTCCGGCGGGCAAAAGGTTTCACGGCCACCCGGGCTGCCGCCGTATAGGAAGGTGAATGAATAATATCGGTAAGTTCATAATATTCAGACACCTGTTCTTCAACAGGATTCCATTCATCGGGATTATCGTACGTGTCCAGGTAAATGGTCACGTCTTTTATTTTATTGGCACTCAGGCACAGGTTACCTTCCACCTGAAGCCATTGAGCCGGCTGCCATCCTGCCTCGGTTTCAATGCCCCTTCTGTAAGAAACCGGCACATTCTCCTTAATCTCGTAACCGGTATCGCTCTTTTTGCCGGTAGGTACCAGCTGGTTTTTATATTCCATGGCATAGAGGTTAACTCCCAGGCTGAAGTTCCTTGCGGAGAAGCGGTACCCCATTTCCCAGTCCGTCATTTGCTCGGGTTTCAGGACATCGGCGCGTCCCGCCTTAATGGATTCTTTGATATCGCTGCGCGAAGGTTCGCGGTGTCCTGCCGATACCGAAACATAGACCTGGTGATCCCTGTTGAAAAGGAAGGTAACGCCGCCTTTTGGGTTGAAGAAGTTCCACTCCCCGGAATAATTGAGCAGTGCGCCGTCGTTGTCGGGACCGTCCATGATCACATTCACTCTCCGGTACTGCAGATCTGCAAAAAACCGGAGGGCGTTGTCTGTATTATTCCCCAATCCCAGTCTGTAATTCAGTTTCAGGTAGGTACTCATGTCGTACTTGTTGCCTGTATTCCGGTAATACTCAGTGGCAGCCGCAAAATCGGGATCGGTCACGGGATTGGTCCTGAGTCCGAAATGATTTCCAAAATAGCCGGACCAGTTAAGTCCCAGATCGGCCGAAAAGGGCATATGGCCACGATCTGATCCGGGTGTAAAATGGCCAACACCGCTCCAGACAAAATAGGCGTTATCCATGGAGCGGCGCACAATGTAGTCGTTGTCACCTTTTTCCTTGTAATTCTCGTAATACCCGTCGCCCTTGGTATAATGAAGGGTATGGCTCCACGAGAAGGCAGAACCGAACTTGTGAGCGTAGTTGAACTGCACATGATGCTGGGTGTAGTTATCGGTTTCGTTGGGGTAATACCGGATATTTCCCAGTTCGTCTGTGTATTCCCCGGCCGGGTTATACCGGCGGTCCTTTTCCAGGTCTTCCCGCGATATGCCTTCCCAGGTAATTCCCGTATGTTGCTCTCCGTAAATATAATAGAGCTTGAATGAATAGTCGGGTCTGATAAAGGAAAGCCGGCTGAAAAGAGAATGCAGATTCCCCTTTCCGTTGCGGATGTACCCGTCGGTACGTCCATGGGCATACCGTATGTCAAAGCCGAGGCCACGGGGCAGGAACGAGGCATCTGTACCGAGGCCCGTGCCGGCACCGGCCGATATGTTCCAGGAACTAAAGGAACCGTAACTGAGGTCAGCGGTTCCGTATGGAACGGGATTATTATTCAGGGTTTGCATGTTCACAGTGGCGCCGAATGCACCGGGTCCGTTAACCGAGGTGCCGATACCGCGCTGTACCTGTACGCTTTGCAGGAAATCGCCTACAGAAGGCATGTTAACCCAGAATACTTCCTGCGATTCGGCATCATTCAGGGTGATCCCGTTCAGGTTAACCTGTATGCGCGATCCCTCGGAGCCGCGGATACGCAGGTAAGCATAACCGCTACCCGTTCCGTTTTCTCCTACCGCCACCACCCCGGGGGTAAGAGTCAGGGCAAAGGGCAGATTCTGCATGGGCGTGACGCGATTCAGCGCCTGCCGGTCAACTCTACTGTGTGCCACAGGGGAATCTTTTGCCGTCTGTGTGGCAAAGATAACAATGGAATCTAATGTAGTAACTTCTTGTGCTGCAAGAAAACAAGGGGCCAGCAGCAGGCCCGCCAATAAAAGTTTTTTCATCATTTTTCCTCCGCCGGTATTACCCGGATCAGGTTCTAAGGGTATAATCTCAGCCACTTATGCAGAAGCACCCCTAAAATCAGTTCTTTATTTCTATTCTATATATTTTTGGCCAGTACTTTCCGGTGACCCAGATACGTTTTGTGATGGGATCGTAGGCAATCCCGTTGAGCACATCGGTAGAGGGTATACGTAAAGAACCAGGTAAAATTCCTTTAAGATTAATGACTCCCGTTACATTTCCGTTGGCAGGGTCAATACGCACAATCAGGTCCGATGTGTAAATATTGGCCCATATTTCTCCTTCTATATATTCAAGTTCGTTCAGATAATTCACTTCCTTACCATCCATGCGTACGGTAATGGAACGTATGTCGGTAAGCGTGTTCGGGTCCATAAAATAAAGTTTGGCAGACCCGTCGCTCATGATCAGCTCACTGCCGTTGGTTGTAAGGCCCCACCCTTCGCGTCGGTAGCTGCGCGTTCCCAGTACCTGGAATGTTTCGGGATCGTAGATGAAACAGGTGTTTTCCTCCCAGGTAAGCTGATAAATGCAACCGTTTAAAAGACAGGCTCCCTCGCCGAAATAACGCTTGTCCAGCGAATGGGATTTATTAATGCGGCCCGTGGCAGGATCTACCTTGGCCAGCAAAGAACGTCCGTATTGACCGGTGCTTTCGTAAAAGTATCCGTTATGAAAGAAAAAGCCTTGTGTATAGGAAGTAATGTTATGAGGTAAAACCTCAGCCACTTTATACGAATATTTTCGCGTCACCGCCACGGCGGGCGTGTCGGCCGAAAGGCAGGCGAGCAGGATGACCGTTGCTGTGAGTATTCGTATATTCAGTGGTTGTTTCATCATTTGTTTTCAAGTGAGTGTTGCAATGCAGCAGCAACAAAATCACGGAAAACCGGGCTGGGGTTCTCGGGCGTGCTCTTAAGCTCGGGATGGAACTGCACTCCCAGGAAGAACGGATGCGAAGGAATTTCCATGATCTCTACAAGTCCCGTTTCGGGATTGATTCCGCTGATTTTCATGCCGGCATTTTCAAACACGGAGCGGTAAGAATCATTGAATTCATAGCGGTGTCTGTGACGTTCGGCAATCTGTGTTTGTTTGCCGTATATTTTGCTGGCAAGCGATCCTTTTTCGAGCTGGCATTTGTAAGCCCCCAGGCGCATGGTTCCTCCCTTTATGGTAAGGCGTTTCTGATCTTCCATAAGGTCAATGACCGGGTTGTCGGATTGGGTGTTTATCTCTGCGCTGGTGGCATCTTTAATGCCAATAACGTTACGGGCAAATTCTACGACGGCCATTTGCATGCCCAGACAGATTCCCAGGAACGGGATATTATTCTCACGGGCATAACGGCACGAGGCGATCTTTCCTTCCGTGCCACGCGATCCGAAACCTGGCGCCACAAGAATACCATGCATTCCGGCGAGTTTTTCTGACACGTTTTCTTCGGTTATGGACTCGCTCTGGATAGGATGTACCCTGACTTTTACTTCATTGGCCGCACCGCCATGAATAAACGATTCAAGTATGGATTTGTAGGCATCCTGCAATTCTACGTATTTCCCCACGAGGGCAATATCAATTTTGAAACGGGGTTTGTAAACCCTCTCCACGAACTGTTTCCATCCGTCAAGATTGGGCTCCGTGTCGTTCTTTATATTGAGAAAGCCGAGCAGGATTCCGTCAAGGTTCTGGCGCATGAGATTTAGCGGCACTTCGTAAATGCTGCGCTGGTCCATCGATTCTATGACTGCGTTGGGGCGCACATTGCAGAAGAGAGCAACCTTTTTACGCAGAGGTAACGGAAGCGGCCGTTCGCAACGGCAAACAATAATGTCGGGATTGACTCCTTCCTGTTGCAACTGCCTTACCGAGTGCTGAGACGGTTTTGTTTTCAGTTCTTTGGCTGCTGCCAGGTAAGGTACCAGTGTTAGGTGAATGACTGCGCAGTCCTCGTCGGGGAGTTCCCACTGAAGCTGACGTACGGCTTCTATAAAGGGCAGCGATTCAATATCGCCCACTGTACCCCCTATCTCGGTAATTACAATATCGTATTTGCCGGTTTTTCCCAGCAAAAGCATTCTGCGTTTGATTTCGTCCGTAATATGGGGAATGACCTGAACCGTCTTTCCCAGGTAGGCGCCTTCGCGTTCTTTATCAATAACGGTCTGATAGATTTTGCCTGTAGTCACGTTGCTGGCCCTGGTTGTATAGACGCCCAGGAAACGTTCGTAATGTCCCAGGTCAAGGTCAGTTTCTGCACCGTCTTCGGTTACATAACATTCACCGTGTTCATAGGGATTCAAAGTCCCCGGATCCACGTTTATATAAGGATCAAACTTCTGAATGGTAACCCGCAAGCCCCTGGCTTGCAGTAATTTAGCAAGAGAAGCGGCGATTGTGCCTTTCCCAAGCGAAGAGGCCACCCCACCGGTGACGAAAACATATTTTGTAGCCATATTAAACGATAAATAAAAAGCAAATGTACAGACTTTTTTTAACTTTGCGCCCACGGAGGGCTGTCCCATCGCTCTTTTCATTAAGAAAAGGGAGGAAAGTCCGGGCAGGAAAGGGCAGGGCCCTGTGGAAAGCACAGCTGGTTGTAAAGTCAGGGATCGCTTAACAGAAAAGAACCGCCCCGCAGTCTTCGGACACGGGGTAAGGGTGAAAAGGCGGGGTAAGAGCCCGCCGCTGCGGCCGGCGACGACCGTACGCGTAGGCACCGGTCCCCTGCAAGACCAAGTATATCGGCAATATTAGGGCTGCCCGCTCTATGCCGAGGGGTAGGTTGCTCAGATAAATGATGGGAGTTTCACAGAACCCGGCTTACAGGCCCTCCGTTTTTTTACAAAGTCATTACGACTCCCTTGCCAATTTTTCCATCGGCACAAATGACGAGTTCCTGTGGAAAAGAAACAGCCCTTACGAAATTACCTTCGTACCATGCAGGCATCGATTCAAGAAGTGTTTCGTTGAACAGGCCGTCTTCGCGGAACGGGTATATGGTAAGGTAGCCAATCCCAAGCGAAGTCAGATTATGAAAGAAATGGGTACCCTGGCTGGGATCAACCTGGAATTGTTTAAGTCCGCACTCCACAATGAGTCTCGCCTCGGAAATGTGATTCCAGTTGATGGGAATACCCAGCCACGGATCTGACGATCCCCACCGGCCGGGCCCAACCAGGATATAAGTTTTATTTCCTGTCTTCATGGTAGCATTAAGAGCTTCCAGTTCGGCGGCTATTTTTCGTGTATATTGGCTGTCAAAGGTTTGTGAGCGGACATATATAATATCGCTTATTCCGGAAATTACTCCGGGTCCCAGGGCTTTCCGGGCATATATGACGGTATCGGGGGAATCCGGCTTGACAGTCTCCCAATTGAAACCGGATTTTTCACCGTAATCGGTAATAGGACGCACCTGAAGCAGATTAAAAATAATTTCCTGTCCGTGAGGCACATCCATATTCACTGCAAATTCTATTTCTACATGGCACCTCATTTCCTGCCAGCATATCTCCAGCAAACGGGTAAGTATGGGAGCCAGTGGCATGGTATCATATTCCAGAATGTGAGCAAACGTGATGATTTTGCTTCCCTTGCCGTTAGCTCCGGGTATAAGCCGCTCATTCTGCATATCCCACGTTGAGGCGACATACTGAATGTTCCGGAACGACGAGGCGTCACTTATGCTCAGCTTTTCTATATTTATGCCATCATCAATGGAGGTTTTGAATTTCTCGGGCCTCAGATTAAGCGCATACATTAAATTCTGGGTTTCACTCAGCGCAGACTGGAGTGACGAGGTCTGAAGGACGTTTTTCGGGTACCTGGGCGAGAAGCGCAGCGTCCGGCCTCCTTCCACCACCAGTTTGCCCAGACCATAGGCTATCTCCACTATGCCATCTCCGGGTTTCTCATGTCCTACGGGATAGTAATTAACCGAGCGGGCAGATCCCGAGAATGTGGGAAAGAAAAAGCCGTTATCCTCAGATCCGCAAAGGCTTTGGATGACTATGGCCATTTTTTCTTCACTCAGAAGGTTGGCGGTCGTCTGTATGTAATTTCGGCTGGCTGCAAAGAAAACCGAAGCATACACGCTCTTTATGGCTTTGCTCAGCATCCTCAACATTTGGTCTTTGTTCTCTGTAAGCGGGATCATATATGTGGAATAGATCCCGGCAAAAGGCTGGAAAATAGAATCTTCCAGTTTGGAGCTTGAACGCACGGCCAGCGGCGTATGTACTTTTTCCAGGAAAACTAGAAGCTGTTGTTCCACTTCCATGGGCAAACGTGAGCTTACGAACTCAGAAAGTATTTCCTCATCGGTGATACCTTCTGTGTTAACCACGTACTTGAGACCGTTATCAACCATAAAGGCATCGAAATAATCGGCAGCAATAACTACAGTTTGCGGAATGGTAATGCGTACCCCCGGAAAATCGGCGGCGGGATTGTACTGTTGCAGTAACCGATTAAGAAAAGCCAGGCCGCGGGCTTTTCCGCCGAGGGAACCCTCGCCTATCCTGGCAAAACGTATGTACCGATTGTAGGTTTCGGGATCGAATCTGGCTATAACGCCCTGCCCGTTAAGTATTCGGAATTCTTTAATAAGGCCAATTATGTATTCCCTTAGTTGGGCCACGTGCTCAAAATCATTACTGCGCGCATCCCGGATAGGTTTGGCAAGAGAGAACAGTCCCCTGGAATAAAGCCATTTGGATAATCGGTTTCGTGATGTGTGATACAACAGTTCACTGGCCGGTATTTCTTTAATAAGTCTCTGCAATTCACGCAGGTTTTTTGCCCGGGCTATAACTTCTCCGCTTTCACGGCTTCTGACTACAAAATCGCCAAAAGCAAATTCCTCTCCAATGTATTCACTCAGTTCAATAAGCAAGGCCTTGGAGTCCTTAAGAATAAAACCGACACCCAAATCGTCCGCCACGGTTTTCATACTCTGCTGGGAAGACTGTAACAGTATGGGCATCTGAGGGTCGTCATCACGAATCATCCGGCACAAGTCAATACCCGCATCGAGCTTTTCAGTATCTGACGGATCGTTTTTATGTAAAACAAAACCTACATCGGATATCACACCCAGCAGTCTGTCTTTATACCGGTTGTATATGGCAACGGCATCTTCGTAATTGGTGGCCAGAAAGATTTTTGGACGTGCCCGTTTGCGCATCTTCTGCTGTTGCTCGTTAAGCGTCTCTTTAAGGAACTCGGCACTCTGCTTGAGTACCAGCTTATAAATGGCCGGAAGATAGGTGGAATAATACCGTATGGAATCTTCCACCAACAGAATACACTGAACGCCGGATTTGATGATATCTGTTTCTGCGTTCATTTTGTCTTCAATGAGCTTGACAATGGCCAGAATAAGGTCCGCATTGCCGTGCCAGCTGAAAATGTAATCAATTGCCGAACAGTCTTCGTGTTCAATGCGGTTTTTCAGCTCTCTGGAATAATTGGTTAGCAGTACAACCGGGGTTATAGAACCGCTGGCACGCAAATCCCGGGCAAAAGTAAACACGTCTATATCGCCCACGTTGAACATGCAGATAATCAGGTCATAGTCGTTTTCGTTCCCGAGCATTGCAAGGGCCTCTTTGGTGGTGGTAACCCACGAGAAAGAAGGCGGGTTACTGATGTTCAACTCGTTGTATTCTTTATAGATCTGGATATCAATCTGCCCGTCTTCTTCCAGAATATAGGCATCGTAACTGCTGCAGATCATAAGGATCTTCCGAATCCGTTTCTCCATTAACTGAGTGTAATCCGGATTAACCAATCCTGTCAACGTGTTTTTTTGCACCTGCGTCTTGTATTAAAATAAGCGGGGATGATCTTCTTCTATTTTTTTGAGGATGGTACTGATTATGGCTTCGCGGTACATCCTCGAACGGACCTTTATCTTATATTTCTCGCAAAAGAAATCAATTACAGCCATTTCACGGTCATTAAAACTCACCACGGTCTTATGGATGCGGGGAGGAAGTTTTTCTTTGAATGCCATTATTGGTAGATGGGTGTCTGGAATCGTTTTTTCTCTGCAGAGCGTTCTTCCAGGAGGTTTTTATAATAGGATATTTCGGACATGGGGTATGCTTTGGCTGCGTAATCGAGCCACTTTATTGCCAGGTCTATGCTTCCCGCCATTTCGCACGAAACGGCCAGGTTGAAAGCAGCACATGAAATACTGCCCGAATCGGGTGAATTCAGGAGTTCCATCCAGATATCACGGGCTTGTTCCCATTCAAAAGCCTCTGCAAGTTCAAAGGCTTTTCTCCATGTGGGATGCTCATAGGTAAAAATCACCCTGTCCTGGGTTTCCCACTGATCCGAGAAAGCCTCGGCCAATCCCTGTCCAATATAGACAGAAGCGTTTTTCAGGTCTTCAAAAGCAGTTGTGGGAATAGTCAGTGTTTTACGCGATCTGGTTACCCAGAGTTCCCAGGCAACCGTATCGCATACCGGGAAATTCCGGATATACTCGATTTTGGATGCATCATATACACGAACTCTTCCACGGAAGGGAACGAAAAGCAGCTGCCTTTTGAAATCTTCTGTATCACCGGCAACGTCCAATGCGTCAAAACTTCCGATGGAAACACTATCAACCAGGAAGACCAGGTCGGATTCTGTTTCAATGGCTAACTGTTGAGCATAGGCAGGGAGTTCTGCAAAACCGGGTTCCAGCGAATCTGTTTTATGGCTGAAAAGAGGAACCGAGCCTTTGGGTTGCCCGGCCACTTCCGCCAGTTTTTCTGCAAACGATTCGGCAAACGTACGTGTAAGCGTGGAATCGGTCACCAGAACCGAATCATATTCCGGAATAAAGACCGCCATCTGCTTTCCCATGATCTCGAGTGGTGCTTTGGCTGGCAGTTTTACATCTACTTCCAGTATGTTGATTACCGGGCCGCATGCTGCTGCAAGTAGTAATCCGGCCATAAAGATCGAAAAGCGAAGCGTTCTCATATTATGCTGTTTATAAGTTATTTCAGGTATGCATTCCACCGCAGACAGGAATAACCTGCCCACTCACGTAGGAGGACATCTCGGAAGCTAAAAATACACATACATTCCCAATGTCTTCGGGTGTTCCGCCGCGGCGCAGGGGAATGGTCTCCAGCCAGCCTTTGCGTACTTCTTCAGAAAGCTGGTCGGTCATGTCGCTGACTATAAATCCGGGGGCAACGGCATTGGCCCGAATTCCCCTGGGGCCCAATTCTTTGGCAATTGATTTGGTCAATGCCACCATACCGGCTTTGGAAGCCGAGTAGTTTGTCTGTCCTGCATTGCCCGATAAACCAACCACCGAGCTCATGTTAATGATGCTTCCGCTCCTCTGTTTCATCATAACGGGCGATACGGCGTGTATGAAATTGAATGCCGATTTCAGGTTCACGTTAATGACCATGTCCCATTGAGCTTCAGTCATTCTGAGCATGAGGTTGTCTTTGGTGATACCGGCATTATTAACCAAAATATCAATCGCTCCAAATTCTTTGACAACTTCGGCAACAACACGGTGAGTTTCTTCAAAGGAAGCCGCATTGGACGCATAAGCCTTGACTTTGACACCATAGGATTCCAGTAACGCCACGGTCTCCATGGCTTTCTCGTCTATGTTAAGGTCTGTAAAGGCAATGTTGGCGCCCTGTTTAGCCATGGATACCGCTACAGCTTTACCAATTCCACGGGCAGCGCCCGTAATAAGTGCAGTTTTGTCTTTAAGTAAATTCATGATAATCACTTTATTTTTGCATACAGGTCGTATTCGTTCGCTCCCACAATCTCGGCCTCGGCGAATACGCCTTCCTGCAAATTTACTGAATTTTCAATAATAACCTGACCGTCTACCTCGGGAGCTTCATACATTGTGCGTCCCAGAGCTACAGTTCCACCACCCTCTTCGTCGGTGGAGAGGACACTGTCCACTAATACCCTGTATGTTTTCCCAACGCGGGAAAGATTGCATTTGTAGGATATGTCCTGTTGCAGTTCCATCAGGCGTTTATAACGCGATGCTTTAACTTTTTCTGTTATGCGGTCTTCCAGGTTCATGGCTCCATAGGTGCCTTCTTCCTGGGAGTACATAAAAGCGCCCATGCGTTCAAAGCGGGCTTCAGCCACAAAATCAAGCAATTCGTTGAATGCGGCGCTGTCTTCTCCCGGATGTCCAACCATAAAGGTGGTACGCAGGCATATTCCGGGAACCTGTGTACGGAACTTTTCAATAAGCTCGCGGGTCTGGGCTCCGGTAGTATTACGGCGCATGGCCGAGAGTACTTTGTCGGAAACATGTTGCAGCGGAATATCTACGTATTGGCAGATCTTTGGTTCCTGAGCCATTAGTGATAGCACATCCACAGGGAAACCCTGCGGGTAGGTATAGAGTAAACGGATCCACTCAATGCCGTCTATCCGGCACAACGATTCCATTAACGGGGCAAGTTCTCTTTTTTGGGTCAGGTCCAGGCCGTAGTAACTGGTATCCTGTGCCACCAGAATAAGTTCCCGGACTCCTTCCCCCGCCAGGTTGCGGGCCTCGGCAATCAATTGGTCTGCCGGACGGGAAACATGACGGCCACGGATAAGTGGAATAGCGCAATAAGCACATCCTCTGTCACATCCTTCGCTCAACTTCAGGTAGGCATAATGCCCCGGGGTAGATAAAAGACGTTCCGTCTGAAGTCTCGGATCAAAACTTACTCCTATGGCCCGTGCTACTTCCGGAATATCGTTTACCCCAAAGAAAGCGTCCACCTGGGGCATTTCATCGCCGAGCTCTGTGGGATAACGACCGGAAAGGCATCCCATTACGAATACCTTTCCAATCTGTTGTTTCTTTTTGGCTTCCAGTGCCTCGAGGATACATTCAATCGATTCCATTTTGGCATCGTGAATGAAGCCGCATGTATTGATGACCAGAACATCCAGCGGGTATTCCTCTTCCGGGGCATCGGGAATTACCTGCCAGCCGCCCGCGAGCAACTGGCGCATGAGGTGTTCGCTGTCCACCCTGTTCTTGGAGCAACCCAATGTCAGGACAGATACCTTACCCGGCATGATTACTTGGGAGTTGTCTTAGTGGCTCCTGTTTTTTGTGCCTTTGATCCGGCCGGTTTGGCCACTTTAGCCGGTTTTGCGTTTACTCGCTTGGTGTCGGCTGCTTTTGAAGGTTTTGCCGTATGGGAAGGTTCTTTCACCTGATGGGTAGCTTCTTTCACCTCTTCGCTGTCTTTCTTCTCTTCTTCCGGGCTGACAAAGTCGAGGGCATCGGCTGCTTGAAGGATATTGAACCAATCAAGGACTTTCTTCATGTGAGATGCATAAAAACGTTCTCTGTCGTATTCGGGCACCACCTGTTCAAAGAAAGCCTGAACTTCCTGAGATCCGGCTGTTTTAGCAACCGGAACGGAATTCTCTTTGGCATATTCTTTCATTTTTTCAAATACTTCCTGAAGACGAAGTTCGTCGGAAGCCTGTGAAAAAATAGATATATCGGACAATGATGTCATTTTGGCACTCGGCCCAAACCACGTTCTTTTCTTGTCGGTCAAAGATTCTACTACAACCCCACCTCTGCTCTGGGCAAGGTAGAGAAAAAGTCCGGAGTGTCCACCCACGGACAAAATTTTTGTCAAATCTGTTTTCATATATGTTTTATCTGCGTTACAAAGATATTAACAATTTAATTCATGGCTTATCTCCAGCATGCGGTTATGAATGGCCAGCACTTTTGGTAACAGAGCCTCTTTTTCGTTCGAGGAGATAATAAAATCGGCCCGGCTTTCACGTTCCTCGTCACTCCACTGTTTATTCATTCTTGCCAGCACCTCGTCCCGGGAAATTTTTTGTCTCCGGCATACCCTTTCTATCCTGAGTTCTTTATCTGCCGAGACAGCAAGCACTCTGGTCATATGTACGGGCGGTTTCAGTTCCAGCAAAATGGCACTTTCAAAAATCACGTACGGTGCATGCTGTGTGGCAGCCCAGTGCATGAAGTGAATGATCACGGCCGGATGGACCAGTGCATTAACTTTGGCCAACAGGCTTCTGTCATTGAAAATGAGAGAAGCCATGTACGGTGCGTTAAGCTTACCGTTACTGTACACGGCCTCGCCCAGGAGTTCAATAAGGGAGCTTTTAAGGGATTCGCTGACTTCGTACAATTTCTTGGTTTCCATGTCGGAATCGTAGCAAGGCACACCCAGCGCTGCAAATATCCTGGTAACGTAACTTTTGCCGCTTCCAATCCCTCCGGTGATGCCTAAAGATACCATATTCGGGCCTCCCTATTTATTTTGAATAATCCCGTCTATGAATTCGGGGGTAACCGTCAGATGGCTTATAACAGAAGGAGACTCTTCCATTTGTGGAATAATCTTGCCGCTTCGGCTCTCCATAAAACGATTGTAATCTACTACCAGGCTGAAACTTTCTTCGTCGGTTGACGATGCATTCTGGAATGGACAGCGAAATTGCAACGTTACCTTATCGGGCAACAAAAGTAATTCCTTCCTGTAAGGTACGTTTTTTGTTTCCACCGGGACCTGGAACATTAGTTCCACGTACCTTTCCACTGTAAGTTCATACGTTATTTCCTTATGAGACAGCCGGGTCCCCTGCGGAGCTTCCAGTCGTGCCAGACCGTCTACCGTCTGGTCCAGCTCCAATAAAGTGACCTTTCTGGTTTTCACATGATCAATAAGCGGAAGAAGGGATTCAGTGGCATACACCAGCACGCTGTCGGGTATGATACGCGCAGGGTTGAAAGACATGTACTGAGGTCTGTACGATATGTCCGAAACAAAAACTACGGGAACTTTCTTAAACAGAACCCGGGTATAATTCAGTCTGATTGTGTCGCTGAAGATGTTTTCAAGCAGAAGATCGGTTCCCAGGGCTTCATTTACCAGATTATGTACGTTATCCGAAAGCACATAATACCCGTCATCCACGCCGGGGTATTCTTTCATAAGCGACTGATCCACAAAAAGCCGGACTGGAGCCGGCCTTTTTCTCATGGAAGAGCGAATGATATAGAATCCTCTGGCTTTCCCTTTCAGGAACAGCGTATTGTCGGCCATGGATAAATTGGTTCTTCCCTCCAGGTTCGTTTCCACTTCCAGGGGGAAACGGAAATAGGAACTGTACTCATTCGATAAAGTGTACAGCAACCAGAGAACAAATGCCGTGAATATACACAGCAGAAGAACCAATCGCGACCGCTTCATAATTCAGTATGATTAGTCTGTCCGGACAATTATCACATCTGTCCTGACTGCTGACAGTGTTTTATTTTTGCTGCAGATCTGTGGTATCCTTCACCAGTGAAGTCTTATCCACTCTGATCTTAACATTCGAGTCTACCTCCAGAAGTACATAGGATTCTTTCACTTCCAGGATAGTACCGTAAATGCCGCCGGCTGTGATTACCTTATCACCTTTCTGAAGATTGTTTCTGTAATTCTGCAATTCTTTCTGACGTTTTTTCTGAGGACGGATCATAAGAAAATACATCACAACAAAAACGGCCACCATCATTATTATGAATGACCAGTTTCCTCCTTTTGCTGCACCGGCTGCCTGTTCCTGTGCCTGTAAAATAACTAAAAAAGTGTTCATTTTCAATATTATTAATTGTTATAAATTCTGTCTCTTTCGTCTAATCTTCCTGAGATTCCGTTTTATTATCCACTAACCCTCTGCCCTTCTTCACAATCTCCCCGCTTTCCATCAGGTATTTGATAATCTTATCCAGTACTCCATTGACAAAAATCCTTGAATTTCCTGTACTATAAAACTTTGAGATCTCCACCATCTCGTTGAGCGTAACTTTAACGGGAATACCGGGGAATTTAACAGCTTCCGCTACTCCCATAACGATAATAGCAGTGTCTGTAGCCGCAATCCGTTCCAGGTCCCAGTTGTCTGCAAAGCGCTCTACATACGAGACATATTCATTGTAATGCGTTAGTGCCTGCATGAAAAGCTGAAGGGCAAATTCCCGGTCGTCCTCTTTCTTGAACAGGTCGGGATGCTTCATGTGGTCTGAAGACGGCTTGAGCAAAGATAATTGGGCAATTATGATGTTGCAAACATAAGCGACATCGTCTGCCCAATAAATATTCTGGTCTTCCAGTATATTATACAGATCAGGATTATCGTCAAGCTCAGAACAGAAGATATCTTTCAACAGATTGACATCTTTCTTGAAATCAGGAGCCTCAGAAGCATTCATGTATTCAATGAAATAGGGCTCTTCACGAATTTCTTCGTAGATTTTTTTGATAAAAGCTCTCTGCTGAGTCCAGTTAAGCCCATGTTCCTGACTGAAAGACAACTCTTTATCCCTGTATAACACTTCTATTGCCTTGTTATTTACAAAACGAAGGTTTGGACTGAGTTCTTCTTCGGATGGCTGATATTTTTGTAACCCAATATCTATGCGTTCCTGAGCATACTTTTTCAATGCTTCGGGAAGAGATAATAGAAGAAAATACAATTGTCTGGTTTTATCAAAACTCTTGAGAAGTTCTTTTTCAGCAGAAGCTATATCCATAGACTGCGAATGAACACAACTGAACAAAAGTTTAAAGACCTTTATGCGAATAAAACGCCGACTAAGCATAGATCATAAATCTTAAAGAAACTGTGCAAATATACAGTTTTAAAGCAAATAAATTTTATATTTGCGCTTATAATAAATAAATCATTCTTATGTACTTTGAAGATTACGATCGTTCCACCAGGCAGGAACACAGTGGAGAAGATGTTTTTTCCAAACCGGTACGAGCCGGAAAAAGAACGTATTTTTTTGATGTTAAAGCAACTAAAGGTAACGATTTCTACCTGACTATCACAGAAAGCAAGCGTCGCGTAGAAAGAGACGGACGGTTCACTTACGAAAAACATAAGATATTTCTTTATAAAGAGGATTTTGAAAAATTTGCTGAAGGGCTCGAAGAAGTTGTTAAATACATAAAGGACCGCATACCTGTTGTAGAAGCCAGACCCGGAGAATTTTCAGATGTAAGCTTTGACGATCTTTCTGCAAAAGAACAATAAAGAGTCCCGGTTCCACGATGCACCTGCCAGATTCTCCGATGCACCTGCCTAATTTATACCGTGATTAGTTCCAATAATTTTCTTACGAAAGGCATTCATAACAAAAATATTTCCACGGAAAAGGCTGAGCTAACTAAAGCTCAGCCTTTTCTTATTTATGCGGCATTAGTCGTCCCGTTAGTCCCCGTTAGTCCCGTTAGTCCCGTTAGTCCCGTTAGTTCCGTTAGTTCCGTTAGTTCCGTTAGTCTACGTTAGTCCCGTTAGTTCCGTTAGTTCCGTACAGTACTCGTTTGTGCCTGACATGTTTCTTCAGATCAGGGGCTGGACAGTTTCTGGCCTAAGTCTGGTCAGTTTCGGCACAGGGTCTGTTCAAGGGTCAAACTGTGCCTGTTTACAAAACGCACATATTCAACGCACTAACAATTTTTCGTATATGACCCTTGACAGCAGAACCTTCGAAAACCCAATAAACACGTGATCGGCATATCAAGGATCAAACCGTCTTTGATCGTAATAATTTGATATACTGTATATTAACATTTTACAGCATTTGACCCTTAGCGGAAGAGCCTTTCAGCAATCTATCCAACAATCTTTTCGAGAGAAATTCCTGTAGCACTTCAAAAACTCTACTGAAATTCTCTATTTCTCTATTTCTCTATTTCTCTATTTCTCTATTTCTCTATTTCTCTAATAATTCTATACTCAAATAAATCAAACAAATAAATAACGCTCGAGGACAGAAAACAAATAGAATTTTACTCTTGATTACTATTACTCAATTACGTATAAACAGATTTATCTGAATTGTCCTATTGTTTATGATTCTGCTACTTATCTTTATCACGGTTGAAAAAATGTATCTAAATAAAACAGAAACATAATCAAAATGAACGAGCGTTTTTTTCATATTTGCATATCATCTCCCTATGAGGTAATGATGCGGACAATCCCCGACTACATCCAGGCTATTAACAGAATGGCTCTTGCAGCTGAGAATACAAATACGATGATCTTGGCTTATGCATTCATGTCCAACCATATACATCTGGTTGTGTACAGTAATAATCCCGGGCTCTTTGTAAGCAGATTCCGCAACAGCTATTCTCAATGGTTCAACTCAAAATACTCCAGATCGGGCTCTTTGGGATCCAGAGGATATTTAGCGGTTGAACTGACTTCTGAGGAACAGATACTTACAGCACTTGCATATACTAACAGAAATCCTGCACATCACGGTATAGTAACCTATCCTAACGAATATCCATTCTCATCTTCCAGGTATTTTTTTATGAATGAGTTAGGAATTCACAACAGCTATGATATCCTTCAGATAAGGAAAGAAATATCTGAACATTTATCAATTAACAGGAAGTTACCTTATCATTTCAAAATGGATAAGTCGGGAATGCTAATTCCTGAAACATTTCTCCAAATTGCCTTAGGTGAAAAGATGTTCAGGACACCCAAACGATTCATTTATTTCATGACGAGAGATACAAGTCGGGAATGGTTGTCAGAGGCAGAAAAATGGTTTGAGGCCGGTGAAGCTCAGGAAGATGCTGTCGATAAAGAGTTTGACCCCGATTCCGATAGAAACGTTCAATGTACCGGGTTGAGAATCAATCAGAATACGAGAATGAAACATAAAATTACTGATATTGAGCTCTGTACTTTAATAGAAGAAAAGCTAATAAAAGAAAAAACTACAATATCATACGTCGCTTTATCTTTCTCGGAAAAAAACAAACTTGTGAACTATTATCGCATTTATCATTTTGCCGGAAATAATCAATTAAAAAGATGCCTTGCAATAAAATAAGACTTTTTTCAGGCAGAAAAATGTCAACATAACATATTGTGGAAACAATTTTCGTAATATAGTTATCAAGGGTCAAACTGCCTAAGCACGCATATCACTATCTAACAGCTTATTAACGTTTCCAAGTATTTGACCCTTGACGGCAGAACCTCCGAAAGCCCAATAAACACGTGATCGCTAAATCAAGGGTCAAACCTCCTCGACACATATATCGCTAACAAACAACATTTGACCCTTAACACACTGCTCCCCGGAAACGAAATGAATACGTTGTATACAGGTCAAAGGTCAAACCGCATTCATTTACAAAACGCATATATTCAACGCGTTAATACTTTTTCGTATATGACCCTTGACAGCAGAACCTTCGAAAAACCAATAAAAACCTGCTCTGTTTATTTCTTGAAAACCAGGTATACTGCCATAATAAGAAAGACGAAAGCAAGTATATGGTTCCATTTGAATTGTTCTGTTTTGAATACCAGCAGCGTAAAGAGAGTAAAAACAGAAAGTGAAACAACTTCCTGAATTACTTTAAGTTGAATAAGGTTCATAGGGCCACCGTTGCCTATGTACCCTATTCTGTTAGCCGGAACCTGAAAACAGTATTCAAAAAAAGCGATTGCCCAACTGATCAGAATCACACCAATCAGCGGCAGGGAATGGAACCAGGACATTGAGTTGAATTTCAGGTGTCCGTACCAGGCAAATGTCATGAATACGTTGGAAACGACCAACAGAATTATTGTGTAAAATATTGACATATATAACTTTGGTTATCAGCAATACAGGAGTTTTTGTTTTAAGAAGGTGAACCCCGGACGATGCCGGGGTTCTATCTTTTTATTGTTTCTCTTATTCAATTGTGTGCAGTGCGCAGTGGCCCGGTGCAGTGGCCCGGTGCAATGGCCCGTGTGCAGTGCGCAGGGGATCAGAGGGTGCGGCCGGGGTATTCTTTAAGGGCGACCTCCAGGCAATCCATTGCATTTTTGAGATCGTCCTTTTTGAGGACGTAGGCAATACGTACTTCGTTGGTGCCTTTTCCCTTGGTGGCATAAAAGCCGGCAGCCGGGGCAACCATCACAGTCTGGCCGTTATGACTGAAGCTTTCGAGCAGCCATTGGGCAAACTTATCGGAATCGTCAATGGGAAGACGGGCAATAGTATAGAAAGCTCCCATGGGTAATGGGGAGTAAACGCCTTCCATTTTATTAAGTCTCTCTACCATGTAATCACGGCGGGCAATGTACTCCGCCTTAACGGCATCGAAGTATTCTTTTGGGGTAGCAAGGGCACCTTCTCCGGCAATTTGTCCCAGAGCGGGAGCGCAAAGGCGGGCCTGTGCAAAACGAAGTACACCGCTCATCAGTTCTTTATTATGAGAGGCTATGCAACCAATGCGAACGCCGCAGAGGCTATAGCGTTTGGATACAGAGTCAATGAGAACCACATTTTGTTCAGCACCAGGAATGTTCATACAGGAAAAATGGGGTTCATCTGTATAGCAGAATTCGCGGTATACTTCGTCCGAAAGAAGGTAGATATTATGTTTCTTGACTATCTCTCCAATTTCGAGGATCGCTTCGCGGGAGTATAATGTTCCGGTAGGATTTCCGGGATTGTTAAGCAAAATGGCCTTAGTTCTGGGAGTAATGTATCTTTCTATCTCGGACATGGGCGGCAGGGCAAATCCCGATTCAATGGAGGTTGGAATGGGAACAAATTTAACACCGGCTATAAGAGCAAACGTGTTGTAGTTTGTGTAGAAAGGTTCGAAAACGATTACCTCGTCACCCGGATTACAACAAATATTGAGTGTTATCTGAAGGGCTTCGGAACCGCCCACTGTCACAATGATCTCGTCGTGGAAAAGATTGATGCCAACTTTCCGGTAGTATCCGGCCAGGCCTTTGCGGTATGATTCAATACCGGCAGAGTGCGGATAAGATACGAGGGTCAGTTTTGTATTCTTCACTGCATCGATAGCCTCTTTGGGAGAATCAATATCGGGTTGTCCGATATTCAGATGGTAGACTTTAGTTCCGCGTTTCTTTGCTGCATCGGCAAAAGGGACCAGCTTACGGATAGGTGAAGCCGGCATTTTTTTGGACAATTCAGATATGCCTAACATAATTGTTTTGATTTGTTAAAAATAATCCGCAAATATAGACCTTTCTTCAAACTATAAACAAAATTTGTTTATATTTTAACTACATTTGAAATCAAACGGATACTCAATTTTTTTTTTCATATTTTTGCGGCCAATAAAAAACATCAATAAATGTCAACGTTCAGACAAAAGGCACTATCTGAATTCTCAGCCCATAAGATTGAAAGATATTGCGTAGAAACAAAACCCGTATCGAGTTTTTTTGGGCAAAATGTTTTTGACCTGAAGAAGATGCGCAGTTACCTCCCGGAAGTGGCTTACAACGCTGTTGTTAAGGCCATTGAAAATGGAGAACGCATCGACAGAGGCGTTGCTACTCAGATAGCCGAAGGTATGCGTACCTGGGCTATGGAACGCGGTGTAACACACTACACCCATTGGTTCCATCCATTAAACGAAGCCACTGCAGAAAAACACGAATCGTTCGTCAAACCTGCCCAGTCAGGATGTGCCATTGAACAGTTCATGGGAGAAGCTCTCATCCAGCAGGAGCCCGATGCTTCGAGTTTCCCGAGCGGAGGGTTGCGAAATACTTTCGAAGCCCGTGGTTATACTGCCTGGGACCCGAGTTCGCCGGCTTTCATTATGGATCAGACCCTTTGTATCCCCACAATTTTTGTCTCTTACACAGGAGAAGCGCTGGACATAAAGACGCCACATCTTAAATCGTTACAGGCTATAGATAAAGCGGCAACGGAAGTAGCCCGTTTTTTCGATCCCGAAACAAAGAGTGTTGATGTATTGTACGGCATTGAACAGGAATATTTTGTTGTTGACCTCTCCCTCTACCGGGCACGTCCGGATCTGATGCTGTGCGACCGCACTCTTCAGGGACATACGGCAGCAAAAGACCAACAACTCGAAGATCATTATTTTGGAAATATTCCCTCCCGCGTCATGGCGTTTATGAAGGATTTCGAGACCGAATCCTATAAATTGGGCGTAACCATTAAGACACGACATAACGAAGTGGCCCCCAACCAGTTTGAATTTGCCCCGTACCACGAGGAAGCCAACCTGGCCATCGACCACAACCAGATGATCATGATGGTAATGCGGAAACTGGCTAAAAAGCATAACCTCAAGGTAATTTTTCATGAAAAACCTTATGCCGGAATTAACGGTTCCGGAAAACATTGCAACTGGAGTCTGCGTACCAATAAAGACGTATATGTATTTTCTCCCGGCAAGACACCGGAGGATAACCTTCAGTTTCTCAGTTTTATAGCCTGTACCATGCGGGCCATTTACGAACATCATTTTTTGATTATGTCCGGGGTGGCGTCGTTAAGTAATTCCTTCCGGCTGGGCGGTTCCGAAGCGCCTCCCGCCATCCTTTCCATGTTCATGGGCAGTACCCTTACCGAATTACTGGAACTGATTGAGAATGAAGGCACCCTGAGCAAAAACAGCAGCAAACAGGCCATCCTCAAGATTGTATCCATGGTACCCGAGATCTTACCCGATAACACAGACAGGAACAGAACCTCGCCCTTTGCCTTTACCGGAAACCGTTTTGAATTCAGAGCCATAGGCTCATCGGCCAATTGTGCATCGGCCATGATGTTCGTGAACACAGCCGTTGCCCAACAGTTGACTCGTTTCAAAACACTCGTGGATAAAGAGATGGCCTCCGGACTTAACAAAGAAGACGCCCTCATGAAAATTATCCGCCGGTTCGTGAAGGAATCCAAAGATATTCGTTTTGAGGGGAACGGTTACAGCGCAGAATGGCAGGCCGAGGCTGCACGCCGGGGACTTCGCGGTATCAACGATGTTCCGGGGGCTTTCCGCTCGCTCCTTGAACCGTCTACTGTACAACTGATGAAAGAAAGCAACGTTCTGACTGAGAGGGAGCTTGAATCACGGTTTGAAGTTCGCAACGAAATGTACGTCAAGAAATTACAAATTGAAGCCCGTGTAGCAGGAGACCTTGTAATAAATCATTTCATACCCACTGCCATACGTCACGAAAATCTATTGCTCGAAAACGTAAGAGGCCTTAAGGAAGTGTTCGGACAGGAAGAATATGAACAACTGGCCTCCACCCAACTCAAAGCCATCCGTAAAGTGGCAACCTATGTAAACGAACTGAGAAGTTTGGTGCATAAATTGGTTGAAGCAAGAAAAAAGGCTAATTTAGTGCCTTCGCTGTCCGAAAGGGCCGTTGAATATTGCAACAATGTGCTGCCTGTCATGAATGAGATCAGAATCTATGCAGACAAGCTTGAGATGGTCGTTGATGACGAAATGTGGCCGTTGCCTAAATACAGGGAACTGCTGTTCCTCAGATAATAATATTTATGAATAATACCGAAGCCGGCAAATACGCACAACGCGGTGTGTCTTCTTCAAAGAAAGAGGTTCACGCCGCGTTATCTGAAACAGACAAAGGATTATACCCCTATGCATTCTGCAAGATAATCCCGGATGTACTGACCAACGATCCCGAATATTGTCTGGTCATGCATGCAGACGGTGCCGGCACCAAATCTTCCCTGGCCTACTGTTATTGGAAAGAGACCGGAGACATGAGCGTATGGGAAGGCATCTCACAGGATGCCATTGTAATGAATACAGACGATCTCCTGTGTGTTGGTGTTACCACAGACATGTTACTGAGCTCGACCATAGGGAGAAATAAAAGGCTCATTCCAGGTCCTGTAATTGCTGCACTCATTAACGGAAGCCGTAAATTCTGTGATCGGATGGCCTCATTGGGGCTGCGGATAGAACTTACCGGAGGTGAGACGGCAGATGTGGGTGATCTGGTTAGAACCGTTATTGTGGACAGTACCGTATGCGCCCGTATTAAAAGGAATGATGTCATTGACAATGCCCGGATAGCACCGGGTGACGTCATTGTGGGCCTGTCCTCTTACGGGCAGACAACTTATGAAGACTCCTACAACGGAGGAATGGGCAGTAACGGGCTCACCAGTGCCCGTCACGATGTATTTTCAAAAATTCTTGCGTCCTCTTTCCCGGAAAGTTATGATAACGGCCTACCCCGGGAGGTTGTATATACGGGTTCAGCCAGGCTTACCGATATTGAACCGGAAACCGGCCTTACCTATGGAAAACTGGTACTCTCCCCCACCCGTACCTATGCTCCGGTTATTAATGCCATCCTTGAATGGTCCCGGGAATCGGTACACGGTATGGTGCACTGTTCGGGAGGCGGACAAACCAAAATCTTGCATTTTACAGATAATCTGCATATTGTTAAGAACAATCTTTTCCCTGTTCCACCCCTTTTCAGGATCATACAGAAACAGAGCGGTACCTCATGGGAGGAAATGTACACGGTGTTCAACATGGGACAGCGGATGGAGTTGTATGTTCCCCGCGAAGCCGCCCCGACTGTTATTTCCATAGCACAACAATTCAACCTGGAAGCAAAGGTGACAGGATACGTAGAAGCATCCGACAAGGGACATGTAACTATTAAAAGCCCCTACGGTACTTTTTCCTATACCTTATAATGAGAGCCGGTGCCTACATATTCATTTGCGTACTTATTCTCCTGCTTTTCAGCAGGTGCGGTTGCAACCGGGATAATCCGGAACCCGCACCCCGTCTGCCAATAGTGACCGAAGTGCTCTCAGATGAAAACTCTCCATGGTATCTAAACCGTAATGCCTACAAGTCTTCCAGGAAGTTGTATCCTTTGGGCATATACGGAACAGATGAAAACTGTCTCTCCATAATCGAAACACTGCTCGATCTCGATGCCTATGACAATATTACCGGAAATGAAGGTGCAGACGGAATCAAAGATTTTGCCGGCGAATATTTTTGTCTTTCCTACCGGCGCATTGTCCCTGACTCCATTAGAATCCAGACGATCCGCAACCTGTCCGGCCTGATGCGGCAGGATTCCACATGCATGCCGGCCAAATTATTACTTATTGCCAGTGACAGCGTTTCCATTTATGCAATGGAAGACATTCGCCACCTGGTGGAAGACAGTAAATTGGGAATAAAAGCGGTCAGCGTATTGAACGAAGGGATTTTCCATATGCAGTCAATAATTGAAAAAGCACAGGACAACAATAAGGACAAATCCTTGACTGTTGGAGTACTGGCTCCGGGTGCAACCATTCGTGCCGGCGGATACAGACCTTTGTCAAGGAATGCTTACGTAGCCGTACAGGACTATTCACCAGCAATTACACCCTCACTCGATGACCCGGACTATCCAATATTCACTGAACTCATTCCGGTGTATTTCTTTAATTATTCCAGGACGGAGATCAACTACAGCGGATCGCGCTATGAACCTTCATACATGCAAGTGCTTTCTATAGAGAACAAAATACGTTACAGTATTACCTCACTGGTGGAACAACTAAGAAAAGGCAACCGTTCCCCGCTCAAATACCTTGTTTTAGGCGAAGGATCCCTGGCAAAATATGAGGGGCTGATTGTTGAATCGCTCAATATGCTCAGGAATTTCAGGGAAAACGGCCAGTATGTATACCGGCATCTGATCGATCCCACTGTTGAGATCTTACAGCCCCAGAAGGAAACGGCAAAATTGGTTTACCGCCTACTGCGCGACGACCGCGTGGCAGCATTTCGTTCCACGCCCTGCCGCATTACAATTAACTCGAATGTTCCCGCTGACTTAACAATATACCCATTACTCAATGTTTGCATCGACCATTGACAACAAAGCCATTGACAATCTGTCTTACGTAACGCTTAACGGAAATATACAGGTAGTCACAACTCAAAAACAGCTGGATAAAGCGGTTGAATACCTTTCTTCCTCTGATGCTGTTGGCTTTGACACAGAAACAAAACCACGTTTTTCTGCCGGTAAAATGTACCGTCCGGCCATTTTACAATTGTCTACTGCAGAAATGTCGTTTATTATTCATCTGAATAAATTGGGATTACCGGAAAACCTGGCATCATTCCTGTCCAACCCATCGGTCATCAAAGTGGGAGCGGCCGTTAGAGACGATATCATTGGTTTGCAGCAATATACTCCTTTCACTCCAGGCGGTTTCACCGACCTGCAGGATATGGCACAGGGATACGGAATTGTAGAAAAAAGCGTACGTAAACTCTCTGCCATCGTACTGGGGAAACGAGTGTCCAAAACGCAACAGACAACCAATTGGGAAACCTTCCCTCTTTCCGAAGCCCAATTACAGTACGCAGCCACCGATTCTTATGTCTGTCTGAAGATTTACCAGACATTGCTGGCCAACGAGCAGGAGAAAATGACGCCAAAAGAAAGAATGTACGAAGAGACAGCCCGTCAGGCAGCCTCACTGATAGATCCCGAATCGGGGACCGTGACCAACCTGGCCAATATGGCAGCGCTGTTAAAAGAAACGTTCCATTTCCTGTGGGTAGGCTTCTACCTGGTAGACAAACAAAAAAACCAGCTCATCCTTGCGCCGTTCCAGGGGCCACCTGCCTGTACGCGTATTGCTTTTGGCCGGGGAGTCTGCGGAACCGCATGGAAGAAAGGAGAGACCATTGTCGTTCCCGACGTGGAAGAATTCCCGGGACATATTGCCTGTAATTCCCGTTCCAGGTCCGAGATCGTGGTCCCGTTAAAAAATACATCCGGTGAGTTCGCAGGCATACTCGACATCGATTCAGAACGTTTGGAAACGTTTGATAATACAGATAAAATGTATTTGGAAGAATTGGCAAGGCTATTTGAAAAATTTTTATAACTTTGCAGCCCTGATCTGGTACCCTGGCCGAGTGGTTAGGCATCGGTCTGCAAAACCGAGTACAGCGGTTCGATTCCGCTGGGTACCTCAAAACGTTCGTTATGATCATCAATCCCCACTGGTTTGCTTTTCCGGTAAATGTGTTGGCGGGCCTGGTCATTATCTTTATCGGCTGGAGAGCCAAAAAACTTTCTTCCATAACCCATATTGTTATTGCGCTGGCTTTAGTATTGGCCGTCTGCCTTGTGCAGGGTTTCATGCCGGCCGGGTATCCCTTTACCCGTACATGGCCTTTTGTAGCTGCTCTCTTGTGGTTGCTGGTTGTGCTTGCCTCGGCCCTGTTCAGGAAACCTTCCCTGGCCTGTTTTGGGCTATGGCTGGCTTTGTTTGCCGGTGTGCTTGGAGAGGCAGACAGCCACAGCGGGCAACTTATAGTACACAAAGATGGTTTTTCGGGAGCCCCGTTACCTTTTGAGTTAATACTCACCGATTTTCATGTTGATACCTATCCCGGCGGGGAACCTTTGGAATACAGGGCACAAATTGAACTGCACGACGAAAACCGTACTGTGGATAAAATGTTACGGGTAAACCACCCGGCAACTTTCAAGGGATATCAGTTATACCTGTCTGACTACGGAGATGACCGGGGAGACGGAATGCCTTATTGTATTATCATGTACACCCGGCAACCGTGGAGATGGCTGGTTCTGTCAGGAATACTGCTGATGTTGGCTGCAGCCGTAAAATCTTTTTTCAGATGACCTGGGATCATTTCATATGGTTTGCCGTTTTGGCTTTGGCTGCCTGGTCGGCAGGTTCTGTTGCCGCTTTTAAAGCGAAGGGAACCAGCAGAACTGCCCTATTGTTTTATGTTGGAGGCATTATTATCTACGGAATATTTATCGGGGCTTTGTGGATCTCGCTTAACCGTCCGCCCCTGGTGACAATGGGAGAAACCAGGTTGTGGTATTCGTTTTTTCTTTCCATTGCGGGTCTTATTACTTACCTGCGCTGGAAATACAAATGGATCCTTTCGTTTTCCACTTTACTGGCTCTGGTATTTACACTTATCAATCTGCTGAGACCGGAAATTCATAATCAGACACTGATGCCTGTCTTGAGAAGCATTTGGTTTATCCCGCACGTTACAGTCTATATTTTTTCCTACGCGCTGTTCGCTTCTGCATTTTTACTGGCAATAACCGGACTTGTAAAACCGTCCTCTGATGTATTGCCGGCCATTGATAACCTCTGCAAGGCAGGACTGTCTTTCTTTACTATAGGAATGTTGTTTGGCGCCATATGGGCAAAACAGGCATGGGGGGATTTCTGGAGCTGGGATCCGAAAGAAACCTGGGCTGCCATAACCTGGCTGCTATATTTGCTTTACCTTCAGACAAGAAAGACAAATACCAGATCCAAAAAGCTTTTTTACCTCCTTATTGTTACGGCATTCATTTCGCTCCAGATAGGATGGTACGGTATTAAATACCTCCCATCGGCATCACACAGTATTCACAACTACTCGCTCAACAGTCCCGGAAAATAGTTACTGAGCACATAATGTCCTGCCAGCAAAAGGTATAGAAAAAACAGAAGGACGTATGCCCAGACAGATCTTCTGTCTACAAACAACGAGGTGAGCAGGATTGAAACGGGTAAAAGTATTAACGGAATGAACGAACTCCTGTAAGAGGGATATCCGGCAATAACTACTAAGGAACACAAAAGAATCCAGAAAAGAGTTTCGTAAAAACGAGATGTAATGACTGTTGTGGTTACCTCGGCATGCAACAGTAGCCTGTAAAAGGCAAAAAGCACCAGAAAGGTTATATAAGAGACCAGGATAATTCCCGATAAAGGATATTCATTAATGGCAACCGAAAAATGCCATTCGGAAAAATGGTTCACAATCTCCAGAAAGTATTGCCACGGATCATTTCCACGGAACCAGACGACAAAGAATGCCAGTGAAAGGGGCGTAATAATCCCTCCGGCAAATGCCACGATGTCTTTGGGAGATACTTTGGCCAGCCTGAGAAAGCTGATTAAGAAAGGGACAAACAAGAAAAAGGCCGGAAAATGGATCAGCCCCGCACAGGTGATGAAAAAAGCCGTCATGAAGGGACCCACCCGGGTGGCCTGGACTAACGCAGAGTAAACCAGAGAAAAGAGTGCCAGGGAAATAAGGAACGCCGAGGAAAAGGATGCGGAGAATGAATATACATAAGGGAAGCAGCAGGTGATTCCGGCGTAGCAGACCATTATCCAATAGGTTCTCTCGGGGAAGAGGGAAAACCGGTCGTTCAGAAAAGCAAGCATAATGCAGGTAGCCAGAATGAAAACCGGGGACAGTACGTATTGGTACCATTCCGGTTTTTCTGCCAGCCCACTTACATAAAGGGTCCAGAAAATCCCCAGAAGGATTACGGTAAAAAAAGTGGCACCAATAAAACTGCGTCGAATAAAGTTGATCATGTTATCACTTACCGTATTCTAAAAGATCAAGACCTATATCGTTTCTATAGTATATACCGTTAAAGGATATTCGTTGAATCTGACCGTATACAAACCGGCGGGCCTCCTCGGGATCTGCTCCCAGGGCAGATAGTGCCAATACTCTTCCTCCTGCCGTCACCAATCCCGACTGGTCTGCTGTTCCCATGTGAAAAGCAGTAACTCCGGCCACATTCTCCAATCCGGATATCGGATATCCTTTTTTATAAGCATCGGGATATCCTCCGGAAACACAAACCACTGTTACGGCTGCCATATCTCCGGCAGAGAGAGGTACAGTGTCCAGACTTTGCGTACCAAGAGAAAGGCAGGCCATGGCCAGATCTCCGTTGAGCCTCAGCATGACGGCCTCGGTCTCGGGATCTCCCATGCGTACATTGTATTCAATAACATAAGGATCTCCCTGGCAATTCATCAGGCCAAAGAAGATAAAGCCCCGGTAATCGATTCCTTCTGCAGCAAGCCCGCGGATAGTGGGTTTTACAATGCGCTCTTCCACTTTTTCCATGAACACGGCATCGGCAAAAACAACGGGAGACACGGCTCCCATGCCTCCGGTGTTTGGTCCTGTGTCATGTTCGCCAATACGCTTATAATCTTTTGCCTCAGGAAGAATTTTATAATTTTTTCCATCCGTGAGTACAAAAACCGACACTTCAATTCCGGTCAGGTACTCTTCTATGACCACTTTATCACCTGCTTTTCCGAATTTGCCCGCCATAAGTTCCTTAAGATCCTGTGTGGCCTCCTGGAGGGTAAGGGGAATAAGTACGCCTTTTCCGGCAGCCAGTCCGTCTGCCTTAAGGACGTAAGGAGGTTTTAACGTATTGAGGAATGAACAGGCTGCCTCGTATTCTCCGGCAGTGAATGTTTTGTATGATGCAGTAGGAATACTGTGACGCTCCATGAACTGCTTGGCAAAATCCTTGCTCCCTTCCAGGCGGGCTCCTTCTTTTCCGGGACCTACCACTGTAACGGCATGCAATGCGGGAATCGATTCGAAATAATCTCTCAATCCTTTGACAAGCGGTTCCTCGGGACCCACAACCAGCAGATCGATTCCATGACCAAGCACTGCTTTGCCTATGCTTTCGAAATCGTTCAGCTCCAGCGGAATAGTAATAACAGGTCCACTTTTGGTATTTATTTTCTTCATCCCGGGATTACCCGGAGCAGCAAAAATGGTATCGGCATGGGCAGATTGTGCCAGTTTCCAAACAAGGGCGTGCTCCCTGCCGCCCGATCCTAAAACAAGAATTTTCATGTGCACAAAGTTAAGGATTAAAAAAACAGACGTAACATTTTTTGGAGCATTACGTCTATTAGATGTAAACATAATTTATCTGACAATATGAAAAAATTTATTTTGACACTTCTTTTGACATTATGTGCATTCGCTCTGGTACAGGCACAAAACAGTTACGAAGAAATTTACAAACGGTTCTCCCACAAAGCCAATGTAGAACGTGTTGACGTAGGCAGTTTTCTCATGAAACTGGCTACCGCACTCTCCGACGACGAAGAAACCCGTTTCATGAAAGACATCCGTTCCATTTCGGTTTTATCACTGGAATCATGCGACGAACAGGTTAAGGAGGCATTCCGCAAAGCCGTGGGCAAATCTCCCGAAACCGGCCTTGTATTGCTTACAGAAGTTTCGGACGAATCAGAAAACCTGAGGGTACTTGCAAAGATGAACAAAAAACACATCTCACAGCTTGTAATCGTGAGCACGGGCAATGAACCCTGTCTGATTACCATTCGCGGGAAAATTGAGCTTAACGATGTTCGCAAACTGGTCTCGGATAATATTGAAAAAAGCTAAATAATACAGAAATGAAAAAATGCATCATGCCACTGCTGGTGATCGTATGTATAACCTTATCGCTGATACTGATCGCTTTCACCACAGAAAGAAAAATCGAAAAAATAGATAATTTTGTAGCTGATACGGCCATTTCAAGCAGCAATGGACTCAGAGACATTTAAAAAAATCTTTTTGCCCTACCATGCCAAAATGTACAGGACAGCTTACAGGTTCCTGAATTGCAGTCAGGATGCGGAAGATGTGGTACAGGATGTATATGTAAGGCTCTGGAAAATGAGAGACAGTCTGGGTGAAATCCGGAATTTCGAAGCCTATGCGGCCACACTTATAAGAAATCTTTGCCTTGACAAACTGCGGTCCGCAACCCGGAAAGCATCGAGATACAAAACCTCGGAAGTAGAAAACGAACAGGGAAAAGATACAACGGTCCAACTGGATTCACGGAACGAAATGGAACTGATCTCACATATAGCCGAACAACTGCCCCAAAAACAAAAAGAAGTATTCAGGCTCCGCCATTTCAGCGATTTTTCGCTCCAGGAAATAGAAGAGATAACCGGGATGAGTCCCGTTAACATCAGGGTACAACTAAGCAGAGCCACCAGATATATCAAAGAGCAATACTTAAAATACGAACCTTATGAAAGCAGATAAAATGAAAGAGACAATAGATCGCTATTACGAACAGATAGAAGTTCCTGCGGATCTGGAAACCAGATTGTCTGCCACCATAGATGCGCTTGCAGCAGAAGAGGAAGAAGCTGCGCAACCGGCAATGAAAATGCACGGGAAATTAAGGCTTGTATTAAGGTTAGCCTCTGTTGCAGCTTGTGTCGCGCTGATTGTTACCGTTGCCGTAACGATACCTTACGGCAAGAAAGAGTCCGTCGTACTTGCGGACACCTTCACCAATGTGGATGATGCTTACCGCGAAACAGAAAGGGTTTTGCTTTATGTTTCGCAGGTTATGAACAAGGGAATACAGAAAGTGGATGAAACAAGCCAGTCTGTATCTAAGGCAAATAATTTGAATAAATATATAGAAATCAAGAAAAAATGAAAAAATTAGTTCTTTTTACAGTCATGACGGCCATTGCCGTATTTTCCTACGGACAAAGCCAGTTTTACAAAAAATACTCGGCCTACGAAGGCATGACCAAAGTATATGTTTCTCCTTCCATGTTTTCGCTTATCGATGACGGCGATGAAATCAACATCACAGGGGATGTCAACATTTCCAGAATAATAAAGAATCTGTCCGGACTTTATATTCTTTCAACTGAAAATCCTAAATATGTCACCGAAATGCGGAATGATTTCGAAAAGCTGATTAAAGCCGGTACTTTCGAAACGCTGATGGAAATGGAAGATGGTAATGAAAAATGCGTGATCTATGTATCAAAAAACAAAGACATCGTTACCGATATGTATATCTGTGCCATGGAGGGGAGTGAATTCAACATTATCTACCTTACGGGTGAGATTACAAAGGAGGACATAAAAGGTCTGGTTGATGAAATGAAATAACAGAATGTTGGTTAACTGTTGAAAATCCCTTCAAACAGGGATTTTTTTATGCATTTTTCTTACTTTACTTTGCAAGTCGCTAAAAAAACAAGAACTGTTGTTTATTTGCCTAGATTTGTACTTTATAATATTATAACATGAGAAAGACCATTCTGTTATTTATTGCCGTAGTCGTAGCTACCTCTGTTTTACATGCCGCACAATGGAAACCTGCCGTTGCCGTTGTTGTGGACAAGACAACCCATTCAAGTTTATCGGCAGAAATTAATCTGTACCTGAGCGCCATTCGTGAAGAAGGAAAAGAAACCATCCTTATTATTGACCGCTGGCAACATCCCGACTCAATCCGCACCGCCCTCAAACATGAGTATCTGAACAACCACCTGGAAGGAGCCATTCTCATTGGAAACATTCCTGTTGCCATGATCCGCGATGCCCAACATCTGACCACCGCATTTAAAATGGACCAGACAAGGGACCGGAAGGAATCTTCTGTACCCTCGGACAGGTTTTATGACGATTTTGATTTATCATTTGATTACCTGGGTCAGGACCCCGATTCCACCCTATATCACTACTACTCCCTGAGAGCAGACTCCCCGCAGTATATTGCGTGTGATATCTATTCATCGCGCATTAAAGCACCGGCTATCCCCGGCGTGACTTCCTGTGAAGCCATTGGTGCTTTCCTTACCAAAGCGGCCCTTCAAAAAAAGCAGACAGTAAAAATGAATGACATACTGCATTTTGCAGGTCACGGATACAATTCGGAATCTTTCAGCGCCCGGATTGATGAAAGCTGGGCCCTTAAGGAACATTTTCCTTTTTTAGGTAAAAGGCCCGAGGCTCAACTTCACTTTATCAATTTCGATGCCGATCCTTTTATCAAGACCAGGTTACTTGGGGCTTTGTCAGATAAGAATATCGATCTGGCTATTTTACATCATCACGGATCTGAAGACGCGCAGCTGCTGAACGGGAATCCCAATACCAGCGTTACTTCTCAATATATAGACTATGCAAAGATGTTCTTCCGGGGCAAGATACGCGATGCCCGCGACACTGTCAAGACAAAGGCTTACTACCTGGAAAATTACGATATAACCGAAAACTGGTTCAAGGGATGGGACGACCCTGCTATCACTAAGGAGGACAGTTTGTTTTCGGCCTCGATGGATATCAATATTCCCGATCTGTACGGATTCCGTGCAGGTGCCAAAGTCATTTTACTGGACGCCTGTTTTAACGGCTCTTTCCACCTGAACGATTACATAGCCGGATACTATCCTTTCAATAAAGACAGCCGGACGCTTGTGGTAAAAGCCAATAGTGTAAACACCCTTCAGGATACCTGGACCAATGAACTCACAGGGTTGCTTAACGCAGGCGTTTGTGTGGGCAACTGGGCGAAGGGACAAATGACGCTGGAATCACATCTGATAGGCGATGCCACTTTTCATTTCTCTAACGACTACCCGGGAACCAACCTGGACCGCGATATCGTGAAAGAGAAAAATAACAATAAGTTCTGGCGCTCTATGCTGGAAAACAAGTATCCCGAGTTTCGCGCACTGGGCATGAAAATGCTGACAGCCAACAAGGCCGTCGCGCCTGAGGACCTGCTCGAGATGGAATCAACCGATGAGAGTCCAATAGTCAGGCTCCAGGCTTTCATGTCCCTTATGAGGTATGCAGACCGGTATCTTCCCCAGGCAATTATACGCGGACTGGAAGATTCCTATGAGTTGCTCCAGCGCATGGCGGCACTCTACGCAGCCAGGAACGGTTCACCCCTGCTCATGGAATCTGTGGTGAATACCTTCATGAACCCCACCACTCCCGCCCGTATCGCTTTCCAACTGAATTATGTCGTTACACAGTATCCTGCCAATGAACTTATTGAATGCCTTGAGCAGGTTTATGCTTTAAATCCGTACTATCCTTCTGCAGAACGGTTCAATAAGGTGAAAGAAAATATTAATACCAATGCTCAAAATGAGCAGCAAGAATTCATGGCCCTGTCGGATTCTTCGGAAACCCGTAAAAACAAAGTATTTACCGTTAAGGCACAGAGAAACATGTGCCAGCCGCAATACCTTGAGCAATTGTTTGTCCAACTGGAAAACAGTGAAGATACGGAAATGCGCGTTCTGATTGCCGAGACACTCGGATGGTACACCCACTCGTACCGGAAAGACTATATAGTGGAACAGTGCAGAAAGATTGCATCCACAGAAAAAGAAGCAGTCGCAAAACTCGAACTGGAAAAAACTATCAAAAGACTCAATAAAAACAATTAACCTAAAACATTGACATTATGCAAAAATCACGTCTGGTTGCTATTCTATGCCTCCTGCTGATGTCTTTGGCCGCCACTGCCCAAAACAGAAGCGCCAATAACGCATCGGTAAGAGGTGTGGTCTTGGAACAAGGAACCAATGTCCCCGTAGAATTTGCCGTTGTAATCCTGTCTCCTTCACAACAGCACACTACAACAGATAAAGAGGGACGTTTTGAATTCAAGCAGGTTGAACCGGGTCCCTCTATCTTAACCATTCAGTTCGTGGGCATGGAAACCCTTGAACGGAAAATTGAAGTTACGGCCGGAAAGACCCATGAGTATTCATTCGAAATGGTTACGGCAAACTTCCGTCTGGAAGAAGTAACGGTAACCGCTACACAAAGCAGAGCCGGACAGGCTACCGCGTCGAACATATCCAGGCAGGCAATGGACCACCTTCAAACAAGTTCCATTGCAGATGTCATGGCGTTGCTGCCCGGGGGGGCCATTGTTAACCCCACCTTGTCAAGCAGTACTTCCATTACCCTGCGTTCTACATTCGACGGAATAGGATCGTCTTCAACTTACGGAGCCGAGATGAACAGCCT
Organism: uncultured Muribaculaceae bacterium; assembly: GCA_964600385.1. Taxonomy (GTDB): domain Bacteria; phylum Bacteroidota; class Bacteroidia; order Bacteroidales; family UBA932; genus DMER64. The sequence continues at coordinate 63,209 of CAZRJC010000010.1, forward strand.
GGGAACATCCATTATTGTGGACGGCGCCCCCATTTCCAATAACGCTAATTTGCAGACACTGGCTGCATCTATCAGCGGAGGAGCTGGTGAAACAACCTCCGGGGTGGATATTCGCGGACTGTCTACCGACAATATCGAATCCATTGAGGTGATCCGCGGTATTCCTTCTGCCCAGTACGGAGACCTTACTACCGGCGCCGTAATAGTAAAATCAAAAGCCGGAAAGGACCCCCTGAGCATTCGCCTGAAAGCCAATCCCAATACATATCAGGCCTCGGCTTCCAAAGGTTTCTCTATGGGTGGAAACGCCGGATATATGAACCTGAGCGGAGATTATGCCTACAGTACTGTCCGGCTTTATGAAGCCTATGCCTACTACCAGCGTTTCAACGTTAAAGGGCTCTGGAGCAAAACATTCGGAGAAAATTTCAATACCAATACTTCACTCGATCTGAATTTCCGGAAGGACACCCGGGAACAGAACCCCGACGATCAACGCAGTCAGTATTCAACCCGCGGAGAAGAAAAAGGATTGCGTCTGAACAGTCACGGGACCTGGAATATCCAGAAAGGCTGGCTGAAATCGTTGAACTACAGCCTTTCGTTCAGTTATGCAGATAAACGAAATACCGTATCTGAATTGCTGACCAATGCCGAGTCGCTGCACTCTACCTGCGTATCTGACGGAGCTGTGGTTTCCAACACCTACAATAAAGACATATTCGATATCAACGGGAACAAGATCACCAATATCCCTTCCGGGGTAAGCGACGCTTTCGTCACCATGCTGCCTTATACCTATTTTTCCACTTACGATATCTTTGGGAAAGAACTGAACGGGTATGCCAAGGTCACAGCCAACTTCAACAAGAGATGGCAAAATGTGAACAACCACATACTCTTTGGTCTGGATTACAAAACGGACGGTAACCTGGGTGAAGGAAAGGTCTATGACGAGACCAAACCCCCCATGCGAAGCGCATCGGGAACCAATTCTTCCTATCGCAAGAGAGCATACAAAGACATTCCGTTTATCCATCAGATAGGTGTTTTCCTGGAAGACACCTACAAACAGACGTTTGGAAAGAATGAGCTGAATATCACGGCCGGAGCCCGTTTTGATTACATTAACGGTAAAACGGTGCTGGCACCCCGTCTGAACGGAGCTCTCGAGCTCTTCTCCGGAACGGTCACCCTGCGCGGCGGCTGGGGTATTACCGCCAAAGCACCTACAGCCATTTACCTCTATCCGGAAAAGGCTTATTTCAACTACAACAATTATTATTACGACGGGACTGGTGATATTGTATCGACCATCCGAGTATTTGACACTTCAAACCCCGACCTGGAAGTGGCCAAGAACCGCAAGGCCGAAGTAGGTTTCGATCTCAAATTGTTTGATAAATACCGTCTTTCTGTAACTGCATACGATGAACTCATGAAGAACGGATACGATCTGGGTCAGGATCTGAGTTGTTTCCAATTGATTGAGTATACAAAATACAATGCGGTAAAGGATGCAGAAGGCAATTACATGCCAATGCTAGACAGGACATACAACATCTTCTCTACATACTCCAAACCGCTGAACACAATCTATTCGCATAACCGCGGTATTGAGTTCGACCTGGACCTTGGCCGTTTTGACGCCATCCGCACCGCTTTCACCCTATCGGGTGCTTATATGCAATCTGTTTACAAAGACCAGAACAATACTTTCGAAGGAAAGTCAGATGGGAACAAACTGGAAAAACACATTGCCATTTACGAAGAGGGACTTTATACACGTTGCAAAGACCGATTCATTTCCACCTTGCGTATAACCCACAACATTCCTCAGATTGGGTTCGTGGTGACACTGGCCACACAGGTTAACTGGCTGGAAAAATTCTGGACAGAATACGGGAACGACACCATGTTCCTGCAATACATCTCTTATAAAGACGGTAAAGTATACAACTTTGACCCCTCGAAAATAAACGATCCGGAATTCGCTTATATGAAGCCTTCTGTAGCTGATAACCGGTTTGTTGTGGAACAATATTTCCCCACTGTAACTTTTAATATTAATATTTCCAAAGAAATTGGCGACTTCCTTACGGCATCTTTCTATGCCAACAACATGTTTAACAGCAGGCCTCTGTATGAATCTAAAATGAATCCCGGGTCCTTTACCGAATTGCTGAGCGACAATGTGCTTTACTTTGGATTTGATCTCAAAATAAACATTAAATAGGAGGACTGAATCATGAAAAAATATATTGCGCTTGCAGCCCTTTTGGCATTTATTTCCTGCGAACAGTTCAAAGAAGTCGCAGACGTTCAGCCTGTGACCATTATCACAACCAACATAAAAGTCACATCGGACAATGTATCATCTGAAATTCCCAGACCCGGGAGCTTTTCGGTAAAGTTTTCTAATTTCAACGATAAAATAGAGGTTGTCAAAACGACCGATGCCAACGGGAATGTGTCTGTTAACGATCTGATCCCCGGAATTTACAGTATAACAGCCACCGGGGAGATAGGTTATAAGGGGTTCAACTACATTTACAACGGAACCCTGGCAAACCAGACAATCACCAAGACCGGTCAAACCCTTGATATTAGTGTAAATGTTTCCAAGACCGGCGGTCTGGTAATGAAAGAGATCTATTATAACGGTTCTACCGGCTACTATTTCAAAGACCAGTTCTATGAAATCTATAACAACGGCGAAGAAACACAATACGCAGACGGACTGTGCATAGGTACCCTGTTGCCGTTAACCGCCAGTACCACCACTTATACCTGGATTGTTCCCGACGGTCATCCCGAAAATTATGCTTACTTTGGTGTAATCTGGCAGGTTCCGCTTTCAGGAGAGGGCCGGAACTATCCCATTGAACCGGGAGAATCGTTCATCATTGCCCAGAATGCTTTGGATCATAACGATCCAAACAGAAACCCTGGTAAATCCATTGATCTGAGCGGGGCGGAGTTTGAAACTCACATTTATAACCAGACCGTTAACCCCGATAATCCGGATGCCGTTAACATGGAGTTGCGGTTCGGGACCGTTTACGGTACCCAATGGCTGGCCAGTGTATTCGGATGTGCCTATTGCATTTTCTATCCCGATGGAGATATAGACCAGAACACCTGGGTACAACCCCAGGGAAGCAGTACCCAGGCCAAGGAGATTCCGCTGGATTGGATTGTGGATGGTGTCGAACTGGTAAACAACGCAAGCAAGGTCACCCAGAAACGTATGCCTGTCGCTATTGACGCAGGAGCAACATACACCGGAGCTACCTATAACGGAAAGAGCGTTAGCAGAAAGATCAAGGATACAAAAGAAGACGGCCGGGTGATTTATTTTGACACCAACAACTCTTCCGAAGATTTTGAAGTGAATGCTGCAGCCCTTGTTCGCCGTAACGGTGCAAATATCCCCTCATGGAATTACTGGGCAAAATGATTTACTAACCGTCAATAATGAATACGATGAAAAAATATATAATAGCTTCACTTATTGCATTGGTATGCATACCCGCTGCCCGGGCACAGGTAAAAGAGGTGGCTCACCCTTCACAGCTTGAATTAAATAAAGCCGGCGCGCTGTGGTTCCATACAGACAATGCAGCAGGCATGGCCGTTACCCCTCTTGCCGACTATAATCAGCTCTCTCTTTCATACAACCTGGAAGATGGAAAATACAAACTGCAACAACAGGGTGACAGTCAGAGTGAATTGGTGGTGAACACCAACGGAGCCCTTACCTTGGGCAAAACCCGTCTTTGGGGTGATTTTACTTATACCAATACCACTCTGAAAAACACAAAATTCAATACAACTTTACTCGATCCTACATATGACATGCCTTATTACGTAGCCGATCCCAACACCAGCTGGTGGAAGATCCAGACCTACGACATGAGCGTAAAGGCTGCTACTCCTTTCTTATGGGACCGTATAGCCCTGGGTGCTACCGTCAACTATTTTTCAAAAGCCGGGGCCAAACAGATCGACCCCAGAACGTCTTCTTACAAATACGGTATAACGGTTATACCCTCGTTGGTCGTAAAATTGGCCACGAATCATATGCTGGGTCTGTCAGGTACCTACAGCAACGTTTTTGAACGTACTGTGCCCGTAAACAGCGATTCACAACAGGATCAGAGTGTATACCTCATGAAGGGACTTGGAAACTGGAGCACCGCTGTGGTAGGGAGTCTGAGCTCTCTTAAGACATTCTATTACAAACAGAACCTGGTAGGTGGAGCACTGCAGTACGGTTATCACGGAAATTTCCACATTCTGGCCGAGGGCAAGTACAATTACAGGGTAACGGACGTCATCCAGGCACCTTCCAAACCGGAACGCATGGGAACTACCGTGCGCAATACTTACGGCGGCAACGTTCAGGCGCTGTTTGGAGATGAATACACAAGCAAAATCTACGCAGACGCTTACGTCAACCATACAGACGGCATAGAATACATACAGGAACTGGACGAAACCTACGAAGTGCAGCAATGGGTGACCATAGCCAAATTCATCCGCAGCCGTTATGAATTTACAGCCGCTACTCTGGGATACGACTTCTTTGCCGGTAAGGATAACGGGTACGACTGGAAGGCAGGTATAAAAGGCATATACAGTAATCGTGAAGACGAATACATACTGCCCCACTCTGCCTTCTCTGCCGAGAATCTGTACGGAGAACTGAACGGTGCCAAAACTTTCTCAAGCCAGACCTGCACCATCCTGCTCAAGGCAAACCTGGGATTCAATTATAACATGGGAGGCGAATTCCTCTATAACGGGGCCGATGCCAATTCTCAGGTAGTTAAGTTGATGTACGAAAGAGACCTGGCTGTGATGACCGCCAATTATATCATGGGCGGTCTGGGAGTCAATGCTTCCTTCCCTGTGTCTGACAAGGTGGCCATGTACCTGGGTGCAGAAGCACAATACCTGCGCAATGTGACAGAAGCCTCAAGGATTCAGGCACCGCGCAGGATTTTTGCCGGGCTTACCCTCGGTTTTAATTTTTAAATCATTCCTGTTTCACTTATGAGGATCCCCTTTTTATTTATTGCTATTATGCTGTGTCTTCCCCTGAAGGCACAGCATAATGTTATTAATCCCACCCGTTCCACAGACCATACGTTTGCCATTGTGGTGGATGAACAGACTCTCGAAGCCTGTCGCGCGCAAATTGACAGTTACCGCATGGCTGTGGAAAAAGAAGGCCTGGGTACTTTTATTCTATCCGGCACATGGAATTCACCGGAGCAGATCAGATCACTTCTTAAAGATCTGTATGCCAATTACAACCTGGAAGGCTCGGTTTTCCTGGGCGATATTCCCATTCCCATGATCCGCCGGGCACAACATCTTTGCTCGGCCTTCAAAATGGATGAAGATCTCTTCCCAATGAGAGAGTCTTCCGTTCCGTCGGATCGTTTTTACGACGATTTTGACATGTGTTTCGATTTCATTGCCCGCGACAGTGTGCAGACGAATTTGTTTTATTATAATCTGAGTGCCGCATCGCCCCAGCGTATCACCTGCGATATTTACAGCGGGCGTATAAAACCAACGCTTAAAGGAGAAGAGGGATACGCCCAGATACGGGAATACCTGCAGAAAGTAGTGGCAGAAAAAGAAGCGGTTAATCCGCTGGACCGGGTTGTTTCGTATACGGGAGAAGGCTCGTTCTCCAACAGCCTGTCAGCCTGGAAGGACGAGACCATCACACTCAGGGAACAGGTTCCCGCAGCTTTCAATGACGCCCTCGGGGCCCGGTTTTATATGTTTTACATGTATCCCGAGAGCATCAAGGACGTGATCACAGACGAACTGAGGCGCCCCGATGTGGACCTCATGCTTTTCCATGAACACGGTACCCCAGACCGGCAATACCTTACCGGAGCCGCCCCGGGTACGGACGAGGACACTTATTATGCCTCGGCCCGTCTGAAAGTCAGGGATTACCTCAGAGGCGCGGAACGGCGCACCTCCATGACGCGTGCCCAGGCCGAAGAAAAACTGATGAAGGAATTCGGACTGGACAGTGTATGGTTCTCAGGAGTGGACGATCCTGAACAAAAGGCAAAAGATTCACTGGCCGATCTGAGGACAGGCATTGTGCTGGAAGATATTCCGCTGATCGTTCCCAATCCGCGCGTAGTGGTGTTTGACGCCTGTTACAACGGAGATTTCAGGGAAGACCAATACATTGCGGGCAACTATATTTTTGCCGGAGGCAAGACCATTGCCTGCTTTGGTAATTCAGTAAACGTGCTTCAGGATAAATCGGCTACCGATCTCATGGGTCTTCTGGCCTGCGGATACAGTGTAGGAGAATGGACAAAATATATCAATATTCTGGAATCGCATATCATAGGCGACCCCACATATCGTTTTACGGTTAATGCAACCTGTGACCGTCCCGATTTCCATGCCACAGATACCGGATACTGGATGGAGGTGCTCAAGGGCAACTATCCGGCCGACCTGCAATCTCTGGCTTTGTATAAGCTTTTTGAACTGGAATACCCCCAAATGTCTTCGCTGTTGCTCGAAACATTTCTCACATCACCGGATTATACCCAACGACTCCAGTGCATGCACCTGCTGGCCCATTACAACGACGGCAATTACGCCACGTTACTCAAGCATGCTGTAACCGACCCGTATGAGTTCATCCGCCGCAAAGGCATTTACTATATGGGACGCGTAGGGCTCAACGAGTTCATTCCTTATATGGTGGACAGTTATTTACGCGACAATATGTCCGAACGTATTGCCTTTAATGTGACCTTTTCCGCCCACCACCTGAGCACTCCGGTTTTCAGGAAAATGCTGGACAAGGCCATTGACAAGGCCGATTATCTTTATGATAAAGAATCGTTCCGTGAGGAATCGGAAAACATGATAAACAGTGCCGAAAACATGCTCGCCTCGTGCTGGAGCGCTCTCATAGACAGGAACGCGCCCCTCAGGACACGCCAGACATATATCTCGGTGCTCCGCAACAATCCCTTCCCCTTGCTTGCCCCCGATGCCCTTCAGTTATTGAAAGATTCCTCGGAACCGCTTACCATACGGATGGATGTGGCCGAAGCACTTGGATGGTACGTAAGGAGTTTTAACCGTCAGGAAATTGTCCGTTCCTGTAGACAGATTCTGGCAGATAGTCCACAAATGGAGCCTGAACTGGCCTCGGAAATTACCAAAACAATCAACAGACTTAACGCTTATATGAGATAACAATGAAAGCAATTAAACTATATATTTCCCTTGCTCTGCTTTTTGTTGCCGGTACCCTTAGCGCTGCGCCCAAAGTACAACTGATTAAAGCCAATCCCAAAGCGGCCACCTCATTTGCTATCATTGTGGATCAGAAAACCTACGAAGCCTGCAGGGATCAGATAAATGCGTACCGTACCGTACTGGAATCCGAAGGCCTGGGCACATACATTCTTTCGGCCCAATGGGATAAACCCGAGGATGTCAAGGCGCAGATCGCAAGCCTGAGAAAGAAAAAACCGGTGCTGGAAGGATTTGTTCTGATTGGCGATATTCCTGTGGTACGGGTACGGCAGGCGCAATTCATGACCACTGCCTTCAAAATGAATGAAAGTACTTTTCCCATGGCGGAATCGTCGGTAACCTCGGACCGTTATTACGATACACCGGATCTCACATTCCGTTTCATCTGCAAAGACTCGGTCAACAGCCGGCATTTTTACTACAACCTTACGGCAGACGGACCGGTGGAACTCAATCCGGCTATGTATTCGGGTCGTATTATGGTACCCAAAAGCATGACGGCGGGAAGTGATCCGTACCTGGCCATGAGGAAATACCTCCAAAAAGTAGTAGATGCCCATAATGAGAGTAATGATGCGGAAGGAAAGGGCAATCCGCTGGACAAAATGATCTTTTTTGCCGGACACGGATACAATTCAGACTGTCTTACCGCCTGGCGGCAGCAGCCCGTTGTTTTCAAAGAATATTTTCCTGCTGCTTTTGAGAGATCATCCGGAAACGAATTCCTTAACTTCCGGCAGAATAATTTTATGAAATACCCGCTCTTCTCCAAGATGCAGCAAACAGATACCGATATCTTTCTGTTTTACGAACACGGAGCCCCCGATACTCAATACATAAACGGGAGTTTTGTTGCCGGAAGCTCAGAAGAAAACCTCCGGGAGCTTCAGAGATCACTTCGCAGCAGTTATAAAAGGTATAAAGGAACGGAAGACGAGGCGGAATTCATAAACGAGGTGATTACGACGTATCACCTTAGTCCGGATATGTTTTCTGATGAAGCCATTGAAAAAGAGCGCTTGGCAGATTCAATTGCACGGGCGGATGTAAACATTTCCCTCGAAGATCTTTCCCGTCTGAAAACCGGAGCCAGAATCACCATTTTTAATGCCTGTTACAACGGTTCATTCCACCAGGACGAATACGTGGCCGGATACCACATATTTAACGACGGTCGTACCGTTGTGGCTCAGGGCAATACTGTAAATGTGCTGCAGGATAAATGGGCCGAACAACTCATTGGATACCTGTCTTTGGGTCTTCGTGCCGGTTTGTGGCAAAAGGAAGTAATCACCCTGGAGTCCCACTTGATTGGTGACCCTACTTACCGTTTTTCTAAAGGAGGTACCAGAGTAGATGCAGAAAAGCTTCGCATTTTAGAAAACCGTCTGGCTACGGGAAATCGTGATACAGCTTACTGGAAAGAACTATTGAATGACACCGAGCCTGTACTCCGGGCTGCAGCCGTTAAGCAGCTGGCCAAAACAAAGAACCTTGAGTTAGCTCCCGTAATTTATGAGGCATTCCGGAAAGATCCTTCGTGGATTGTGAACTTGCAGGCTCTGAACGCACTTGCCTTACTGCGTGCCCCACAGCTGATTCCTGCTGTACAAAAAGGCATGGAGCACCCATATGAAATGATACGCAGACAATCATGTCATCTGGCAGCAGAAATCGGAGACCCCGTTCTCATTGCCCCGCTTGTGAATAACGCTCTTTTTGCAACAGAAGTACAGCGTGTGAATTACGCGGCTCAAAGCGCTCTTGGAGTATTCAATCAGGACCTGGTTCACGCCGAATACCTCCGGCAATTGGAAAATACATACCTGACACAAAAAGAAGCACTCCCCGAAATCATCAGCAAAGATCTGAACCGTAAGGCAATACGCATGGACAAACAGATTGCGCTGATCCTGGACAGAGAAGCTCCATTTGAGGAGATAGAAAGTGCCATAAGACAATTGCGCAATAACCACATTCACCACAGAACTAATGAATTGTTGACAGTTTTGGCAGACAGCACACGTGATCCCAAAGTACGTCTTTTACTCTGCGAAGCACTTGGTTGGTATACGTTGTCGGTTGAAAGGGATGCTATCCTCAATGCAACAAATGGATGCCTCAAAAATGAAACATCCATGGAATCAGACCTAAACCAAGAAATGAAAAAATTAGTAAAAAGGCTGGATCACTCCAGTCAATTATAGGATAATATTACTGCATAGGAACCCCGGTACATTCCCCGCTTTTCCAACTCTCTGGCATCGGCAGACAAACGCAGGGTTTGTACCCCGTCCCTTTTTTGCGAATCGCATAAATCTTCATTCGATTCAACAAGCTCAATAGTAAAGCTGTCACCCCGGTTGTTTGAAAGTGTGGCTGGTTTCACCACCACGTTCCAGTCCACACTTCCACCGGATATAACACGAATTTCACCTAAGTCCATGCTTCCATTTGTAACAACCTGCACCTCAAAATCGGTGACAGCCTTACTAGTTATGCTTGCCGGTTCTACGACCTCGGCAGACACATGGCCAATGGCTACCAGCTGGGCATAACCAGTCATCACAGAGATCGTGATAAATAGGATAATAAAGAACAGTTTTTTCTCCATGACTACGACATATGAGCTAAATATTTATGTGAAAGAGGACAAAGACCTGCGAACAAACAATCGCGGCATGTTTCCCCGTTCTGTGTTTCTTCCATTTGTACATTGTGATGATGAATCACCTTCTCTCTGATTTTCCTATGCGGGAGTACATACATGTTCCCCAGGACATCGCCATCGGTGGCAACACGTATATCTCCGTTTGGAAATAATAGGGTTTGAGAGAAGTATATCCGGTTGAGTATCTTATTGCGGACCATTGGATGAAGTTTGCCCGCACCGCACAACATGTTCTTCTGTTGAAGAAAAACATGATTTTCAAAAAAGTCCTGGTTTTTTCCTGTATGAAAAGCGGCCAGGAAAAAATGTTCCGGAGCATACTTTCTTACACAGACCTCACATTGCTCCAGGTCATCTTTAGAAGTAATTAAAAACTGATAGGTAATATTTTCACTATTGGACATATAGAGTTCATTGTCCAACGGGAAATCGACACTCACGACCATGGGAGCCCCTATCCTTTTCTCCACATCGGCGTTAAAATTAAGGTAATGCAAATGGTAAACGCAATGCAATCCGGACTGGCGCAACAACTCAACAACCGCGTCGAACTGTGGATGCATGGTTATATTGCCACCACATATATTCAGTGTAACTGATTTGTCAATATTCCGGATAGAATCGCGGATCAGTTCCACATCCATCACAGCTCCGGAATCGCTGCGTTTTGTGCAACAACGCAGCTGATCGCAATAACTGTCACACCAGTTACAATGCCTTGTACAGGAACTGTTGATATACAACGTGACTTCTTTCGATGAATTCATGCCCGTTCCGGCTGCGGGAGAAAGCATTTTGTATTGGAAAGGAGTAATCTGCAGCGGCTTTTGGTTTGAATGCGCTTTATCGGCCAATCCGCCAATGGCATGGTATTCCATTTTTGAGAAGAAATGTCTGCAACCCAGGTACTCTTCCGAATCTGATGACACTTCGACTACACCAAAAGACGACCTGTCCATCCATTTCTGTAGCAGAGAAGCGACGGCTCTGTCCTGTTCAATAACGGCATACTTATCCATTGTATTGAGCAAGAGCGTTTTTTCGCCTTTGACCACAGGATATATGAACGGTTTGAGGTAGAACCAGAAAGTACGTGGGACCATGTTGTTCATGTTTATCTTTGGTGCAATTCTTTGTGTATATTGGAGTGCCATCAATCTCAATTTTTATTTTTTTTCAAAAGTGCGACAGCCAAGAAACGGCTGTCGCACGCCAAACAAGATGTGAAGACCCTCACATTTGCTTAATATTTTGACATTCTGTCATATACAAATGTTCCTTGGAATTTTTCTCCGTTGCTGTTAATGATCAATACAGTATAACGGCCTGGAGAAAGATACCATAAATCGTAACTGTTCACATAGCCATTGGTGAAAATACTGGCCTGCAGAACCAAATAACCGTATGTATTGAACATATATACCCTTGCCCTGCCATCGGGATAGTCGTAAGCGACATCCATTTCCAACATGTCGTAGTTGATATAAACCTCAGGTACTGCAGAATACTTGGACAAAGCCACTTTGTCGCTGGTTCTTGATAATGTTTCCTGGGGTAGTCTCATTTCCAGACCGAGATCCTGAACACGGTCAAGCCTTGAAGGTCCGGTGATAGATCTGGGATAAATTCTTTCTTCTTCTACTTTCTGCAAGTCTACTTTATCAACGTGATCGGCACGCAGAAAATAAGGCGTAAGAAAAAGAAGAAGGATGGTGAAGGAGGTGAAGATTAATTTTTTCATGACGTGGTGTGTTTTGTTTGTATAACAAAGATACCACGTTCCCTCGGGATTTAGTGTTTTTTGAGCGTTCAAAAAGGTCAGCATGCCATTGAAACCATACTGACAATCAATTAGTTACAAAATAAAAAAGTCAGCAGGGAAAAACAAAGTGCAAAACGCTGATTATCAGTTATTTAAGAAGAACGGTAATTAGCGAGAAGTAACTGGCTGATTTTCAGTAAAATAACTCATTTTTTGATTACGGCAGAGTTCAAGGGATTGTATCACGTACTCGTCGAGTGAATTTTCTATATTCATTTTCATGGCCAGGCGCCGCTTGCGGGAATAGATGGATTTCCCGTTGTTGTGGTTGTAAAAGACGCTCATTTCGGTAGCCGAAAATCCGCAACATATGAGGCAGAGCAGATTGATGTCATCTGTATTCAGGTCTGCATGCTGACTCTGAAAGTAATCGATTACTCCGTCGTATTTGGCGTTCACAACTTCGCAAAGGTCATCCAGCGCCCCGTCGCTCAGCCGGTTGATGTTCATGGTTTTGTTGAACTGTTTTACAAACGTATCCGGCAGTGCCCCATAGCGGTACGATATGTCCATGAGTTCCCGGATGGTCTGGATTCTCTTTTCGAGCGCGTCTTTGAGTTGTATTTCTATGCGGCTCTTCTCGTCGAGTTTCTCCAACAGGGTGTTGCTATAGATCTTTGAATCCGTTTTCAGCTGTTCCATGAAAGAGATTGTTTCCGATATATCCCTTCGTTTGCGGTCTATGACAATGAGCGAAATAATCAGGATGATTACCGCCACCAGGCTGATGAGAATTATGAAATAGTGATTGATGCGCGTCCTGTATTCCAGACGCTGGTTTATGTTTTCCAGACGCTGATTGTTATATCTTTTCTCCACTTTGTACAGTTCATCCTTTCTGGCTTCATCAATAACAGAATCAGCAATATGGTGAGCTTTTTCAATTATTCTGAGCGCTTGATTATGGTATCCCTGGGCTTTTAGTATTTCAGCATACGTTACCATATTCCGGCTTATATAATCTTCACCATTATCTAGATCTTTTACAATGTTATAATAATAAAGAGCAGAATCTGGCATATTTAATCTAGCATAACTTTTTGACAAGCAATGGTATGTCTCATTGAGCACAGGAATAGAACCGTGATTTTTTATCACGTATAGAGATTGCTCTTTAGCTTTTTCGAAATCTTCATCCAGAAAATAAGTATTAGCCAGAAAAGAAGAAAAATTAGAAATTGCTAAACTATCCTTTCTATCAATTGCCATATCAAAAGCCATATTCAAATAATGATAAGCACTGTCCCGTTGATTCGTTGTTCGGTAAAACTGGCCTATCCGACCAATAGCATAATTCACATTGGCACTGTGACCGGCTTTTATGAAAAACTCTACTGATCTTTTAAGACGTTCAATATCTTCCTGATTTTCAATATACATATTATTGTATAATAGTGCCATTCGGGAATTTATGAGCCCAGTGGTCAGGTAATCATCGGTTTTCAGGGCAATTTTCTCGGCCTCGGTATAGATTTCCATGGCCTGCTGCGGGTCGTTCATTTCCTCCGCCGCTGCGCCTTTATACAACAGCGCCTTGGCGTACTTCTTGAAGTCTTTGCGTCCGTCATAGTAACGAACGGCAATATCAATGAGGGAATCACTCTCGAGCGGCACGTAATTTTTATGCATGGCCTGAGTCATCAGGAGAGCATAATAGGGCCGGTCTTTGCGCCTTAAAGAATCGGGGTCGATGTTCTGAAGCATCTGGTAAGCTTCTACAGGACTGTCAATGATAATGCTGTCTATCTGTCTTAGAGTAGTTTCATAAGAGATCTTTCTATGACATCCCAGGAACAAAAACAATATGGCCAGGGTAAGAACAACTTTCTTCATGGGTGACAAAATAAAGCATTATATTCTTACAAATTTAGAAAGTTGTTTTATATTTTCACTGCAATTGTGTCAACTTCTTTGCTTGCGGAACATCATGTCAAAAATGTAGGAATCGGTTTCTCTCATCCCGTGCGTACCAATCCGGGACAGGTTCCGGATGCACTGGTCTACGTCTCCGTCTGTAATTCCTTCGCAGGGAGCCACCGTATGCCCCTGCATGGCTATCAGTGCAGAAAAAACAGCTGTGGACACGCCGCTGGTCAGTTTCATGGAACATCCCGGTTTGGCCCCATCACAGATCATGCCTGTAAGATTGGCCACCATATTTTTTACCGTGTAAGTGATTTTTTCGTAATCGCCACCCATAAGGTAAGTCATGCCACAGCCAGATCCGATGGATGCCACAACACATCCGCAAAGGGCAGACAGTCTGCCCAGGCTTTGTTTAATATATATGGCTGTCAAATGACTCATCAGGAGCGCCCGCTGCAGTTCATCACGTGTATTGCCGTTTTCCCTGGCAAAAACGGCCACGGGAATGGTAGCCGCAATACCCTGGTTGCCGCTTCCCGAATTGCTCATTATTGTAACCTGCGCACCTCCCATACGGGCATCACATGCCGCTGCTGTATAGGCCATTACCTTGGCCAGAATGGAGTCTCCCACGACTTTCCGCCCCAGTCCTTCTGTAAGTGCCTTTTCCACCTGATGCCCGAATCTACCCGTCATGGCGTATTCTGCAGCTTCCATGTTGATTCTTTCTGTTTCGAAAATAAATATGACCTCTTCCAGTGGTACCGAAACAGAAAAATCGTAAATGGTTTTCATGTTAAGCAAGACTGGCTCTATCGTCTTATCATTCACAGGCGTATGTTCCAAATCAAGGATAATGTCGTTGTTCCGGGAGATGTAAACAAAATGGGTATGCGACGAGGTAATTATCGCGCGGGAAGATTCACTTCCGCACAGGCATTCAATCTCGATATAAAGTTTCTCGTCAATATTATCTTTTAGTTCAATTGAAACAACACCCTGCTCTACCACCTCATTGGCGCGACACACACCTTCCGGGGTCACATCCTTAAGAACTTCCAGTCCGTATGCTGCATTTCCACACACGGCTCCCAACGCAATAGCTACAGGCAAACCTTGCTCTCCGGTTCCCGGGATGACTACTCCCATGGCATTTTTAATAATATTGGCGCTGAGCCGGGCAATGATTTTTTCCGGGAAGAAGCCCAGAATTTCAACGGCTTTGGCTGTACATAACGATACGGCTACAGGTTCTGTACATCCTATGGCAGGTACAATTTCCTTTCTTAATAGCCCTATGATCTTTTGTGTTTCCTGTTCATTGAACATAATATGACTCCTTTCTGATCTCCTTTGTTATAAAAAAAAAAGGCCAATAAACTGATTTACTGTTTATTGGCCAATGTGCCCGGAACAGGACTCGAACCTGCACAAGATTGCTCTCGCTAGTCCCTGAAA
>CAZRJC010000011.1:0-72893 GCA_964600385.1 uncultured Muribaculaceae bacterium
GACAGCCTTGCGATAGCAACCCGCAGGGCGTTGTAGTTTTTGCCTATACCTTAGAAATTATACTACATTATAGGCAAATACTGCAACGGGCTGGCGCAATACTTGCCGAATGAGGAAGAGGAACACCTTATAACCTGCTGTGCGGTGGTGATTATAAATTGTTTAAAAAATTAGGTTTAATCAAAATGTAACAGTCTTATCAGCCCAAACTACAACATTCACGCAATCTATCATAGTTGAAAGCGGACATGCTTCGGTGCTATCCAATTGACGGGATTTTAGGCATGTTCCACAAGCAAGTATTTCACCTCCTAAATTCACGTAATTTTTTAATTGTTCATCAACATTGTATTTTTCGTGGGTCAAGCCTTCGCATTCAACGGCTTCGCCCATTAAGAATACTTTGGTTTCGTGACCCTGTTTTTTGGCAGTTACTGCAAAGCGAAAAGCATTCCATGCTTTTTCGTATTCCTTTGTTTCGATGATAATACCGATTTTCATATTCTTAAATCTTTGTGATTATAATTCCAAAATGATAAGGTTCTAAAATCAATGCTTTGTCGATTGTAAAACCTGTTTCGGTTGCCCACTGTTTACATTGTTCGGGTTTGGGACGAATATTCAATTGTGGTCCTCGTGGAGTTGTAATATCGTTACGCCAATGAATAATCCCTGCTTTTGCATTTGGTTTTAAAATCCTATAAACCTCGTTTAAAATTTGGAGTGGGTTGTCGTGATGCAGTATATTAAAAAGCATTACATATTCAACTGAATTATTGGGTAGTCCAGAACCTTCGGTAATGAAATCAGTTAAATGCAGTTCGATATTTTTTATCGCATGTTGGTCAATCTTTCTTTGTAATTGACCAATCATATCAGGGTCAATATCGAAAGCATGTAATTTACCTTTAATCCTTTGTGATGCGGGAATTGAGAAAGTACCGAAACCACAACCCAAATCAACAACAGAATATAAGTCGGGTGTACAATCCATTTGTTGCAAAATCATATCAGGGTCGAAGAAATTCGACCACATTGTCTCTTCGGGCATTCCGCTATCTCTTACTTTCATAATCTTGCAAATTTAATTAAAACCACCTCCATGCCAACAACATAAACAGGAAAATACCACCGTAAATTATAGGAATCAGATAGTACGATTTTGATGCTTTTTCTTTACCATTCTTCACATTTAAACGGCTTACAACCTTAATACTTAACCAAATGCCAATAATCATAAACCCGACTAAAAACAACGAAACGAGTGTATTTACCCAAACAGGATTCTGTTGAAGCGTAATTTGTCCGTCTACTATTTGTTGAGCAGTTTAAACGCCAGTAAAATCATCGGAAAGATGCTCGAAATATGGGATTCTTGATGTTGATTTTAATATGGATTTCCCAATGTGGGCTGCTGCAATAATGGGAATAAAAGCAATTCCGTAATTGAGTAAATAATCTTTGAACTTGATTGTTAGCCCTGCAAGGCGTGTGAATAAATAGGGCAACAACCAAACAATGAATGGTAAGAATGCGAAGATTATTGTTCCTTTCAATATGCCTGACAAAAATTTGTTTTCGATTGCCAATGGTTTTATAATCAAATCGGGGAGAAACGAAAGATAAGCATTGGTTACGTTCCATTCCGACCATATTTCGGAAATCACAAAACCCGAAACTATCAATACGAAAACCATTTCTGCCATTCGTAGGGGTTTTAACTGAAATAAATCGTTGGCAAAACCGATGTTCTGAAATCGTGGGTTTGGTCGTTCGGTATTGGGGTGCGATTGATATTTTGAACAGGTTTTAAGGCAACCAGCGCATAAAATGCAATCGGAATTATCCGAAATATTGGCAGGATATAAATCGACCCCACAACTTTTATAATTTAGGTTGTACTGATATTTCTTGTGAATACAGGATTTGTCTTTACAGGTATCACAAATGCTTTTGTTTTTTACCCTCCAACCAAAAAATGAAAGTCGTGAATATAAACCCAACAAATAACCCACAGGGCAAACGTAACGGCAAAAGGTGTTTTTTTCGTAAATACTTCCAATGATTACAGAAACCCCAACGATAGCCAGAAGATAAACAGCCATAAAGAACGGGTTGCGATGAATTGCAAAACCTTGTATGCCAATAAACAGAATGATGATATAAAAAACGGTTATCGCCCATCCCGAAAGTAACCATGCTGGCCGTTTCCGTTTTAAACCAATTTTGGCAAAGATAGTAGTTATCAATTCAACGGGGCAAACCATGCACCAAATACGACCAAAGAAAATAGCAAGAACAATTATTGCAGGCCACCAATACGACCAAACAATCAAATTACCTAAATTAGTATTCCGCAACTCTCTTAGAAAAGTGGCATCGGTTGAATAAGCTGCGAGACCTGTAATTATTAATACTACATAAGCCACTAATGATAAATATTTCAAAGATACAGGCATGTATGCCTTGTCGAACGCCCTGTTCAATTGTTTTAGCATAGTAGTTTTATAGAAATGAGATGGATGATTATAGTTTAGGAGTGAATTGGGACAAATCGTAAATATTAAGTTGCTTTTCAATATTGGCTACTTTTTCAACTATCGTATCGAAGCCGTCTTCACCAAAAAGTTCATGTTCCTTCTCTTCAAATTCTTCGCCCAGGGCAAAATATTCATTTTTAGAAACTATTTTCCGTATTGCAGGGAACAATACGGTATCTTCCCTTGATTCATGCGGACGGTACATCCCGTTGAAATCGTTAAGCAATTTTATCAGTTTTTGACTTTCGTTTGCATCGGCAAGCGATTTCATTTTACCGTACTGTATTATCTGGTCAGTTAAAATACGCCCTGCCTTGTGTTGCGAACGCAATACCTGTACCAGTTCGGTTAGCTGGTTGGCTTTTTCGAACCGTGGAAACAGATAATCTTCTTCCAGTTTCTCGTGGTAATCTTCAATAAAAGTGCGGATAATCTGAGCAGAATTGTTTAAGACTGCTAAATCAAATTGTTCATTATTGACAAGATGAAGCTTGCATGTATCGTAAATAAGTAAAATCCGGTTCAATACACCATGCTCACGCATCAGGTCTTCCGAAGGTGATACTTCTTGTTCGCCTTCTTCCTTGCAAGCAGTTACTAAGCCCATACCTATAATGCCTGTCAATGTGCCTAAAATAATGCCTTTTTTAAGAAAATCCCGTCTGTTGTTTTCGAAACCTTTGACGAGAGATTGTTTGTTTTCATTTAAAGTTTCCATAATCTATGCTTTAGATGGGTTATAAATTTTTAAATCAACAGACCATTTTCCTGCTCCGTAAATCAATAAATAAATCAAAAGCAGTGTCATGGCAAAATCCGTGCGGTATTCGTGTGCCATTGCCCAAAAACCCTTATCCAAAAGGATAGGGATTTTAGTAGTTATCAGGGCTGTGGACATTATAATAAATAGCGGAATTGATGCTAATCTTGTCAGGAATCCAATTAAAACCAGAACCCCGCAAATAATTTCAAAGGAAGCAACAAAAGAAGCCAAGAATTCAGGATTGGTAAACCCAATCTTTTCAAACCTGCCTGAGCCTACCAATTCAGGAAACAAATATTTTTGAATCCCTTCAGACAGGAAAACCAACCCTACAATTATACGAGGGAGAATTGACCGGTTATCTTTTACCGTGCTTAAAATGATATTGGTTAAGTTTCTAAATGTATTCATATTCTGATTTTTTAAATGATTCCCAAACCCAAAGCAAACGAAATAAGCAAAAGCATAATTGCTACTAACACCTGAATAAACCGCAATGTTATTTTTTTAAGTAATCTGCTACCAATGAATGCGCCTGTAATTGCCGCTAGTGTTGCCGAAATGAGCAAAGTAAGGTTCTCGTGCAGATTCGATGCTGTAAACCTTGAAGCATAAACCGAAAGTCGTGTAAAATCAACTAAACAGGCAACTACAACACCTGTGGCAATATAGGCTTCTTTTGATAATCCGCTTTTAATAAGAAATGCACTCCGGATAGCTCCTTGTATACCTGTTAAGCCACCAAAGAAGCCGCTTAAAATACCACCAACTACAAGTTTGTTTCTGCTGAATTGAATTTTTTGAACCGAAGGGGCAATCTCTATAATTGAGAAAATAATTAAGAGGATTGCAATAATGAGTTTTACAGGTGTTATTTCAAATTCTTTACCCCAAATCTGATATTGAAAGATTGAGGGTAAAACCGTTATTTTGAGAAGTAACCAAGCGCCTATAAATGATGCTAAAATTGCCGGGATGCCAAACCTTAACAAAACAGCTTTATCGGTATTTTTACCAACCAAAGCAATCTTAAAAAGGTTGTTTGAAAAATGTACTACGCCAGTTAGTGCAATTGCAATATCAATAGGAAAAAATATTGCAAATACAGGAGCTAAAATAGTTCCCAGCCCAAAACCTGAAAAGAAAGTAAGAACGGCAGTGAAAAATGCTGCCAAACAAATAATTACGATTTCCATTATGCTGCTTTTTTAATACTGATACAAAATTAAGTAGCATTAAGACGAGAACCGTGGTATTAAAAGATAATAAAATGGTATTATTGAAAATACTTACTCCTGAATTGTGCAGGGGTTATTTTTTCATGTTTTTTAAAGAATTTCACAAAATACGATGGGTCGTTGAACGAGAGGGTATATGCAATTTCATTCATCGTATTTTCGGTATGCAGAATGTATCTTTTTGCTTCCAATAATAGCTGGAATGTAATAAGCTCACTCGCACTTTTACCGGAATGTTTGCGACAAACGGAATTCAGGTTTTGAGGTGTTGTATTTAAAAGACTGGCAAAGTCATTGACTTTATGCAACCGGGGGCATTCCTTCACCAAAAGGTCTTGGAATTTCTCAAAGGTGGTAACAGGTACATTACTTTCCTGCGATTGTATTTCAGCTAGTTGTAAAATTTTAGCAAAGAGTGCCCGCAAGTATCCATGAACTATATGAGTAGAATAAACTGAACTTTCGGAATATTCCTGCAATAACTCGTTGAGTATCGCTGCAGGATTGTAGTTTCCCAGAACCGGAACTCTGAATTTTTCTGTTAGTTGGCGGTACAAATTGATAATATCGGTTTCTTTTAGGTTATCGAAAAAATCAGCCTTAAAAAGAATTACAAAACCTTTAGGAATGGATGTAAATTGCCAATAATGCAATTGACCGGGTTTTAGGAAATAAAATTCTGGTATCGAAATCATGTATTTCTCAGTCTCAATCCAATGAAAGCCTTCACCTTCGTTTAAAAATATCAGTTCGTAATAGTCATCGTGCTTATGGGGTGATGTTTTCTTTATTTTCTCTTTAAATCGTGAGATTTTAAAGGTTAAACCTTCATTCAATTTATTTTTAGTATGTATTATGTGTTTATCCATAATTTTTTTTCTACAAAAACCACAAATTGTCTTTCCTTATTGTGGAGAATCATACAAGCGATTAACTTTAAATTTTTTATGTAAGGATTACGAAATATTTCCTCTTAAAGAAGAATGCCACGTTAACTAAGGCTATCATTACAGGAACTTCAACTAATGGACCAATCACTGCGGCAAATGCCTCTCCTGAATTGATTCCAAATATCGCTATTGCTACAGCAATTGCTAACTCAAAGTTGTTGCTGGCTGCCGTAAATGACAGGGTTGTTGCCTGTTCGTATGTAGCACCTGCCTTTTTGCCCATAAAAAATGAGATTACAAACATCACCAGAAAGTAAATAACCAGAGGGATTGCAATTCTTACTACATCTAAGGGTATTTTAATGATGTATTCACCTTTAAGAGAAAACATTACCACTATTGTAAAAAGCAATGCAATGAGCGTTAAGGGGCTTATTTTAGGTACAAATTTAGTTTCATACCATTGTTTGGTTTTAATACGGATAAGTGCAAAACGTGTAAGGAAGCCAGCAATAAAAGGTATTCCAAGATATATAAATACACTTTTTGCAATTGCGCCAATAGTTATTTGTGATACACTGTCATTAACAGGCAATCCAAACCAACCGGGTAATATGGCAATAAATACATAAGCGTACACTGAAAATAAAAGTACCTGGAATATGGAATTAAAAGCAACCAAACCCGCAGCATATTGAGTATCGCCTTTGGCAAGGTCGTTCCAAACAATTACCATAGCTATACAACGTGCAAGACCTATAAGGATTACGCCATACATATAGTCGATGTTGAATTGAAGGAATATAATTGCCAATAGGAACATCAAAATAGGGCCAATAATCCAATTCTGAACTAATGATAAACCAAGAATCTTTGTGTTTTTAAAAACATCGCCCAATTCTTCGTATTTAACTTTAGCCAATGGCGGAAACATCATTACAATTAAGCCAATGGCAATAGGTATATTGGTTGTACCCGATGACATACTATTCCAGAATTTGGCAACGTTGGGGTTTATCCAACCTGCAAAAACCCCTATAAACATTGCAAGGAATATCCATAGGGTTAAATAGCGGTCGAGAAATTTTAAGCGTTTCTTTGATGGCATATTATTTTAATTTGAAAACGAGACAATTTGAAAATTTGAGAATGAATATTACGATTTGTAGCCTGAAACTGTAATACTGAAAATACCTGTTTCACCGTTTTTGAAGTTTACAATTTCTTCTTTTGAAAGGTATTTTTCGAGTACTTCGTTTGGAATAGCAATTTCTTTTTGTTTATGGACTGTTACGTTTTTAAAACCTTGTTTGTTAATGATTTCAAGGTATTCGGTTATATCAATAGCACCAGAAACACAACCCGCATACATTTCAGCATCTTTACGCAGTTTTTCAGGTAAGCTGCCTTTTATAACCACATCGGAAACGCAGAAATGACCATTAGGTTTTAAAACCCTTAGTATTTGAGCAAAGGCTTTGTTTTTGTCAGGAACCAGGTTTAATACGCAGTTTGAAACCACAACATCAAAGCTTTTATCAGGCAAAGGTATTTCCTCTATGTCGCCTCTTACAAATTCCACATTGGTAAAGCCCTGTTTCTTAGTGTTTTCGTTAGCTTTAGCAAGCATAGCATCTGTAAAGTCAAGACCAGTAACCTTGCCTGAATCGCCAACAATAGCACGGGCAACAAAACAATCGTTCCCTGCACCACTGCCAAGGTCAAGCACATGGTCATCTTTTTTTATACCTGCAAATTGTGTTGGGATTCCACAGCCTAAACCTAAATCGGCATCGGGGTTGTAGCCTTCAAGTTTGTCGTAACTTTCGCTGAATATAGTATAATCGACGGTTGAACAACAGCCAGTAGCTCCACAACATGACGATTCGTTTTGTTGTTTTGATTGGGTTGCTATTTCGCTGTATTTTTCTTTTACTACAAGTTTTAAATTATTTGCGTTCATAATAAATAATTTTTCAATTTGAAAATGTGATAATATGCTAATTTGAACAAGGTTTTGTTCTCCTGTTTACGAATTATAGCTGTGGTTTTATTTGTTTCGTGTAAAGCTTATAGAAACCTTCTTTAATCTCGTCCCTAACTCTGTGAAATTCGCTCCAAATAAATTCATCTGTACCTGTAACGTGTGAAGGGTCTTCAAAACCCATGTGTAAACGGTGTTTCACTTTGCCTATAAATGCAGGACAAGCCTCATTTGCACCACCGCAAACGGTTATTACATAGTCCCATTCTTCTCCTAAATACATATCTACTGAATCGGAAGTGTGGTGACTAATATCTATTCCTGCTTCTTTCATTACAGCAACAGCTTTCTCATTGAGCTTCCCCGATGCCTCAGTCCCAGCCGAACAAACTGTAATGTTTTTATCAAACGACTGTAAAAAAACATGAGCCATTTGACTGCGGCAACTATTGCCTGTACATAGAATTAATACTTTCATTTTACTGTTTTATTGTTATTTACAATTGGGTTCACAATTGATGTCAATGGATAGCATGTCATCGCCGAAAAAATCGTCGAACATGGCCTTATACTTTAAAATAGTCGAGTTACAGAGACAATAATTGACTTTAAGGCACTCTACCTCGCCATGAATGTCGGTTACCAGTCCTAAATCGCACGAACCGGAACAGGCAAGAACAATATATTCACCACTACCACACAGGCAGGCTTGTTTCTGATTATTTTCTTCCATGTGTCAGGGTTTAATTTTGTTAAAGATACCTGTTAAATATTGGTCATAAAAACCTTTGATAGTTTCTTCCACTTCGGCCATAGGTTTTACCGGAACCAGGTCCGCAACTTCGGAATATGATAAGCCTGAATTAAACAAAGTTTCAGTTGTACCCCAAAGCATATTGCTGATTGCTTTAATGGCCTCATCTTCTTCCAATCCGAATGAAAGGGCAAGTTCTTTAAGTTTTTGTAACTGAAAGTTAAAATAGGTATGGCCCATTGCACTAATAACTGCGTAAGCTTCAACCTTTGAATCGGAAATTTCGGGCATGTAACCAAGCGGTTGAAATAAATCCAATAAGGATTTCTTTTTATTATTGTCAAATGAGGAAGAGAAGGCAACCGGATTAACCCCTTTGTTAACAATTGTTGACGCGCTGGGGTTCATACGGGCTACATTCTTAAAACCACCAAGTATTGCGGCTGTTTTTTCGATGGTGAATTTAGGAACTAACGACAAAAGCATCGAATTGGCGCTTAATTTACCTTTTATTTTTTCGAGGATCTCCATAGTAACGGGTGGATGAACTGCCAGAATGATAAGTTCAGCATTAATTGTCTCATCAATATCTCTGGTAATTAATACATGGGGAAAATTGCTTTTAATATTTGATAATGATGTTTCGTTTATGTCCAAAACTGTAATTTTATCAAAATTTACCTGCGCCTTTCGGAATGCCTGGAGAAAAATACTGGTGATTCTGCCTCCACCAATAAAACTAATTGTTTCCATAATCTTAAAATTTAAATTCAGTATTAAAAAGGATATAATTTGTCATTTGGGTGTTTTCATCCTTAGGTTTCCATCCCTGGTAGTTTATCGAGAAATTCACCGTTTTTACAGGTTGAATTTGAACCCCTGCAATATATGCCTGTCCTTCTTTGGTAATATTCCAGCTTTCGGTTTTCCCCGATAAGGTATTAGAAACTGCATTATCGAAACGGGCAAAGATTTCAAATTTTGGGTTCACAATGTATGTACCCCAAAAGGAATAGCCCCAAAAATCATGATTTTTTTGGTTTTGATTATTTGCACGATAATTAAAGTCTGCACCAATTTTAAAAATATTATCGAGTTGGTATCCCGTGAAGAAAGATAAAAGATGTTGGGTAGCGTTATTTATGGTGTCGCCCGATATGGTATTATCGTAATACAAGCGGGCAATAAAGCCTTGTACAGGTTTTATATCAATGCCTGAAGCAATCTTTACTTTACCATAATCGTCTTGCTTAAATCGTATTCCCTCGCCATTGGTAACAGCTAAGTCGATGCTTAAGATTTCGTTTAATTTTAAATACCCGATAGCCCCAAAATCGCCGCTTGCTGTTCCATAATACCTATCCTGGAAGGTTTCGTAAACATATCGGTAGCCCCAGAATTTTTCCTGTGTGATATAATGGTTTTGCAATACACCCCCGAATTGCAAGGTTAATTTGTCCGATGGTTTCCACTGGATATAAGCAAATTTCAGAAAAGCAGTATAATAACTTCCTTCTTTACCTGTATTGGAAACAGATAATTGTTGTCCACTGGTATCGGTCACAGTTATTTCGGTTGTTGTAGTCCTGCCTGCCAAATCGGCAATTACAGCCGCCATAAAGGTTTTGGAAAAATTATATTGATAACCCAGGTGAGCGCGGGTGATGCCAAAACTCAAGGGTTGTCTGGCATTTTCGCTTACATCGAACTTTGAATAGCCAAATACCTGGACAATGGGTTTGCCTGATGGTTTGAAAGTAGTGTCAGTCTGGGCAAACGCCATATCAGTCAACACTAAACACATAAATATTATACTTAATTGTTTCATTTCTTGCAGTGTATTGTAATTACAATATCAATGTTTTATTCCCTGTACGGCTAATATTTCCATATCAGATTCTGCATTAATGCTTCTTGAGCCTGCTTCATTTGGCACGATAATGCAATCGCCCGGTTCAATGGGTTTTGATTTATTATCAATGGTAATAGTGCCATTTCCTTTTAAAAAGTAAAACAGGACATCATTATCCATTTTGCAGGGCGGTATGGAATGACCAGCCTGCAACAACATTACCTGTGCTTTCAGGTGGTTTGTGGTACAAAAAACATGTTTGGCCAGGGGCTTCTTATCCATTGAGGACAATATCTGCATCAGGTTGAATTTATCCATGTTAATTATTTTATTACTTTGGTTGTTTTACTTCAAAATTTTTGTCTTTCAGGTACCATTCCATGATGTAACCTAAGGAGATAAAGACCGGCAGTGAGATTAACGTACGCAGGAGCGAGAATTTAAAACCGAGAAAACCAATTTCAAAAGTAATCATCGGTATTTTGATGGTAGAATAAGCACCGAGGTAAATAAAAATATTCCTGATGTTACTGCCTTTTTTCCATAACAGGTAAGCGAATGGAAATGCCCCATAGAGAGGCCCTGCCTGAAGCATAGCGAGTAGAATAACCAGCCCGGTACCTTTCCAACCAGATTCGCTTCCAATATGTTTTTCTATTTTTTCGCGGGGCACCCAAACATCAAACAGCCCAATAAGGATGAACATAAGCGGCAGGAACAATATCATCTCTTTAAAAAACAACCAGAAATTATATCCAATCTCTTTACCTATTGCAAAATCAAACAACCATGAAAGTGCGATAAGAGACAAAAAAGCAAGAGGGGCAATATATTTTTTCAGTTGCTTCATAATATCAATGACATTATAATACCAATTAACAGGGCTGCCAAGAAACTTAAAACATTCCGGATAACAGCAGTTTTTATACCAAAAAATTTAGCCTCGACAGGTAAGGTAATTATACCTACCATCATAAGTGTTGTAACGAAAACTGAAATGACTGAATAAGCAACCCCACTTTTTATCAGGATACCACACAAAGGGTAAGCAATAAAACCGGGAATAAGTGCAATCGAACCCAATAATGCTGCTGTAAACCAACCAGTAATACCAGCACCATGTCCTATATACTTTACCAATATTTCATTAGGTAACAAGTAAAGTACAATGCTCACCAATCCCAGCATCAGTAACAAGATTGGCAGGAGATTAAAAAACATGGTAAGGCCTTTTTTAATACCTTTTATAGTTTTCTTATTATCAAAAATGAATGATATTATCAATAAACCAATTGTTGTAATGGATAAGACTATCATTGTTTTTTATTTGTGAAACGGGTCTGATTCACTGATTTTCTCAGCCTCTTTGCGTTTAAGCATAGCGAGCGCATTCTTGCCTCGTGAGTTGGGAATAGCTTTTTGGCTTAAAAATTCTATACTTTCTGCAATTGCTTTAAAATCTTTGAACGGAAATCCCAATACGGTTTCGTTGGGGAAAATATCCGTGGCATCGCGGCAACCATAACAACCCATGCTCAAATTGAACTTTTGTTGTAAGTAGGGTATTGTGGTTGCATCCACACAGGTAGCCTGTAAAATTGCTGTGCTGCTTTCCACCCGCTGACCGCCTTTAATATTTAGGGTGGCAAGTGCAAACCACATCAGCTTTTCTGTTTCGTCTTCCACTACCACAATGTCGGGTTCGGTGTTTGCCGTTTCGAGCGGGAAAAGGTACAATGCTTTGAGCTTTCCTTGTGGCAAAGTAGTCATTCCTTCGAACATGGCTTTGCCAACGGATTCTTTGTTTACAATTCCGAAACCTACCAGTCCTTTTCCTGTTTTCAGGCCATCGGGCAAAGGTTTAAAACCAAAAGCGGCAGCGGCAGCCGGGCAGGCAATGCCATCGGCATCGAGTAATACATGGGCACCGTGCCGGGCTTTCATCAATGCCTGGCAATAGCGGTGGCCGATAAGTTTTTCAATTCCATTGGGAATTTCTTCTGGTGAAAAAAGAAATTTTACCCCAACAGGTGATGTTGTCAAGCCAAGGATGTTTTTTACATCATTTGAACGAAGTTTTATATTTTCTATGTTCATGTCATTTATCAGTTTTCAATAGTTTGCAAAATATCAGGGTAACAGGCTTCTGTAAAGCAGGGTAATGTTTTGCAAATTTCATACACCCGGTTACATTTAATTGGCTCCGTAATGTTTGCAGGGCAACATTCCTTTTGTTTAGTCTTCAATTGCCCTATTGCTTCCTGAAACTCACTAAAACTTTTACCCATCAATTCGAATTGCTGTTCATTTAAACTGTAATACATGCAATTCCCATCAGCAAGGCATGTAATCAGCCCGGCTTCCTTCAACTTGCTCAGGTGTTCGGATACCGTTGATTTTGCCAGGGGTAATTTATCCGAAATACTGCCTGCCTGGCAACCTTTATATTTTGCCAGGTGCAATAAAATCTGCACCCTTGCCGGATGCGAAAGAGTATTGAGCAGGGGTGCAAGTTTCATCGGGATGTCCTGATAGGTGAGTTCTTTCATTGCTTGTATATTCCAATAAATTAACCCTTTTGTCTGAATACTATTTGACTTCTTCAGATAACCAGTGTTCCAGTGTACTTTTAACAGGAATCTTACCCTGTGACAATACTTTGCCATTGACCACCAAACCGGGGGTCATCATGATACCGTATTTACCGAATTCATTGAAATCGGTAATTTTCTCAATGGATGCCTTTATGTTTTTTTCTTCTACTACTTCTTTACAAAGGTTTTCGAGTTTTTTACAGTTCGGACATCCTGAACCAAGAACTTTAATATCAAGCATCATCTTTAATTTTAATATTTTACAATTTATTTTCCGATAGCAAATTCAGCGAATTACTCACTGTATCGTTCACAACAGCTTGTTTCATATACCTTGCTACCATAATGGCCTCGGTAATTTCAGCATTTGTAATTCCGGCATCTTTAGCCTGTTTTACCCACATGCGGGTACAGGTGTCTGAATTCAGCACTGCAGCCGCCGATATTCCGGCAAGGAGTTTATACTTCTTAGGTACAGCCTGGTATTTTTCGTTATCGAAAAGCAGCGCTTTTTCGTCCATCTGGTGTTTTGCAAATTCAGGGGCGAACTCTTTTAATAATTCCATTGGAGATTTCTTGTTTTCCATACTATTTGTATTTAAGCGTTAAAACATACTACCATATATTAATCCTGAAATGGTAGCCATAACAATAACCAGGGTAACGTACACCGCAGTTTTTTGAGTACCCATTACACCACGAATTACTAACATATTAGGCAACGACAAAGAAGGCCCGGCTAACAATAATGCCAATGCAGGGCCTTTGCCCATACCTGAAGCAATCAACCCTTGTAAAATAGGTACTTCGGTAAGTGTTGCAAAATACATGAAAGCGCCTACTATGGAAGCAAAGAAATTTGAAAATATAGAATTACCGCCAACCAGCCATTGAATCCATTCGTTAGGTATTACCCCTGCAATGGTTTGCCCATCATGGGTAGAGCCTAAGAGAAAACCGGCAGTTACCACGCCAATAGCGAGCAGGGGCAATATCTGTTTGGCAAAACCCCAGGTGGAAATAGTCCATTCTTTATTTTCTTCATCTCTTTTATCAAGGAGCGTTATGGTACTTAATGCTGCAATACCAACCATCATTGGAACAAGCGGTACAAGTTTGGCGTTTTCGATAAGGCTTGTTGAGATTAAAGCTGAAGCAGCAGTAACAATAGCCGCCAACACAACCCATTGCCATTTTATTTTAAGTATATAGATTAATGAATAACCGAGTAATAAGGAGAAAAAACCGGTTATATACCATTTATAAGCCCAGATATAATACCAGGCACTTGAAGTATCGCCACTTGCAGGACTGCCCCAGTTAGCAAAAACAAGGATTAGCACAAGCGTAAAAAAATGAAAGGATGTTTGCCACATGGGCCTTTTTTCGGGTGGCATTTCGATATTCATCTGTTCTTCGCGCTTAACTTTCTCTTCTTTTCTGTATATCAGAGACATGGCAATTCCAATGATAACGCTAAATGCAACCGCACCAATAGTTCTTGCAACGCCCATTTCAAAACCCAATATACGGGCGGTTAAAATGATAGCCAGAATATTTATTGCAGGGCCCGAATATAAAAAAGCAATGGCAGGGCCTAATCCGGCGCCACGCTTATGAATGCTCGAAAACAGTGGCAGAATAGTACAGGAACAAACGGCCAGAATAGTACCCGAAACGGCTGCCACGGTATAGGCCAGCCATTTTTTGGCATTCGCACCAAAATATCGTAATACAGCGCCCTGGCTGACAAAAACCGATATTACACCTGCAATAAAAAAGGCAGGAAGTAAGCATAAAATTACATGCTCCCTTGCGTACCATTTAACTAAATCGAGCGTTGCTGCAATAGCTGTATTAAATCTTGCACTTTCAATGGGCAGGAAAAATGCCACCCCGAAAATTACTGCAATCCATAAGAGGATTTTAAATTCTTTTTTTAGTTCCATTACTTTAATTATTTTATTTAGAGTTTCGTCTAAACCCGAAATGTTATTTTAAATTTTTTTTTAGAAATATACCCTTATGATATAGTATATACCAACCAGGATAAATAATACTGCAATTACACGGCGGAACCATATTTCGAAGGTTTTAACCTTATGGTATACATTCCCGATACCCGAAACGGTATAAGCAAGTACCCAGGCAAAAATGATTACCGGAATACCTGTAGCCAGCGCAAAAATAACAGGTAGATACAAACCGGAAGCACTGCTTACAGTCATAGGAACCAACATTCCAAAGTACAAAACCCCGCTATAAGGACAAAAAGCCAGGGCAAACACAATGCCTAATAAAATAGTATCAATATAATTCCAGGAAGTTTTATTGCTCATTTTAGAGGTTAATTTTCCCATACCGGGGAAATTGATTTTAATAAAATCAAGCATAAAGAAGCCGATAATTATTAGCAAAGGCCCCAAAAATTTTTCACCATATCGCTGGAAAAAACCCGAAAACTGGAACTGGTCAGCTCCAAGCCAGATGATTAGGGCTATGGAAGTGTATGTTATTGCCCTGCCAAAAGTGTAAAGTAACCCGTTTATGAAAACACGGTTGCGGTTTTCAATATCCTTACTGATAAAACCTATGGCAGTGATATTAGTAGCCAGCGGACACGGGCTGATAGCAGTCATTAAACCCAGCACCAATGCCGATAACCACGGCATGGTGCTGTTTTCTAAAATACTATTAAAAAAATCCATTCGTAATTAGTTTAAAAGAGGGTCAACTTTCTCTTTAATAATGGATTTTAATTTTTCAGGATTGTTACGTGCATACATGAACCCTTCATTTGTAATGTTAATTTTGGTATCGCCTTTAACAATCAGTAGGGTTTGACCGGCAATCTGTAACTTTTCGGCAATAGCTTTGCTGGATTCATCATCGAGGTTTATAGCCTGAAAAGTAACTTTACCGCCATATAAACTTTCAATATCAGCTTTTGCTTCAGCTTCAACAGTTTTACAGGTTACACACCTTGATGAAAAATGGAAGTAATAAGCCTCAACTTTTGCAGAAGCAGTGGTTTTTGCATCTTTTTTAGTGGTTTGTGCATTGCACGACCAACTGCCCAACATCATTACAAGGGCAAAACTGTATAATACGATGTTTTTCATACTCAATTTGTATTTAGTTATTTAATATTTCGATAATACCTGTTTGATTTCATCAGCCGAAGGTACACGTCCCTTAATTTCGACTTTCTCGTTAACCACCAGGGCAGGGGTGGCCATAATATTGTATTTCATAATATCAACAATATCCTCTACTTTGGTAATCGTAGCATTTATGCCGTTTTGTTCAACTACTTCACGTGTAAGTTTTTCAAGCGTTTTACACTTGGGGCAACCTGTACCTAAAATCTTTATTTCCATGTTCTTTATTATTAAACATTTAGTAAAATCTCGAACTACTTAATTAAATTTTTTATCGTTTAAAAAAGATTGAAAGTGTCAGCTTTGCATCTTCCCAATTCTCGCGGTTAATACAATATTTAATATATGGCGGGTTAATTTCACCCTGTATTAAACCAGCTTTTTTTAGTTCTTTTAAATGTTCCGACAGGGTAGAACGTGCAATAGGCAATTCTTCTGCCATATCGCCACTATAACAGCATTTATCGAGGTTATTGGCAAGATAATCGAGGATAAAAACCCTTACAGGGTGAGAAAGAGCTTTTGCAAACCGGGCAACTTTTTCCTGTTTGTCGGTATAATACTTTTCTTTTATAATTTCCATCGTTTAGTATTTCGTCTAAAAACGAAACGAAGATATAAAATGTTTCGTTATTGATATTAAATTTTATTAAAAATTTAGGAATGGTAATATAAAAACTCTAAAATTATTCTCCCAAAGTAAGAATTTCGTTGCATTGTAGTGAATAATTATTTAGTACCTGATTATTGCTGAACTGAGAAATTTAAAACGATAAGTAAAATGCGGACTGAAAAATATTTTTTATCTTTGTAGTACAGGTGATGGAGTTCACCATAAACCGCAATTAAAATGCTGATAACTCCTACTAATTTTTAAAATTAATAGGAGGTTTTTTATGTTCAGTATTTATCTTATAGCAGCTTTCTGGTTTTTAGCTGCACTTCTGTCAACCATCATTGCAAACCGGTTAAAAATTTCAATGGCTTTGATGGAAATCATTATAGGGGCTTTTATTGGATTTGCAGCATTTAAATTGAATTTAACGGATAAGCTCTCATTGGATGCTGATTGGCTGAAATTCTGTGCAGGTATAGCGGCTATTATGCTTACATTTCTTGCAGGTGCTGAATTAAATCCAGATGCAATGAAGCCTAAAATCAAAGAAATTACATTAGTTGGTTTAGTCGGCTTTTTTGCACCTTTTATCGGCGCTACTCTTATTTCATACTATGTTTTAGGCTGGGAAATAAAAGCCAGCTTATTGACAGGTATTGCCCTTTCCACTACTTCAATGGCCGTGGTATATGCTGTTATGCTTGAATATGGTTTTAATACAACATCATTTGGTAAAAGCATATTAGGAGCATGTTTTGTCAATGACTTAGGAACCGTAATAGGACTGGGCTTAATATTCGCTCCCTTTACATTTAAATCAATGATATTTATTGCTGTAACAATTCTTTTAATTTTTGTTTTACCCTCAATCACGAATTATCTTATAAAGCATTTTGCTTACAAAACCGCAGCCATAAGGACAAAGTGGATACTTTTTATTTTATTATCGATGGGAGTTCTGGCAATATGGTCGGGCAGTGAACCGGTATTGCCTGCATATATCATAGGAATGATTCTGGCTAAAACAATTGAGAAAGATAATTTTTTTGTCAGACGACTTCGTACCATGACCATTGGTTTTTTAACTCCTTTATATTTCCTGCGTGCGGGTGCTCTAATGTCTTTACCTGCTATCGTTGCTGCACCTTTGATATTCATTTTACTATTTGCCGGAAAAATAGCCTTTAAAATTTTCGGATTGTATCCGGTAATAACTAATTTTAAGAAGAATAAGAAAGAAAAGTGGTATTATACACTATTAATGTCAACCGGATTGACATTTGGTACTATTTCGGCGTTGTACGGTCTTTCAAATAATATTATTTCAAGGGAACAATATTCTTATATTGTAGGAGTGGTGATAGCAAGTGCTGTTATTCCAACACTAATAGCCAACAAATTTTTCTTACCGGCTCACTTGCTTCAAGAACCTGTTTTAGATGACCAAATACCAGATTTTGAAAAGAATAATAATAAATCAAAGTAATAGTGTCCTATAAAATTTAATAAATAAAATTATGAAAATACTTGAAGTAAATGCCCTTGAAATATTAGATTCGAGAGGTAATCCAACGGTTGAAGTCGAACTTACGTTAGAAGATGGTACGTCAACCCGGGCTATGGTTCCAAGCGGAGCTTCCACAGGTGAGCGAGAAGCATGCGAACTGAGGGACGGGGACAAAAAACGTTATGGTGGTAAAGGCGTATTAAAAGCAGTTGAAAATGTAAATAAAAAAATTGCACCCGAGATTGTTGGAAAATGTTTCGTAAGTCAACGTGAACTCGACTATTTGATGATTGGCCTTGATGGTACAGAAAATAAATCAAAGCTTGGCGCAAATGCAATTCTTGGTGTATCAATGGCTTATGCCCGTGCGGAAGCTGAAAGCGCAGGAATACCTTTATATCAATATCTGGGTGGCAGTAATGCACATTTGTTGCCTGTACCCTGCATGAATATTATTAATGGTGGTAAACATGCTGACAATAATGTGGATTTTCAAGAATTTATGATTGCCCCGCATGGAGCGCCTACTTTTACCGAAGCTATACGCATGGGTATTGAAGTTTTCCATAGTCTGAAATCGGTATTAAAAAGCAAATACTACAGTACCGGAGTTGGCGACGAAGGCGGTTTTGCACCTGACCTGAAATCAAATGACGAAGCTGTTGAAGTAATTCTTGAGGCCATTACCAAAGCCGGCTACAAGCCCGGTAATGAAGTAAGTATTTGCCTTGACCCTGCTGCAAGTGAATTGTGGGAAGATGGTAAGTATAAGTTTTTCAAAAGCACACAGAAATTAATATCAAGCGACGAACTTATTAAACTATGGGAAAGCTGGGTAAACCAATATCCAATTGTATTAATTGAGGATGGATTGGCCGAAAACGACTGGACAGGCTGGAAAAACCTGACTGATACAATCGGTAAAAAGATTGAAATTGTTGGTGATGACCTTTTCTGTACGAATAAAAAAATACTTGCCGAAGGTATTCAAAAAGGTGTAGCCAATTCAATACTTATTAAACTGAATCAAATAGGAACCGTAACAGAAACGCTCGAAACCATTGAATTAGCTTATAAAAATTCATACAATTGTTTTGTCTCCCACCGCAGCGGTGAAACCATAGATAGCTTTATCTCAGACCTCACAGTTGCCGTAAATGCAGGACATTTAAAAACAGGAAGCGGTTGCCGTGGCGAACGGGTAGAAAAATTTAATCAGTTGATGCGAATTGAGCATGCTCTTGGAAAGAGTTCTAAATTCGCAGGGATTAAAGCATTTAAAAACAAATAAATATATAGGGGAGTAAAATCCCCTATGCTTTTAGCTATTTTAGAATTATCAATAAGTCATTACAAAAACCACAAATTATCTTTCCCGAAGGGTGGTATTTCGTGTCCCTCGAAGTGAGGGAACATTTCGGCCACTAATTCGGGGTATTTTATTGTTACCGGTAAATTCTGTTGGCGTACAGACTTCCAATACATACGGCTGAATTGATATACCTGGTTTAATAGTTCTTTTATGACTTTATAATCCTTTTCAAGCTCTCTTTTATTGCAGGTAATCTTAACCTTAATGGGGAAGGGGAAACCGTCTTTTACATTGAAATTACTGTTTTTATAGCGTGTATTGTTGAACAGGAGAAACTGATTATATCCTATGTTTATAAATGTTCCGCTATGTGGCATCAGGTTATCAAAGTTATTGTCGAAAGCAACAATATCGTGCGATTCGGTTTTATTGATTGATACTATGTAAACAGGTACGTTTATTCCGAGGTTTTTCAAACCGTTTTCAATAGGTTCAAGCTCTTTCTGGCTAATGTTTTTGTAAAAATGAATGATTAACCGTTGTAAGTTCCGGTTTACTGATGCGTATTCCTTAACAGACCTGATTATTGAACCAGCAAGTTCATCAATTTGGTTATTCATAAAACATTCGAAACGGTTGAATTTACCATTGTTGTTAAAGCTGAAGGCGCTGCCAATGTATTGAATGTTTTCATCAATATTCCGGAAAGCGCCAACGCCCACGACTAACTCGTTGCGTAAAGGAACATCCAGACGCCACGGAACACCGTCTAACTTAGCCAATACAGCTATTGAAATGTTATTAAGGCTGAATATATAGTTTACATTGTTCTTTATCTTTTGTGCATCGATTGCCTGGGATGTGATTTTATGTTTTAATAGTAATTCTTTAATCTTGTAATAAATGGCCTTTTCTGCTTTGGTAGCATGGTCTTTAGGAATCGGGCTTATGTAATACTTGGTCTTATTATTAAATGGCCGGATAAATTCAATTTCATACAACATTGGATATGCCGGATTAACAGATTTTACACTGCTTAACATGGGAGTGAACTTTGCATCGGGTTTGTTTGAATCAAGCCATGGCCGCAAATCGCCGTGAATTATATTTTCAAAAACTTCGGGTACGTTGTTCATAGTTTAAGTTTAATTCGGTTTGCAGCTTCTTTTTTCTTTAAATCAATAACTTTTGCATATACTTCTGTTGTCTTTAGTTCTTTATGCCCCAACATTTTAGATACCGTATAAATATCAGTTCCCAAAGTTAATTGAAGGGTTGCAAAAGTGTGCCGGGCGCAATGAAAAGTTATATGTCTGTCAACTCCAGCCCTTAACATCCATTCTTTTATTAAATGATTGTTGTAATCGCTATAAACAAGGCCTAAAAATACCTTTTCTTCATTGCTTTTTCGTTCACCAATAAGAGCTTCAACATCATCGGGAATAGGCAAGGTTTCCTGACCTTTAGTTTTCTTTTGTTTGAAGCGTAAGAAATAGCCGGTTTCATTGGAGTGCTGCACTTCCTCCCAGGTGAGTTTTTCAATATCAGAAAATCGCAATCCGGTTAAGGCGCTAAATAAAAAAGCACGTTTTAAGGTTTGGTTTTCGCACATTGCTTTTGCTGCAGCTTGTAATTCTTCGTAAGTTAAAAATTCTCTTTTTGTTTCAGCTTCTTTAATACTTTCGACATCTTCTGTAGGATTGCGCATTATGATACCATCTTTAACGGCTTGTTTCAAGGCCGCACGAACCTTGTTAAAATACGAAACGCAGGAATTTTGTGATAATGCCCTTTGTCCGCTGGTTCTTGCTTCATGCACCAGGTACTCTTTGAAATCTTCCAGCCATTTTTTATCTATCTCGGAAAATTTTACATTGGCACGGGGAAAATTGCGCAAATGCTTTAATGCGCTTAGCCAGTTTCCGTAATTGCCGTCGCTTTCTTGTCGTTTATCGGCTAAAATCTCAAAATAGGTAATGAAATTAGAGTTCATTTTTTCAAGGTCGGCAAAACCATAGGTGCCGTTCTGAATCTCAATTTGACGTTTAGCCCTTATACTTTCGGCTAATTTGAGCGTTTTATTGTTCAACTCCCTTTCTTCGGGTGTTCGGGGCTTTGGTTTTAGGTACATGCCCAAATATTCAAGTTTGCGTTTACCTTTTTGGTAATAATCAAGATAAAGACTGGTTTTACCGTTTTTGTCCCTTTGGCGTAATGCTACTTTCATATTGAAAAGAGTTTATCGATTTCACTTCGTTTTATAATGGTCCTACTACCAATTTTAGCGGCAGTAAGTTTGTTATCAGCAATAAGCCTGTAAATAGTCCATCGGCTGGCACCAATTAACTGGCAGGTATCTTCCACGCTTAAAAATTCTTTTTGCTTTACAATAGGGTTGAATGGGGTTTGTTGCTTTTCCCTGTCGATGGCATTTAAGATTTTGCCATCACGCTTGCGCTTTTTATAACTTCTTTTAGCGCACATATCAGAGCAAAATTGAGTAACAGTAGTCTTGGCAGTGAAGGCTTTACCGCAAAACTGACAGGTTTTATCTATTCGAATGTTACTACTCATATTTGTTGCTCTGTGTAGCTACATGTAGCTGAGTGTTGCTGTATGTAGCATAATTTCACCCTTTGTGTTGCCCGGCAACAAATATTGTTTTTAGGGCAACATATAGGCAACAAATATAAACAAAAAAAGTGATTTTAGGCAACAGAAATGAGAAAATAAAGTATTGTAAATCTTAACAAGAACAGACACTTAGATAAAAAGAAGAGTTAACTTTACTTTCCTATACAGAAATGTGAAAAAATATTACCCAGGACGTCGTCGGGAGTGATCTCGCCGGTGATGGAACCTATGTGGTATATGGCCTGGCGCAGGTCGGGTGTGAGCAGGTCGTTGGACAGTCCGGAATGGAGTCCGTCCATTACACGGGAAAGACTTTCGTCGGCATTTTTCAACGCCTGGAAATGCCTGAGATTTGTGAGCAGGGTAGTGTTTTCGTCCATTACAGGACGTATAAGATTAACCAAAATTGTTTTTAACTCATCAATTCCGGTCTTTTTTTGAGCAGAAACCGGACAAGTGTAAATATTTGATATTCTGCAAGTAGTAAGGCTGTCGCGGTATATAACATGGATGTTATCTATTATAACATTAACGTTACTTATTCTATCTAACTTGTTTAATACCAATATAATATTATCATCAACAAGATCCTTGACGGATTGAATGCTTTCAGGGAATGTTTCGGGCCTTGAAGCATCAATTACAAGCAGGATTACAGATGAACTGCGGATGGTTTCCATAGACCTTTCCACACCCATTTGCTCTATTTGCTCCTGAGATCCCAACGCCGCATTCTGCAAATTCCGCAGCCCGGCCGTGTCTATAAACCGGAACGGGATGCCTTCAATTACAAGTGTGTCTTCAATGGTATCACGGGTTGTCCCGGCAACAGGCGATACAATGGCACGTTCTTCTCCCAGGAGAGCATTCAGCAGAGTGGATTTACCGGCATTCACCAGCCCGGCTATGGCCACCGGAACGCCTTTTTTCATCACGTTCCCGAGCCTGAATGAGTTGCACAGTTTGCGTATATGGTCAAGCAGCGCTTGCAGGAGCTCTTCCAGACGGCTCTTGTCTGCAAAATCAACATCTTCCTCGGCAAAGTCCAGCTCCAGTTCCATGAGCGAGGCCAGTTCCAGCAATTGAGAACGCATTAGCGACAGTTCGCCGGAAAATGTTCCCCGCATCTGTGACAGGGCCAGTCGGTGTGACGCACGGTTTTCGGACGAGATGAGCTCAGCCACTGCCTCGGCCTGCGCCAGATCCATTTTACCGTTCAGGAAAGCACGTTGCGAGAATTCTCCGGGACCGGCCATCCGGGCACCATTTTCAATGAGAGCCTGTACAAGTTCCTGCTGTATGTACAGGGAACCGTGACAGGATATTTCCACGCTGTCTTCTCCCGTATAGGAATGGGGAGCTCGGTAAACGCTCAGAAGTACCTGATCCAGAATTTCATTGCGGCTGTCATTTACAGTACCAAAGTAAGTCCTGTAGCCCTCGCTGGCCGTAAGGTCGCTACAGGATTTTGACCTGAAAACCTTATTGGCAATAGCCAGTGATTCCGGCCCGCTCATTCTCACAACGGCAATGGCGCCAACCGCATTGGGTGTCGCCAGGGCACAAATGGTAGTAGAATCTGAACCAGTCATATCGTGTATCTTAATTGTCAGTTATTTTCTCGGCTGCCACAATATTCTCTACGTGATGCGTATGAGGGAACATATCAACCGGCTGTACGCTGGTAATACGGTACATGGGGGAAAGTATCCGAAGATCCCTGGCCTGCGTGGCCGGATTGCAGCTTACATATATGATACGTTGCGGAGCCGCATCCATTAGCACTTTGAGAACGTCTTCGTGCACACCTGCACGCGGTGGATCCAGTACAACCACATCGGGACGGCCTTCCTCTGCTATGAATTCGGGCGTGAGTATATCTTTCATGTCACCGGCAAAGAAACCCGCGTTAGTGATTCCGTTTATGCGGGCATTTTCCCGGGCATCTTCAATGGCCTCGGGGACGTATTCAATTCCGGTCACTTTCCGGCATAACCCCGACAGGAAAAGCGCAATGGTACCGGTGCCCGTATACAGGTCATAGACATGATAATCGGGATTCAGCTGTGCCATTTCCCTTACTTTACTGTACAGACGGTAGGCCTGCCGGCTATTGGTCTGGTAAAACGATTTGGGGCCAATCCGGAACTCAAGATGCTCCATCCGTTCCGTTATATACGGACTCCCAAAGTATGGCTCCACAGGAAGATCGGCAAAACTGTCGTTCTTTTTGGTGTTTATTATGTATTGCAGCGAAGTAATGCCCGGGAATGAATCTTTTATATACTCCATTAGACGCAGCCGGGCGTCATGATCTTCACCCGCAGCGGGATTGTCGTGCGCAAACACAACCACCACCATTACCTGACCGGTAGATGTAATGCGTATCATGAGTGTCCTCAGGAATCCTGTCTGAGCCCTTAGATCAAAGAACGATAAATTGTTTTTAATTGCGTAATCCCTTACAGCCAGTCGTATTGCGTTGGAAGGCTCGTCCTGCAGGTAGCACCAGTCAATATCCAGAACCTTGTCAAAACGGCCGCTTACATGAAAGCCGAGGGAGGGGAGCAGGGGAGAGTCATTGTCCGCCGGGGTTTCTTCTTTCATCTGATCGAAGGTTTTCCAGCGGTCGTTCGAGAAAGTGAATTCCAATTTGTTCCGGTAACAAGTGGTCCTTTCGGAGCCCAGAATACCCGATATGGGCGGCAATTCCAGTTTTCCTATCCGGGAAAGCTGGTCAATTACCTGTTGTTGTTTGAATTCCAGTTGTTTATCATAGGGAAGCGGTTGCCATTTGCAACCGCCGCAATCGCCAAAATGACTGCAGAACGGTTCAATCCGTAAAGGAGACGGCTTAACCATGCGGATCACGTAACCCATCATATAGCTGCTTCTTTTATGTGTTATCTGCACATCTACCACATCGCCCGGTATGCACATCGGAACAAAAAGTGCTTTTCCTTCATGATGAGCCAAAGCGTTACCTTCTGCGGCAACGGTCTCAATCACTACATTTTCTATAATTTGCCTGTCTCTTTTACCCATATTGGTGCTGTTTCAAATAGCAAAAATGCGAAAAAAAAGTGTAATTTAGGGGACTAAACTAAACAGCACGAATATGAAAGCATTTCTTATCATGAGTTTATTGCTTGCATCCGTAGCTCAAACTCAATTGTTGGCACAACAGGAGACGACCGTGATTTCAGGAACGGTCATCGATTCTGAAACACGTAAACCGATGGTTTTTGCATCGGTCAGTATCAGAGATATAGGCATAAGCATTGTAACAAACGGTGAAGGTTATTTCTCTCTGAAGTTTCCTTCTGCTTACACAGATGAAAAAGTGAGCGTAAGTTACCTGGGCTATCACAGCACGGAGATACCCGTATCGCAGTTCATGGCAGTTCCCAAACCGCTGACCATTGCACTCATACAGGCTGCGCTGCCCATACCCATGACAACGGTTCGTCCTATGGATGCTTTGTCCATCGTACGTCAGGCCTACGAAAATGTCCGGAAGAATTATTCTCAGGAGCCCATGCAAATGACTGGTTTCTACCGCGAAATGATCAAGAAAGGGAATACCTATGTGACTCTTTCCGAGGCAGTTGTAGACATTCACAAAGCTCCGTATTCTCCTTCATTTTCAGTTGAGCAGGTGGGAATATACAAAGGACGGGGCAGCATTGACCGGCAACGCATAGATACCGTTTTTGTCAAGTTCCAGGGCGGGATCCGTTCCGCACTCGAAATTGACGTGGTAAAGAACCCGTTCCTGGGAGCAATACTTCCTGAGATAGACCAGTATTACGATTTTGCCATGGAAGAGCCCGTACAGATGAACGATAAGATACATTACGTGATATCGTTCAATCAAAAGCCGGGCGAAGAAGGCATCTATTTCAGGGGCAGACTGTTCATAGAAGTCAAGTCGCTGGCCATTGCACGTATTGAGTTCAACATGAACGTGGAAGATCGGAGCGATGCCGCGTCCATGTTCATACGTAAAAAACCTGCCGGTCTGAAAACCAAAGTTGAATACGCAGCCTATATGGTACAGTTCAAGGAAATTCCCGGGGGGAAATGGATTTTCGAATCTTCCAGAACCGATATAAAATTCAATGCCAAATGGGATAAAAAACTGTTCCGGCAGAATTATACCATCACTTCGGAAATGGCAGTGACCGAATACAGCAAGCAGGCTTACAAGATACCTCAGGAAAGTCGTGTAAAGACAACAGATATTACTCTGTACCGGGTAGCAGACTTTGAAGACCAGGGATTCTGGGAAGACTACAACATCATTGAGCCCGAATCGTCCATAGAACAAGTCATTTCCAAGATTATCCGCCAGCTTAAGAGACGTGCCAGAGAATAAGAATCTCACCACCCTGTTATGCACACAATTTATATTATGTTAAATAGCTTTTGTTAACCATGAATCCATCCGTTCCTCTTGCCGAAAGAATGCGCCCCACTACGTTCAATCAATACGTGGGTCAGTCCCATCTTGTAGCCCCGGGATCCGTACTGCGCGATATGATTGAAAGCAGGCACATTGCTTCGTTTATTCTTTGGGGACCTCCGGGTGTTGGCAAAACAACGCTGGCACGAATCGTTGCCGGATATCTCGACCGGCCTTTCTACAGTTTATCAGCAGTCAGTTCGGGCGTGAAAGATGTACGTGAAGTTATTGAACGTTCCCGTGCCGGACGAATGTTCCAGCCAAGCAGACCCATTTTATTCATAGACGAAATTCACCGTTTTAGCAAGGCTCAGCAGGATGCTTTACTGGGAGCCGTGGAAGACGGGACCATCACACTCATTGGGGCTACCACAGAAAACCCCTCCTTTGAAGTCATTGCTCCCCTACTGTCCAGATGCCAGGTTTACGTGCTTAGATCTTTATCTGCCAGCGATTTAAAGTCATTATTGGAGCGTACGGTCAGTGAAGATGAATACCTTAAGACTCTTTCCTTTAACATTGAAGAAACAGAAGCTCTGTTCAGATTTTCCGGTGGCGATGCGCGTAAACTTCTCAATATCATAGAATTAATTGTCTCCACATACCCCGAGGGCGAAACGATTGTCATAAATAATGACCTTGTTCAGAAAAGATTACAGGAAAACATTGCCCTGTACGACAAAAACGGAGAACAACACTACGATATCATATCCGCATTCATCAAAAGCATACGCGGCAGTGATCCCAATGGTGCTGTCTACTGGATGGCACGGATGATCAATGCAGGCGAAGATCCTCTGTTCATCGCCCGCAGGATGGTCATTCTGGCCTCGGAAGACATCGGCCTGGCCAACCCGAATGCCTTTCTAATGGCCAATGCCTGTTTTGAGGCCGTACACAAAATAGGAATGCCCGAAGGCCGGATTCCTCTCGCAGAGACGGCCATATATCTGGCCACCAGTCCAAAAAGCAATTCTTCAATCTGTGCCATAGATGCCGCACTGGAAGCTGTCCGAACGCAGGGTGATCTGAGCGTACCCCTGCACCTGAGGAATGCTCCTACCGAACTCATGAAAGAGCTTGGTTATGCCCGCGACTACAAATACGCCCACAGTTTTGAGGGAAACTTTACTGACCAGGATTACCTGCCACAAAAACTCAATGGCACAGTATTTTATGAGCCTCAGGACAATGCCAGGGAAAAAGAAATAAAAAAATTTCTCGGCAGATGGGGCGACCGTTACTCGTATGATAAATAGAAATGCTCTAACTTTGTTCCGGAAATAACCTGCGTATGATGACCAACGATTTTCTCCTGATTGCGGGACCCTGTGTGGTAGAATCCGAAGCGCTCTGCATGCAGACCGCAGACGTACTTTGCTCACTGGCTGCAAAATACGATCTGCCTTTTGTTTTTAAATCGTCCTACCGGAAGGATAACCGTTCCCGTGGCGATTCCTTTACAGGCATCGGAGACAGGAAAGCGCTGGAAATACTGCAACGGATTAAAGAAACGTATAAAGTCAGGGTGATAACCGATATTCACCTGCCCGAAGAAGCTTTTCTGGCAGCCTCATACCAAATAGATATACTGCAGATCCCGGCTTTTCTCTGCCGTCAGACTTCCCTGCTCAAGGCAGCTGCCAAGACGGGTAAGTGCGTGAACGTCAAGAAAGGACAATTTCTGGCTCCGGGCCAGATGCGCTTTGTTGTGGATAAATTAATGCAGTTTGGCTGTGACCGGTCAAAAATCCTCCTTACCGAGAGAGGAACCCAGTTCGGTTATTCCGACCTGATATTTGATGTCAGGGGCATCCCCGAGATGCAATCGTTTGGAGTGCCTGTTATCCTGGATGTTACTCACTCGCTGCAACAACCCAATCAATCACAGGGAGTGGCCGGGGGAAGACCCGGGATGATAACCACCCTGGCTACTGCAGGTGTTTCCATAGGGGTAGACGGTCTGTTTATAGAAACACATCCCAAACCCGAAGAAGCCCTTTCGGACGGAGCCAATATGCTTCCGCTGCACAAAATGGAAGCGCTCCTCCGGCATATTCTGCCATTCAGAGAACTTTATAAAAAATCAATACAACAATGACATTATCACACGAATTCAGCACACGATACGAGAACCTACCCGTATTGATTTATGAAGGACAGGACGAAGCCTGCCACTATCTGGCCAACAATATAGTTTATGCATTAAAAGAAAAGGAAGCCAAAGGAGAAAAGCTTGTTTTGGCGTTATCTGCCAATGCTGCTTTGATTGGTTTATTCGAGAATTTTGCCTCTTTGTACAAAAGCGGTATCAGTTTCAAAAATGTAGTCGTATTCGGGGTAAACGAGTACTACCCTCTTCATAAAGACGAAATCCAGTCACATTACCGGTTCCTGAAGGAATACCTGTATGACGTGCTGGATATTCCTGAGAATCAGATATATTATCTGGACGGTGACACACCCCGTTCGCATGTGGCACAGCATTGCCAGCAGTACGAGGAAAAGATCGCAGCGTACGGCGGCATTGACATACTCATAACCAACGGGATGGGGTCCAACGAACCCGGCTCGTCCTACAGTTCACGTACGCGTCTTATCACACTGAATACCAGCACGCGCATATCGTCTGCCAGTGAGTTTTTTGGGATTGACTACGTACCCAATTATTCTCTTACCATGGGCATTCAGACCCTCCTCGAGGCTAAAACCGTATATTACCTGGCATGGGGAGAAGGTGTTGCCCCCTCCGTCAAGAAATTGGTAGAAGGCGGTGTAGACGAATCCAATCCGGCCAGTTATATTCAGAAACATACTCAAACCGAAGTGATACTTGATAAGGCAGCCGCTGCCGAACTCACACGTATCAAATCACCGTGGCTTGCAGGATCTTGTGTGTGGACAGAAGAACTTACCAAGAAGGCAGTGTTCTGGCTCTGTAAACACCTGGACAAACCCATTCTCAAGCTTACAGCCAGGGATTACAACGACAACGGGATGAGCGACCTTATTACCGAGCGTGGCCCCTTCAGCAAAATCAACATAGATGTATTCAACAGCCTTCAGCACACCATTACGGGATGGCCCGGAGGCAAACCCAACGCTGACGATTCCACAAGACCCGAACGCGCACTTCCCTACCCCAAACGCGTCATCGTTTTCAGCCCGCACCCCGATGACGATGTCATTTCCATGGGTGGAACGGTTGCACGTCTTTCCCAACAGGGACATGAACTCCATATTGCATACCATACATCGGGAAATATTGCCGTATTTGACCACGACGTCATTCGTTTTCTTGACTTTTTAAAGGAAATTTCCCCTGTTTACGGCATGAACGAAGATAGAGCCAGGATTATTTTCCAGCAGGCCAAAATAGATCTGGACAACAAAAAACCGGGAGAACCCGACACCGAGTCCATACGCCGGGTTAAAGGCATCATACGCCGGGGCGAGGCCAAATCTGCCTGTGACTATCTGGGAATCAAACCCGAGAACGTGCATTTTCTTGAAATGCCT
This sequence comes from uncultured Muribaculaceae bacterium, assembly GCA_964600385.1. Classification (GTDB taxonomy): domain Bacteria; phylum Bacteroidota; class Bacteroidia; order Bacteroidales; family UBA932; genus DMER64. Next base: position 29,830 of record CAZRJC010000011.1, read on the forward strand.
TTCTACGAAACCGGAGGTGTAAAAAAAGATCCCCTTTCCAGGAACGATATTGAAATAGTGAAAACCTTCATGGAAGAGATCAAACCGCATCAGATATTTGCTGCCGGCGACCTGAGCGATCCCCATGGTACCCACCGGGTTTGTTACCTGGCTATCCTCGCAGCCATTGATGAACTTCAGGACCGGGAATGGATGAAAGACTGCCGTCTGTGGCTTTACCGCGGAGCCTGGCAGGAATGGGATGTGGCCGATGCCGATATGGCCGTTCCTTTGAGCCCCGAGGAAGTGATCATCAAGAGAAATGCCATCTTCCGTCACCAGAGCCAGAAAGATCCGGCCCTGTTCCCCGGAAACGATCCACGGGAATTCTGGAAACGGGCAGAAGAGCGGAACCACAATACAGCCAAGCTGTACGACAAATTGGGCATGGCTGAATACCAGGCCATTGAGTTATTCAAATTATACAGGAAAGGGTTAAGTATCTGATATGCCAGCCCTTTTTATAGCAATGCTGAGTATGGTAATGAATGTATATCCAATTTCGGATGGTGCCTTTGATTTTGACTCCATTCAGATTCCTTACACACCGCTTGAGTCACTGAACTGGCCCGGTGCTTTCCCCTACAAACCTGAAGTATCTGTACGTGCGGCTTATTCGCCGCACGCACTCTACCTTCAGTTCAGGGTAACTGAAGATGCAGTGCTGGCCACCTGGCAGGACGACGCCACGGCACGCGCCTGGGAAGATTCCTGTGTGGAATTCTTTGTCCAGCCATTTGCAGACCAGCCCGATTATTATAATTTCGAATTTACATGCATAGGCACCTGCCTAATGGGCCGGGGGCCCGGACGTGCCCAAAGATACCGGTATCCCGTTGAAGTGACTTCACTCATTGAAAGGCACTCTACATTGGGCAACAAGGTGTTTGGTCTTAAGCAGGAACGAACGGAATGGGTTCTTTCCATTGTTATTCCCTGGTCTGTATTCGATCATTGCAATCCTCCCAAACCGGGCAGCACCATGAAAGCGAACTTTTACAAATGCGGCGATAATACGCCTGTTCCCCATTTCGTAAGCTGGTCTCCCGTGCTTACCCCTAAGCCCGATTTTCACAGACCGGAATATTTTGGAACACTCCTGTTCAGGTAAACAGTATCCAATCAGAACGGATACCCTACCCCAAACTGGAACGAGTAGTTATTCCTTTTAAGCCATTCTCTGGCCGGAATCCATTTTTCCCGCACCGGATCACGCATAATCATACCCAGATCGAGCCTGAGAATAACAAAAGAAAGATTCAGTCTGACTCCCAGCCCGGCATCCATTGCCACACTGTTTATGAAACTTTTAAAACGGAACGTCCCCTTTGTGTCCGGGGCATTCTGTTTTGGAAGGGTCCATATATTCCCGGCATCTGCAAACAGGGCACCTTCCACTTTCCAGAAGACAGGGAAACGGTATTCTAAATTAACCTCCAGCTTGATATCCCCCGATTGATTGGGGATACTGAACGTAGAATCAACCGGCATCGATCCCGGACCTACCGTACGGGCCTGCCAGCCGCGCAAACTGTTGGCACCTCCCGAAAAAAACATCTGTTCCAGAGGCAGTGAATTCGCATTCCCGTATGGGATTCCCACTCCGGCATAAAGGCGTCCGGCCAGCTGATGCCTGTCCCTTATCCATGTGTAAGCGGTATTGACATCTAATTTGACGTATTGGGAATAGGCTATGCCACCAATCAAATGGGCTCCGGTTGTGTCTGTTTTCATCAGGCTGTTGAACGCACTCAGCACATTACCGGCAGCCTCGGCACCACCTCTGAAATAGAAATAGCTTTTCACCGGCACCGCCGAATTGTCCGTCGTATAATAGAACAAAGAAGAAAGGCCCAGATCGAAGTGGTCACGGTATGTATCCAATATAAACGGATCTTTAAGCGTTTCCAGGAACGACGGGCTCAGGTTATGCAATTTAACCAGTTTGAGTTTTACGGGATTAACGGTATAAAAGAAACGATCACCCATCCTCCATGTATACCCGAAAGTGGTAATTGCGATATTCCTTGTGTATTCAGGTCTCGACTGGTAATTATAGCTGGCAGAAACATCGGTTCTTGGAATGTGGTTGTTAAAGACTTTTCCGTTTATTGGAAAAAGCATTTTTGGGAAAGTGAGTGTCATTGAAGTTCCCAGTTCCGTTGCACGGATCGGATCTTTTATCTTGAACTGGAAATTACCCATAAAACTTACGGTAAGCCATTCACCGCCACGAAAAATATTCTTGTGGTAATAGGACAAAACAGGTGACACGCCAATAAGCCCGTTGGAATTGCTCGAGGCTTCGAGATTCACTTTGTATCCCTGAAGGTTGCCCGGACTCAGTCTTATGGTGCAGTCCACAGCGGCTGTGTCGGCCGGGACTTGTTCTTCCACTTTATCAAAGAGAAGCGTAACACCGTTATAAAGTCTTATACTGGAAAACCTGTTGTATGTGGTTTTTACGACAGATTCGTTGTAAGTATCACCGGGGCGGATAAAATTCAGATTGCTTACCAGCTTTGGCCGGATATCGGGCCTGTCGTTGAAATAAAATGTCATACCGTTGTAAGCAAGACTGTCCAGGGTTGCATAATAGCCTGTATCCATGGCAGCCTGTATGGGGTCGAAATCGGTATAAACATTCACTTTCCTGACCTTGAATATTTTATGGGGTGTCTGGCCCGTAATAAGCACTTCCAGGTTAGCCTTACCGTCACCTTTAAGCGTATCTGCACGAAACGTAACCAGGTTCTTATTAAAATCGTAATATCCGTTATTCCGCATTACGGCGTTTAATCTGGATGCTTCGGAATCCAGCACCGATGAAGCCAGCACCGAACCTTTCTTTATGAGCGACTGATCCAAAGCATTGTAATACAAATCGCTAATTGCAGGATCCTCCGAGCGGAGCACTATGGTATCCAGTGAATAGGTTTTACCCGGCTTAACAAAATAATGTACCCTGGCTTTCTTTTGGTCGTATTCAACCCGGTTCGAAATGTTATTATTATAGTAACCAAGAGAAATCAAGTGGTTGTCTATGTTCATGACACTTCTTTGGATAAGTAAAGAATCGAACAGTACAGGCGGCTCTCCCATTTTCCTAAGGAAACGGCTCCATCCGTTATCTTCACGTGGACTCAGATTATAAATCTGAAGGAATGTCTTCCATCCAAAAATAATACTGGAATTAGGTTTCTGCCGCAGGAACGTTTCAAGTGCTTTTCCGGATATTTCGTTACCTGGCATTCCCTTTCCCGGTTCTACTGTAACAGTGTTCTTCTGAAGCAGATAGGCATCGTCAGGAACATAACGTGTAAGCGAACACCCCCATAAAAGAGAAAGAAAAAAAACGGCCGGGAGCCATATAAGAAAACTACGCTTACACATAATACAAAAGTAGAAAAAAAGCATGAATACTCATGCTAAATGAATATTTAGTATATATTTGCAATCCGATTGAATTACATTGTGTTTTTATTATTAAAGTAACTTACTTACATTTCTGAAATGAAGAACAAGTACATAGATCTTATACAACAAAGTTTTGACTTTCCACAGGAAGAGTTCAGGGTTGAAGAAGGCGAATTGCTTTTTCATGATATCCCTGTCATGGATCTTATTGAGCAATATGGAACTCCATTAAAATTTTGTTATCTGCCACAAATATCCAGGCAAATCCAACGTGCCAAGCGTCTTTTCAATGTGGCAATGGCCAAAGTCGATTACAACGGCGATTACCATTACTGTTACTGTACAAAGTCTTCACATTTTTCATTTGTGCTGGAAGAAGCCCTAAAAAACGATATCCATATCGAGACTTCCTCTGCTTTTGATATAAATCTAATAGATGCACTCTATGAACAAAAGATTGTGGATAAAGACCTGTATATTATATGTAACGGATACAAAAAGCAGTTGTACATAGAGAATATTGCCAATCTGATAAACAACGGATGGAGCAATACCATTCCCATTCTTGACAATATGCCGGAAGTTGAAGAACTGGACAACGCACTGAATGTTCCCTGCAAGATAGGGATCAGAATTGCCGCCGAAGAAGAGCCCAAATTCGAATTCTACACCAGCCGTTTGGGAATCCGATACAGCGACGTAGTCCCCTTCTATCACAAATACATAAAACGTAATCCCAAGTTCAAACTGAAAATGCTGCATTTCTTCATAAACACGGGAATACAGGATAATGCCTACTATTGGAACGAATTGGCCAAATGCGTAAACGTATACTGCGATCTGAAATCATTCTGTCCCGATCTGGATTCCCTGAACCTGGGCGGCGGTTTTCCTGTAAGAAACTCACTTTCTTTTGACTACGATTATGAATACATGGCCGAGGAAATCATTGCCCAGATAAAAAGTATCTGTACCAGCCGGAATGTTCCCGAGCCTCATATTTTCACAGAATTCGGATCTTTTACCGTTGGGGAAAGCGGTGCTACCATATACCAGATACTGGGAGAAAAGCAGCAAAACGACCGGGAACGGTGGTATATGATAGATTCGTCGTTCATGACTACTTTACCGGATACCTGGGGCATCAAGCGCAGATTCATTTTGCTTCCCATCAACAAATGGAACGAGCCTTACCAGCGTGTTTTTCTTGGAGGACTTACCTGCGATTCACAGGACTACTACAATGCCGAGGCACATGCAAATGCCGTTTTCCTACCGAAAAATGAGAACGGAGAACCGTTATATATAGGATTCTTCAATACCGGTGCCTATCAGGAATCCATATCGGGATTCGGAGGACTTCAACATTGCTTGTTACCAGCGCCAAAAATGGTGATCATTGGTGAAGAAGACGGAACCTACTATACAAAACTGTTCTCAAAGGAACAAACCTATAAATCCATGTTAAAAATCCTTGGTTACTAAATAGCATGTTAAGTAAACCGGATATAAGCAGGATACGATCTCTCGCCCATAAAAAATACAGATGGGAATATAAGGAATTTGTCATAGAAGGATCAAAAATGGTGGAAGAACTGCTCCTTAATCCTTCTGTATTCAGGGTCAAAAGACTGTTTGTAAGGGAAGGATTGTTTCGGGCACCCTCATTCATTAATGCCGAGTATGTCACAGAAAAGGAAATGGAACGGATAACGTCCCTTTCTTCTCCTTCACCCGCACTGGCTGTAGTCACTATTCCCGATCCTGTATTTATTGAACCACAAAAGGAACATTTATATCTTGCCCTCGATGGCATAAGGGATCCGGGTAACTTCGGGACTATTTTGCGTCTGGCCGACTGGTTTGACATCAAGGCCGTTTATGCATCGGAAGATTGCGTAGAGCTTTATAATCCCAAAACGGTTCAGGCAACTATGGGAGCCTTGTTGCGTGTCCCTGTCTGCTATACTTCCCTGCCCCGTCTTTTTAGTGGTTGCGGCATGCCGGTTGCGGGAACTGTGCTCCAGGGAGGAGAAAACATACATACTTTACAATTGCCTGGCTCCGGTTTCATAGTGCTTGGCAGTGAATCTCACGGCATAAGCAGCGAGGTTGTTCCCCTGCTAACATGTAAACTGTTCATACCTTCGTACAGGAAAGGCTCAGAGTCTTTGAATGTGGCTACCGCCGCAGCAATAACCTGCGCAATGTTCCGTAAAGACGCTCCACCCGCAGCCATATAAGGACATATACTCCTAAAAGTAACGTATTCAGTGCCAGCCTCGGCACGATGGGAAGTGCATCAAATAACGTGGATACCAGATAAATAGCCACACCGGTAAAAACATAGGTCACCACTTTCTTCCATTCATATGCAACGGGATAGATCTTTCTGCCCATAATCACACATGTTACAAGCATCACCAGATAACTGGCCAGGTGTCCCCAGGCGGCAGCCATATAGCCAAACCGAGGCATAAAAAGCAAATTCACGGCGAGGGTCACGAGCAACCCGGCAGATGTAATGAGCACGGCATAACCTGTTTTCCCTGATAATTTGAACCAGATACTGGCGTTGAAATAGATGCCCAGAAGCACATAAGCAAGTGCCATGACAGGTACAACGACAACACCCTCTCTGTAGGAGGTGCCCAGAATGAGTTCAAACAGATCTATATATAATAATATGCCCAGATAAACCAACATGCAGAATGCGGTGAAGTAATTCATCACTTTGACATATGTATCTTTGGCATCCTTCTTTGCCGATTCCCCAAAGAAAAACGGCTCGGCCGCATATCGGAACATTTGAATGAAAAGATTGATAAGCACCGCCAGCTTAACTCCCGCCTGGTAGATTCCCATCTGTGCTCTGAATGTGTCTTCCGGCATGAGAAAACGGAACAAAAGCCGGTCGCTGAAGTCGTTAAGGATACCGGGCAGACCTGCAATCATAAGAGGTAACGAGTACATCATCAGCTTTGGCCACAATGTTTTGTCTATTCCGTATGTAGCTTTTTTCAGCAGATCGGGGACAAAGAAGAGTGCGCAAACAACGCAGGAAAGGAAAATTGAAAAGAGCACGTAATTGAAATCCGGAACAGGGCCTAAAAACGTGGCCAGCAAAGCATTGGGATGATCCGAAAAATAGCCCGGAGCCCAAAGGAAAAACAACAAATTAAACCCGAGCTCGCAACAAATCTTAACGGTTTTTATAACAGCAAATTTCAGTGCCTTGTGTTCATATCGCAATTTGGCGAAAAGGATGGCAGTAACACTGTCCAGTAGCAGGATACCGGCTACGTAGACCACACATTTCAGATTTCCTTCATAGCCTAACGCACTGGCAATGGATCCCCTCCAGAAAAAGCAGGCCAGAAAGAAAAGAATTGAAAAAATTCCCGTAGTGGTCAGTGCAGAAGAAAACACTTTCTCTCCCCCTTTGCCCCCGTTTTGTTGCTGAGCCAGCGAAGCGTACCTGAAACAACCCGTTTCGAGTCCAAGTACCAGCAGAACCTGCAATACAGCAATGTAGGCCATGAACTCCGCTACCACGCCATACTGTGCCTGGTCCGTGAATACACGTGTATACATGGGAACCAGCAGAAAATTCAGAACACGGGCTATTATAGTGCTTGTTCCGTAAATGGCGGTTTCACCGGCCAGCTTTTTGAGAGCAGAGGGTTTTGCACTCATTATTATTTTATTTAATTCGTTGTCTTACAGCTTCGTAAAGCACAACTGCCGTTGCAGCGGAAACGTTAAGAGAACCTATGCTTCCCAGTAACGGGACAGAGACAAGCGAATCGCACAGCGTTACAATTCCCTTGGAAATGCCGGTGCCTTCCGCTCCCATTATCAAGGCTGTCGGTACCATAAAATCATTGTCATAGATAAGTCCTTCTGCCTTTTCGGTAGCTCCTACAATGCGAAAACCGCTTTGTTTCAGATAAAAGACGGCCGTTCTCAGGTTGGGGACCTTGCAGGTTGGAATTCGGAGCAACGCTCCTGCAGATGTTTTTATGGCGTCCTGGTTTACAGCAGCTCCTCCTTTGGCAGGCAGTATCAATGCTCCTACCCCGGCACATTCACAGGTCCGGGCAATAGCCCCGAAATTTCTCACATCGCTCACACCGTCCAGTAGAACAACTACCGGATTATCGTTACCGGCCAGAAGCATCTCTACAGTCTCTTCAAAATTGGCATAATCGAGTTGTGCCGGTATGGCAACCATTCCCTGGTGAGTTTCACCTTTAGCCAGATAATTCAGCTTTTCCTGAGGCACAAACTGCACCGGCACTCCATTTTCCTGCGCCAGTTGCATGATCTCGCGGAAAACCGGGCTTTCCGTTCCCTGACGCAACATGATTCGTTCAAGCTTTTTACCGCTTGTCAATGCTTCCCTTACCGGGTGCACTCCATATATTTTACTTTCTGCCATACTTATTCTTTATTAAACCGGTCGAGTTCGGTCTGGGCCTGTTCCCAGTTACCGAAAGCTTCTTCCAGTGCTTTTTTTTCTTTTTCATAAACCTGGTAAAATGCTGTGGTAAAGCCTTCTGCAGGAGGCGAGGCGAGTTGTTTATCCATTAATGCCAGTCCCTGTTCATGCTGCTCTATCCTGTTTTCCCACCTGGTAACGTTTTGTTGCAATTTACGCAGGATTTTGTCACGTTCTTTCTTTTCCTGATAACTTAAACCCGGTGCTTTTTTCTCTTCCCCGTTCCCGATCGCTTCTTTCTTTTCCGGGGCTCTCGTTTCCAGTTCCCTGAGATTCTCCAGTTTACGTCTTTGCAGGAAATCACGGATACCTCCCAGGTGCTCTTTCACTGCGCCGTCCCTGAATTCATATATTTTATCAACCAATCCGTCCAGGAAAGTTCTGTCGTGAGAAACAATAATAAGAGTTCCTTCATAACGCATGAGAGCCTCTTTCATCACTTCTTTGGAACGGATATCCATATGGTTGGTCGGTTCGTCAAGGGCCAGCAGATTGTAGGGTTGCAGCATAAGCTTTGCCATGGCAAGACGTGAACGTTCACCACCGCTTAGCACTTCTGTCTTTTTATCCACTTCTTCTCCCCGGAAGAGAAAAGCAGCCAGTATGTCCCTGAGTTTTGTACGTACATCCCCCACCGCAATCTTGTCGAGGGTCTCGTAAACAGTGGCATCTTTATCCAGCAACTCATCCTGGTTTTGCGCATAGTACCCCAGGTTGACATTATATCCCAGCGACAGCTTGCCTTCAAAAGGTGACAACTGACCGATTATCAGCTTCATCATGGTCGTTTTGCCTTCGCCGTTCCTTCCCACAAAAGCCACCTTCTCGCCCCGCTCCACCACCATCTCGGCTTTTGTGAATATCGGGTCTTTATCGTAACGAACAGACAGGCCACTGCACGAAAAAGCTATCTGTCCGCTTCTGATCACCGGAGGGAAATTTATATGCAGAATTGAATTATCTTCCTGGTCCACCACAATGCGTTCCATTTTTTCCAACTGTTTTATCCGGCTCTGAACCTGGTTGGATTTTGTTGGTTTGTAGCGAAAGCGGGCAATAAAATCTTCTGTTTTCTCAATGACCTTCTGCTGGTTCTCATAGGCGGCCGTTTGCTGTTCTATCCTTTCTCTGCGAAGCTCCAGGTAATGAGAATAACCGGCTTTGTAATCATGAATCCTGCCCAGCATGATTTCTATGGTCCGGTTGGTAACGTTATCCAGAAAAGTCCGGTCGTGAGAAATCACCATTACCGAACCGGAATAACTGTCCAGATAGTTTTCCAGCCACTGAAGACTCTCAATGTCAAGGTGGTTGGTTGGCTCGTCCAGCAGTAATATGTCGGGACTGCCCAGTAACAACTTGGCCAGTTCCACGCGCATGTTCCATCCTTCGGAAAAAGTGCCTGTTGGTCTGTTAAGATCCGACACCTTGAAGCCAAGGCCTAAAAGTGTTTTTTCTGCATTTCCTCTGGGGTTTTCTCCTGAAAGAATATGTAAACGGTCGTTTACTTCGTTCAGTTCCACAATTAGTTTGTGGTACGCATCCGATTCATAGTCATCTCTTTCTGCTAGTTGCATGGCTATGGTGTCTGCCCTGCCCTGCAGCCGGTCCAGCTCGGCAAAGACCGTTAGTGTTTCCTCAAGCACCGTCTTATCCTTTGCATGTCCCATTTGCTGAGGCAGATAGCCGATTTTGCAGTCATCGGGCATCACAACCGAACCTCCGGTTGGTTTCTGGATCCCGGCAATAATCTTTAACAAGGTGGATTTACCGGCCCCGTTCTTACCCACAAGAGCTATTCTGTCCCTGGGATTAATTGAGAAAGTCACCTGGTCCATCAGCTCAAAATGAGCAAAGGCAACTTTAATATTTGTAACAGAAATCATTGAATTATCCTCCCCCGGGTATCGATAACCCGTATCACGTCCCTTTCCCTGACCATTGCACGCCCATGAGAAAACCGGGTAACAGTATCGTATTGAAAATTAATTACTTTATTGCCACTGGTATCTATATAGCCCCAGCATCCTTTATATCGCATGCCCGCCAGGCCGTTTGAAAACCTGTCGTGTCCGTCTTCAAAAATAAAAGGAACTACCGTATTTCCCTGTTTATCTATAAAACCGTATTGTTTCCTTATTCGTTCCGACATCAGGTTAAAACGGGCCGCCAGTGCTCTTTCCTGGTGAAAATCACCAATTTCTACAAAAACCAGCGAGAAAGGAATAAGAAAACGACCGTCCCGGTCTGCCACTGCGTATTTATTGTCATGTCGTATTATCGTGACTCCATTACTATATCTCGATATGTTGTCATAGATGCAATGGATGGTTTCTTTCCCGTTTTTATCAAGGACACCGTACCGGTTCTCTTTTTTTACGATTGTCATCTCCTCACAATAATCGTCAATATATTCATAGGCTTCTGAAGGAGAAGACAGGTCACGCGTATTCCTGAGTGCGAAATTATCCTTGTCTCCCGTTACAATCCAGTCCATTCCATGGTGGTAATATATAGTGTCGTACACAGGTTCAATCAGTATTCCTGCATGACGGTCCAACAAACCATAACGGCCGTCTTTCCTGACCATAAAGGTTTTTGGTGTACAAACGTCTGCCATATCATATGAAAGAGGAACAACAGGTACTTCATCGCCTTGGCGGTGTACCCCTTCTGAGCCTTGCCTTCTGACAAGATAATATCTGGGATCGTAATACGAGACGTCAATATGGTCATAGGCAACCGGAACAATCCGCTGTCCCAAAGAATCCAAAGCTCCCCACAAACCCGACCGGCCTACAAAATAGGCTCCGTTCCTTACCTCCAGCTTATCGTATGCGGCCACCGCACATTCCTTTCCCCAGCTGTCAATGACACCAAAAAGATGCGTATCGTTCGATTTTGTAATCATAAAAGGCAGCTTTTCATCCTGGTATTCGGTAAGGATACGTTCAGAAGACATTGGAATGGTATGTTTTCCCTTTTCATTTATGCATCCGGACTGCCCGTCCAGGTGAACAATAACCACATGGTCCATTGTCTCAACACTGTCATAAACTGGATAAGCCACCCATCGGCCCTTTCTGTCCAGTACCCCTTTTCCCAGCGGTGTTTTGACTACACAGAAGTTTTTTCTGAAAGGGTCCATACCGGTATAAAACTCCTTTGTAAGGAGAAGGCCCAGGGAATCCATATAATTATAGCCTTTATCCGGAATACATATGACACCCGGATTAAAACTTCCCAAATCGTAACCACCGTTGTAAAGCATGGCGTCCCGGCGTATGTCGGCGGCCGGAGCAAGCCTGTAAAAATGAACTATATGGTTTTTATGCCATGATGAAAGCCAGGAGGTTTTCATCAGCATGAAACCGGAATTTTTCCACAGAAAAGGAAGCAAAAAAGTTATCAAAAACACCAACAGAACGCCTGCGGCTATCCGGAAACAGCGTTTTCTATGCTGCCACTTTTTCATCTCTTTCGGCTTTCGTGAAACTTACCAGGATACTCACTTCGTACAAGAGATAAAGCGGCAGGGCCACTACGAATAAAGTGAAAGCATCTCCGCTGGGAGTAATGATGGCTGCCAGAAGCAGTAAGATACATGCTGCATGTTTGCGGTACTTTTTAAGAAGTTCTTTGGATATGACACCAATCCGGGAAAGAAGACGCAAAAGCACAGGCATCTCAAATACAAGGCCCATGATCAATATCAGCCAGGTGAACATATGAATGTAAGACTGCAGGGAGATCTGGTTCTTTACCCATTCAGTTACCTGATAACCTCCAAGAAAATTCAGGGTTAGCGGAAATACAAAAAAATAGCCTACCAGCACGCCGAGAAAAAAAAGAAAAGAGCACCAGCCAAAGGCACTCACTACAGATTTTTTTTCACGGGGATATAAAGCCGGTCTTATAAACAGCCACAATTGATATAGCACGAAAGGCGTAGCCAGAATAAATGCCAGACTGAAAGAAACATTAATGTGAGTGAAAAACTGAGCAGAAAGTTCAATGTTCTGCAATTCGAGCAAAAATGGATCCGGCGCGATGGAAGGAATTCCAACAAAACGAGCCAGGCTGTCCAGCCACTGATACAATATGAAATCCGAACTCCTGGGAGCAAAAATAATAGTTTCGAACACAAGGCGTTTATTCACAAAAACCACCACCATTAAAACAACAATGGCAATGATTGAACGGAACAACACCTTGCGAAATTCATCGAGATGTTCCCAGAAGGTCATCTCTTTTGTATCCCGGGAAGATTCGGCCACAGATTATTTTTTTATCTCGTCGTTAATATCCTTTACGTCGTCCTTCAACTCCTCTTCCACTCCTTTAACCCCGTCCTTGAAGCTCTTAACGCCTTTTCCAATGCCTTTCATCAATTCGGGAATCTTGCGGCCCCCGAAAAGAAGGAGAACAATCAAAGCAATGATAATGATCTCGGTAGTGCCGAGTGTGCCGAACAACAGTATCTTATTCATCATATTAAATGTTAATTTACAAATTTAGCAATTTTTCTATTACCTCTGTGAGAAAATGGGGTGCCCTTACCGGTCTCCCGGAGGACCTGTCTACAAAGGCCAAAACAACAGAACCCTTTGCCAGCAAGACTTCCGAAGGATTGTATATTTCGTAGAGGAACGTAATGCGGGAACGCGGTACTTCTTCAAGACGCGTCACTACAGAAAGCACCTCGCCGTAATGGGCGGGGAAAATATAATCGCAATGCACAGAACGAACAGGCATGATAATACCCTGACGCTCCGTTTCCACATATGGAACGCCATAATGTCCCATCATCTCTTCCCGTCCGGTTTCAAAATAACGGATGTAGTTGGAATGATGAACCACACCCATCTGGTCTGTCTCGTAATATCGGACGGTAATCTTTGATGTATAGGAAATCATGGTTAATCCAGTATGACAGCCTTGTCGGAAGGCACGTAATAAATCAATTTGAAATTGTCTACGGTAAGCGTACTCTTGTCTGCTCCCTTGAACAGGTCTCCCTGGTAGGATGAGGTCATGCGCACCACCAGATGAGTCATCTTCAGGTCCTCTTTTCCGGGGACATTTGTGAACATGACCTCTGCATGAGTCCATCCGGGAGCTCCCTCGGTATAAAGTTCATACCCGGCAATCAGCGTGGGTTTGTTCACCAGATCGTATTTCCATGCACCTCCGGCCAGATGATGCACTTCTGTTGCCATAACGGCTTTATCGGGTCCAGGTACGTTCACCGGATCCTTGAATGCCGGAACCACCCCGCTCTTTGGCTCGGTATACACTCGCTGTCCTCCGGAAACGTATTTGTAGTCAATCTCAAAACCAACCGGGTTGGAGTCTGCCGTGAACGGAACGCCGAATGCAGTCATATTGGACGGATTACGCACGTCCTCGGCATCTATGCTCAGGGTAAATTTTCCAAGCATTACAGCTCCTGCAGCAAGGCTGGTCACTTTATACACCACCAGATTCATGGTCTTTAGCTGCGTTATCATCTGGGCAGCATACGTGCTATTGTAGCCCGTCACCCTGGAAGTTCCGGATATCTGGGTGTTATTGCCTGTGGTCCATCCCTTTCCGTCCGAAGGCAACAGGTTCGTGGTTCCTTCCACGCTTCCCCATAATTCAAATCCGCTGTTATATACCTGAGGCGCATACATCAGTTGTACAGTCCATTCTTGAACAGACTCATCCTGAGCCTGTACCCTGAACTTCAGCGGCGAGCCGAAAGACAACTCCATGGGAGCTCCCGATACGATACCCACTAGCCGGGCATCGGGAGATACCGAGATACGGGGATTGATGGTGAGCACCGAGCTGGCGGAAGGACGCACTTTCACCAGCAGATTAATAAGGTTTTTATCCGGTTCAAGGTATTTCTCAGCAAACTCAAAACCCGTGGAAGGTTCTCCGGAAACAAACCCGGTTACCTGAGCCAGGTTACTTCGCGGAACAGACCGGTCTTCAAGCTTGATTGTCCACGAAGACGAAACTGTTTTACTTTCCGATGTCACTGTAAACGCATGGATCTCATCCCTGGAATTGAAAACAATCCGGTGCTCTGTTCCAAACCCTTCGGGATAAGAAATGGAAGCATTTTTTGACACAGCCATTACCCCGTTCACAGTAAGAGGCATTTTGGAAGACCAATCTTTAATAATGAGTGTTATCGTTTTATTCAGGGTATCCACAACGCCCCAATCTTCAAGCACTATATTGTTGGAAGTTGAAGATGTTCCAATGTAACTTTCTATATAGTAACTAATTACCGACGCCTCTTTGTTTTCGGTCCTTTCGTCAGCCAAACGTAAAGACCAGTGTTTTTTGTCCGAGCTTTCTGCCACAACAGTTAACGGGGCAATGTCTTCTATACTGTAAAAAGATATGCCGTTGGAGTAATTCTCCTCAAGTACGGCCTTATCTGAAAGCTTCATGGAAAAAGCATCTATAACCATTGGGAAATCATACCCGGCTTTCAATATCAGAGTAACGGTACTGTCTTGCCCGTTCACTTCAGCCTGGTTGTTTTTTAATTTAACATCTCCTTCCCGGGAATGATACGAACTAACGCTGAAAGATTCAATTTCTGCCTGAGTGTTGAACCAGGGACGGGGTTTTATTGTCCATTCCCTGACAGCACCGGACTCAGAAATTACTGAAAAAACCAGTCTGCTTTTATATGACGGGAACGCAATGGTGTCGGGTATCTCAGCTACCGCCATATCAGACACCTGCATGTCATACCCGGTAACATACAAAGGAAAGTCTTTGCCGCTCTCAACAGGAATCTCAATCAGGGCGGTTTTTTCATCTATCACGGGATTGCCCAGTACCATTTCGTTTGCCGAGGATTCGTATTTATTTATTTTGAATCCTGTAACTGCATTTTCTGTGTTCAGCCATTTGTGCCATTGCAGGGTCCATTTGCGAGCCAGGTGCTCAATGACATCTACCAGGTAAAAAACGGCATTTTCATTCCAGTCTTTAATGGTTACCTGATCATCGGGAGCGAGGCCCACTGCCTGTACAAACGGACTCAGTCCGTATGAAAAAGTCACATTCCAGGGAAAAGAAACATGATTGGGACGTATGTCCACGGAAAGTAATCCTTTCTCACTGTCAACTGCAAAATAGGAATTTTCAGGTCCTGCCGGCTGAAACGCAAGACTCATTGGCGGCATGGGATGCAACCGTTCCCATGTGCCGGGATCTGTCTGAGAGGGATCATCGGTCAGTTTCACCTTATTCAGGCAAACGGTCCACACCTGCTTTTTACCGCTGTCTGCCTTTACAACTACAGTTGTCTCCTGCCCGTAATCATCAAAGGTAAACGTCATGCTTTCCGTCCCATCCTCAATGGAGGCTCCTTCACTGAGTTTAAAAGCAAGAGACAGCGTCAGAGGGAATTTTCCTCCGTTATCGATTCCCAGTATCTCTATGGCTGAACTGGCCACTTTAAGTATAGGCGCCGGTGCAATCAGAAAATTTTCCGGTGAAACGTCATGCAGTTCAATAGATCTGATCTCGGCCAGATCACTTCTTTCCTTTACGGAAATAGCAAATTCATAAGTATGCACCACCCCGCTTTGTGCAACAAGATGGAGCTTTCTTACAGTTTCGGGAGTTTCAAAAACAAGAGTATTCTCCGGATCAAATCCAAGTATCTTGTCTATGGTCTGTTTTGTTTTAACAGCAAAAGAAACGGTTACAGGAAATTCATACTTACCGTATTCCATTGGAAGTACAACCCGGTCTGCTTCTATGATCGGATCATTAAAGACCACCGCCTGGGGTGCACTTTCAATAATATCACAAGAGACAATGTCTGCATTGTCGTCCATTTCCTTTACCTGCACACATTGAACAGTCAAAGTGAGCAACAGGAAGGCGATAATCGCAGACTTGGTTTTCATATCAGTAATTCTATCTGTTGTCTGAGGGCTGCTATCTTGGCCTGAGTATCCGATTGCTTTTTACGTTCGAGAGCCACCACCTGTTCAGGCGCACGAAGAACAAAAGTATCATTGGCCAGCTTGTTTTCTATGCTTGCAAGGAATTTCACATAGTAATCCAGTTCCTGATTCAGTTTCTTCAACTCTTCCTTAGTGTCCAGCAAATCCCCGAGCGGAATAAAATATTCTGTGGTTCCAATCATGAAAGAACAGATTTGGCCATCCTGCGGAGCTTCCTGAACAGACACTATCTTCTCCAGGCCTCCCAGGCGCACAGCTATACAATGCAGTTCTGCGGCAAAATCTCCTTTGACATAAAGACTCAGCGGTACCTTTTGGGCAATTTGTTTGCTGTGCCTCAATCCCCTGATAGCCACAACCAATTCCTGCAATGCAGCAAAACGTTCCAGTATGGGAACATCATAGGCACCTGCATTGGGCAATAAAGAGATCATAAGGCTTTCCCCTTCTTTGCGTTCCTGCAGATTCTGCCATAATTCTTCGGTTATGAAAGGCATGAAGGGATGCAGCAGCCTTAGCAGTTTATCAAAAAACAGCAGCGTTGCGTCGTATGTACCGGCATCCAGACACTTAACTCCGTCTTCATTTGCAGACGGTTTTATGATTTCCAGATACCATGCGCAGAAGTCATCCCAGAAACGTTTGTAAATGAGCATTAACGCATCGGAAAGGCGGAATTTGGCAAACAGATCGTCTGTTTCTGCGATGGTCTGTTTCAGGAGCTGATCGAACCAACGGACAGCACGGTTCGATGCTTCCGGAGTCTGAAGAGTTTCTGAACGTTCCCAGGAACGCACCAGACGGTAAGCATTCCATATTTTATTGCAGAAATTTCGGCCCTGTTCCACCTGTGTCTCATCAAACAGGATATCGTTACCGGCAGAAGTGCACAACATCATCCCAACACGCACTCCATCGGCTCCGTATTTATTCATCAATGCTATGGGATCGGGTGAGTTGCCAAGCGATTTGGACATTTTACGTCCCTGCTTGTCACGCACAATCCCTGTAAGGTATACATTCGAAAAAGGCTTGCTTCCGCAAAATGTATCTCCGGCCATGATCATGCGCGCAACCCAAAAGAATAATATCTCGGGGGCGGTTACCAGATCGTCTGTCGGATAATAGTAAGCCAGCTCGGCATTGGGCTCTTTTTCGGGATGTCCGGGTTTCTGCGGATCGAAAACCGATATGGGCCAGAGCCACGAGGAAAACCATGTATCCACTACATCAGAATCCTGTTTCAGATCACCGGCAGTCAGTGCAGGATCAATTCTTTGCGCTTTTTCTAGTGCCTGTTCCGGTGTGGCGGCTACAACCACCTCACCACCGGGAAGGTAATAGGCAGGGATTTGCTGGCCCCACCACAACTGCCTGGAAATACACCAGTCACGGGCCGTTTCCATCCAGTGACGATATGTGTTCCTGTATTTGTCAGGAATCAGTTTCACCTGTCCGTCTTCCACGTACTGCAACGCTTTTTTGGCTAAAACGTCAAGCTTAACAAACCATTGCGTAGACAAACGCGGTTCAATAACCGCATTGGTTCTTTCTGAAAAGCCTACCTGAGTAGTGTAAGGTTCCGTTTTATCAAGGCAACCTGCCTGTTCCAGTAATTTTTCTATCTTTTTCCGGGCTGCAAAGCGGTCTTCGCCAACAAGAATCTGAGCCTGTTCGTTTAACGTGCCGTCCAGGTTCAGGATATCAATCACGGGCAGGTTATGACGCAGTCCTATTTCATAGTCATTGATATCGTGAGCCGGGGTAATCTTAAGACATCCCGTACCGAAATCCAGCGTTACATAATCATCCGAAATTACTGGTATTTCTTTGTCGATAAGAGGAATAAGCACTTTTTTACCCACAAGGTGCGTATATCGTTCATCAGATGGGTTCACACATACTGCCACATCGGCCATAATGGTTTCAGGACGCGTTGTGGCTACCATCAGGCAGGTTTCCTGCTTTTTTCCTTCCTCGGAAAAATAATAACGCAGATAATAAAGTTTTTCATTCACTTCTTTGTGGATAACCTCCTCGTCGCTCACTGCCGTTCCTCCCTGAGGGTCCCAGTTAACCATGCGTACACCGCGGTAAATGAGATCCTGCTCATACAGGTAAACGAATGTATCGGTAACCGCACGGCTCATCTCGGGATTCATGGTGAATTGAGTGCGGTCCCAGTCACAGGAAGCACCCAGTTTCTTTAATTGTTCCAGAATGATGCCGCCGTGTTTCTCCTTCCAGGTCCATGCATGTTGCAGAAATTCCTCTCTGGTGAGCATGCTTTTATCGATACCCTCGGCTTTAAGCTTTGCCACTACCTTCGCTTCCGTCGCAATGGAGGCATGATCTGTTCCGGGCACCCAGCAGGCATTTTTACCCTGCATTCGTGCACGGCGCACCAGCACATCCTGAATGGTATTGTTCAGCATGTGTCCCATGTGGAGCACTCCTGTAACGTTGGGAGGAGGAATGACCATACTGTATTTTGGTCTGTTATCGGGTACAGAGTGAAAAAACCTGTGGTGCAGCCAATACTTGTACCATTTATCCTCCGTTAGTGAAGGATCGTATATTGCGGGAAGTTCCATACGCTTAATCTGAATAAGGTGCAAATATATAAAAAATACTACTTTTGCAGTCTAAATCATATCTCCATGGAAGCGATACCCAACAAAGAAATCAATATTGAATTACCGGACGACGTAGCACAGGGATGTTATTCCAATCTGGCCATAATCACCCATTCGAGCAGCGAATTCATCTTCGATTTTATCCGGATGATGCCCGGTGTTCCCAAAGCCAAAGTTCAGAACCGGATTATCATGACCCCCGAGCATGCCAAACGTTTCTTCAATGCACTGCAGGACAATATCCGCAAATACGAAGAACATTTTGGAAAAATCAACCTTTCCGGAATGAGCATGCCCAACATACCGCTTAACTTCGGAGACGGCACGCCACAGGCGTAACCCACGGAAATAACCTACATTCCCGCGTTGAAGATACTTGAAATATCCTGATCGCTGACTACTCTGTTGTAGAAACGCAGACAAGCCATATCGGCAGTAATAAAGGTATTCAGCGTACTTCCGTCCAGCGCGTTGGCTCCAATTACAAAGTCGTTCTGTATCCCGAAAGTCATATTAAGATCCTGGGTCACCAGTTTGCTGCCATCCATGAAGACGCTCATCTTTGAACCGTCAGATACAATGGAGAGCATATGCCAGCTGGTTCCCAGAAGACTGGATATGTCTATTCCCATCACCGAAGGCAGGGGAAGAACAAATTTTTCTTTGCCCGGCCCCATATTCAACGTGAGTACCCACTCTGAACCGTTATGGCGCAGCTCAACATATGCTCCGCCAGTAGATACAGAACCAAAGAGCGGATATATGAGCGATTTGCTCATGGTGCTCCTGAAACGCAGCCAGAAATTAATGGTCCCTTTGTTCACTCCGGACAACGGGTTGAACGACGGGCTCATGATGTAGCCGCTGCTTCCGTTAAAGGAAAGCGCTGCAACAGTTCCTGCAGGTTTGTTCGTTCTGTCGTAAGTAATCCCGCTCGAGACCACAAGATCGGTGATATGTCCGGTCCATTCCACTGCTTTTCCCGAGGCATCGGTAGTAATGTACATGAGAAGACCGTCTGGCACGACAACCGATTCGTCTGTCAAAGTGCTGAAAGAGTAAATGTTTCCGTAATATATACCGCGTGAAGTACGGATATAGGCTCTGAAATAATAGGTGGTGCCAATAACGAGCCCTTTAGCCTGTGATGTAAAAGATATCGGATTAGCCGGCACACCCAGTTCGGTATGTGCATCGTCAAGAGTAGGTGTCTGCGAAGTACTCCAGCAATGCCCGTATCCCAGAACGGTTTCCGAACCTAGACTCTGTATGTCACCGTGCAACCTGCCAGAATAATAAGTTATTTCATCGGCTTCTGAGCCTGTCTCAATCTCCGGAACTGTAATTTTCAGCTCTATGCTGTTTTGTTCGGAGTATACGAGACCCGAGGCGTTAATGGCATAAGACTTCACATAATAGGTATGTCCGCGTTCAAGGTCAGGGATTTGTGAAATAAAGATGCCCTCCGCAGTTCTTGCCCCCAGCTTAACCGACGCATCGCGGGATATATCGGGCGAGCCGGTGGTATTCCAGCAGAAACCGTGTTCGGACAGCGCCTGGTTTCCAAAACCGGCCGCACGGCTCCTGCAGACAAGTATGGTCTCGTTCTGGTTGAGTACGGGTTTTTCCAGCACGGCCGGAGCATAGTTGAGTTGCATTACCTGGCCGTAGGCAGTGCCCATTTCATTGGTGGCGTAAGCCCTGTAATAAACCGGAACACCGGGCTCGAGCGTACCGTCAAAGTCGCTTGTAAACGATTCTCCTTCTGCCAGGCTGCCCAGGCGTGATACCGTAGCATTACCCGGATCGGGCACAGAAACGGTTCCCCAGCAGTGACCGTGTTGCTGTACGGTTCCGCCTCCGTTACTGACCAACGTCCCTTTGAATTGAATGCCGTACTGGCTGTTGAGAGTGGTTCCGTCTGTGCGTACAGAGGGCATTTCTGCAGACGTGGCGTACGTTACTGCAACATTCAGGTTTTGATTTGCTGTATTGATTTTTATATCCGAAGCAGACTGCCCCATAGGAATTTTTTCTCTGTCAAGTGTTACCGTAACAGTAAAGGAAGCGTCCTCTTTAGTAACAGTTCCCTGAACGGGAGACACCTTAAGATTGGCGTCATCGCAGGAAATTGTGAAAGGTACCGCATGTACTCCCGAAAGGCGGGAAACGGTAAAAGTTCCCTTTGTGGATTCTGTTCCCAGATCCAGAGCCGTGGGCTTAACCTGAATCAGATCCCTCGTTTTTACTACGGAAAACGTATAGCTGGTATCACCTCCATTCGAAACGATATTGGCTGCATGAGTATATGAACCGAAATCAATAGCACTCCGGTCAACAGATATTTTTACGGTGCGGCTTTCTCCGGCTGGAATCTCCCCTTGCGATTGATTCCACTTAAGCCATGCGGGAAGTGATTTTTCAAGTGCCCATTCCAGAGCTATATTGCCGTTGTTTTTCAGGATCGTTTGTCCTTCCTCTTCTTCTTCACCAAAATTGAAAATGGTTCCCTCTGCAGAAAGGAGAGCTCCTTCCACCCTCATTTTCAAAGTTATGTCCAACGGACTTTGCCCGCCAAGCAACTGCACCGAACTTTGTTTATCACCAATGGGAAGTCCGGTCCGGTCACATGAAAAAGTGATTTCCTGCGAACCGTTCATGGCAATAACTCCTTCTGCAGGTGACACATCCAGCCATTGCGGAAAATAAATGGAAAGAAGGTTCCATCTGAGTGTATCGGTACCCGGGTTTGACAACTGAACAGTCACGGATGTCTGCTGCGCGCCAAAATCAATAGTCTGCGATGACAATACTGCCTTGGCCACTTTTGGTTTTAACGATACGTTCAAAGTGTATTCATTAACACGTTTTGGAGACAGGGGCATACTGGCCGAGGCGTGATCTTCATAGCCCGGATAACTGAAAACAAGATAGACATCGGCATCGGTACGGGGCATTTCAATGCTGTAGGAGCCGCTTTCCGTTGTTTCGCCACCCAGGTTCATGGGCATGACCATTACGGAAACACCGGAAATAGGTTGTTTCGTATCTGTATCTGTAACAATTCCTTTAAAGGTTGTTGTAGTGCCGGTATTATCGCAGGCAACGGGCAAAAGTGCTACAACAAGCATAAGGAAAGTATAAAAGGTTCTTTGCATATCGTTATGAAGTTTACAACCTGACAAAGTTAAAAAAATATATCTTTGTGCTCCGATACAAAACATAATTCTACTTTATGAGTAACTATAAGAGCCTGCTCCGTAACATAAAAGCATTTGCTTTTGATGTGGACGGAGTCCTTACAGACGGAGGGGTTATTTCCATGCCTGACGGAGACCTTTTGCGAACTCATTATGCCAGGGACGGCTATGCCATACGCATGGCGGTAGAACACGGTTATCCGGTAGCCATTATTACCGGTGGTGTTTCTCCGGCAGTCGCTCTCAGATATAACAATATTGGCGTAAAAGATATTTATTCCGGGGCCAGGGACAAACTTCCTTATTTTTTGGATTTCTGCAATAAATACGGTCTGGAACCTTCTCAGGTGGCATATGCCGGTGACGACATTCCCGACATTCCGCCCATGGAAGCTTGCGGATTGCCCTTCTGCCCTGCCGATGCTGCCATGGAAGTCAGAAAGATTTCCCATTATATTTCTCCTTTTCCCGGCGGCAGGGGTTGTGTCCGCGACCTGATTGAACAGGTCATGCGTTTGAAAGGTCAATGGTATGACTCCACCGTTATTTCTGAATAAACCCTTTAAATACCGGGTTATTCTCGGTTCCGCTTCGCCTCGCAGGGAACAGCTGCTGCAGGGGCTCGACATACCTTTTACAGTACAGCCTGTACCGGATCTCAACGAGAACAACTATCCTTCAGGCATAACCCCGTATGAAATCCCCGAATGGCTCGCCAAAGCCAAATCGGCAGCCTTTCCCAGGGATCTTGAAGATGATGAACTTCTTATTACCGCAGATACGCTTGTTTTCTGCGGAAACGGCGTTCTGGGCAAACCTGCCTCCGCCTCAGAAGCGCATCAAATGCTTTCCATGCTCTCGGACCGTCCCCATCAGGTAATAACAGGCGTCTGTTTGAGAACCTCCCGTAATACTCTTACAGGAGAAACCTTTATTAGCTTTTCAGATATAACTACCGTATGGTTTGCACCTCTCTCTGAGCAGGAAATCACCTATTACATAGAAAAATACAAACCATACGATAAGGCAGGCGCTTACGGCGTCCAGGAATGGATAGGCTATGCCGGTATTGAACGTATCGAAGGCAGTTACTTCAATGTGATGGGACTGCCTGTTCACAAACTCTGGAGACACCTTTCAACCCTTTGAGTATTCCAGCCGTCAAGGATGAGTGTCAGACTCTTTTCCTGAACTTTATCTGCCGGAACAGAACAGGTAATGATGCATTTTTCTCCCGGAATCATACTAAAGTAGTTATCACTCCAGAATGACGGATAAATGATCTCACCTGCTTCATCTTTTATGGTAAGGGTATTTATGTATGCCACCCATTCAGAGGTGTTTTCCAGCAATACTTTAACAGACAGATCATCGCTGGCGCTGTCCTGCTCAATATCCATCGTTAATTCAACCGACGGGAGGGCACTTACGAACTGCATGTCGGCATATGTTTTTACCGGAGTATAATACCAGGTTGTGGCTTCCCAGTCACACTCATCATCGTGTGCCGGCAAACAATAAAAATTATCGGACAGCACCGTTCCTGTTGAATCGGTTATTTTAAGCGACAGGAATCTATCCTGGCCATAAGCTTTCAAATTGGCTACAGCGAGGGGATTCCTTACGGGAACATCCAGTGCTTTTTCTTCTTTCAGCAGTATTCGGCACTGAGCATCCATCAGAGTCAGCAAACCTCTGTAACCCTGTCCCTGTGTAGATTGCCCCGCTTCGTTCACGGCATATACAGAGCTGTCTTTGTAGTTATAGATCATCTGCAGCGGCTCGTTAGCTTTTTTTACCCCGTAGTAGGCAGCCGTTGGAATAAGGTAATAGTCGTAAAGTTGCCAGTAAAGCGACGGCCAGGCCGAATTCAGCATCCACTGTACAATCCCCGTCGTATTGGGAATGTTGGCCCGGAAAGCCTCGAACATGGCTTTAGTGCCTTCGTAATTCAGTGCATGAGCTTTCTTCAGGTAATCTTCCAGAGAAGAAGCCTCTCCGTATTTGGCGTTCATGACTCCGGTGAGCATATTCATGGAATTCATGTCCGTTGTCGAAGTCGTGCAATGCACATTCCACATCTTGCTCAGCGGCCAGAGGTTTTCCTGAGAGATCATTTTTTTGAGCGATTCCATTACAGGCAATTGTGCACCAATCCCGGTCTCTGTATTGAATCCGAACGCGCCTCCGTTTGCGGTGTCGGTGTACCAGTAAGAAGGTCCTACGTATTCATACGGGCCTGCCATCTTGGTTCCCGAAGGTCCGCTCAGCTCACTGAAACGATTGCTGGCTGCCCCGATATAGGGTCTGTAATCGAGTTGCGAATAGAGATCCAGGTAACGTTTCTCGAGCTCTGGTCTGGGGAGTTTGTCGCTGCCTGACATCCAGGCAAATACAGAGGGGTGATTTCGCAGCCAGATCACCTGATCATGCCAGTATTTCACGGCCAGATCCATTTGTTCCTGTGTCTTTATACAACCGTATTCATCGTCCGGGACACCGCAATACGATTCCCATTCCCAGAAACAGCTCCAGCCAACCAGAGCAAGCAATCCATAATGATCGCAAAGATCATATAAAGTATGGTCGGTACCCCAGATGTTTTCAAAACGTACACTGTTTAAATTCATATCCTTAACGTACCTGAGCTGAATATCGATATCTACCGGAGTATCGTCAAGGAAAATACGGTCTGTCCATCCGGCACTTGTCAGCAAAACCTCCTTTCCATTCAGACGGAATCCTCTGTGCTGATCTGCCGTCAGATAGGAATCTATCTCACGAATCCCAAAGGTCACGCTTTCGGTATCTGATAATTCGCTGTCTATTATGAAATCCAGCGTCAGTTCATAAAGTTCAGGCGTACCCATTGTATGGCACCACCATAGCCTGGGCTGATCGAAATGAAGCTCCGGAGACGATTCGGGAGTCATCTCTACTGTCTTACGTTCATTAGGTTGCAGGGTTACATCCACCCGGAACACTTTTTCCTCAATGGTCCCTTTAAGCGTACCCGAAACCGGCTCCCCGGAAAGATTCACCAGTTCAGCGGTAATGGTCAGATCGGCTTCCCTGAGTGTTTCCAGGTTCACGGAAGGTTTGACAAACGGATTATCAATGCGGACACTTCCGGTGGTCTTAAGTATTACATCCCTTACAATCCCCATGCTCTCATCCAAAGGCCTCGGGTTCCAGTCTACAAATCCGATATTAAGATCCCCGGGAAGTGCGCGTGACAGTTCCACTTCCAGAACGTTTTTGTTTTTTATAAAAGGAGTTACATCAAAGGTATACGTGCGGAAAGCGCCGTACGCCGTATCTGCCGAGGCAATCTGATTATCATTAAGGCGAATGTCAGAGTAGTAATTCAGACCATCAAAACGGAGTGTAACGTATTTACCGTGCGAAAGGTCGCATGAAAAGCGGGTTGTATATTTCCACACGGAATCGAACAGGCTTTTGTCGGCTTTCAGGTAGTTGTCATCCATAAAGATATCTGAATACAGTCCGTTGGCTCTCAAAACTCCCATAACGGTAGAAGGAACACTTGCCGGATACTCCTTTCCCGGATCTCCCTGTTGTTGAAGAGTCCAGTTATCCGACAATTTGATATTCGAAGGACCTGTCCGGGTGCACGCAAGTGCCACTGTCCAGGATAATAAAAGTAATATGCCTGTTGTCTTCATTTTATTATAGATAATATCTTAAAAATTAATATACAAAGCTATTGCATTACCTGATAAGGCATATGTTAAATTGCGCACAATATTCCTCATTTTACGTAAATATGTATAAATGTACAAATGAATTTAATTTTTAGTAAATTTGCGGCTTCAAAACATCAAATACCATGGAAAAACAACAATCAGTAGCCATTTTATGCGGTGGAGGTCCCGCCCCGGGCATCAACACCGTAGTTTGCACTATAACAAAAACATTCATCACAAAAGGATACCGCGTAATAGGACTCCACGGAGGGTATACCGGTTTGTTCTGCAAAGAGAAATGTCGTCAGGAAGATCTCGATTTCGACAAGGCCGACATGCTGTTCAACAGAGGCGGTTCCTATTTGAGGATGAGCCGTTTTAAACCCACAGCAGAGGATTTCGAACAACGCTTCAATCTGGACTTCTTCAAAGAAAACAATGTAAAATTGCTGGTGACTGTCGGAGGTGACGATACAGCATCCACTGCCAACCGTATTTCCAAATTCCTGGTTGAGAAACAATACAATATTGCCAACATTCACGTTCCCAAAACTATCGATAACGACCTTCCCTTGCCCGAAGGTATTCCCACTTTCGGATACCAGAGTGCCAAGGCTCAGGGAACCGATCTCGGACGTACCGTATATGAAGATGCACGTACCAGCGAGAATTGGTTTATTGTAACCGCCATGGGACGTACCGCCGGCCATCTGGCTTTCGGTATCGGCTCGTCCTGCCACTTTCCAATGATTGTTATACCGGAAATGTTCTATAAAGTAGAACTGACTACAGAAAGGATTGTTAACCTTATCATTTCTTCCATTCTCAAGCGTCAGCTGAGAAACATTCCTTACGGAGCCGCAATGATATCGGAAGGCGTTTTTGAATTCCTTTCAGAAGAAGATGTCAAGAATTCAGGCATTGCTTTCACATACGACGACCACGGCCATCCCGAATTGGGCAAGGTTTCCAAATCGCATATCATCAACGAGATGGTGGAAAAGAAACTGAAAAGTCTGGGAATAAAGGTTAAATCGCGTCCTGTAGAAGTCGGATACGAAGTAAGATGTATCACCCCAAAATCGTATGACCTGGAATACTGTTCCATGCTGGGTATGGGTGTTTACGAACTCTTTATAAAAGGAGTAAGCGGTTGCATGGTTTGCCGTGACGGTAACGGGAAAATCATTCCCCTTTTCCTTCAGGACCTGCAAGACCCCATCACAGGTAAGATTCCTCCCCGCCAGGTTAATATGAAATCACATGAAGTCCAGTTTTACATGCGCCACATTATGGACTATATAACCGAAGAGGATTACGAGGCTGCCAAAGCACTTGTTCCCGATCCCGAAGTATTTGATTTCCAAAAGATCCTGAATTTTTAGTTATACTCTTTAAATAAAAAAAAGCTGCCCGAAAGAGCAGCTTTTTTTATTTGCATAATTCTTTACAATTGCGGACCGGAAGCCACCAGTGCACGGGCAGCATCGTTATCGCAGTATTGTTCAAAATCCTTAATGTACTTGGCAGCAAGTTTCTTGGCCTTTTCTGTCCATTCGTCAACATTGGCATACGAATCGCGGGGATCGAGGATCCCTTCGCTTACTTTGGGCAACGAGGTGGGAACTGTCAGGTTCATTACGGGAATATGTTTGGTAGGTGCTTTGTCAATGCTTCCGTCCAGAATGGAGTCAATAATGGCGCGGGTGTCTTTCAGGGAGATACGTTTGCCGGTACCGTTCCATCCGGTGTTCACCAGATAAGCCTTGGCTCCGTGCTCTTTCATTTTCTTTACCAGGTTCTTTGCATATATGGTAGGATGAACTGTCAGGAAAGCTTCGCCAAAAGCTGCAGAGAATGAAGGAACGGGTTCCGTGATGCCGAGTTCGGTTCCGGCCAGCTTGGAAGTATAACCGCAAAGGAAGTGATACTGTGCCTGGTTCTCATCAAGAATGGAAACCGGAGGCAATACACCGTAAGCATCGGCGGAAAGATAGATTACCTTCTTGGCATGACCGGCCTTTGAAGGCGATACAATCTTATTGATAAAATAAATAGGATAAGAAACACGGGTGTTCTCTGTAACTGAACCGTCAGCAAAATCGGGGGTTCCGTCAGGCAGGATAGTTACGTTCTCGAGCAATGCATCGCGACGGATTGCTCTCCAGATATCGGGTTCTTTTTCCTGTGAAAGGTCAATACATTTGGCATAGCAACCGCCTTCGTAGTTGAATACTCCGTGATCGTCCCAGCCGTGCTCGTCATCACCAATCAGATAACGTTTTGGATCTGCAGACAAAGTAGTCTTTCCGGTACCTGACAGACCAAAGAAAACAGCTACGTCACCTTCTTCGCCTACGTTGGCCGAGCAGTGCATCGAGGCAATACCCCTCAGAGGCAGGTAGTAGTTCATCATGGAGAAGATACCCTTCTTCATTTCACCGCCGTACCAACTTCCTCCAACAACAGACATGCGTTCGGTGAGGTTGAACACAACAAACACTTCTGAATTCAGTCCCTGTTCTTTCCAATTGGGATTCACGGCCTTGGATGAATTGATCATCACAAAGTCGGGTTCACCGTAATTTTCCAGTTCATATCCGGAAGGACGAATAAACATGTTGGTTACAAAATGAGCCTGCCATGCAACTTCCATGATAAAGCGCACTTTCAGGCGTGTATCGGGGTTGGTACCGCAGAAAGAATCAACCACATAGAGTTTTTCCTTGTTGGACATCTGTTTCTGCGAAATGGCCTTCAGTGAATTCCATACTTCCGTCGAAACGGGTTTATTGATCTTGCCATCCCACCAGATTGTGTTTTCGGTAGTGGCATCTTTTACAATATATTTATCTTTAGGGGAACGTCCGGTGAAAACACCCGTTCTTACATTCACGGCTCCAAGATTGGATAACACGCCTTTTTCGAAACCTTCGTTCGAGGGATCCATTTCCGCCTGATACAATTCCTCATAGGACGGGTTATAAATGATCTTCCCTACATTTTCAATACCATACTTTGATAAATCAATTTTGCTCATAATCAGTTAATTAATTATATATTTTATTAGTAAAACCCTTTTTTTCCAAGTTGCGAAGATAGTCATTTTATTTATCTTTGCAAGGTAAAGATATGAGCAAAAATTATTCCGAAATATTCAGAGAAACGTTATTCCGTTACTGGGGACATGCTACTTTCCGTGAAGGACAGGAAGATATCATACATTCTGCCTATCACGGAACGGATACTCTGGCGCTTCTGCCCACCGGAGGAGGAAAGTCCGTTTGCTTCCAGATCCCTGCCCTCCTTCGCGATGGAATATGTATAGTAATCTCGCCGCTCATTGCGCTCATGAAAGATCAGGTGGAACAGCTTAATTCAAGGGGGATAAAAGCTTTGGCCGTACATTCCGGCATGAGCAGTTACGAAATAGACATTACCCTGGACAACGCCGCCTACGGGTCCTATAAGTTTCTGTACATATCTCCGGAAAGGCTGGGAACCGAACTCTTTCGTGCCAGAGTTCAAAAAATGGCTCCCGGCATGCTGGTGGTTGACGAGGCGCATTGTATTTCACAGTGGGGCTATGATTTCCGGCCTTCCTACCTGCGGATAGCCGAATTTCGCGAGAGTTTCCCCGACATCCCCATCCTGGCACTCACTGCCACGGCCACTCCCCGGGTAGCCTCGGACATTATGGAAAAGCTCCGTTTCAGAAAAGAGCACAAACTCATACAAACATCCTTTGAACGTAAGAACCTGGCCTATATTGTAAGAAAAGCCGAGGATAAACTCGGTCAGGTGCTCCGGATTGCACAAGGAGTGAACGGATGCGGCCTGGTATATGTCAGGGAGCGGAAGAAAGCCGAGGATGTGGCCGAATTTCTGCTTTTTAACGGGGTAAAGGCCGATGCCTACCATGCAGGCATGAACGCTGCGTCCCGCGCTGCCAAACAGGATGAATGGAAAAACGGAAAAACCCGTGTCATGGTGGCCACCAATGCTTTTGGGATGGGAATAGACAAACCCGATGTCCGTTTTGTCTGCCATTTCGATGTCCCTGATTCTCCCGAAGCGTACTTTCAGGAAGCCGGAAGAGCGGGTCGTGACGGACAGAAAGCCTATGCCGTTCTCCTTTATGCCCCTTCCGATGCCAAACGCATGCAGCAGATCTTTACAATCTCGTTCCCCGATCCTGCTTTTATCAAAGAAACATACCAGAACCTCTACAGTTTCCTGGAACTGGGTTACGGCGAGGGAGCCGGCCGTCAGTTCGACTTCAATCTCTCCGAATTCGCCAAACGGCAGAAAAAATATCCACTTACACTGTGGTACGCTCTTCAGTGCCTGGAACAGGAAGGATATCTTTCCCTTACCGAGGAACTGGACAACCCGTCACGAATCATGTTCACCGTCAACAGGGATGAACTGTACCGTATCCAGATAGCCAAACCGCAACTCGACACTTTCATTAAAGTGCTGTTGCGTACCTATACTGGCCTGTTCAACGGATTTGTCTCCATTGACGAAGAATACCTGGCCAATATCAGCAGGAATGCAAAAACCGTGGTTATCGAATACCTAATGCAACTATCCAGACTGGGCGTACTCTCATACATTCCCCGCAAGAAATCTCCCCAGGTATACCTGCATGCACAAAGACTTGAGCCGGGAAACGTATACCTGAATCCTGTCAACTTCATGCAACGAAAAGAAGCGTATGCAAAACGGATGGAAGCCATGCTCAACTATGCCCAGTCCGAATGGCCCTGCCGCAGCAAGCAGCTGCTGGCATATTTCGGAGAAGGAAAGGCGGAGGATTGCGGTATCTGCGACGTTTGCATAGGCCGTCAACAAGGCGAAAACGCCAGAGAAACATTCTATCGCATTGCCGATTCCATCAGGGAGGAACTCAGAAAAGGTCCGGTGCACGTGCACCAGATAGATTTATTGTTCTCGGAATCCCAGGATCAGGTGATGTCCGTGCTGCGATCCATGACCGATTCGGGTGAAGTGATTCTTAACGGCGATATACTTCAGAACAATAATAAGATTACCAAGTAAAATTATATCTTTGCGTGATGAACCGTAAAGAAGCGACGGCACGCATACTTCAGTTGCAACAAGCTATCAATGAGCATAATAAAAACTACTATGTGCTCAATGCACCCGTTATTTCAGATTTTGAGTTCGACTTGCTCCTGCAGGAGCTCTCTGCACTGGAAAAACTGTTTCCGGAACTGGTTTCGTCCGATTCTCCCACACGCAAGGTAGGAAGCGACATTGGCGAGGTGTCACAGGGTTTCCGGCAATATCCCCACGATTACCCGATGCTCTCTCTGAGCAACACTTACGATAAGGAATCCCTCCTGGAATTTGACAACCGCGTAAGAAAAACGGCCGGCAACGAAGTGGATTACGTATGCGAACTCAAGTTCGACGGCACGGCCATTTGCCTCAAGTACAAAGATGGTGAACTGGAACGTGCTCTTACCCGCGGCGATGGTACGGTAGGCGACGATGTCACCCGCAACGTATTATCCATTCCTTCCATCCCCCGGACACTTCCCCCGCTTAAGGAATGTCAGGTGCCCTACCCGTCCGTTTTTGAAATCCGGGGCGAGATACTCATGCCTTTCAGCAGTTTTGAACGCATCAACAGGGAGCGGGAAGAAACCGGAGAACCTCTTTTTGCAAATCCCAGGAACGCCGCATCGGGAACACTTAAACTGTTATCTCCGGAAGAAGTGGAAAAACGCGGGCTCGATTGCTACCTCTATCACTTCATAGCTGAAAACACAAATTTCGAAACCCATACGCAGGCAATGGAAGCCGCACGCACGTGGGGTTTCAGGATATCTTCACATACCCGTCTCTGCCACAGTCTGCAGGAAATATACGATCTTCTGGACAGATGGGAAATCGAACGCACTACCCTTCCGGTGGCAACCGACGGAGTGGTCATAAAAGTCAATTCCTTTGCCTTACAGCGCACCCTTGGCATGACCGCCAAAAGTCCCCGTTGGGCTACAGCCTATAAATTTAAGGCAGAACAGGCCTGTACCCCCTTGCTTTCGGTCGATTTCCAGGTAGGTCGCACCGGTGCCGTAACACCTGTAGCCAATCTTCAACCCGTATTCCTGTCCGGCACCACCGTAAAAAGGGCCTCGCTGCACAATGCAGATCAGATAGCCCTTCACGATATCCGGCTGGGGGACCATGTTTATGTGGAAAAAGGAGGCGAGATTATCCCTAAAGTAGTAGGCGTAGCACTCGAAAAACGTCCTTCGCATACAGTACCGTTCCAATACATAACGCATTGTCCCGAATGCGGCACCCCGCTCCTGCGCGATGCCCGGGAAGCAAAACATTATTGTCCAAATCTTTGGGAATGCCCCCCGCAAATCAAGGGACGCATTGAACATTTCATGAGCCGCAAGGCCATGAACATACTGGGCGGCGAAGCCTTGGTGGAACAGCTTTACAACAAAGGCATCGTACGCGATCCGGCAGATCTTTACATCATTACCCCGGACGACCTGGCACATCTGAACAACTGGGGGGACAAATCCACTCAAAACCTGCTGAGCAGTATTGAAGCCTCCAAAGAAGTACCCTTTTTCCGTTTCCTTTATGCCATTGGCATTCCTTTCGTAGGCGAAACAACGGCAAAATACCTGGCTTCGCATTTCGGGTCACTTCAGGCACTGGAAGAAGCCAATGAAGAAGAATTAAAGAATGCACCTGAAATCGGTGAGATTATCTCCCGTTCAATCATTGATTTCTTTGCTTCAGGAAAGAACCGCAGAATGCTTGAGAGACTTCGCGACTGCGGATTACCCGTATCCCAAACGGCAGAAGAAACAAAAAGACTGTCCGACCGGCTGAAAGGCATGAATATTGTCATCTCGGGCAACTTTTCCCGTTCCAGAGAACAAATAAAACAAATGATAGAATCACACGGGGGAAAAGTACTAAGCGCTGTTTCTGCAAATGCCGGTTACGTACTTGCCGGCGAAAAAATGGGGCCTGCAAAAAAACAGCAGGCTGCCAAACTGAATATCCCGCTGATCACAGAAGATGACTTTCTGGCGCTCATTGGTGAAAATCCCGCCGGGGGCACGCTTTTTGACATTAACAAACAACCTACAATCTTTTAATATGGTTACAAAGATCCTTCAGACACTTTATCGTATTGGTACAAATGACAGAAAAAAACATTTGTTTGAGAACAACTGGCCACTGCCTTACGGAATTGCTTACAATTCCTACCTCATCCTCGATAAGAAAACAGCGCTGCTTGACACCATTGAATACGGCAGTGACCCGAACTATCTGGAAGAAGTAACACGCACCCTGGACGGACGCCCGCTGGACTACCTGGTTATCCATCATATGGAACCGGATCATGCCGGAATGATAGGAGACATCATCAAGGCTTTTCCCTCTGTAACTGTAGTAGGCAATGCCAGGACACTCAAACTCATGGACGCCTATTTCCCCTTTGCAGGCGGTCTTTCCATTCATGAAGTAAAGGACGGTGACATGCTGTCACTCGGCTATCACAAACTTCAATTCCTGTTCACTCCCATGGTCCACTGGCCTGAATCCATGATGAGCTACTGTGTTACCTCCAACATTCTGTTTTCTCAGGATGGCTTTGGTTCGTTCGGCACACTGGACGGAGGCATTTTTGACGACGAAATTGACCTCGTCTTCCTAAAAGAAGAAATGCTTCGCTATTATTCAAATATTGTTGGAAGGTTCTCTGCTCAGTTGCAAAAAGTACTTGACAAAGCTGCTCCCCTGCCTGTACAGATGATTTGCCCCATACACGGGCCGGTATGGCGTACCGACCCGGCCACCGTATTCGGCTGGTACTCTCAGTGGGCCGCTCATAAAGCAGAAAAAGGAGTGGTAATGGTATATGCAAGCATGTACGGAAATACAGAATCAAGCGCAGATTACCTTGCCAGAAAGCTGGCCGAACAAGGTGTTAAAAACCTGAGAATCTACAATGCGTCTACCATGCACCCCTCATTTATCCTCAAGGAAATATGGAAGTACCGGGGAGTGATTCTGGGCTCGTGCTCATACAATACCGGTATGCACCCTGCCATGCAGAATCTTTGCCATGAACTGGAAGTGGTATCGCCCAGGAACAAACAACTTGCTATTTTTGGAGGTTACTCATGGAGCGGCGGCGGATTGAAGAATCTACAGGTTTTTGCCGAAAAAATGGTTCAGCAACATCAATGGACACTTAGCGGGCCTTCGCTTGAAATTATCGGACACCCCACTCCGGTGGAATTATCACAGTTTGACCAAATGGCCGAAACTTTTGCCGCCACATTATAAAATCAATAAAAAGACACCGTTTTGGACTCGTCTCAAAAGATAGATGCTGCATTTGATCTGCTGAAGAAAAGCTGCCTCAAACGTTGTGCCAGTCAGGAAGAATACGAACTGGTACTGCGGGCGTTCAGTTTTGCCAGAGAAGCCCATAAGAACCAGAAGCGAATATCGGGTGATCCCATCATCCTGCATTGCATAGATGTAGCTCTTATTGTGGTCAGGGAAATCGGGCTCGGGTGCAAATCCATAGTCACAGCCCTTCTCCACCATATTTTCACCGATACCGATTATTCAAGAGAAGAGCTCGCGGGGCTGTTCGGGAGCAAGATCACCAGCCTTGTGGACGGATTGGGCAAACTGGAGAAAGTTTTTGCCACTCAGGACAAGACCCAGGCCGAGACTTTCAAGCAGATGCTGCTTACCGTAAACGACGATGCACGCGTTCTCCTCATCAAACTGGCGGACCGTCTTCACAACTTGCGGAATATCGACGAACTGCCGGTAGAAAAAAGAGCCCGGAACCTGGGAGAGTCCATGTATATATTCGCTCCCCTTGCTCATCAGCTGGGTCTCTACACTATTAAATCCGAGATAGAGAATATCTGGATGAAATACGTAATGCCACAGGAATACAAAGATATAGAAACAAAAGTGCAGGCAGAAACAGGCTTGCGCGGTCCCGGCATTACTAACGATCTGATTACCCCCATTAAAGAATTCCTGGACCTTGAAGGCTACAGATATAATATAAGCACACGTATCAAGTCTCCCTATTCCATATGGAATAAAATGCGCAAACGCAACGTTCCCTTCAGCGAAATATTTGACCTGTTTGCCGTTCGCATTGTTTTCGAGCCAAAAGATCCGGATCTGGAGTCCGAACACCGTGAATGCTATCATATTGAAGAGCTTCTGAATGAACGATGGTCACCCAATCCACAAAGACGCCGTGACTGGCTTAAAGAAGCAAAAGATAACGGATACGAAGCACTCCATTCCACATACATGACACCGTCAGGCAACTGGATAGAAGTCCAGATACGCAGTAAACGAATGGACGATCTGGCTGAATACGGTCTTGCCGCCCACTGGAAATACAAAGGGATCAAACCCGAGGCCAACGGAGTGGACAGCTGGCTTTCCAAAGTACGTGAAACGCTCGAAGACAAGGACACGAATGCCCTGGAATTCTTTGATTCATTCCAGGCCGGTAACCTGGCCTCGGCGCTCTATGTATTTACGCCCAAAGGCGAAATGCGCATCCTCCCCAAAGGATCCACGGCACTCGATTTTGCATACTATATTCACTCAGAAGTTGGCACCCATGCACTGGCCGCGAAGGTCAACCAGCAGCTTGTATTGCTTTCCACCGTGTTACAGGGAGGCGATCAGGTAGAAATCATTACCACCGAAGCCCCGCAAATCAAACCGGAATGGCTTGGCTGCATCCATACCACCAAGGCAAGAGCCCTCATAATTGACGCCCTGAACGATAACGGAAGAAATTGTATTGGCACCGGTCGCGATTTGCTGAACAGGAAACTCGAGGAACTGGGAATCAAATCCCATTCCCGTCTCATTCAGAAACTCATGGCTTCTTACCAGGCTTCTTCCAAGGAAGAGATGTACGCCAAGATAGGAGCAGGAGTAATTGATCTTCAGGATCTTAAAGAGGTATTGCGCAAAGGAATGCATGTAAAGAAAGTGTTGAGCTGGGTCCCGGTACCTGACTGGAGGCGGCGTAAAGACTTTAATGCCTATCATTTTGCTTCGTGCTGCCGTCCCGTATCTGAAGAACCTGTTATCGGTTTCATAGATAAATCGGGTGATCTCTTTATCCATGCTCAATCCTGTAAAAAGGTAAAGGCCCTCTTGCGGCTGCACAGGAACGACAATGCAACAGTAGAAGTTGTATGGAAAAAACAACGTGTCCCTTCTACCCTGTCTTCATTAAGCCTGCGCGGAAACGACCGTATCGGAATCATTCACGACATTACCCGCGCCGTGACACTCGATATGTGTGTCAACATCCATAAAATGAACGTTATCACCCACGATAACATATTTGAAGCCGAGATTGATGTTTATGTCCAGAATAAAAAAGATCTCGAAAATCTGATGGTTCAGCTGCTTGCTTTAAAAGGTATTGAATCGGTAACTCCCGTATAGAAAATGAAAAAGAAGATTCATATAGTCCTGGACATACTGTGCTGCTCTTTATTTGCAGCAAGTCTGTATTTTCCCGCGGGGTGCGCCAATACTTCTGCTGCACCATCCGGAGGTCTCAAAGACAGCATTCCGCCCGTATTACTCGAAACATTTCCCGAAGTCAATGCAACACGGGTAGATACTTCTATCAAAAGAGTAGAACTTGTATTCAACGAATATGTCAAGCTTGTAGAACCAAACAAGAACATCATCTTGTCTCCTCCCCAGGAAAAAGCTCCTGTTATCCGTATCAAGGGGAAAGGCATAGTGGTCGATTTCAGGTATCCGTTGAAGCCTAACACTTCTTACAGCCTCTACTTTGGGGCCGCCATACAGGATAACAACGAAGGAAATCCATTTCCGGCCTTCGCCCTGGGATTTTCTACCGGAGAGACTGTGGACTCGCTCATGTACTCCGGGGTTATTGTAAATGCCTCTACCCTGCTTCCCGTTGACAACGCTACCGTACTCCTTCACCTGAATCCTTCCGATACGTCGCTTACACGCTGCCTTCCCGTTGCTGCCACCAGGACCGACAAATACGGATATTTTGTGCTTCGCAACCTGAAAGACACCAGTTATACACTTTTCGCACTGGAAGACCAGAATAACAATTACCGCTACGAACAGACCAGCGGAGAACCCATTGGATTTCTTAATCAAACCATACGACCGTCCAAAGTAATGTTTCCCTATGCTCCGGAGATCCAGCCCTATTTCCAGAACGACACAGCCGGTCTGCTGCGCCGTCCCATAGAAACGGGTGTTTATCTTTTTAAGGAACGCAGTACGCGGCAAGCATTGCGTAATTACG
The DNA here is from genome assembly GCA_964600385.1 of uncultured Muribaculaceae bacterium. Classification (GTDB taxonomy): domain Bacteria; phylum Bacteroidota; class Bacteroidia; order Bacteroidales; family UBA932; genus DMER64. The sequence continues at coordinate 66,695 of CAZRJC010000011.1, forward strand.
AGCGCGTCCGTACCAGAGGCCTCATGCTTAAATTCGGAGCGGCCAATCCCGAAATACTGAGCGTCATCATGCCCGGTATAGATTCTACCGAAATAATCCGTCAGCACAATTATTACAGAGACAGTATAATCTACTGGATCACCACCGCCAAAATACCCGATACCCTGTCCATGTATCTGACATACAAGGCCACGGACGATTCCCTTAACACGCTTGTTTCCAGGACTGATACACTCAAATTCATACCATATACCGACCCCGAGGAAGAAAAGAATGAGCAGGGAGACGCTTTAGGTGCTCCTGCAGGCGGTGGCCGTGGCAAGGCCGAAAGGGGCATAAAAGCACCTCCTTCAATGAAACCGGACAGAAAGGTTTTGAGTTATAAATCCCAGGTAACTCCCGAAATCATTCAACAGGAAGGCATTCTGCTGACTTTCAAAGACATGCTTTTAGAAGAAAATTTCAGTGCATTAAGCCTCTGGCATAAATCACCCAAGGGCGATACCTTACCCGATTCCTTTACCTACAGCCGAGATTCACTCGATTTCTGTCTCTACAGAATCATACCCGGGGGAAAATACCTGGAGGGAACCGACTACGAGCTTCACATACCAAAAGATGTTTTTAAAGATGTGAACGGATATCCGAACGACTCACTCGTAGTAAAGTATACTACTTTGAAATCGGACGATTTTGGGGCTTTTATCTTTAACATTAACAACGTGCCCTCTCCCCTTGTACTTCAATTAATGAATGATACCCGTACTCAGGTATTGCGTACCATGCACGTAAAATCCGACACTACCGTTACGTTCCCTTACATAAAACCGGGCAAGTATTCCCTGCTCATTACAGAAGATCTGAACGGAAACGGCATATGGGACACCGGTAACCTTTCAAAAAACCTGCAGGCAGAAAGAGTCCGGGTGTTAAAACTCTCCGGCGGGAACACTGTTATTGACCTGAAGGAAAAAATGGAGCTTACGCAAACCATAGATGTTGCACAATTACTTAATGAGAATGTCACACTTACGATTCCCGATAAATCTAAAAAATAACCTGCCTTCAATCCTGCTCCTTTGCCTGACACTTTGCACAATACCATTAAGTGCCCAGGAGGTCACCAAGGTTAAAAAGGAAAGGAAGCTTCCCGTCAAGCAACATATGATTGGGGTAAGGGGAACATACGCGATCACAGGCGTCAATTTTAATCCCGACAGGAAACAGGAAACCGTTCCGGGTTACCGTAACGGCTCGCTGCTTTATACCTATTACCATGATCTCTGGGGCAACATGCCCTATTTTGGGATCCAGACCGGGGTAACGTACTGTCAGTCGGGATTCAAAACACCTTCTCAGAAAAGAATTTACGATGTCATTCAGGTTCCGCTCATCGCACAGTTCCATATCGACTTCTGGAAAATGCGCCTTCTCATAAACCTTGGCTGCTTTGGAGGATACCGGATGAGCGCCGTCGATTTCACGGAAGAATACCCCAATGGTACACCGGTTGTTTTTGATGTGAATCATCACTACGCAGACTTCGGACTTCAGGGCGGAGGCGGACTTGCTTTTAGTTTTCATCCTTTTGAAATTCAATTTGAATGCAACTATCAGTACTCTCTGTCGCTTATTGAAAATCCCGCTTTGTACAGCAACGAAGTTTATACATACGGATATCCTAATCAGTTAATGTTTTCACTGGGCCTCTTCTTTCACCTCTGATCATGAATACACACACCATATATGCCGGCCAATGCGCCATCGGAGGCGGTCAACCGCTCTCGGTACAGACCATGTGCAACACAGACACTCTGGACATTGAAGCATCTTTGGCCCAATGTATCCTCCTGGCGAATTCCGGAGCACAACTCATTCGGTTAACCACACAGGGAACGGCCCAGGTAGAGGCTCTGGCGCGTATCAAAGCAGGCCTGAGAGCATCGGGGATTGACACGCCCCTTGTTGCCGACGTGCATTTCTCGGCCCGGGTTGCCATAGAAGCCGCCAAAGTTGCGGAAAAAGTCCGCATCAATCCGGGTAACTTCTCTGCAGATCCTTCACAAGCCCGCGACCTGCTGCTTGAACTTATAAATACCTGTAAAGAGCACCATACTGCTTTACGCATTGGCGTAAACCACGGATCATTATCTGACCGCATCATGGAAGCATACGGTGACACTCCCTACGGTATGGCACAGGGAGCCATGGAATACCTGCGCATTTGCCGTGAGGCAGACTTTGACCAGGTAGTGGTCTCGCTCAAGTCGAGCAATACCCGGGTGATGGTACAGGCATACCGTGAACTGGTAAGCGCCATGGAGAAGGAAAATATGCATTTTCCGCTCCACCTTGGCATTACCGAGGCAGGAAACGGACGTCAGGGCCGTTTGAAATCGGCTGCCGGTCTGTTCACCCTCCTTCAGGAAGGCATAGGCGACACCTTGCGTATTTCGCTTACAGAACCGCCACTGGCCGAAGTGCTATTTGGTTTGAAATTGATTCAGGAATATAATCTTTATTCAGGGAACAAAAATCATACTCCGCAAATTAAAACTTGGGATGATCTCATTCTGGCAGCCTGCTGGAAATGGGCTCCCGGTCTGATTAATCAGACAACAGACTATAAGACGCTTGATATACCGTTTGTAGAAGCGCCCTTTGCTACAAAAGACGAGCTTGCTGAGTTCTGTCTGGATCTGCTGCAGGCCACGCGTTGCGTGTTCTCCAAACCGGAATACATTGCCTGCCCCGGATGCGGCAGAACCAGATACAACCTGGAAGAAACGCTGCAGGCTGTAAAGTCGGCCACATCGCACCTTAAAGGATGTACCATTGCCGTGATGGGATGCATTGTGAACGGACCCGGTGAAATGGCCGATGCCGATTACGGATATGTAGGTGAAGGAGGCGGCAAAATAACCCTCTATAAAGGAAAAACCCCCGTTTTGCGGGGGGTTCCTCAGGAAGAAGCAGTGCAAAGGTTACTGGAACTTATAGCGTCTCAACAAAAATAACGCCTCCTTCCACCCGCACTACCTTAACTTTAGCATTTCGTGTTATAAATCCGACTGCAGCACGGGCCTCCAGTCTTTTTCCGTTTACAGACACCTTGCCGGCAGGTCTGAGGTCAGTCAGTGCAATGCCTTCCTGTCCTGCCTTGATATCTTCATAAACCGGAACACCAACAAAACCTTCATCAACTTTCAGGTTCGTGCGAAGTGCTATGAAATTGAAAGCCCTGGTGGGATACAGCCTGCCCAGTACATAAATGAAACCTGCCACTGCTGCAAATCCCGATATGGACACCACAGCAATGGGATTCAAAACAGCGTTCCAATTGAAGGGTCCTTCAAAACGGAACACCCAGTTATCTATCATGGAAAGGGTAAGACCTGTAAACACACCTATGATCCCTAATATACCCAACACACCAAAGCCCGGTGTAATAAATATTTCGAGTGCCAGGAAAATAAGACCCAATACCACAATAAGAAATTCCCAATATTGTGCGAGTCCTTCCAGGAAAAGCGGCGAGAAATAGCAAATAGCGCAAAATACCGCCAGTCCAAGAGGGAACCCGATACCGGGTGTCTTGAGTTCAAAAAAGATTCCTCCCACTATGCCCATCAGCAAAAGGCCCTGTACCAGCGGTAAAAGGAAGAAGCCAATGAGTTTGTCCAGCCATGTTTCCTTATACTCCCTGATTACTGGATTTTCATAGCCTAAAAGAGCCACCACTTCATCGATATCATCTGCCTGGCCTTCAGAAAAGCCGGCTTCCACAGCTTCTTTGGCTGTAAAGTTGACAATACGGTCTCCGTTAACCATTTGCTCGGCAATTGCAGGATCACGTCCCGTCTGTTCGGCAGTGGCGCGCATCATGGAACGCATGAAAGACTGGTATTTTTCAGGCATCTGATTTCCCTGCGCATCTACAACCGTGGCAGACCCGATACTTGAACCGGGAGCCATGTAAATACTGTCGCAGGCTATGGAAATAAGTGCTCCTGCCGATGCCGCCTGATGGTCTACGAAAGCCACTGTTACAAATGAAGCATCGAGCAACGCTGTCCGCATTTTGTCTGCGGCATCCAAAGCACCTCCGTATGTATTCAAATGCAACAGGAATACACCGGCATCCCAGTCCGCGGCCGCCTTCATGGCCTTGTCCAGCATCCTGGCCGACTTGGCATGAATCTCGCTGTCCAGCCTGAGAATATATACTCTGACGGAATCATCCGTTCCGGCAAAAGCCGCATTATAAACAAGGCAAAGAAAAACGAATGGCAGGAATAATCTTTTCATTAACTTATTATTTTTGTTCCAGGACATCCCCGTGGTCCTTCACCACGGCCTCTTTCCATTTTTGGGAATAGCCTTCCTGAATGGGAGAGGCAGGAATTCGTTTGGAATGGCCGTTATCGGTAAATGAACCGTCAGGGTTCTGGCGTTTTGTATTACCATCTATATATTTAACCATCAAATACTTGTCAAGAGCCACCCAATCATTGAATACCGACTGGGCCGAGTTTACTGAGAAATCTGTAAGAAATTCACGGGCAGAGGCAGGATCCTTTTTGTACATGGCCACAGCCTGTTCATCAATTGTCTTTACCGTTTCAATAGCCTTGTTTTCAATGGCATCTACAATCCCGCGCACCTCAGTTCCAACCTGGTTGTAACGCAGGTAAGCAAACTGGCATACCCGGTTCACAATCCAGAAAAGAGAAGTCTCGGAATATTCAATCATGCTGCCGTTACCTTCCCTTATGCACTCGGGAACGCGAAGCGATGCACTGTAAATGGGAGTAAGGGGCGAGGTAGCAGCATCGTCCACACCAAACCAGAACAATCCGCCCAGATCTGATGGAAGCCAGCTGCGGCATTGTCCCACATACCACCAACCGGTCTGCTGTGTGGCAATGGCCCGCTCGTTCATATACGTTTTATCACCCACCTTGTAACTCATGGGACGCCAGCGGTACGGAAGTGCATGGCCTCCGGCTCCGATATCGGTGGTCATGTCCATGGGTGTTCCTTCGTAGTGGTCCCGCATCATATCGGCAACGTCTTTAACGGACAGTTTCTCTTTTGGTTTGACACAAAAAGGCATCCTGTTGGAAGGATTGTATCCCATGGCATAATCGAGGTATTGATCCATACCTTCCGAAAAACGGTTAAAGAAAGACCATACCCGTGCTTCGCAACCGCGCAGGGCACCGAATTCCAGCGGAGCATATACATCACAGAAACTGAATTCGCTGTCTTTACCGGCAAAAATCCCCATATCCCTTGCATGCGATATCACGTCTTTGCTGTACAGGCAATTATCGGGATCATTAAAATCAATGGTAGTAATTCTGGCCTGATTGGCATGTCCGCTTATGTAGCCGTCAGGAATTCGTTTTGCTACCCAAACCGAGCCTTTATTTACATTTTTTCCTTTAATGAAAACGGGGGTTTTGGCCATAATCTCCATAATCCAGGCCTCATTGGGATCGGCTATCGAAAACGATTCGCCGCTCGATGCATATCCGTAGGTCTGGGTAAGTTCATCAATAAGAGCTATAGCTTCACGGGCCGTTTTGCAGCGTTGGAGCGAAATATAGATAAGGGAACCGTAGTCCATTATGGCGGTAGGATCATGAAAACCCGTTCTGCCGCCAAAGGTGGTTTCACCTATCAAAAGCTGATGTTCATTCATATTTCCGGTCACCGAATAAGTATGGGAAACCTGCGGAATCTGTCCAAGTAATTTTCCGGAATCCCATTCATTTATTTTCAACATGGATCCGTCTGGCCAGTCGGCTGCCGGCCAGAAATACAATTCTCCATATAACTGATGTGAGTCAGCGGAATAACTGACCATAACAGAACCATCCCTGGATGCACCTTTTGTCACAATTAGGTTAGTACAGGCAAAAGCCGCACCGGCACTAAGTATCAGGGTTAAAAAGCTCAATAAAAATTTTTTGGTAATCATCTGGTATTTCAATTAAGGTTACTTAAACTGTAAAATTACTAAAAAAGTAATAAACAAAGGCTTTTTTATTACCTTTGTTTTCCTTGTAAACATTATCAATCATAATACAATGAAGAAATTTGCAATTATTGTTTTCTCCTTGCTTTTTGCAAGCTCGGTTGGTTTCGCCCAAATGGCAAACCCGAATGACCCGTTGAAGAACGACCCTGCCGT
>CAZRJC010000012.1:0-56430 GCA_964600385.1 uncultured Muribaculaceae bacterium
AGATCACGCCCGTACAACTCTGTGAAGAAGTTCCCCTGCCCTGCATCATTCACTGGAATCAGAACCATTTTGTGGTTTTATATAAAATAGGAAAACATAAGAAGGATAATCCGGTATTTCATGTGGCCGACCCGGCTGCCGGTTTACTGAAATACGACCGTACGGGTTTTATGAAAGGCTGGCTTACCCGTTCCGACCGGCCGGAGGGCGGCATGGGTATCGCATTGTTGCTGGAGCCCACGCCCCATTTGAAAACAGACGGGCACCCCGGGCATGAAAGATCTTTCGGATTCGGAACGCTTTTCAGGTACCTGCGTCCTTACCGCAGCTACCTTGTCCAATTAGGGATAGCCATACTCACCGGCAGTATCATAAGCCTGATATTGCCCTTTATTACCCAATCGGTAGTCGACACGGGTATAGGATCGGGGAATATTCATATTGTCCTGATGTTTCTTATTGCCCAGGTGATGCTCGTTTTGGGACAGATGGCCAACAACCTGATCCGTAGCTGGCTTATGCTCCACATGACCACAAGAGTAAGCATTTCGCTGATCTCAGGATTCTTAGGAAAACTCATGAGGCTGCCCATCTCGTTTTTCGATTCCAAACGAGTGGGTGACATTATGCAACGCATAGGAGATTACAACCGCATCCAAACGTTTCTGACCGGCACGGTACTCAGTATAACTATGGCGGCCGTATCGTTGATTGTATACGGGGTTGTAATGGCGGGCTATAATCTTTATATACTGGGAGTATTTGTTCTGGGAAGCCTGTTGTATGTCGCCTGGATCCTGCTGTTCATGAAACGGCGGCGAAAACTGGACTATATGCGTTTTCAGGAAGCCTCGGCCAATCAAAGTAACCTTATCCAGTTGATAGGCGGCATGCAGGAAATAAAACTGAACAACTGCGAACAGCAGAAACGCTGGGACTGGGAGAGGATACAGGCCCGTTTGTATAAGGTAAGCATTGGCAGTCTGAAGCTGGGTCAGACGCAGGAAGTGGGCGGTACGTTTATAGACCAGACTAAAAATATTATCATCTCGTTTCTGGCAGCCGGTGCGGTCATTGACGGAGGCATGACCCTTGGGATGATGATGGCCATGCAGTATATTATTGGCCAGTTGAACGCCCCTTTGTCGCAGTTTATTTCTTTTGTTCAGGCTACGCAGGATGCCAAAATAAGTCTCGAACGCCTGAATGAAATCCACGAACGGGAAGACGAAGAACCCGAAGGCTCCGGGAAAAATCCCGATATACCTGTAGAAGCCGATATTGCATTTAAAAATGTTACCTTTCAATACGGCGGTCCCCGGTCAGAAAAAGTGCTGGATAATATCAATCTTATGATTCCTGCACATAAAATTACGGCCATTGTAGGAACGAGCGGCAGCGGCAAAACCACGTTGTTGAAACTGATCCTTGGTTTTTATCCTCCTTCGGAAGGAGAGGTCTTACTCGGAGGCAGGCGTCTGGCTACTTATAGTGACAGCATCTGGAGGAAGCATTGCGGGGTTGTGATGCAGGAGGGTTTTATTTTCTCGGACAGTATTGCTAATAACATTGGTGTTTCGGATACCGAGCCGGACCGGGAAAGAATGTTACAGGCGGCGGAAATTGCCAATATCCGGGATTATATTGAATCGCTCCCCCTGGGATACCGGACACAGATTGGCGTAGAAGGTCAGGGGCTGAGTACCGGACAAAAACAGCGGCTGCTGATTGCACGGGCAGCCTATAAAAATGCCCCTTACCTGATATTCGACGAGGCTACCAACTCGCTCGACGCCAATAACGAGAAATGTATTATGGAAAACCTCCGACGCTTTTTTGTGGGAAAAACGGTGGTCATTGTAGCACATCGGTTAAGTACCGTAAAAAATGCAGATCATATTGTGGTCCTTGCTAACGGTTCCATTGTGGAGGATGGCTCCCATACGGAATTGGTGCAAAAAAGGGGGCATTATTATAATCTGGTTAAAAACCAACTTGAATTGGAGAACTAAGCAATGCCCAATGCAGAAAACTATTTCAGTGAAGAAGCTTCCGAGATAATAGGGACTCCGCCCCGGTGGATTATCCGATGGGGTATTACACTGGTATTCATCCTGTTTGCCGGGATATTGGCCGGATCGTATTTTATAAAATATCCCCGGACAATAAAAGCACAAATTGTTATTTCGTCTTTTAATCCGCCGGTAGATCTTATGGCCCGACGGGACGGCCATATTGATTCTTTCTTTGTGGCCAACGACAGCCGCGTACAAAAAGGAGATATCATACTCATGCTTGCCAGTACGGCCAATTACAAGGACATCACCTGTATTGAAAACCATCTGGCCCATACCGTCCCACCCGATTTCCTGGCGCTCATCCGGGAACCGTGGGTGGAACAAAATTACGTCCTGGGTGAAATTCAGTCTGTTTTCGGTGCATTTCAAACCTATTGCCTGGATTACCGGCATTACCTGGAATCGGACGTGACGGGCGGGAAAAAACGGCTGATTGAGCAACAACTGGATCATAACCGTGACTATTACCGCTGGCTCGGGCAACAAAAACAAATCAAAGATTCTGTATTTCTTTTCCAATACCGGAATTTTCTGCGGGACTCCCTGCTTTATACAAGAAAAATGATCACCCCTGTTGAGTACGAAAATTCTTTACGCGAACTGCTGGAAATGAAAAGTACCCTTATAGGCAATGAAACGGATCTGGCCTCGGCCAGATTGTCCGGCATGCAGACTCAACAGCAGGCAGAAGAACTTTCTATTGAACATGCAAATACCATTGCCGGTTTTGAACAGCATATCAGTCAAAGCAGGCAGGATCTATTAAACAGCATTCATTCGTGGAAAGAGCAATATTTGCTCATATCCCCCGCATGCGGACAGGTCACTTTTGTAAATTACTGGCATAATAACCAGTGGATCAAAGCCGGAGAAAGACTGGTGGGCATCATCCCGGAAGACAGTGAAAAAATTACCGGACGGCTTTACATCCCTGTCAACGGTATTGGCAGTGTAGAGAAAGGACAGACCGTCATCACCCGGCTGGACAGCTACCCGTATATGGAATACGGTATGATTAAAGGATACATCAATAATATTTCCGCTGTTCCCGATGAAGAAAACAACTACGTTGCGGAAGTCGTTTTTCCGGAAGGTCTGACAACCTCCCGAAACCTCCGTCTCCCCCTTATCCAGCAAATGACGGGAGAGGGAAGAATAGTGACCAAAGATATGCGTTTGATTGAATATTTATTTGATAAAAAATGAAATTTTTTTACAGTTTAATGCTTCAATCAGTCCCTTATTTTCTTTTAACCCTTACCGTAATCTTGCCGTTCTTTTTTGCGGATTTTGCAGCTAAAAGGCACCCTCATTGAAACTGAATTTGATGACCCTGGCCACATCTTCCAGTGTCCTGTGCTTCTTTCGTTTTTTATTTATGGATAGCCACTTCTTTCATTATTTCCAAAAACAGATTTGTCTTATTCATCTCAATTGCCTGATCAATCCAGATAGCCGGGATTTCCAGAATACCACTCTGTAAAGCACTTAACAGAGCAACCAACGAAACCCGATCTTTAACCTCAACAGGTGCGGTAATCGGATCGGGCAGGTATGTTTTTCCCTTTCTGTTATCTGACTTGCTGACAATGTCATTTAAGCATCCCATTCCGTCCACATAGTTTTTTAAGAGTGGCTCCATTTCCGGGATAGCCAGCAGATCCAGCTGCCCTGAAATAATGGCCTCTTTGATCGTCTCTTTAATCGACTCGTTTACTTTGATTCTCATAACTCTTCTTTTATTGCTTCAATTATTGTTGTCAATTGTTCGTCCGTTAAAGTATTCAGATCCACCTTGGCATCCATAGCCTGGAGCTTGGGGACAATATACGGGAGCAGCTTACATAAAATATCCCACTGATCTCTGTGTGGTAACTTGTCTAAACTTGCTGCCAACTTCTTAAACCGTCTGGTGAACAGACCCGCAAGCTGTTCTTTAACGTTTTTTGGTATTTTATTGGAACTGCCCGGCTTACGCCCCTTGCTGTTGCCTGACTGGCCTTTTTGGAATGGCATTTCGTTCTCCTCCTATTATTTTATTGTTAATTTTATTGATAATATACTGATTTATAATGTATTATTATTTTGATTGTCAAAATGTTAGTTCACAAAAAGAACTGTTATTTACAATGGATCTCATTCTCTCATGTTTTGGTAGTCTTTTATTCTTGAAAAGTTTTCATCATGTGAAAACACAACGGTACCAACTGCCCCATCTCGCTGTTTCGCCACTTCCAAAAATCCAACGTTCCGGGTGTTTATGGTTTGATTCCCTATGTCGATTGATTCTATTTTGTAGGTGGCGGGGCGGTAAAGTAACATTACCAAGTCTGCATCCTGTTCAATGGCTCCCGACTCTCTCAGATTGGCCAGTGAGGGCCGTTTCCCGCTGTTTGTTTCGGCTTCTCTGTTTAACTGGCATAAGAGTATTACCGGGATTGATAGCTCCTTAGATAGGAGTTTAAGCGACCTGGTCATATTTGCCACTTGCTGCTCTCTTATGATCTTCCGATCCTCGGATTCAATTAACTGCAAATAGTCGATAATCACCAAATCCAGACTGCCACGTCTTTTCTGGATAAGGCACTTTGTGCGAATGTTGCGGATAGTTTGTTGCGGTGTATCGTCAATAGTTATTCCCAGATGTTGGATTTTTGAGCCTGCCCCTGTTACGGTCTGCCATTGATCCGGTGATAATCTGCCGCTTCTGTATGCCTCTGAATCCACCCCTGAGACGTTTATAATCATTCTATCCATCAAAGAGGCTGCCGACATCTCTAAAGAAAAGATCATAGAGTGAAAACCCTTTCGGGCTGCTTCTAAAGAAAATGTTATCGCAAGTTGTGTTTTTCCCTGGCCGGGTCTCGCTGCTAATATGATAAGCTGGTTCCCTCTCCATCCGTTTGTCAAGCGGTTTAATTTCGTCAATCCCGTAGGTATGCCGTTCATTTCTCCACGCTGTGCGGTGTTCATCCTTTTATCCAATAGTTCCAGCGAAGAGATCACTACCTCGGAAGCGGTACGGGCTTTATTCGATTCTATAAGAAGCCCATTAACAACATCTGCCCCTTTGTTTACAAGAGAAACAATTTCATCTAATCCTTTTGAGTCTCGGACGGCATCCTGCACCTGTTTTGAGTTTTCCAGGGCCTTTCTTTGAACATAACGCTCTTTGAGTAATACGGCATATTCCCGTAGGTTGCCCGGTGTAAAATGACTTCCTAATGTAGCCAACCACATAGGCCCCCCGGCCATTTCAACGGCTTGACTCCCCTTCAACCTTTCAGAAACGGTGATAAGGTCAATATCTTTCCTTTCATCAAACATCTTCTGCATAGTTGCATACAGATCCCGGTGTGCATCTTCGCTGAACATATCCGGTGTGAGAATGTCGGTAACGGAAACCATTTGTGACCCGTCTGATAAAATCGTTCCTAATATGTAACTCTCCGTCTTCATACAACATCAATTTTTAAGAGTTCGGGCTTTTTCTCCGTTGTGGCAGAAATAATTTCATCCTCCCACGCTCTGTTTCGCAAGTAAGTTGCAGGGTCTTTTCGGAACTTCTTTTCCGGCGTTGAGGCTATGTAAGCCAGAAGGGTGGCAAATATCTGTTCACGGTCTTTAGTGGATAGCTTGTCAAACAGCTTTTGCGCTTTTTGCCTACTCACTTTTTTATCGTAAATGTTCCAGAATTGCTCAAAATCGAACATATTATTATTACTTTCTTTATTTACCTTCTTTTTATGTGTACCGTCTGTTGTACTATCTGTTGTACCACATGACTGGTAATCTTCAAAGTTATTTACTGATATTAAGGTTATTACATGGCTTTTCTGTTGTACTATTTTCTGTTCATTTTCGAGTGCATTTAGAAAACGCAAAACTTTACCCCTGGACCACCTCCATCTACTGGCCAAAGACTCTGCACTTCTGCACACCTGTCCACGTTTTACGGAGACTTCGATATTACGTATGAATAGCGTACTGTCCTTATAATTCGCCAGAAACATCAGATCAATCCATGCCTGCATCCGAGTAAATGGTTCGGATAGGTACATCGGATCATCGAGTATATCTCTGGAGATTTTAAGCCATCCGCTCATGGTAAAACGATCTTGATTGTTTTTTCCAGCGGCAAGAGTACACCGCCAAATACAGAACACTGAAATTTTTCAGCCTCGTCCTTCGAGTCGAATAGAAGGCATGGCCGATGGCCATTAACCGGTGACCTGTACACATTCAGGTATTGTGTATGTCCCTGCGCTTTCGTACATTCGCCGTTAGTTTCGTCAATAGTCCCAATCATAGCGCCTTCCTCAAGGGCGCTTTCTTTTTGACACATAATCCATGTACATTATCTTAAAGTTTAATGCCCTTTGCCAAAGCTTCATCCACTTGGTCCGCATCCCAACAAAAGACTTTGCCTATTTTCCATTGTGGAAGCTTACCTTCATTGGCGATGCGCCATGCCGAGTTGTAACCGCAGCCAAGATATTCACCCAGGGCAGAGATACCCCGCAAAATCCGTTTTTCATTTTTAATGTGTCCCATTGCTTTTCATCCTTTTTTTACGTTTCTAACACAAAGGACAAACTTCCCTGACAGACTGTCAAGTGAAAAAAAATGAAGGTGTTGCGCTTTTATTGCGCTATTTTTATTGTCACTGACAAAAGAAAAACGCAAGTCATTGTTTGACCTGCGTTCTACTGGTTTTTTGATGTTGCGTTTAGCGATGCATATTTTTTTTATTTGTGTTTAGAATTATACTTATTGATTATTCTACCAAATGCAGATTCATTCCTATCGCAGCGATTGGACCCAAGATCAAGCTCCAGTCCAAAGACCGACTCAAGCTGTATACGGTTTAAGCCAAACACCTCTCCGAACCTCCATGCGTTTGCCTTAGCTCCGTGTTTTTTTAATGTGATGCATTTTTTCCCGGGAGGAATGACTTTCTTTTCAATCACACTCTGCCACGCCTCGGGAAGCACATCACCTTCAACAAATGGCTTCAATTCCATCGCCAACTGATAATAGTTGATTTGAGTAGTATTTATTCTTTCGTAAATACGATCCGACAATTCTTTAAGATCATTGAATGATTCTAAGATTGGGCCCATAGTATCATTGCTAAATCCTCTGTCCTTAATAAGAATGATTCTGTTTTGAATAAGCTCTCGGATCTTTGAGATTCGGCCCAGGTTGTTGTTACTCACCAGTTCCTCTTTATAATATTCCAGATTATTCATCATGGATTCCATTAACCATTTTGTCTTAACCTTCGATTCCACATATCTTCGAGCTTGTTGTTCGTGATAATCAGTCAAATATTTCAGATATAATTTTGCAGAAGATTCTTCATCTGCCTGTATGTAAAAAGATTTTTTGGGCTTATCGCTTATCACCCTTTTGTAATAGTACTTTATTTCCGGGTCAATATAGCGTAAAAATCTCCTTCTTGGATCTACCTTAAAATCAAACAGGAAGTGCTGGTATTCTAACAGTCTGTTTTGTAACGTACCGATGTAGCCATCCACATTTAGAAGATCTTGGTTGTCTTGAGCAAGCCTCTTTTTCTCATTCTCTACAAAATCATTGATGCTTCTATATTTGCTTCTGAGATATGATTTTTCCAGCAATTCTTCGTTGGAGAAATAGTCCCTCGTCCATCCATCGCTGGTTAACTTTATTTCCTTTGTGAAAAAGTCATGTAACTTCTCAATTCTTTCATCCGTAGTCATTTTACTCCCCTCCCATTTTTAATATGATTCTGGATCAATGAATAATTTACTGTTGATTTCCCTTCGCTTTCGAGGTGACGCCATTCCCTGATAGCCCCTGAGAATGTTTTTCCCGTTGCTATGCCCAACCATTCCATCTATGAAGGCATCAGATACCATGTGCCACGTTAATGTAGTGATATATGAATTTCTTGCTGTTGATGCTGAAACAGCTCTGATATTTAGATCTCGGCAAACCTTGATCATGCCATTACGAATATCAGCATTAAAGTCATGCACCCGATTGGTAATTGCTGTTTCGGTCTGAGCATTAAGAAGTATTTGCGGGAAAACACGTTGCCCTATTTTCGGTTCGGCAGCGTATCTTCTTAGAAGATCTTCCAATTCCGGAATAATCGGAATGAATACCCTTACCGGTTTTTTGTTCCTGGTCTTTGCCCTCACGAAACTAAGTTCATTGTCGTGAAAGTAGTGTTCATCATATTCAAGGGTTGCCAGATCCCTTAGGTTTGAACCATTGCACAGGTAAAGAATGATCCACCAGTCTGCTGACCATTTGTTTGGTCCATCCGGATAATCCCTGATTTTAATTATATCGGGAACTGTAAGGAAATCATCTTGGCGTCGCTCTCCTTCGGGAATTTTGAACTTTGGAACGGATCTTATCAGTCTATTCCTTTGTAGCTCATAAAGCACTCCACGAAAGGCCCTAAGATAAAAAGACTGAGTGGCCAGTGTATTTCCCTGCCCTTCCATGAAATCAATCCAACCCTGAATCATGTCGATGGTCACATCTCTGGGAAGAATCTTTGTTGAGGCTCCCAAAATAGCCGTTCTTCTGGCATGTGGATCTCTTTCTTCTATCCTTCGGACCTCACACCCCAATGATCTATAAAATGATGAGGCGGCTGAAATAAATTGATTTTTTGTTTGCGCTGCCTTTTTTGTCTCAGCATAGGCCAACCAATAATCAAGTAATGTGGTATCGCTTGGTGTGTTTCGTTTGCTTAATAGAGATTTTAGCGCTTCGAGGGAAAACATATTTTGTTCTAATAGGGAAATCACTTCACTTGCAACCCTATCAAAAATTTTTTCAATGCGGTTTTTTATCTGTGCGAACTCACCCCGCACTCCCTTGGACCGTAAGACCTGAAGATGTGCTTCAGGTGTCAACTTTATACCGGTACGATAATACCACACTTTCCTTTTATATGTAACCCTTACAGATACGGGAAACTGTTCTTCACGATGGTGGCGAGTGTCGAGTGTAGCGGCTAAAAATACGCCTTCAATTTGCCTTATAAAGATCGGTTCAATGCCAGTTTCTTTCATGGTATCTAATATTCATTTCTACCCAAATGTTGTTCCACAGTCAAAATAAAAGGGAAAACAAACGGAAAACAAAAGTGCAAACTAATACCCATTTATGCAAATAATTAAAAATAATAAAAACGTTTATTCCATTATTTTCCAATTCTTTACAAATTTTTACAAATATTGAAAAATAGAGAAAAATAGATATTAATATGCATGGGGTGCAAGGGGTCGAATGTTCGAGTCATTTCGCCCCGACTTTGAAAATCAAGCGGTTACACATTCATTTGTGTGACCGCTTTTCTTTTTTGGGGGGTAGCAAACACAGTCGCTGTTTCATATCCACACAAGGTGAAAAACGTCGCAGATATTTAGTGCGGGAAACGCCTCCCGGTTGCTGTCGCAACCGGGTCCTTCCCTCCGCGGGCGCGAGGTTTCCCGCTACTAAATATCTTGTGACCACTCTTCATTGAATGGGAAAAAACCCGCTCTGTTTTCGTGAAGAGCATCTCCAAACAGCCTTCCTGATAAAGTATTCTGTCAAGAACTATAGCTTCAGTTGTAATGACAACTTGCCGTTACTTATCAACTCCCTTACGGGCTGTATTCCAAAAAAGCGGGGCTGCGAAGCAGCGCCTTATATGAGCGCCAAAGTCCTTTGGCGTACCGCCTTTCATTGCCTTTAATACCACCGAACAGTAATTTTAACACCAATGCTGATAACTGCCATTAGCCTGTTTCCCAAAAGACACAGCGAGCTCATTTACATACATCGGTACACATATAAGCCCGTTTTTGTTCACAGACCAAGGTTTTCCTGCCACCCGTGAACGTTTTGGGCTGTTTTTGTTCATGTACTTAGGTTTTTTTTTCAGAGAATTTACCGGGCAAACTCGAAGTGCCGCGCATGAGGGATTTAGGAATTTTCAAATACCTGTAATACAGGTGTTTAATTTTCGCAAATCTAACCTTGCGCGGTAATTCGAGTTTGCCTGCGCATAACACGCACTTTGCCTCCGAAAATTCTGGAAAGCTTCCGAAATCCTGACTGTTTCCAATCTTCATAATGGAAGAACACCACAAGATATTTAGAAAAAGGGAAACCTCGCGCCCGCGGAGGGAAGGACCCATTGGCGTCAGCCAATGGGAGGTGTTTCCCTTTCTGAATATCTTGCAGGCGTTCTTTACCGCGTTTGAGAAATACCGTGAAGGGTGAGCAGCTGATAAGCTGAGGAACTGCCCATTGGCGTCAGCCAATGGGAGGTGTTTCCCTTTCTGAATATCTTGCAGGCGTTCTTCACCGTGTTAAAGAAATGCTAAGCAGGCTGAAGAAATGCCATGAGAGCCTGCAGGGGATGACCTGCGGGCAGAAAGTTTGTTGCAAAGATTAAAATTATATCTTTGCAGCCTTAAACCTTCAGGGCAGGGTGTAATTCCCGATCGGCGGTATAGTCCGCGCGCCGTAAATGGCAGAACCGTTGTAACTACGGTACCGACAGTTAAAGTCTGGAAGAAAGAAGACATTATGAAAACATCAGTTGTAACCATTATCTTTGGGGCTTTGATGCTGTGCATCACCCCGTTTGTTCCTGTAAAAGCTCAAACTGTCCAGGCAAAAACTCAGACTGTTCGGGAAGCAGAAGTTCAGACTGCTCAGGAAACAAAAAATCAGAATTTTCAGGAACGTGAATCTGTAGATGATTCTTTGGAAATCAACATCAGTGAAATTACTGTCTCGGCCTCGTATCTAAAGACAGGATCTTCTCCTTTGCGTCTGGCTACCGTCGACAGCCGGAAGATAGAAAGGAAAAGTGTCGGGAAAACGTATCCCGAGTTGCTCACCGGAATTCCGGGGATTTACGCTACCAGCGAATCGGGCAGTTACGGCGATGCCAGAATCAACATCCGGGGTTTCAAACAGGAAAACATCTCGGTCCTGCTGAACGGGATCCCCATCTCGGGGCTCGTTACGGGTAATATGTTCTGGAACAACTGGCTCGGCCTTGCCGATGCCACGTACTCCGTTCAGGTTCAGAAAGGTATTGGAGCCTCCATGCTCTCCGATAATTCGGTGGGCGGGACGGTGAATATCATTACCAATACGGCTACAGCGGAACCATCTGTCTCGGCAGGCCTGTTTTATACCGGATACGGACTGGGAAAATATTATGTTGGTTTGAATTCCGGAGAAAACAGAAAAGGTTGGGCCGTATCGCTTATGGGATCCTATGCACGGGGCCACGGGTATGTCCGGGAAACGGATGTGAATTCATGGGCTTACATGCTCAATGTGAGCAAACGATTCAATGACCGTCACCGATTGTTGCTGACGGTTCTAGGATCCCCCGACAGACATGAGCAACGTTCGGTCAGACTGAGCACCTCGGAAATTGAAACATACGGACTCAAATACAATAAGAACTGGGGATATCTGGATGGGAAAGCCAGGAATCTGAGTGAGAACTTTTATCATAAACCCTACATAACCCTTAACCATTTTATGAAAGCAGGTGATAGGATATCACTTACCAACTCATTGTATCTTTCGGTTGGAAATGGCGGCGGCAACTGGTCTGAAAGCAAAGGGAAGCGAATTGTTGACCACCGGAAGGACGGACAGATTGACTGGGATGCGGTAGTAGCGGTCAATAATGTATCGGGCGAGGCCATAAATATTTTGAGTGATTACCTGGCCGGACATACACAGACAGGGTTTAAAAGTCACGTGGATTTCCGGATGTCTCCCCAACTGAATCTGCAGGCAGGAGTGCATTACCAGCATTATTCCACATGGGAGAAGGAAAGGATTACCGATCTGCTGGGAGGTAATTTCTGGTATGAAAATTATACAGCCAATTCTCTGGCGGGAGTAGCAGGACGGGATCCGATAAAAAAGACAGGTGACTATATTCGTACTGATAACGGAAAAATAATCAACCACGTGACCGGATATGTGTCCGGAGATTATTCGTCCGGCGGATGGAACATCCGGGGCGGGGTTTCTGTCATGTGGAATAATTACAGAAGATGGGACAAGTACAATTATGTTGCGTCTTCTGCAGGAACGGGATCTTCTGTCTACAGCCCTGTGGCCTATGCAACCGGTTTCAGCGCCAAGGGAGGAGCTCTGTACAAACTGAACCGCACAAGTTCGATATATTTGAATGCGGCCGCTTACAGCCGGCTTCCGTATGCCGATGTGTTTTTTTCTTCCGGAACGAACGATATTACATCCAACGTCAAAAATGAAAAAAACTTTCTGACCGAGGCCGGTTACCGCTTTACGGGCGCCCGAATCACTTTCGAGGCCACTGTCTATTATGCTTACTGGAAAAACAAGACCCTGTTGTCTGATCCCTACAAACAACAGGATAACAGTACATATCTGTATATGGTACAGGGGCTTGACGCCTTGCATTACGGTCTGGAAGTTACAGCCGGCCTGCAGGCTACCCGGTGGCTCAGGATTGAAGCCGGGGCCTCGATCGGCAACTGGACCTGGAAGAATGATGTCTCGGCCAATATTTATGATCCTTATTCCGGCATTCTCACAGATCGCATTGACGTGTATTGCAACGGCATTAAAGTGGGCGATTCTCCCCAGACACAATGTATGGCAGCTGTTGAAGTGAATGTTGTCAAAGGGCTTTCAATAAATGCCGACTGGACTTACAACAGCCGGATTTATGCCGATTTTGACCCTGCCGGCCGGACAAATCCTGACGACAGGGCCAATTCCTTACGGTTACCCGATTACCATCTGGTCAATATATCAGTTGCCTGGAAAATGCCTTTTGGGCTTACCTTGCTGGCCAATCTGAACAACCTGACGAACGCAACGTATATTGAACGGGGAAAAGACGGCTTTGATCACACACTGGAGTCTTTTCGCGGTTACTGGGGCTTTGGCATAAACGGCAGCCTGGGACTGCGGATAGATATAGTTCCTAATTTCTGGCATCGGTTACAATCTGACCGTCAAACAGATTGAGAATGCGTTGTGCATAGCCTGCATCTCTTTGCGAGTGGGTCACCATAATGATGGTGGTTCCTTCACGGTTGAGTTCTGTAAGCAGATCCATTACTTCAATACCATTCTTTGAGTCGAGGTTACCTGTAGGTTCGTCGGCCAGGATCAGTTTGGGATTGGACACTACGGCACGGGCAATGGCAACTCGCTGTTGCTGACCGCCGGAAAGTTGCTGGGGAAAATGTCCGGCACGGTGGCTGATATTCATACGTTTGAGAATATCGTTAACCATTTTTTTACGTTCGGATGCTTTGATCTTCAAATAGATCAGAGGCAATTCCACGTTTTCGTAAACGCTCAGTTCCTCAATCAGATTGAAGCTTTGGAATACGAATCCGATATTTCCCTTACGGTATTTCGTACGGTCCTTTTCCTTAAGACCACCTACTTCTTTACCGAGTAATTCATATTTTCCCGAAGAGGGATTGTCCAACAAACCCAGGATGTTCAGCAATGTGGATTTTCCGCAGCCCGAGGGGCCCATGACGGCTACAAACTCACCTTGTTTTATCTGGAACGATACTTCATTTAATGCAACGGTTTCAATTTCTTCCGTGCGGAATACTTTACTCAGTTTTTCTACTTTTAACATAACAGTAATTATTTTATTGATTTATATTTTTATTCTTTGCGTAAGCATTTTATTGGGTTTTCATTGGCAGACCGTATACAGCCTATCAGCACTACAAAAAGTATCACAAACAGCACGAAAAGAGATCCGTACAGGAAAATATCTGCCGTAAGCGAAACCTTTTTGGCAAATTGTTCCAGCCATCTGACCGACACTACCCCGGCTAAAACACAACCTGCAATCGTTGCCGGTATTGAAATTTTCAAAACATCGACCATAAAAAGCCTTACAATATCGTTAATTTCTGCTCCATTGGTTTTGCGCAGGGCGATTTCCCGGCGCCTACGGTTTGTTTCGTCTTTCGTATACCCAACGAGTCCTGCCAGTGAAATCAGGACAGTGATGATCCCGCCTATCATGACCGAATTGCGGAACCTTCTTGATCCGGAATAGGCGTTCCGTATTTCGGCAGAGTACGAGAGGACTTCAATATCTTTGTCCGGCATGGCTTTTTTTATGATATCGTAAACTGCTTTTGTACTTTCAGAATCTATATCATGTAATTTCACAAGGATATATTCGGTGTATAGTGAGCTGGGGTCATGATGGAAAAGCACACTGGGACGCTTGTCCACACCGGTAAGGTTGCCTATCTGGATGTCTTCGTAAACACCGCATATTATAAATGCATCTTTTGGATCAGCTGACTGGCTGTGTTCGGTAACAAATATATTTCTGCCAATAGCTCCGTCACTCCAGTCAGCAAATTTATCCATTTCTGTCAGGAATGCCCTGCTCACGGCCACCTCGGTAGGATTTCCGGGTGCATGCCCCTCAATGAATGGAATTTCCATGAGTGTAAAGAAATTATCGCTTGCCCAGTACAAGTCGGCAATATTAAACAAATCATTGGTGGGGTTTTCCGGCAGTCGGATGTTATTCCCCGACGCATAATACAACGGGATGGTAGCGCACGTGGAAACCTCACTCACCCAGGACATGCGTTTGAGTTCTTCTACAGCCTGTTGTTGCAGGATATCATCGGTCCCGGAAGTACTGCAGAAAAGCACATTTTTATAGGCATATCCGGGATCGTCATTGACCATTAAGCGGTATTGCCTGCCAATGACAATAAGCAAAACTACAAGAAATGCCGCAGCCATGAACTGGATGAACAAAAGGCCGAGTTTCCAGGATCTGCGCGATTCCCTGAAATCCCTGAAAGCGGCTGCAACCGGGATGCGTTCAAACATGAGTGAAGGTATGAGCCCCGAGGCTAAAAACACCAGAACCACGATTCCGGCCAAAATGAGTATAGCCTGTAGGGTAAACATACTTTCAAGCCGGTTATCCAGAAGCTCCTCTATAGTGCCTCTGAAGGCAAGGATAACTCCTGCAACTACCAGTAGCGAAAGTACGATATGTACCAGTGTTTCGGACAGCAGAATACCTCTGATCTGTGCACCCTGAGCTCCGTAGCATTTTCTGACTCCTACCTCTTTGGTCCTTCTGATAAGCGAAGAGATCACCACAAGGATATAATTCATCACAGCCGTGAATATTAATGCGAAAGCAAGCAGCGAGAGTAATCTGTTCATTCTTATCACCTCGGGGGTTCCGCTATGCAATTCGGTAAAAGGCTTAAGAATATAAGTCAGTTTTTTCCCTTCAGCTTCGAGTTCATCAATAGGCTGATGCCGTTTTTGCATCTCATAGATGGCCGTGTCCAGACTTTCGGGATCTACACCCGGGGCCAGTTTGACATATGCACTGTACCGGTCATTGCCCAGCCAGTTCTCACGGCTCCATTTTGACCAGGACTCGAGTGATACCAGTATGTCGTATTGAATAACTGAATTTTCCGGAACATCTTCAAAAACACCTCCTATGGTAAAGACAACCTGTGGCATATCGTCACGAAAAATGCTTTGACCCATTACGGCATCTATCCCTCCCATGTTTTCTGCAATGGTCCTCGATACCATAATGTAATAGGGACGGGACAGAACATCTTTTGCATTCCCTGCCAGTACAGGACGGGGAAACATATCCAGAAAGCAGGTGTCTGCAAGAAGCATTTCACCGGTGTAGCGTTTTTTGTCCTGGGAAAAGAACACAGGAGTGCCAAAGTAGCGGGTTGTCCGGGTTGCCAGGATCACTTCCGGGATTTCATCCATCATAGCCGGGGCAATTGCACCGCTTACCCGATTGTGTTCTCCCGGATCCTGTCCGGGAGATGAATACCAGGTCTGAACTGAAAAGATTTGTTCTTTCCCGGGATAAAAATCTTCATAGGAAACTTCAAAACATACCTTGGCTGTCAAAATCAACCCCACGGACAAGCCTGCCCCCAGAGAAAGAATTTTTATGAGATTGTTCTGCCCTTTGGCAAAAAAATTACGAAGCGCTCGCTTTAGATTTTTCATTTTTAATTATTCGGTTAAACAGGACACCGGTCCAAAAACATATGGGGACTGCTAAAAGACAAACACCGACTATCTTAAGACATGGGGAAACAGGAAGACTTTCCAATTCAAAAGTAGACAGTACAACGATCAATGGATGTATAATGTATGCGGGATAACTCGCCCTGGACATTGCTGTGACAAAGTTATTAGGCCGGTTCAGATAATCTCGTGCCAGTAAGGTGAAATAAAAGCAGAAGCCCACGCATACAAATGGTTCCCACATGGCATAGAACAAGGCAGATTTATTCCATCCTCCGTTGAAGGAAGACATATCCGTTCCTGCATTCTGCATCATTACGACCATTAATACCAGTATGGCTGCCACAGAAAGGTAGAACCATGGTTTGGATTGCCTGAGTGTAAACTTTTCTAACCAGTGACGGCGCGCAGCTACTATGCCGACTATATACATGGCAATGTATAAAGGAAAGTATCCGAACTGCAGGCCAAAGAAGTTCTTTCCGGTCGGATAACCCAGTCTGACCAGGAAAGCTGTTATGCCTGTCCCCAGGATAAAAAGGATGATTCCTAATCCTGAAGGCATTTTGGCCAAATACTGCCCGGAATTTCCATGCCCTCTGAACTTCATATAAAAAGCATAAAGTAATTCAAATATCAGTAAGGTGAGCACGAACCACATGGGGCCCGGTCCGGGCTCGCGGCTTATCAGATGCCATGTTATCTGCAGCCAGGAAATGTTCTGTCCGGTATGATTCAGAACAAACCAAACGACGGTGGGGTGAATAAGCAGAATGTAGATAATCAGAGGAATACCAAGTC
Organism: uncultured Muribaculaceae bacterium; assembly: GCA_964600385.1. Lineage (GTDB taxonomy): Bacteria > Bacteroidota > Bacteroidia > Bacteroidales > UBA932 > DMER64. Next base: position 16,986 of record CAZRJC010000012.1, read on the forward strand.
TTACCAGCCTGTCTTTAATAAACTTGCCAAATCCCTTCCTTTCGTACGAAGCAGGCATTAATAACGCCGAAATGAGGAAGAAGAAGCTCATAAAATAGGCCTGGTCTATGGTCATGAAGAATGAAAGCAACATTTGGGCAGAACCCGAGGCGCTTTCCGGCGATACGTAATACCACCCGCCCGAGGCGCCGAACGCTATGGCCGTATGGTGGAAAATTACCAGAATAGTCAGAAAGATGCGGATTCTGTCCAGATAATATGCTCTCATATCAGTCCAGAATTAAGATCTCGTTATCTCCATAATTGTCATAACTGGAAACTATCACTTTCTCGCCGGGTTGCAGGCCTTCCAGTACTTCGTAATATTGTGGATTCTGGCGTCCGATACGTATAGCGCGTTTTTGAGCTTTAGCCCCATCTTCAGACAAAACATAGATCCAGGTTCCTCCGGTCTTCTGGTAGAATGCCCCTCTGGGAATTATCACAGCCTCAGTGGGTTGTCCAAGTTCCAGGTTAATATAATAAGTCTGTCCCGTACGGATGTTGTCGGGTTTTTCCCCGGAGAAACGAAAATCGGTTTTAAACTGGCCTTCACGAACCTCGGGATACACTTTGCTCACCACAAGGTCAAAGACGGAAGACTGACGTTCAAAAGTCGCAGCCAGTTCAGGGCGAACGCGATCGATATAATGCTCATCGATATTCGCTTCAATTTTGTAGGCCGACAGATCGTTTATCTGTCCGATTTTTGCGCCCGACATGACCGATTGCCCGAGTACCACGTCCAGCGACCCCAATTGTCCATCAATGGGTGACTTGACATTCAGATTTTCTACTCTTTCACGAATGAGTTTCATACTGCGGCGCATGCTCTCAAGGCTTTCTTCCATGTTTTCTACCTGGATAGAGCGATATATTGAGTCTTGTTTCTGACGTTCCATAACCAATTCGCGACTGCGTACGGCAAGTTCCCAATCCTCTTTTGCCTGCAGGTAATCTTCCCTGGCAATCATCTTTTCCTGATACAAACGCTCGTTCTGACGATACTTCCTTTCCTTCCTTTCCACATCGAGATTCAGTTGCAGGCGGTTCTGCTGCAGGGTAAGTTTTTCCTGCTCCATTGTAACCAGCGTATTCCTCAGGAAGTTTTCCTTCTCGGCGAGTGACGCCTCGCTTTCAAGGATCTGCAGGTTGAGTTGGGAATTGCTCAGACGGACAATCACATCGCCTCGTCTTACAGTGGCTCCCTCTTCCACTACCTTCTCTTCCACTACGCCTCCTTCCAGGGGAGCCAGCTGAATAGTGGTAATGGGTTGAACCTGGCCGTTAACACGTACAAAATCGTTGAACTGGCCCTCTTTGGCGTCTCCCACAATAATGGAACGACTGTCAATGCGCAGCGATGCCTGGTGATTTCCAAAGATCAGCCATACCAGGAAGGCGATAAGCAATCCGCCTCCTAAAATATAGGGTAGGTGTTTCTTTTGAATTCCTTTTTTCTTTTCAATTACTCTGTCCATAGTATTTAATTTTTACTTTTTTCTCCCTAATATCCTCCGGTTGCCGATTTTACTTTTTCCACATCACCCGGCAACCGGAGGGCCAACATTCATATTAACTCTAAAATCTAATCCTGATTTATGTAAGAAGTTCCCTGGTAATAGCCTACAACACGTTTCTTTATAAGGTAAGTGAGCGCCGAGTTAAGTTTTTCGGCTTTTGCTGCAAGAGCCTGGTTGGAGCTGGTTTGCAGTTCCAGAACACTCAGCAGGCCTTCTTCGTATTTGCGCTGGTTTGCCTTATGGGCCATTTCCTGTGCTGCCACGCGTTTATCTGCCTGAACGAATTCTTTGGCACTTCCTTCCATATCCTGGACCGCACGTGTGATCTCACTTTCTATCTCCTTAAGTTTTTTATCTCTTTGTGCCTCTGCTATCTGAAGTGCATTCCGCATACGACCCACTGTACTTTGCCGGTTTAACCTTCCAAAGATCGGAATGCTCATGCCAACCTGGATGTATTCTCCCTGACGGTTTTTCATCTGGGACGCAAAAGGATCGGCATTGGCGGCCTGCCCCAGCGCGGTAATATAACCGGTTGAATAACCGGCCTCGGAATATATATTCGGTAAAAGTTTCCATTTGGCATTATGCAGGTTAATCCTGGCGGTTTTCACATCGAATTCGGAAACTTTTACAGCAGGCAGAAAATCCAGTGCCGACTGGTAGATCTGACCGGCTGTGACGGATCCGGCAAAAGGATCGGCTATCTGAGAAAACGTGGTATCTATAACGAGCTCCCGCTCAGAAGGAAAAAACATTTTTTCCTTCAGGGAAATCAGTTCAGATTCCATAAGGTTTTCCTCGCGTACCAGATTATAATCATTGGCTGCCACCTGAGCCTCCACCTGCAATACATCGGCATAACTCTTGAGCCCCAGTTCTTCGAGCACCCTGGTGTTTTTCAACGTTGTCTGACTTTCTGACAATTGCTCGCGGCACAGTTGTACCATTCCTTTTCTGTAAAGTACATTATAGTATGATTGCATTATGGTAAGACATAAATTATCTTCCACCTGCCGGGCCTCTTCTACACCTGATAACCGGGCAATCCGGGTAACCTTATACTTATCAACAACGGTAAATCCATTGAAAATAGTATAGTTACTGTAAATGGCGTATGAATTGCTGAACGAATTGACGTTAGAATAAGTATTTGTTTCCGGGTCAATGGAGCGACCGAAACTTGTGTATGCGTTGACGTTGCCGTTTACAGAAGGCACAAATTCAAGGTAAGCGTCCCGGTGGTCCAGCCGGCGATTGTCGTTGGTCAATTCCTGGATCTTCGTTTCGGGGGAATTTTCTATTGCATAAATCATACAATCCCTCAATGTCCAGAGCTGTACTTCCTGCGCAACGGATCTCAGTACGTTAATAAAAATTAAAAAGGTAATCGTTAATAAGATTCTTCTCATGATCAACTTTGTTTTCAAAAACATTGCGCCAAAAATGTGCCAATAGGTATAATTAATTGTTATATTGATATTTAGATAAATATATAATTTCTTGTGATGTCTAATTTTTTTACAGTGACGTAAAAATTTTTGACGTTCAAAAAAAATGTAACTTTGTCCGCTCATGAAAAACGTGAAAGAAAGAATTGTACAGTCCGTTAAATCGGTCATTCCCGGAGCCCTGCGTACTATCTGGTGGCTGGTTAAAATTATGCTGATTGTTTCCTTTGCCATTATGCTGCTGAACTATTTTGGCATAATAGCCCTGATCTCACAGTATCTTACCCCTGTTTTTTCATGGTTCGGATTACCGGGGGAAGCTTCTCTGGCTTATGTTTCGGGCTATTTTGTCAATTGCTATTCTGCACTGGCTGTAATGGCCACCCTCAATCTGGATATCAGGACAACAACCATTCTTGCCGTAATGATACTCTGCGCGCATAATATTCCTCTGGAAACTGCCGTACAAAAGAAAACGGGAACTTCGGCCATACGCATGGTAATTGTAAGGACATTGTCTTCACTTTTTCTGGGATGGGTGTTAAACATCATCCTTCCAGGAGAGGCGGTTAGTCAGGTGGCAGAGTACGTAGAGGCGGAAAAATTACCTTTTCTTAATACCCTGGGTAACTGGCTGGTCGACACATTAAAATTAGTCGTGCCCATGGTTCTGCTGGTTTTCTCCCTTACTATTTTTCAGCGATTATTGTCTGAGTTTGGCGTGATCCGTTACATTGCCAAATTTCTGAGACCTGTAATGAAATTCTTTGGTCTGCCTCCCAAAACTGCCTTTCTGTGGATCGTGGCCAATATTCTCGGATTGGCCTACGGAGCAGCCGTAATGATAGACGAAGCCCGCGAAGGTAAAGTGTCACGGAGTGATATCGACTTGCTAAATCATCATATTGGCATATCGCACAGCAACCTGGAAGACCTGATACTCTTTTCTGCCATAGGAGGCATGATGCCCTGGATGCTTTTCTCAAGATGGGTCATGTCCTTCCTTTTAGTATGGGAACGACGACTCGAAAGATTCCTTGCAAAACATATCAAAGACCGGGAGCTTTAAGCTGGGATCTATCTGCGCCACCTTTTCAAACAAATTTGTAAATACCAAGTAAACAGGCTTATACAAATCGCTGCTTAAGTTTGGCGCACTTATCTCCCACCTTGCTGCGCCAAAAACCGCAAAGAAAGAACATCACAAGCAATTCAGATAAGGGAAACCTCGCGCCCGCGGAGGGAAGGACCCATTGGCGTCAGCCAATGGGAGGTGTTTCCCGTTCTGAATAGCTTGTTCGGGTTCTTAAACGGGTAGAAGCTGCACCATTTGGCAGCTTCAATAGGAGATAAAATACTTATCTTTGTGGTTTCGGTACACTATGCCACAACAACTCTTCTACAACATTGCCGGGCACTGCATTTCGATTGAAACTCCCAATGCAGAAATCACTGCAGGTCTTATACCTGCATTCCGGTCATTTCGGATTGAGCCTGACAATAACAGGATTAAGCCGTACCAGAGTGTAGAACTGCTTTTCAGGCTTTCCGGCGATAAGAATATCCCCATTCCCGGTGTTGGTCCGGCTGATACGCTCGTTGTGGAAGGAGTAGAATTTGTTGTATATCAAACAGAGACGGGGATAACGGTTTCCATGCAGATTAAAGACAAAAAGTACCTTTTGCAGATGTCGCAAGACAGAAAAACTGCAACAACTGACCTCTCCCTCACTCAGCATCATGAAGGGTACTTCCTTACATATATTCTTCGCACCGCTTTTGGAATAGCCTCGGCTTACCACAAAACACTGAAAATCCACGCATCGGTCATTAAAAAAGACGGAAAAGCACTTGTTTTTCTCGGAAAAAGCGGAACCGGTAAAAGCACTCACAGCCGCCTGTGGCAGGAATTTGTACCCGGATGCACGCTGCTCAACGATGACGAACCGCTGGTGCGACTGACCGACGATGGATTGGTTTGGGTTTACGGCGCACCATGGAGCGGCAGCACCCCTTGTTATTTAAATGAAAAGGCCGAGGTGGCTGCCTTTGTACAACTTAAACAGAGTCCTGAAAATGAACTGAGGCCTTTAAAAGCCGTAGAGGCATTTAAGGTACTGTTTCAGTCCGCATCCGTTTTACGCTCCGCTCCTCAACACAGGGATTGCATTATTTCACTGATATACGAAATATTGGAAAAGGTACCGTTCTACCGGCTGGACAACCGTCCGGACTATGAGGCAGTGAGTTTGTCCAAAACATTATTGATATAAAATTGGTTGGCATTGGATATCAAGACAATAAACAACGAATTATTCTTCAAGGAGGTAGCTGACAGGATTGCCGCCGATGTACGTATTCTTATTCGCGCAAAAGGAAACAGCATGCTGCCATTTATCAGGGATAACAGAGATGAAATAATTCTTGAAAAGCCCCGGGACAGTTCTTTCCGCCGGGGCCGCTTGTTGCTTGTAAGACTGGCGGACGGAAAATACGTAATGCACCGTTTGCAGAAAGTAAAAGGGAATTATGTCTTTTTACGTGGTGATGGCAACATTTCAGCCGTAGAACGCTGTACATTCAAGGATGTTATTGCCGAGGCAACTGAAATTCTGCGCGTGCCAAAAACAGTTTGCTGCGCAAACACCAACTCCGACTCCAACCCCATGTCCGTGCACGAAGGGAAATCGGCACACAGAGGAACAGCGGAACAAAGAGGAACATGGGTGCGGGCGGGTAGCTTCCGTTGGAATCTGTACCGGTTTTTGTGGCCCCGGAATGCTTTTCTGCGCCGCATTTGCCTCGGCTTTTACAGAAGAATTCCCCTTTTGCAGAAATTGATTTGAAAATTATACCTCATTTTTAATAAGTGTTTATGCGTCTAAAAGAAAATTTATCCGTCCGTAAGATTGGTGATGAGTACATGATGGTCTCCGAAATCGGATCTTGTCTGGACTACACCCGGGTTATCAGTTTGAACAGCACAGCCGCTTTCCTCATAAATGAAACACAACAAAAGGATTTCACTACTGAGGATTGGGCTAATCTGTTGATTAATAAATACAATGTAGACAGAGATATCGCCCTTCGTGATGCAAATAACCTAATTAACAAACTTTTAAAAGAACAACTCGTCACAGACTGACCTGGTCCCGAACTTTCGCCTTTTCACTTCACCCTTCTACTTTTAACCTATGACCTCCAACCTTTTTTTACATCTTCTGAGCGCTGCTATCTGGGATAAACCGGCCGATGCAACACTTTTCCAGAACCTCGACCCTGCCCTGTGGAAGGACATTTCCCGGATGGCTCATAAACAGAGCGTTAACGCATTGGTAGCAGACAAAGCCCTGTCGCTGCCTGAAGGCAGCCTCCCGCCAAGAGAGTTTAAAATGCAGTTCGTGGGCCAGATTGAGCAGACTAAAGCGATGAACCGAAAATTGATTGCTGTCCTGTCCGATCTTGTAAAGGAGTACACAGAAGCAGGTTTTCCTTTTGTGCTGATGAAGGGTCTGGCTAACGGGATCAATTATCCCGACGTTTTGCTGAGAAATCCCGGAGACATAGACATTTTGATTTACCGTAACGGGGATTATGAAAATGCCAGGAAGTGGCTTGCCGGTCAGGGGATTGAGGCTGGTGATGCGGGCCGGATCCATTGTCATTATATAAAAGACGGAATATACATTGAACCTCACTGGAGGATCGCTTATTTTGACAACAAAAGATATGACCGGAAATTTACGGCCTGGGAACAGGAGTTGATTGAAAAAGACAAATTCATATCCAGTAATATAGAAGACATGTCGGTCCGGCTGCTGCCGGTTGAAATGAATGCTTTTTTTCTTTATGATCACATGTTTCGTCATTTTATAAGTCAGGGAGTTGGTTTCAGGCAGTTCTACGACTGGATCCTTTATCTTAAAAGGTACAGAGATCAGATTGACAAAGAGTCGTTTTCCTCTCTGGCCAAATCGTATGCGCTGCTTTATCCCATGCAGGTATTTGCGCGTGTGGCAGTGGATTACCTGGGTGCTTCGGAAGATATTTTTCCCTTTGAAATGATTCCCCCGGGGCAACATGTCAGAATGGTCCTGGCAGATATCCTGGAAAGCGGCAACTTTGGTTTTCATCGTCCCGGGAAAAAGCGTCCCAGGGAAAAGATGCGTGGAATGTGGTTCTCCTACATGACTACAGTAAAAAGGTCTGCGAAATATGCTACATTCTCACCGGAACATTGCATCATATTGCCTTTTCATAAATTAATCAACAGACTGAAGATCGGATTCAACGCATAGTTTCCAAGCCGCTGAAGCACCCGGGAGCAATGCCAATTAAGAAGCTGGTTTCACAACCAACCGGCAAAGAACTCCACAAACTATTCAGCACGGGAAACGCCTCCCGGTTGCGGACGCAACCGGGTCCTTCCTTCCGCAGGCGCGAGGTTTCCCTTAGCTGAACAGCTTGTGGAGTTCTTTGTGGATTGAATGTTGATTTGGCTGTGAAATGGCAAGCGCCTGTCTTTCTTCGTGGCTGAAGCCAAAAAGAGCGGTGCTGCGAAGCAGCGCCTGATATGAGCGCCAAAGTCCTTTGGTGCACCGCTTTCAAAACAACTCCGGTCACCACCTGGCTTCCTTTACGAAGTGCCATTCTAAATAATACAGATAAAGTCCTGAACAGACAAATGACACAGGCTTGCTGACTTTCCCGAAAATTGCAGATTCCGGAAAGACATCTGAGTGCATCTAAAAATGAACTCAGGTCACAGGCTGCTGCGCTTGCCTAAAGAAAAGCAATCTGTACAGATCTTCCTGCAGATCTGTGAACGTTTTAGGTCGTTTTTGTTCACAGAGTGATATTTTTCAGTTCCAAAAGGGGTGGCAAACTCGAAGTACTGCGCAGGAGGGATTTTGTGATTTTCAAACGCCTGATAATCTGGCACTTAATTTTTTCAAATTTGGCGCTGCGCGGTAAATCGAGTTTGCCTGCGCATAACACGCACTTTGCCTCCGAAAATCCGGGACAGCTTCCTAAAGCCTGCCAGGTACCAATCCTCACAACGGAAGAACACCACAAGATATTTAGAAGAAGGGAAACCTCGCGCCCGCGGAGGGAAGGACCCATTGGCAAAGCCAATGGGAGGCGTTTCCCGTTCTAAATATCTTGTGACCGTTCTTCACCGTGTGTGAGTAATGGTGTGCAGGATGAGCAGCCGGCAAAAAAAAGGAACTGCCCCATTGGCAAAGCCAATGGGAGGCGTTTCCCGTTCTAAATATCTGGTGACCGTTCTTCACCGTGTGTGAGTAATGGTGTGCAGGATGAGCAGCCGGCAAAAAAAGGAACTGCCCGGTTGGCGTCAGTATAAGAAAAGCCCCGCACGCAAAGCGAACGGGGCTTTTCAGCTGGATATAGGCAACGCCTTATGTTTTGAGCCTTATGCCTTATGCCTTATTCTTTTGACGAAGCAGTGGCTTCACAGTATTTGCCCAGCTCCAGATACCTCTTGTAGGCACGGTCATAAGCACTTACCAGTTCAGCCTGCGGACTGTAGGTTTTTGTAAAGCCCGAGGTCATAGCCTGTTGTGCTTCCTCTACCTTTGAGTAGAGCCCGGCAGCGGTTGCGGCAAACATGGCTGCACCCAACGCACAGGCCTGGTCTGTACGGCAGACGGCAATGGGCATGTTCAGTACATTGCTGAGGGTCTGCATGACAAACGGAGACTTGAGAGCAATGCCCCCAATGCCTATCACGTTATCAATCCTGACACCCTCACTGCGGAAACGCTCAACTATTGCTCTGGAACCGAAAGCGGTAGCCTCCACCAGTGCCCTGAAGATATGCGGGGCCGAGGTACCAAGCGTGATTCCGGCAATGGCGCCTTTGAGCAGCTGATTGGCATCGGGTGTGCGACGGCCGTTCATCCAGTCGGTGGCGATGAGTGAACTTTCCTCAACAGGAATGTTTTCTGCCTCTGCGGTAAGCGCAGGGATTATCTTTTCGGAGAGCTTATCGGCCAATTCAGCATCGGGGAGCAATTTCTTTAGCGGGAATTCAAGGACTTTTCTAAACCAGGCGTAAATATCGCCAAAACCGGATTGTCCGGCCTCCAGTCCTATCATCCCGGGAATAACGGAACCGTCAACCTGACCGCAGATGCCCTTTATTAGCGAAGAACCAATTTCTTCATAGGGAGCCACCATGATGTCGCAGGTGGATGTGCCGATAACCCTCACAAAAGTATAAGGCGTAATACTGGCCCCAACAGCTCCCATATGGCAGTCGAAAGCGCCTCCGGCAACAACCACATTGGTGGTCAGTCCCAGACGGGCGGCCCATTCGGGAGTCAGATAACCAACCGGTTTATCTGCCGTGAATGTATCTTCAAAGAGCCTGCTGCGGAATCCTGCAAGAAGAGGATCAAGAGCCACAAGGAAATCCTCTGCGGGTAGACCGCCCCATACTGAATGCCACATGGCTTTATGTCCCTGGGCACAACGGCTTCTGACAATATCAGACGATTTATTAACTCCGGTAAGCATTGCCGGCATCCATTCGCAATGTTCCACAATGGAATATGCCTTTTCCCTTACGGCGCTGTCTTCCCTGAGAACGTGCAAGGCTTTGGCCCAGAACCATTCAGAGGAATAAATACCTCCTTCGTAGGCACTATAGTCGATCTTCCAGGTACTGCACAGTTTATTGATTTCCTCGGCCTCGGCAACCGCCGTATGATCTTTCCAAAGCACAAACATGGCATTGGGATTCTCGGCAAACTCGGGTAACAGAGCCAGCGGCGTACCTGCTGCATCCGTAAAAACCGGAGTGCTTCCCGTGGTATCGAAAGCCATCCCCACCACATTGGCGGCAGTACCCGCAGGAGCGAGCGAAAGGGCTTCCTTTACCGAGCATTCAAGCACCTCTATGTAATCCAGAGGATGCTGACGGTACCTGTTGGCGGAAGGCAAACAATATTTGCCTTCCATCCAGCGGGGATAGTATTTTACAGAAGTAGCGACCGTTTCTCCGGTACGTGCGTTAACAATAACCGCGCGGGCAGAATCGGTCCCGTAATCGAGTCCTATTACATATTTATCCATACTAGCAAAGGGATTTGTTCAGCAAATAATAGATCTCGTTCAGCTGCAATTCTTTTTTAAGCGAACTGATAGTGGTATTTTCGTCAATCACAACCATTTCAATACCGGCCATTTCTGTGTAATCCTGCATGTATTCCACAGTCAGGTCATACGAGAAGGCGGTATGATGGGTACCACCGGCAAGTATCCAGCTGCTGGCGCCCACTTCAAAATCGGGACGGGGAATCCAGAGGGTCGAGGCCACGGGAAGTTTGGGAAGTGATTTGGATTTGATGCAATCCACTTTATTTACGATCAGGCGGAAGCGGTTGCCCATGTCAATGATGGTAGAGGCAATTCCCTCTCCTTCTTTGGAAGTGAACACGAGGCGGGCGGGGTCGTTCTTGCCGCCGATTCCCAGGGGATGGACTTCCAGACGGGGCTTTTTGTCTGCCAGCAACGGAGAAACCTCCAGCATGTGAGCCTGAAGGATGGCACTCTTTTTACCGTCAAAATGGATGGTATAATCTTCCAGGAAAGAGCAGCCTTTAGGCAAACCCTGGCCCATGAACCATACAGTACGTGTGAGAGCAGCTGTTTTCCAGTCACCCTCGGCCCCAAAGCCATAACCTTCTGCCATAAGACGCTGGCAGGCAAGTCCCGGTAACTGATCCAGCCCGGCAAGATCGTCAAAATTGGTGGTAAAAGCCTTTGCTCCTTTTTCTTTCAGGAACCGGCGCAGAGCAATTTCCTCACGGGCAGCCCTCAGAACCTGGGCACGGTCTTTTCCGCCTTCTTTACAATTATCGGCAAAAATATACTGGGCTTCATATTCTGCCACCAGGGCAGCAACATCTGCATCGGTAACCTGAGCCTGTACGGCCACCAGTTCGGCTATGGGACAATAGTCCACATGATAGCCCAGACGCATTTCAGCTTCTACCTTGTCTCCGTCGGTAACGGCCACATTATTCATCTGGTCGCCAAAACGAATGATTCTCATATCGTGGGCATCGGCCCAGGCAGCAGCAACGCGCATCCAGACAGCTATCTGTGCCTGTGCCTTTTTGTCCTGCCAATGTCCGGCAACTACTTTCCTGTTTTTCCGCATACGGGTTACCATATGTCCGAATTCACGGTCACCGTGGGCACTTTGGTTGAGATTCATAAAGTCCATATCCATGGAGTCCCAGGGGATCTCTTTGTTAAACTGGGTATGGAAATGCAGTAAAGGCTTGTTAAGTGCCTGCAGGCCATGGATCCACATTTTGGCTGGGGAAAAAGTATGCATCCAGGTTATAACCCCAATGCATTTATCGCAATTATTGGCCTCCTTGAAGGTGGCTGTCACCTCTTTCTCTGAATTAACCGTTCCTTTATAAACGACCTTTACAGGAAGATTTCCTGAATCGTTAAGTCCTTGTACCATTTGGTTGGAATGAGCATCCACGGCAATGACCGCATCTCCTCCGTACAGAAGTTGTGCTCCTGTTACAAACCATACTTCAAAATTTTCGAATGCCATAATAAATATATTTGATTTAGATTTATACAAAGGAAATAAAAATGACTATGTAAAGAATGAAATAAGAATTCATTTTTATGCAAAAATAGTCCATTAGGAGGCAATAAAAATTTATTTTATTCATATTTGAATTACAAATAACAACTAAAAAATAAATAAAGATGATAAAACTGTTAGCTGTCACTTTGCTTTCTTTATCTATTCACGGCTATCCCATTGATCCCGTACCTTTTACTTCTGTAAAGGTCACCGATTCTTTCTGGGGACAACGTCTGAAAGCCAGCCGCGAGGTCACCATACCCCTTGCTTTCAGTAAATGTGAAGAAACCGGCCGTTATGATAATTTCGTAAAAGCCGCCCATCCGAGCGATGAATACGAAGTCAAAGGTTATTCCTTTGATGATACCGATGTATATAAGACCATTGAAGGAGCCAGCTATCTGCTTCAGACTTATCCCGACAAAAAACTGGAGGCTTACATAGACAGCGTTCTGGTTCTGGTGGCTGCTGCCCAGGAACCCGACGGGTACCTGTATACGGCCCGGACCATGAATCCAAAACATCCCCATGAGTGGGCAGGTTCCAAACGATGGGAAAAAGTGGAAGAATTGAGTCATGAATTCTATAACCTGGGACACATGCTGGAAGGTGCCATTGCCCATTATCAGGCTACCGGCAAAAGAACGTTTCTGGATATAGCTATCCGCTATGCAGATTGTATCTGCCGCGAGATCGGTGAAGGCCCGGGACAGGTTGCTGTCGTTCCAGGACACCAGATTGCCGAGATGGGACTGGCCAAACTTTACCTGGTTACCGGAGATAAGAAATACCTGAAACAGGCAAAATTCTTCCTGGACAAGCGTGGTCATACTTCCCGCAAGGATATTTACAGCCAGGCACATAAACCTGTCATTGAACAGGACGAGGCGGTGGGACATGCCGTACGCGCCGCTTACATGTATTCCGGAATGGCAGATGTAGCCGCCCTTACGGGAGACAAGTCCTATATCGACGCTATTGACCGGATCTGGGAGAACATTGTCACAAAGAAATATTACATAACAGGAGGCATAGGGGCAACCAATCACGGAGAAGCATTTGGAGAAAATTATGAATTACCCAATATGTCTGCCTATTGCGAAACTTGTGCAGCTATTGGAAACGTGTACATGAATTACCGGTTGTTCCTGCTGCACGGAGAGTCAAAATATTATGACGTTCTGGAACGTACTCTTTATAACGGACTTATTTCGGGTGTCTCGCTGGACGGCGGAGGATTTTTCTATCCCAATCCGCTGGAATCCATAGGCCAACATCAGCGTCAGCCCTGGTTCGGTTGTGCCTGCTGCCCGTCGAATATCTCCCGGTTCATACCCTCTCTCCCCGGATATATCTATGCCGTAAAAGACAACAGTCTCTTTGTAAACCTTTTCATGTCCAATACGGCAACAACCAAAATTGGCGGTAAAGAAATGACTCTGAGCCAACAAACCAATTACCCATGGGATGGCGATATTAAAATCACCGTGGACAAAGCTACCGGCAAAAACGTAATCCTTAAGATACGCATTCCGGGCTGGGTGGAAAACCGGCCGGTTCCCGGAGATCTTTATTCCTACGCAGACAACAAAAAACCGGCTTACCGCATCACGATGAACGGGGCCGGGGTGAACGGAACTCTTTGCGACGGGTATTATTGTATTGACAGGAAATGGAAGAAAGGCGATTATGTTGAAGTGCATTTCGATATGGAAGCCCGTACCGTTACCGCCAATAAAAAAGTAGCCGCCGACAGAGGCCGCGTGGCCGTTGAAAGAGGCCCGGTTGTCTATTGTGCCGAATGGCCCGATAACAATTTTGAACTGCGCAGTGTACTCATGAACCGCACTCCGGAATTCAAGGTTGTTCCCACTCCCGACAAATTGTACGGTATCAATCAACTGGAAACACCGGCACAGGTATTGGCTTACAACGAAGATGGCCGCCTGGTTGCCAAAGAAGTCACTCTTACTCTCATCCCCTACTATGCCTGGGCACACAGAGGTTCGGGATCCATGATGGTATGGCTTCCCCGGGAAGTCAGTGTGGTGAAACCCGCCACACCACCTTCTATTGCCTCGGCAAGCACCATTGAAGCATCTCATAAGGTGGCCTCGCTTTCATCTGTTAACGACGGCCTGGTTCCGGAAACCGAACAGGACAGTTCCATCCCCTATTTTCATTGGTGGCCAAAGAAAAATTCCGTTGAATGGATTTCTTATGTATTCAAAAAATCCGAGACCGTATCCAAATCGATAGTATATTGGTACGACGATGCCCCCTGGGGAGATTGCAGGGTTCCTGAATCATGGACTACCTATTATAAAGACGACTCGGGCGCCTGGCAACCCTTGAACGGGGAGGTTAAGACTACAGCCGTAAAACTCGAAGTGAAACTTCCGGAAGAATATTCATCGGGAATTTATGAATGGGAAATAAAATAATGAGAAAGTATTTACTTTTCATTGGTGCCGTACTGCTCCTGCACGGCACCGTTTCTTTTGCACAGGGAACAGTTGAAGATTATAAAAGAGCCTATGCACTGGCCAAGACATTCGGCCGTGAAAACGTTTTCTATTCTGACGTTACGCCAGTATGGATAACTAACTCAAATTCATTCTGGTACGTGCGGAATACGCCCCAGGGACGTTTCTATGTGGTGACCGATGCCAACAAAAAAACGCGAACTCCGCTGTTCGATCACAAAGTTCTGGCTGCTTCGCTGACCAAAGTTTCCGGGAAAGAAGTCCCGGCAGACAAACTCATGCTGGAACGGCTGCAGGTCAACCGGACCATGGATACCCTCAAATTTATTTTTGAACGTCAGAACTGGACTTACTGTGTAAATAAAAACAGCCTGAAAAATGAAGGCGAAATCTCCGTTCCACCTCCGGGTCCCCACTGGACAGTAGTTGACGAAGAAAAAAACGGGACATCGGTTCTTTCGCCGGACGGCAAGTATTCCGCCTACATCAAAGACAATAACATTTATGTAAAGGAAACCGGAACCGGAAAAGAAAAGCAGGTAAGTATTGACGGTACGGCCGGCAACTATTATTCATCGTACATTTCCTGGGCTCCCGACTCAAAAAAACTGGCTGCCAATAAAATCAGGCCGGCAGAGAAACGATTCATATATTATGTGGAATCATCTCCCGAAAGCCAGCTGCAACCCATTCTTCACCAATTGGAATACGCAAAACCGGGAGACGAATTGCGGTTCAAGGTCCCGTGCGTATTCAATATGGAGAACGGCACTTCCCATGCGGCTCCCGCCGAATCTCTTTCTCCTCAGTACGAAATAGGATATCCTGAATGGAACACAACGGGTACGGCCATTCTTTTTGATTTTAACCAACGCGGGCACCAACGTTACTGCATATACGAATTATCTGCAGAAACCGGACATTTAAGAGCGGTTATTGAAGAAACAAGCAGTACCTTTGTGAATTATACCCGATATTTCAGACACAACCTAAAAACCGGAAACGAAATCATCTGGATGAGCGAACGAGACAACTGGAACCATCTGTATCTGTACGATGTGCTTGCCGCCTCGGTTAAAAACCAAATAACCAAAGGGGAATGGTACGTCAGGGATATTATTCGGGTGGATGAAGATTCCCGTACCATATGGTTCACCGCCAACGGGATGGTCCCGGACGAAGATCCGTATCTGATAAGATATTACCGGATTGGTTTTGACGGAGAGGGATTAACCTGCCTCACTCCGGAAGAAGGAAATCACCAGGCCTGGTTCTCAGACGACATGAATTTTCTGGTAGATGTGTACTCAATGGTAGACAAGGCTCCCGTTGCCGTGTTGAGGAACGCCTCCGACGGCCGTATTATCATGGAACTCGAGAAGGCCGACATCTCTAAACTGCTTGAAAACGGCTGGCAGGCACCCGAGGTGTTTACAGCCAAAGGCCGTGACGGCCAAACCGATATATGGGGCATAATCATCCGCCCCGTAAACTTTGACCCTTTGCGGAAATACCCTGTCATAGAATATATTTATTCCGGACCGGGCAGCCATTATGTTCCCAAGAGTTTCATACCCTACAACTGGAACATGACATCCCTGGCCGAACTGGGCTTTATTGTCGTTCAGATTGACGGGATGGGAACATCGTTCCGCTCCAAGGCTTTTGAAGAAATATGCTTCAGGAACCTGGCCGACTCGGGATTCCCCGACAGAAAACTCTGGATCAAAGCTGCGGCTGAGAAATATCCCTATATGGACATAGACCGTGTAGGCATATTCGGAGCTTCTGCCGGAGGACAGGAATCCACCACAGCCGTGCTGCTTCATCCCGAATTCTATAAAGCAGCTTATTCTTCGTGCGGATGCCACGACAACCGCATGGACAAAATATGGTGGAACGAACAGTGGCTTGGCTATCCTATTGGAGAACAATATATTGCGGGATCAAATGTCGAGAATGCCCATTTGCTCACCCGCCCGCTGATGCTTGTAGTGGGAGAGATGGACGATAACGTAGATCCGGCCTCGACCATGCAGGTAGCAGACGCCCTTATTAAAGCCAATAAAGACTTTGAACTGGTTGTATTGCCGGGAGTTCGTCACACAATGGGCGGATCTTACGGGGAACATAAAAGATATGATTTTTTTGTGCGCCATCTTTTGAATGTAAATCCTCCCAAATGGCAGGAACTGGACTAATCATTTAACAATATACCTTATGAATAAAAAACTATTGACCGGATGCGGATTTCTGATGTACATGTTTCTTTTCTGCGCATGTTCACAAACCCCATCATCATCGGTTTCGGGATTATATCCCGACAATTTCAAAGCAGAGAAGGACGGACAGGCAACCGGACTGTATATTTTAAAGAACAGCCAGGGCATGGAAGTGTGCGTAACCAACTTTGGGGGACGTGTAGTATCCCTTATGGTTCCCGACAAACAAGGTACGCTGCTTGACGTTGTCCTGGGCTTCGACAATGTGACCAGTTATATGAACGTTCCTTCGGACTTTGGCGCTTCCATTGGCAGGTATGCCAACAGAATAGCAAACGGAAGTTTCACATTGGACAGCACATTATACGACCTTCCCAAAAACAATTTCGGACATTGCCTGCATGGCGGTCCAAACGGATGGCAATATAAAGTCTACGAGGTAGAAAAAGTAACCGGGAGTTCCATCACCCTTGTGATGAATTCACCCGACGGAGACGAGTCATTCCCGGGAAACCTTACAGCCCGGGTCACATATAACCTGACCGAAGACAATGCTCTGGAAATAGGATACGAGGCCACAACTGACAAGCCTACGGTTATTAACATGACTAACCACTCTTATTTTAACCTGGCAGGCAACCCTGAGAATACTATTCTTTCTCACGTGCTTTATATAAATTCACAAGTCTATACCCCGGTTGGACAAACGCTTATCCCTACCGGTGAAATGGCCCCGGTTGCTGGAACCCCTATGGACTTCACAACACCAAAGGCCATTGGAAAAGATATTGACAGCACAGGATTTGAGCAAATCAAATTCGGAAACGGCTTTGACCATAACTGGGTACTTGAAACTAAAGGAGATATGGGTACGGTAGCTGCTACCCTGTTTTCACCCGAAAGCGGTATAAAAATGGATGTCTATACAGACGAACCGGGTATTCAGGTTTATTCGGGCAATTTCCTGAACGGAACTGTTACAGGAAAACGCGGCATAATCTATAAAACACGTACAGGGGTATGCCTTGAAACACAACATTATCCCGATTCTCCGAACAAAACGGAGTGGCCGTCTGTTGTTTTACGTCCGGGAGAAACCTATAAGAGCCATTGCACTTATAAATTCAGCACTGTAACCTATTAATAATTATTTATATGCAACTTTTAGACTGGATTGTTATAGGCGTTTTTGCCGTAGCTTTGATTGGAATCGTTGTGTGGGTGGTCAAACAGAAAGCGAATGATTCCAAAGATTATTTTCTGGGAGGCCGCGATGTTACCTGGCTTGCCATTGGAGCTTCTATTTTTGCTTCCAACATTGGATCTGAACACCTTATAGGCCTGGCCGGTGCAGGTGCATCGAGCGGCATGGCCATGGCACACTGGGAAATTCAGGGATGGATAATCCTTTTGCTGGGATGGGTATTTGTCCCGTTTTATTCACGAAGCATGGTCCTGACCATGCCGGAATTTCTGGAACGCCGTTACAATAAAGAATCCCGTACCATATTATCGGTTATATCGCTGGTAAGTTATGTACTTACGAAAGTGGCAGTGACTGTATATGCAGGAGGACTTGTTTTCCAGCAGGTATTCGGGATAGATGAACTCTGGGGTATTGACTTTTTCTGGATTTCCGCCATTGGACTGGTTCTCATAACAGCCCTTTACACTGTGTTGGGCGGCATGAAATCTGTATTATATACTTCTGTACTTCAGACGCCCATTTTGCTAATAGGCTCATTGATTATTGTGGTTCTCGGGATGAGGGCCGTAGGAGGCTGGGATGAAGTCCTGGCGATTTGCGGAGCAACCCCCGTGAACGAATACGGCGATACCATGGTGAATCTTATGCGTAACAATGGCGACCCTGACTTCCCCTGGTTGGGAGCTCTGATAGGTTCTGCGATTATCGGTTTCTGGTACTGGTGTACCGATCAGTACATTGTACAACGTGTTCTCTCGGGCCGTAATCAGAAAGAATCCCGCAGGGGAGCCATTTTTGGAGCATACCTCAAACTGCTGCCCGTTTTCCTGTTCCTTATCCCGGGCATGATAGCTTATGCCATGTCACAGAAAGGCGTCATAATAAACGGACAACCCTTTGTACTCAACACGGCCGATACCGCTTTCCCGCAACTTGTAGCCACTCTGCTGCCGGCAGGTATCAAAGGAATGGTGGTTTGCGGCATCCTGGCAGCACTTATGAGTTCTCTGGCTTCGTTGTTTAATTCATCGGCCATGTTATTTACCATAGATTTCTATAAACGTTATAAACCCGAAACTCCTGAAAAGAAACTGGTTCGTATTGGACAGATTGCCACTGTTGTAATTGTGATCCTGGGTATTTTATGGATACCTGTCATGAAAAGTATAGGAAATGTTCTCTATGCTTACCTGCAGGATGTACAATCCGTTCTGGCTCCCGGTATTGCCGCTGCGTTTCTTATGGGTGTCATCTGGAAACGTGCCAGCGCCAAAGGCGGTATGTGGGGACTGATTTCCGGTTTTATTATCGGTCTCACCCGTCTCGGAGCCAAGGTTTACTATTCCACCGTGGAAACAGCTAATCAATCCGGCCTGTTCTATGATGTTTTTTATGGAACGAACTGGTTGTTCTTTTGCGGATGGATGTTCCTGTTCTGTATTGTGGTGATCATACTGGTGAGCCTCTTTACCAAAGCGCCTCAGCCTGCCATGATTCAGGGTCTGGTGTTCGGAACCGCTACAGCGGAACAGAAAGCCGAAACAAGAGCCAGCTGGAATGCCTGGGATATTATTAATACATTGATCATTCTGGGAATAACCGCAGCTTTCTATTGGTATTTTTGGTAGTTTTGCACCATGTTGGAATCTTTAAAAGAAAATGTATTCAAAGCCAATATCATGTTGGTGGAACATGGTCTGGTGATCTTTACCTGGGGAAATGTTTCTGCCATTGACCGCGAATTGGGTATGGTGGTTATTAAACCCTCGGGAGTGAGTTACCGGACCATGACCGCCGACGATATGGTTGTTGTTGATATGGACGGAAAGGTAGTGGAAGGGAATCTGAGGCCATCTTCGGATACCCCCACTCACCTTGCCTTATACAGGGCATTCGAAGGGATAGGAGGAATTGTCCATACCCACTCTGTCTATGCCACTTCGTGGGCACAGGCCGGGGTGGACCTCCCGAATATAGGGACAACACATGCGGATTATTTTCACCATGACATACCATGTACCGGGGATATGACCCGGGAACAGATTAACGGTAATTACGAGTGGGAGACAGGGACTGTGATCATTGAACGTTTCAGGGATATGGACCCGATGCATACTCCCGGAGTACTTGTCAAGAATCACGGGCCGTTCACCTGGGGAAAAGATCCGTTCAAGGCAGTGGAAAATGCCGTAGTGCTGGAGCAGGTGGCTAAGATGGCCGCTGTGGCGTACTCCATAAATCCGGCGCTCAATATGAATCCGCTGCTTATTGAAAAGCACTTTGGACGCAAACACGGACCAGGTGCTTATTATGGACAAAAATAACCTTGAATGAAGAAGATCGCTTTTGTTGCGCTGAGCCTGTTACTGTTTTTTTGTTTTTTTTCAATTACTACACTTAAGGCGGGACCCGTATCGTATCGGTTCCGCCATTTTACTGTCGAACAGGGCATTGCCTCAAATACAGTAAGAACACTTTATCAGGATTCACGCGGTTTTATCTGGTTTGGCACCTCTGAGGGATTAAATTGTTTTGACGGAAGGAATATTACCCGCCATAAAATTATTTTTCCCTCTGTCAATGATTTCGGGACTGACTATGTTGGGGCGCTACTTGAAGATAATTCCGGAAAATTCTGGGTGGGTACAGAAATCGGAGTCTACATTTACGATGTTCGCAGACAAACTTCCAGGAAACTTGAAGCACAGACGGAAGACGGAACGTTTATTAATTCATTGGTAAATAATATTGTATCTGACAAAGACGGCAATCTGTGGATATCCTCCGAGGAACAAGGGGTTTTCAGATACAATCCCGTGACAGAAGCACTTACCTTGTTTTCCATAGATGAATTCCAGAATTATATTCACACAATTTTAGTTGATTCTGAAAATAACATATGGCTTTCTGGTGGTTACGAACACAAGTTGGCAAAACTCGACAAGAAAAACGATGTCTTTGTCATCTTTAATCTTAAAAGCAAGGATCCCCGGTTAGCTTCGCGTATTCTGGACATCTACCAGGATGCTGCGGGGAATTTCTGGTGCGGAACATGGGACGCCGGATTACAGCTTATGGATACGTATTCGGGAGAGGTCAGGCCCTTCCTGATAAATCCCAACGGTAGCAGTGTAATGCACATTCACAGTATCAGGGAAATTGCGTCAAACCAGTTGCTGATTGGTTCTGATGACGGCCTCACCTGGTTCAATACCTCTACCGGTGAAAAGAGTCATTTTGTTCCAAGTGAAAAAGACCCAGCCTCATTATCCAACAGATTCGTGTACCCGATTCTTTTGGACAGGGAAGGAGGCATATGGATTGGGACCTACTATGGAGGTATAAATTATGTTTCACCAAATAACGGGCAATTCGAAGGAACTTCCTGTGCCGAATTCACTCATTCCGGAAGCGGAAATATTATCAGCCGTTTTTGTGAGGACTACCGGGGCAATATCTGGATAGCATCGGACGATGCCGGTCTTATGTACTATTCTCCTCATAACGGGGAAGTGGTGCATTATATGCCTCAGCCGGGAAAAAACAGTCTTTCGTATCATAACGTTCACGCTTTATGTTTTGACGACAATCACAGCCTATGGGTTGGAACTTATTCAGGCGGTCTGAACATTTTAAATACAAAAACCGGACATTTCAAACATTATAAAAATGACAAGTCCGGTCACTCGCTGAATGATAACGGGATTTATTCCATTTTTAAGGACAGGGACAATAATATGTGGGTGGGGACAATGACGGGGCTAAGTATTTATAACCGCAAGACAGATGGATTCAACAAGGTACGTGAACTAGGTGTAATGACCGTTGATATCAAGCTGGACCCTGACGGTTTTATCTGGTTTGCCACATACGGGAAAGGTCTTTTACGTTATAACCCCGAAAACGCTGAATGGAAAACATACCTGGCAAGGCCGCTGGATCCGAGACTCATGAGTAACCATGTAAATAATATTTGCATTGACCAGCAAAATGAAATATGGGTGGGTACAGAAGGAGGTCTGTGCCGGTATGATAAGGAAAAAGATTCGCTACTCCTTTATTATCTGGACATACCCAGCAATAATATACAGTGCATTATCAGTGACAACGATTTTCTCTGGCTAACCACTTCTAACGGAATGGTTTGTTATTCGCCGGATAACGGCACGTTCAAATTGTTTACCACTGCCGATGGCCTCCAAAGTAATTACTTTATATTTAATGCCGGACTAAAAACATCAAACGGTAAAATATATTTTGGGTCCATAAATGGATTCGATGCATTCTATCCCCACAGAATAAAACCTAATGTTTATGTGCCGCCAGTGATGGTAACACGGCTGGAGATTTTCAACAAAGAAGTGATCGTATCTGAAGACGGTCCTTTAAAAGAAACTGCAAGTTTCGGTCCCGATATTGACCTTACCTATAAAGATAATGTAGTCACCATCCAGTATTCCGCTTTAAGCTACTGCTCTCCCGAACAAAATTTGTATGCCTATAAACTGGAAGGATTCGATAAAGATTGGAACTATGTGGGAAAACAAAATCGTGTAACCTACACCAATCTGCCTGCCGGAGATTATGTTTTTCATGTAAAGGGTTCAAACAACGACGGCCTGTGGAATGAAACGGGGGCTACACTCAATATTACTATTCATCCTCCGTTCCACCTCACTCTCCCTTTTAAAATCCTTTACTATCTGTTGGGATTGCTCGCCATTCTGGGGACCATCCGCATCTTTGTGCACAACGCAGAAAAACGTCACAAAGAGAAAATCCAGATAATCAATCAGGAAAAGGAAGTTGAACTGCATAATGCCAAAATACATTTCTTCACAACTATCGCCCACGAAATACGTACACCTGTTTCGCTTATCCTGGCTCCCCTTGAAAAGATTATGTCTTCGGGTGATTCCGTTCCTGCGTCCATTAAGGAAAACATAGACATAATTAACCGTAACAGCCAGCGCCTTTTGTTCCTGGTTAACCAGCTGCTGGATTTCAGAAAGATTGAACAAACCGGGGGAATGAATGTACGCTTTACTTCCCAGAATATTTACGAACTTCTGATTGACGTCAAGGAGCGTTTCGATCCTACTATGATTCAGTCGGGCATTAACTTTGTGTTCAACTGTACCACTACTGATCTTACGGCCATGGTTCATTATGAATCCATAATGAAGCTGGTAAGCAACCTGCTGACAAATGCCGGCAAATTCGCCAAAAGCCGTGTGGAACTAACCTGTACCGCCATGCCCGGCGGCAATGATTACCGGATTTGCGTTTCTGACGATGGATGTGGCATTAAAGACGAGGAAAAAGAGTTGATATTCAAACCTTTTTATCAGTCACAGCAACATGTGGGCGGAACCGGCATAGGGTTAAGTATAGTGAATAAAATTGTTCAGTCACATAACGGAACCATAGAAGTAACATCCGAGCCCGGGGGCGGGAGCACATTTATAGTCACCCTGCCGGTTGTCCAGAACGGGAAAGGTAAAAATGGACCTGCCGGGACACAACAGGGACAGGACGATCTGCCAAATGATATTCTATCCGAAGTTTCCCAACAGGATCCGGGAAAAAACAAACCCGTTATGCTTATTGTGGACGATAACGACCAGATGCTTCATTTCCTGGCCGATAACTTCTCTGATGATTACGGTATCCTTACCGCCAAGGACGGTCAGGAAGCCCTGGAGTTGTTAAAAAACAATTCTGTGTCCATCGTCATCAGCGACTGGATGATGCCCAACATGGACGGAGCTGAATTGTGTAAGGCCGTGAGGAACAATACGCACACGAGCCATATTCCGTTCATTCTCCTGACTGCCAAAACGGGTAACGATGCACGAATAGAAAGCATGAACTGCGGAGCAGATGCCCATATAGAAAAACCTTTCTCCATCCGCTATCTGAGAGCCTGTATAAGAAACCTGAGAGAACTCAGGAACATGCTTATGCATAAATACTCCAAGATGCCGCTGGTTCCTATCAGTTCCATTGCAAACAACTCCTGTGAAGAACAATTCCTGAACCGGATGAACGAGGTCATTGAACAGAATTTTTCCAATCCGGAACTCTCTGTTGATTTCCTGGCCAGAGAACTTTGTGTAAGTCGTTCGGGATTATTTGCCAAGATCAAGAGTCTTACGGAAGTTACGCCCAATGAACTGATACAGATCGTACGCCTTAAAAAAGCGGCGGTCCTGCTGCTGGAAAACAAATTCACGGTAAGTGAGATCAGCTATATGGTGGGTTTCAACAATCCCTCGTATTTTGCCAAATGTTTTCAGAAACAATTCGGGATCAACCCCGGTGAATTTGCGCGCTCACAGAGATAATTTGTTTATTTTACAAAACCTCTTACCTTTGCATTACAACGGTTCCGAAAGACCAAAAACGGTCCGCCGGATTAAAAGGGAATGCTGTGAAAATCGGCAACAGTTCCCGCTGCTGTAAGTTCCCGGGGCGTGATACCCCATGTGTTTTTGAATTCTTTGCCACTGACCGCGAGGTTCGGGAAGGCGTCAAAAACAGGAACAAGTCAGAAGACCTGCCTTTGTAACTTATGAGCATAATACTCCTGCGGAGAATGGGAGAACACGGCGGTCGGTAAACAGATCCACAGACATGGTATTATACTCATAAATAGCGGTGAACTATCGTTTTATTTTATGTTAATACTATGAAAAAAATTCTTCTCATTTTCTGTTTCTGCACTGCGGTAATGTTAGTCGCATGTACTCCCCACGAAACCGTCAGCTCGTATGTGATCACCTTTGATAATGTGCCGGAAA
The DNA here is from genome assembly GCA_964600385.1 of uncultured Muribaculaceae bacterium. GTDB lineage: Bacteria > Bacteroidota > Bacteroidia > Bacteroidales > UBA932 > DMER64. The sequence continues at coordinate 41,358 of CAZRJC010000012.1, forward strand.
GTTATTTGGCCAGTTCCCCTTACGGAGATAATCTCTACGACGGTTCATACACCGGATATGTAAATAACGTTACAGGGCTGGGACTGGGATATTTTTTCTCTTCTTTTGACTATGGCGGTTATCTTTTTACAACCTGGAACGGGGGTGCGGTTTCCCGCTGGAACGACTCAGTAACGGAAGGCTACACAAACCAGTGCAGCGTATATTATGAAAACCCGTATACAGGAAAAGGAGGATACAACGGGACAGATGCTTTTGCCATCGTCTATGTGGGTGAAAACTCCACATTGTATTTTAATGAACCGGAAGAGGAAAAGATGATTGATTGGATATACGTGAACAACAGCACCTATACCGCACTGTCCATGATAAAAGGCGATGCTTTTGCCAAAGTCTTCAATTATGAAGACGGAGACTGGCTTAAACTTATTTGTACCGGATACAATGCAACCGGTAACGAAATCGGGCAGGTAACATTTTTTCTGGCCGATTTCCGCACACCCCAATCCGGAGGTGTGGTTACTTCCTGGTCAAAAGTAGACCTTTCCTCACTGGGAAGGGTGCATTCCATAGCATTTACAATGGAAAGTTCAGATACGGGATCCTGGGGCATGAATACTCCGTCCTACTTCTGCCTGGACAACATTGCGGTTAACATGGAATAATATGAATAGACTTTTTTCTGTTACAGCCTGGTTCTACATGCTTCTGTGCCTTACGTCCTGTATGAAATACGGGCCGGCTGCAGAAGAGGATTTTGATATAACGGGAAAAGGTTTGTTTATTATTAACGAAGGAAATTTCATGTACGGGAATGCCTCGCTCTCCTATTATGTCCCGGAAACGGGAAAAATCGAGAACGAAGTGTTTTTACGGGCCAACGGGATTAATTTGGGAGACGTTGCCCAGTCCATGCAATTCTATGATGGGAAAGGATATATTGTGGTCAATAATTCAGGAGTCATCTTTGTAATTGATCCGGTTAGTTTCAAAATAACGGGAACCATAACGGGACTTATCTCGCCCAGATATATTCACTTTGTTGACAGGAACAAGGCTTACGTCACTGACCTCTATGCAGAAAAAATAACTGTCATTGATCCACTTGCCTGTCGCATTACCGGCTATATTCCGGTCAAAGGGCACCCCTCCACTGAGCAAATGGTGCAATACGGAAATAAGGTGTTTGTCAGCTGCTGGTCCCATGACAATAAGATTCTGGTTATTAATTCGAAAACAGATCAGCTGATCGACTCCATTCTGGTCGCTTCGCAACCATCTGCACTGCAAACAGACTGTAATGGCAAGATCTGGTGCGCTTCTGCCGGTACCTTATACCGGATAAACGCAGAATCACACAAAATAGAAAAGACATTCCCGTTAAGCGGGGACGGTCTGTTTTCCCGGCTTTGTCTGAACGGGGCACTTGATACGTTGTATTACGTTAACAAGTCGGTATGGAGAATGGATGTAAACGCAGACCGCCTTCCTGTAAAACCTTTTATTGAGTACGATCGTGAACTGGTTTACGGGCTTGCAGTAGATCCTGTCACATCGCAGATTTATACCGCCGATGCCGTTGATTACGTGCAACAAGGCGTTGTGTACCGCTTTTCCCCGCAGGCAGTCCCCCTGGATACCCTGCGTACGGGTATCAATCCGGGGGCATTTTGTTTTAAATAATTATTTACCTATGAAAAGAAGTCTGATATACCTGATTCTGATCGCCCTGATTCTTCACGGGTGCAATACGGGGCGGGAAATTACGCTTCCCCCTGCTCCGGAAATTGAAATGAGCTCCCAAACAGGCGTATATACGGTAAAAGCCGGCAAAACAATATGCATCACCCCCATCGTTTCCTATGCAGAAGACGCCATATATTCCTGGTCTATTGACAATAACATAGTTAGCCATGAAAAAGAGCTGAATTATACCGGCGGACAACCCGGAGCCGTATACGTAACACTTAAAGTCACCAATGAGAACGGGTCAGATTCGGAAGATTTCCGAATAGATGTCCTGGCCCTTGCTCCCCCGGTTATTTCCCTTGCAGTGCCCGAGAGCGGTTTTACCATTGCCACAGACAGCCTTCTCACACTCAAACCATTGATTTCCAATAGCGAAAACCCCATCTGCATTTGGACGGTAGATTCGGTTGTTGTGGCCAACACGTTGGAATACATCTTCAGTTCCGCAATTCCCGGAACGTTTTCTGCCGCTTTGGAATGTAAAAACGAAGACGGAAAAGATGCAGTATCTTTTAGTATTTCTGTAACCCGGCCAGGTACTGATAACCCCGGAACCGATGACCCCGGAACAGAAGACCCGGGTACTGAGAACCCGGGCGATGACGATCCCGGAACCGATGACCCGGGAACAGAAGATCCCGGAACAGAAGACCCCGGGACAGAAGACCCCGGAAATGATGAGACCGACTACTTCAGGCCCGTTACCTCTTCCAGCCATACGGAATGGGATATGATACACCTGTATCTGCCTGCACCCGGTCAGTTTGTTAATGAAACGGTAACCGGAGGATTCCAGGGAGAAGACACACAGGAAGAGGCCAACCTTTATGCGGCAAACCGCTTGCGTTCGGGGCTCTTTGTTTCGCTGGGCGGTTTTGGCGGCACTCTTGTCCTGGGCTTCGATCACAGTATCTTAAACGATGGATCGTACAACCTCGAGATCAAAGGAAATGCATATGAAAATTCATCGGAACCGGGCATCGTATGGGTAATGCGCGATGAGAACGGAAACGGTAAACCCGATGACACCTGGTACGAACTCAAAGGGAGCGAATATGGCAAGACAAGTACAACAAGCCGTTATCAGGTAACCTATTATAAGCCGCGCGCCGCCGGGCAACCTGTACAGTGGACCGATAACACCGGGAAGAGCGGAACCATTGAATACCTGGGAGCGTTCCATAATCAGGACACCTATTATCCTTTATGGGTCACTGCCGATTCCTATACGCTGGAAGGGACTTGTCTGGAAGCCCGGAATTACCTTTCCACAACCAACTCCTGGATTAATCCGGCATACGACTGGGGTTACACAGACAATCACAACTCTACTCTGTTTAGAATAAGCGATGCCGTTACCCGCAGCGGAGAACCCGCCGGTCTGCCTTATATAGATTTCGTAAAAATACAGACTGGAGTAAACGCCAAATCGGGATGGATAGGAGAGCTTTCTACAGACATATGTTCCGTGAAAGATTATAACATGATGAAGACAGAATAATGAAGAAAGCTTTTCTGGCATTGTTTTCTGTTACTGTATTCTTTCTGGCATTCCCGGTGTGCGCACTTACCCAGGAACACTTGGAAACACGCCAGCTGGACTCTATCCGCATAACGGCAGACAGGGTTTTGAAAGACATGGGAATTCAGAAAACAGTTCTTGATACGCTGGCTCTCAGGGAAAGCATATCGGGGTCCCTGGCCTCGGTGCTCACTCAAAACAGCACTCTCTTCATCAAATCTTACGGCCGCGCTACCCTTTCCACCGCCTCGTTCCGGGGAACGGCCCCTTCCCATACCCAGGTAACCTGGAACGGGATGAGGCTGAACTCGCCCATGCTGGGTATGGTGGATTTTTCCCAGATTCCCTCGTATTTTATTGACAATGCTAATATATATCACGGAGCCAGCTCGGTACAGGTTTCGGGAGGCGGTCTGGGAGGTGCCGTCACTTTATCCACCAGGCCCGATAATGAAGACGGATTCAGCACCGAATTCGTTCAGGGAGTGGGCAGCTTTACTACCTTTGACGAATACCTGCGTCTGAACTACGGTTCTTCACGCTGGAAATCATCAACGCGGATTGCCTTCTCTACTTCAAAGAACGACTACAAGTACGTGAATTACAGAAAGAAAAACGGGTCCGAGTATCCGGTGGAACAAAACAAGAACGGGGAATTCAGGGACCTGCATGTTCTTCAGGAAGCCAGCCTCACATCCCGCGACGGATCACAATGGGGCATTTCGGCCTGGTACATGAACTCAACACGCGGTGTGCCGCTGCTGAATGTAGATTATAAAGAAAACAACAGCGTAAAAAGCACACAACAGGAAAATACCATTAGGACCGTAGCCACCTGGCAGAAACTGATGGAACAGACAAAGCTTGCAGCACGGGCCGGATATACCTATACCGACATGCTGTACCTTTACCGGCGCGGATTGGGTGACGGAAACTGGGCCGAGATGGTACATTCGCAAAGCTTTGTGAATACACTGTTTGCACAGGCAGACATGGAATATTACCTGAAAGGGAAATGGATGTTTACCGGAAATATTTCTGCATATCAACATTTTGTAACAAGTCTGGACCAAGCGGTGGTATCTGTTTCGGGTAAGCAGGCCATTGCCGGATATGAACAGGCACGAATGGAATTATCCGGATTCCTGGCCGTAAAATACAGAGCCACAGATCGTCTGGGTCTGGCAATCAACTTGCGGGAAGACCTGTACGGCAAGGAACTGGCACCACTTATCCCCTCCTTTTTTGCTGATTACCTTCTCTCAAAAAAAGGAAATATCACACTAAAGGCCTCTGTGGCAAGAAATTTCCGTTATCCCACGCTGAATGACCTGTATTTTATGCCGGGAGGTAATCCTCTTCTGAAACCCGAGGAGGGATTCACTTATGACGGAGGCGTGTCATTTGCTGTTGACCGCAGCGCTTTCCAGGTAAAAGGTGAAATGACTTTTTTTGATTCACGGATCAATAACTGGATTGTCTGGCTACCCACTTTCAAAGGATTCTGGTCGCCGCTAAACGTGAAACAGGTGCACAGCTACGGTCTGGAATCCAAGGCATGGGCCAGCGTACTTCCCGGGAAAGAATGGCGCTTGATCCTGGACGGTAATTTTGCCTGGACGCGTTCTATTAACATGGGAGATCCCGTGGACTGGTCCGATCAGGCCATTGGTAAGCAACTGGTTTATATCCCCGAATTTTCGGGAGCTGTAACCGGACGCCTGAAATGGAAAAACTGGGAATTAGTATACAAATGGTGTTATTACAGTGAGCGGTACACGACATCGAGCAACAGCACCAGCACACGGTTTGGCGTACTGGGCCCGTACTTCATGAACGATATGTCGCTGGAGAGAAAATGGTTTTTAAAATGGGCCAATCTGTCCGTCAAGGGAACCATCAATAATTTATTCAACGAAGAATACGAAACAGTCCTGGCCAGGCCAATGCCCGGAATCAATTTTGAACTGTATCTGGGAATAACCCCTAAATTTTCATCCACTCGAAAGTGACGTAATGTTCGTCACTCATTCCTAAATTGCGGTATGTGGCAAGTGCCTTGTGGTTATTCTTTTCTGCATAGAGACGGATACCGAGCACATCTGACGATTCGTTGACCAGTTTCTGAAGGTGTTCATAGAGGGCTCTGTATACGCCCCTGCGCCGGAATTCAGGCATGACATAGACACTTTGGATCCACCAGATCCAGCCATTCCTCCAATCGCTCCATTCCATGGTCACCATCAAAGATCCTGCTATTTGACCGTTCTCCTGAGCTATATAACAGGTTCCTTTTCCGGGGTCGTTCAGACAGGCCTCGGTTCCTTTTAGCACAGTCTGGTAGTCCAGTACCATATTCTCCGATTCCATGGCCATCCGTACCTGGTTTTGGGCCAGGATCACAGCATCCTGAATTGTGGCTTTTCTTATATTCATATAACAAATATAAGTATTTTTGCACTATGGAAAACCGAAAAGACAAAGTGCTCAATCAGCTGAAAGAATGGGGCATTACCTGGCAAATCTATGAGCATCCGCCCCTACCCACAGCCGAAGCAGCCATTGAATACTGGAAAGACATTAAAGCCCAGCACTGTAAAAACCTTTTTTTTCGCAATCACAAAGGGAACCGCCATTACCTGGTCATTTTCGACTGGAAACGCCAGTTGCCCATCCACGATATAGAGCATATGCTCCACCAGGGAAAACTCAGTTTTGCCTCACCGGAACGTATGAACCGTTATCTGGGTCTGGAACCCGGTTCTGTATCGCCTTTCGGACTCATTAACGACACAGATAATCACGTTTTCCTTTTCATCGACTCAAAAATAAAAAAAGCGGAGGAAGTGAGCTTTCATCCGAACGACAACCGTTATACGGTGGTCATTTCGTTGGCAGACTTCTACCGCTTTCTTGAAAAAACAGGCAACGGATATGCGTTCCTGGATATGGACAATCCTTTGGCGGATTAATCCAGTTTCCGGGCTCCGTCGCTAATAACTACGTCGTACACTTTAGGTTCGTGTCCAAATCGTGCAGCAAACTCTTTCCTTGCTGTCTGTATGAAAGATTCATAAAGTGTATCTTTCACCAGATTGATGGTACAACCGCCAAAACCTCCTCCCATGACGCGTGATCCGGTAACACCGCACTTTCTGGCAATATCGTTCAGAAAATCAAGTTCTTCGCAGCTTACTTCGTATAACTTGCTCATGCCGTGATGCGTTTCATACATACGCTCACCCACTGTCTGGTAATCGTCCTTTTCGAGGGCCTGGCAAACGTCCATGACGCGTTGCACTTCACCAATCACGTATTGGGCACGCATGTAATCCTCTTTGGAAATAAGGTGTTTGACTTCATCGAGCATTTCCATGGTAGCATCCCTGAGGAATTCCACCTGCGGATGTCCGTTTTCACGGATGGTCCTTGCAGCGTTTTCACAGGATTCGCGCCGTTTGTTGTAAGCCGAGGAAGCCAGTTCGTGCTTGACTACGGTGTCAAGTAAAACGACCCGGTACCCTTTGGGGTGGAACGGATAGTATTTGTGTTCCAGGGAACGGCAGTCAAGCAGCATGAGGCTGCCGGCCTTGCCGAACAGCGAGGCAAACTGGTCCATGATTCCGCATTTCACTCCCACGTAATTATGTTCGGTGGCCTGACCAACCTTGGCCAGTTCGAATTTATCTATGCCACATCCGAACATTTCGTTAAGGGCAAAAGCATAAGTACTTTCGAGAGCTGCAGAAGAAGACATGCCTGCACCAAGCGGCACATCACCGGCAAAAGCAGTGTCGAAACCGCCCAGCACGGCGCCTCTTTTGATCATTTCGCGGCATACACCAAAGATATATCTTGCCCACGAAGCGGCAGGAGCATCCTTTTCTTCCAGACCAAACTCGGCGTAATCCTTCAAGTCTACCGAATAGGCGCGGATTGTGGATGTACCGTTTTTACGGATCTCGGCTACCATGCCTTTGTCAATGGCGCCAGGAAAAACAAATCCTCCGTTATAATCTGTATGCTCTCCAATGAGATTGATACGGCCGGGAGAAGCATATACCTCTCCCTCGCCGTCAAAATGTTCTGTAAACGATTTTCTAATAAGAGCTAAATCCATATAATATTACTTTAGAGTTCCCAGGCCAACGCGGCAGAACCCAAAATGGCAGCCTCGGAACCCGGTAACTCGGAATGAATAATCTTAACTTTCCCTTTCCATATCTGCAGCAGGTTTGCTTCCATGGCTTCTACGGTAGGTTTGAAAATAAGTTCTCCGGCCTGGGCCAGTCCGCCAAAAAGGATAATGGCTTCGGGAGCACTGAAAGCTACAAAATCGGCAAAAGCTTCGCCCAGCAGACGTCCGGTAAACGAAAAGACGTCAATGGCCAGCGCATCGCCCTTTGCTGCAGCTTCTGCAACATCTTTGGAAGTAATGTCATCGGCGGGAATATTCCGCAAAATACTCGGTCTCTGAGGATTGAATTCCAGCATTTCACGTGCCGTGCGGGCAACCCCAATGGCAGACGTATACGTTTCCAGACAGCCGATCTTGCCGCAATTGCACTGACGGCCTGTCCTGCGGACCGAGGTCGTATGACCCAGTTCTCCGGCAAAACCGTCGTGTCCGTAAACTACCTTGCCGTCGATGATAATACCGCTTCCCACACCGGTACCCAGCGTAATCTCAATGAAATTCTTCATTCCCTTGGCTGCCCCGTAAATCATTTCTCCCTGGGCGGCTGCATTGGCATCGTTGGTCACAACAGCCGGTATTCCCATGGCTGCCTCGACCATTGTTTTCAGATATACAACAGACGGTTGCCCGTATTCATCTTTTGCCCATTTGAGATTGGGAGCGCATTCAATGGTGCCTTTATAGTAGTTCCCGTTGGGAGCACCAATACCGATACCCTTGATTTTTTCTTTTCCCCCTATGGCAGGCTCACCAATAAGCTTGTTAAGCGTCTTGACCAGCTCGTCCATATAAACCCTTAGTTCCACAATATCCTTGGTATCGAACGAGGTCTGAACCATAATGTTTCCTCTGGCATCTACAATGCCCAGCTTGGTGCTTTGTCCACCTATATCTATTCCTACAACGTAAGGTTTTCCCATGACAATTAATCAGTTACAATGTTTTTATTTACGTTCTTAGACCCTATGAGCGCATAGAACAACATGTAAGCTACGGCAACAACAATTACCCAATAACTTGATATATAGTCTGTTTTGTCTGCCACGAAACCCTGGATAAGAGGCAGTATACCACCGCCGCATACCATAACCATGAACAAGCCTGAAGCTGCAGCTGTGTATTTGCCCAACCCTTCTACGGCCAGGTTAAATATACTGCCCCACATAACCGAGGTGCAAAGGCCGCAAAGTACAAAGAACATCACAGACAGAGGAACCTGTACCAGCGCAAAAGAGAAACCGCCTTCTGACTGCATGGCAGGCATACTAACAGTAAGATCCAGCGGGCAGAAAATGGCAATCACAAGGAATACAATAGCTAAGGATGACACCACTCCCATCATTAATCTACTGGAGACTTTGGCTCCCACAACAGCGCCCAGAAGACGACCTACCAGCATAAGCAACCAATAAGTTCCTACTACACTGCCGGCAATGGCAGCATCCATTGCCAGACCACCGTTGGTCAGAGGCTGTGTCATAAGCAGGTTGGCTGTACTGGGAATACCAATTTCCACACCTACATACACAAATATAGCAATGGTCCCGAGAATGAAATGACGGAAGGACATGGGTCCGTGGGGATCTTTCTCTTTAATCTGTGCTTTGGGGACAATGTGGGGTTCGGGGATTTTGACAAAAGCCAGCACTATGAAAGCCAGTGCGAAAATACCCATGGCAAGGAACAGCGCGGGATTGGCTTTTTCTATGGTACGGCCTGCTTCAGCTCCCATTAAATAACCTACAAGCATGGGGGTAATGGTAGCAGCAATGGAGTTGATGGAACCTCCGAACTGAATAAGCTGATTGCCTTTATTTCCACCGCCACCCAGGGTGTTCAGCATGGGATTCACGACTGTATTGAGCATACACATGGAGAACCCTGAAACGAATGCTCCAATAAGGTAAACAGTAAAACTCTGCACCTCGCCCGACAGGAATTGAATGCCCACACCTATGAACCCGACGGTGATGGCAGACAGCGCTGTCTTTTTGTATCCAACTCTTTTGAGCATTATACCGGCAGGTATACCCATGAAGGCATAGGCGATAAAATTGGCAAAAAATCCCAATTGTGATTGGAAATTAGTTGCTCCGAACTGTTTAGCTACGATCACACCCATTGGACTGGGCAAGCCGGTCACGAACGCAATCATAAAAAACAAGGCGAACATCATTGCAATGGGCAATGCATAGCTTTTTTTCTCTGTTGTCATATTAGTAATTTTAGATCTGAATTTTTTGTGAATAACTATCAAAAATAGATATTTCTTTTTAATAACGGGTCATTGTGCCTTTATTTTCCTGCAGGGAGCAACTCCAGTGTTATAATGGATTTGGCAGGCATGGAAAGAGTGAGTATCCCGTTTGCGGACTTCATCCCAGAATAAGCAACCGGCTTGACCGTATTGGGATGATCAAAATCGTTATAATCCGTTATTTGTGCCGAGGTCAGTATTCTGCCGGATGATTCTTTAAATCGTGCTCCGTTCAGATTGACAGTCACATCACAGGATTTGTCAAGGCTGACATTGGCCAGTGAGATGTGCATCACGCCCTTTTCATTCACCGAAGCGGTGGCATATACTGTCTGAATGACACGTTTGTCGCGTGTAACAATATTCGAAGCCTTAATATCGAGCGGCATGAAGGTAGCCCCCTGATGCACTTTGAACATTTCAAACACATGATATGAGGGCGTGAGAACCATTTTGTCGTCTTTGGTCAGGATCATGGCCTGAAGCACATTGGCCAATTGAGCAATATTCGCCATTTTAACCCGGTCTCCATGTTGGTGGAATACCATGAGCGAAAGGGCGGCCACAAAAGCATCGCGCATGGTGTTCTGCTGGTACAGATGACCCGGTATGGTACCCGGTTCCTGATCCCACCAGGTTCCCCATTCATCTACCATGAGAGAGATACGTTTGTCAGGATCGGTCCGGTCCATAATGGTGCTGTGAGACTTTATCACATTGTCTATGTCCAGGCATTTTCCCAGTGTCCAGTAATAATCGTCGGAAGTGAATTTTGTGGCGGAACCTTTGGCATTCCAATCAAAAACCGTGTAGAAATGAACCGAAAGCCCGTCCATGCGTCTGCCCACGTTGTCCATCATCACTTCTGTCCAGTTAACGTCAAAGTCACTGGGTCCCACGGCAATCTTGAATAACCGGTTGTCTCCGAAATTCCGGCAATATGTGGCATATCTGCGGTACTGGTCTGCATAAAACTCGGGACGCATATTACCTCCGCAACCCCAGGTCTCATTCCCTATGCCCAGATATTTTACTTTCCACGGTTCATCCCGTCCGTTTTCCCGGCGGAGATTAGCCAAAGGGCTGTCGGCCGGAGAGGTCATGTATTCAACCCAATCGGCCATTTCTTCTATTGTTCCGCTTCCGAGGTTTGCACTTACATACGGTTCACAACCCAGTAATTCGCAAAGATTCAGGAATTCATGCGTTCCAAAACTGTTATCCTCAACGGTACCGCCCCAGTGGGTATTGATCATTTTTGGTCTCAGCTGACGAGGCCCAATCCCTTCACGCCAGTGGTATTCATCGGCAAAACAGCCGCCCGGCCAACGGAGGAGCGGAATCTGCATGTTTTTCAACGCATCGAGTACGTCGTTGCGGAATCCCTGTGTATTGGGAATCCTGGAATCCGGACCTACCCAGAGGCCCCCGTAAATACAGGTGCCCAGGTGCTCGGCAAAATGTCCGTAAATTTCTTTTTCTATGCGCCATGTTTCCTTTTGAGGCTGCAGGTCAATAGCGGCTTTTTCTTGTGCGGCCATTGGCAGACATGCCAACAGTACCACTATGGTTATAATTCTTTTCATATGTCAAATTTACTATTAAATAGTAAAAAACCACCCCTGACGAGGTGGTTTTCCACAACAAAACCTGTTTTCGTAAAAAATCAAATTTTAATTTCTTTTTTTACATTTATCGAGGTCTCCTGACGAATATCGGCAGAAGAAGCTCCCAAAAAGACTTTATATGAACCGCTCTCGGTTACCCATCCCGAACGGACGCCATCGAAAGAGGCCAGGTCGCGGGCTGTAAATGTCAGGGAAAGCGTTTCTGATTCACCCGGTTCCAGTAGTTGGGTTTTGCCGAATGCACGCAGTTCCTTCACCGGTTTAATCATATCTTTAGCAGGAGCGCCAACATAAACCTGAACCACTTCTTTTCCGGCCGTATTGCCCGTATTCTTTACTTCCACGGTTATGGTGAATACGTCTTTTTTAGCCGAAACCACAGGTATCCCATACTCAAAAGACGTATAGGAAAGACCGTACCCGAACGGATACGACACGGGGGTTCCGTTACGTTCAAAGGCCCTGTATCCCACAAAGATATCTTCTGTATAGTCTGTATAGTCAACCGTACGCACAGGTTCTTTGTCCTGCTGATCACCACCGCCGGTCATAGCCGACATGAAAGTCGCAATATCCATTTCGGCCCCGGCCGGAAATTCAGCGGAAGAAGGATGATCTTCCCAGGCCACGGGGAAAGTCATGGTAAGCTTTCCAGACGGGTTTACTTTCCCGGAAAGAATATCGGCTACGGCATTCCCGCCTTCCTGTCCGCCCTGCCAGGCCAGTAGAATGGCGTCGGGGAGGGATTTCCAGGAAGCAGTTTCAATAACGCCACCGGCGTTGATTATGAGTACCACTTTCTTTTCCCGGGCATGAAAGGCTTCGCAAACCTTTTCTATGAGTTGTTTTTCCGTCTGGCTAAGCAAGAAGTCATCTGCCAGTTTACGGTCTGAAAATTCTCCCGAATTCCTTCCTATGGTAATAATAGCCAGCTCGTTATTATTGGCCTGAACTTCTATATTCTTTTCTGAGGGCAGGTATTCGGCAATGGGCGCTCTGGGCACAAACCACTGTTGTCCTTCATAGGCCTTTGCCTGTTTCTCGAGTGCAATTTTCCGGTAGGCTTCGTATTCGGTTTTAAGACTTGCGTCAAGTACATAACCGGCATTGGTCAGTCCCTGGACAAGCGAAACGGTGTACGCTTCATTCACATCGCCGCTTCCGGTACCACCGGCTATGAAAGCATAGGATGTATTCCCAAATGCAGCAATGTTCCTCATACCGGCTGTCAGGGGAAGGGTTCCGGATTCGTTTTTCAGCAGTATCATGCCTTCGGCTCCCGCACGGCGGGTCACCTGGGCATTAGACTCGAGATCGGGTTTATTTGAAAAGGCATATCCTTTGAACCGGGGAGAATTCACTATCAGTTCCAACACCCTTTTTACATTCTCGTCCACGTATTTTTCTTCCAGAGTTCCTTCCTGCAACGCTTTCATAATGGCCTCTTTCTGGTCAAGGCGTCCGGGCATGAGCAGGTCGTTCCCGGCGTATACCTGTGCAGCAGCATCTTTTCCGCCAAACCAGTCGGTCATTACAGTTCCCTTGAATCCCCACTCGTCACGGGTAATGGTTGTGAGTAACTCCCGGCTTTCGGAAGTATACGTACCGTTGATTTTATTATATGAACTCATAATGGTACGGGGGTTCGCCTCTTTGACGGCAATCTCGAATCCTTTCAGATATAACTCCCTGAGGGCGCGTTCAGACATGCGGGCATCGTTGCCCATACGATTCGTTTCCTGGCTGTTGCCGGCAAAATGCTTGACAGAGGTTCCCACCCCGTTGGACTGGACACCGGTCACCATGGCCGCTGCCATTTTCCCTGTAAGGAAAGGATCTTCAGAATAATATTCAAAGTTACGTCCGCAAAGGGGATTGCGGTGCAGGTTCATGCCGGGCCCCAGCAGTACATCCACACCATATTCCAGCACCTCGGTTCCCATATGTTCTCCAACTTCTTTAACCAGATTAACGTCCCATGACGAGGCCAGTTGAGTGGCTATGGGAAAGGCCGTACAGTAATAGGTTGCTGTATCGTCCGGTCTCCGGGGGGCTATACGCAAACCGGCGGGACCGTCAGCCAGAACAATGGCCGGAATACCCAGGCGGGGAATAGGCCAGGTGGTACCGGCAGCTCCCGGAACCAGATCTCTTGTCTCGCCTATTACCGGGTCGTCACCCGAAAAGCCGGCCATGCCGGTACCGATAAGCAACGACACCTTTTCGTCCAGTGTCATGGCCGGAATGATCTCGTCTATATTATCGGAATTCAGTTGAGGCACTCCGTCTATATAAACAGTAGGTTGCTTTTGCTCTGCACATTGTGTCGCCATAAGGCAGACGGACAGTGCAATGGATATGAAAGTCAGGTGTTTTTTCATTTCTCAGATTTTTAGTAATCACTATTTAAACAACAGCGGTACAAATTCGGTCAGGTACAACCGCCAGTTGGTCCAGATATGTCCTCCTTCACTCTCTCTGTAAACATAGGGCATTTGTATCTTGTCCAGCTTTTGCCGGTATTCAGCATTGGTCTGATACAGGAAATCGGTTTTCCCGATGCCTATCCAGTATAATTTATAACCATTATTCTTCTGAGCCAGGAGTGTCTCGTCAAAATGGGCATAAACGGGTTTGGAAGCCTGTTTCTCGTCTGCCATGATAGCTGCGGAGAACAAACCGATATAATCGAATGTATTGGGATAATAGCGCGATATGTGTAACGTATGGTAGCCGCCCATGGACAAGCCGGCAATAGCCCTGGCAGATTTTTTTGGAATCACCCTGAACCGGGATTCTACAAATTTAATCACGTCACGGAACGACTCTTCAAACTGGCCGTCCATGGTGCCTTCCACCTGCATGGAGGGTTGATAAAAGCCGAGGGAAGATTCGCCGGGAGCCGCTTCCTGTGCGATGTTGCCGTTGGTCATGACCACGATCATGGGTTTGGCCATACCCTTCGCAATAAGGTTGTCAAGTACCTGCGAGGTACGTCCCAGATTGATCCAGGCTTCTTCGTCGCCGCCCATTCCATGCAACAGATAGAAAACGGGGTATTTGTCCTTGCCTTCTTCATACCCCGGAGGAGTATAAATGGTCACGCGGCGTTTCTGCACATACTTGCCGGACGGAGAGTCGTACCAGGTACGCATGACCGTTCCGTGAGGCACACTGTTTACCATATAATAATCGCCCTGGCCGCCGGGAACAATCAAAACGTTTGTAACAGAGGCCACATCGCGGATCATATACACGTTATTCGGGTCCATGGACCGTAATCCGTCAACAATAAAGGCGTAACCGTACAAATCCGAAGCCAGCGGCTTGGTTGTGTAAGACCACACACCTTCTGCGTTTTTCTCCATGATTACGTTACCGGGCATCCAGCCGTCGGGGGGCAGAAAATCGCCGGTAAGCCTTACTTCTCCTGCATTCGGAGCCTGGAAGCGGAAAGTGACGGAACCGTCCGGATGGATTTCGGGAGAAACAATCTGTGGCCCTCCCATGAAAATCGCCTGCTGCCCGTAGGTATTAACCTGTAAAAGGCACAGGGCCAAAAAAAGTATTACGAATTTTTTCATGCTGTATTATGTTTTAGTGTTAACCTTGCAGTTTTTTATATTTGAAGGGTTTGATCTCGGTGCCGAGGCGCCGCTTGCGGTTTTCTTCGTATTCGCTGTAACTGCCTTCAAAGAAATACACTTTGGAGTCGCCTT
>CAZRJC010000013.1:0-53014 GCA_964600385.1 uncultured Muribaculaceae bacterium
TTGTCTCCACAGCCTTTGCACAGGTTGCGGATTCCACGGGAAAGGGGCAGATCCGCTACAATCAGTACGGAGTGCCTGTTAACCGCACACCTTTGTTTTCCGAAGAACGCAACGGTGTTCTGGTATTTGAATCCAAAAACGAGGATTATAAGATCTGGTTCGACAGTCGCGTTCAGGTAGACGGGGCCGCTTTCTTTGGAGAAAACGAAGATTACGATCCCATTGGTAACGGCGTATCCATACGTCGGGCACGGTTTGCCATAAAGGGTCAGGTTACAAAAGACTGGTATGGCGAGGTTGACCTCGATTTCGCCAACGGTATTCTGGAATTAAAAGACGCCTACCTCATGTACAGCGGAATCAAGAACCTGGAACTCCAGGCCGGTAACTTCAAAGAATCTTTCTCTATGGAGGCAACAACCACCTCGCGTTACCTGCCGTTCATGGAACGTCCCATGGTAGTACAGACATTCGCTCCGTCCCGTCATATCGGGGCCCAGGTTAAAACCCATCTTAACTGGTTTATGGCCATGGCCGGAGTATTTTTCCAGGCCGTGGAAGATGCAGAGATCCGTACCAACGTGGAAGACAACAATAAGGATTACGGCCGCGGCACCGGTTATTCCATAACAGCCAAAATGGTTGCCATGCCTTTTTATGAAGACAACAATAAAGGAATACACATAGGACTGGCCGGTTCTTACCGCCTGCCCAAGTCGGACATGGCTACCAGCGAGTTTGGCGGTGTACGCTACAGCACACGCACAGCCACTTCCATTAACCGCAAAAAATACCTCGACACCGATGTTATTAAAGACGTACATCACGACCTGCTTTACGGTGCCGAACTGGCCGGTTATTTTGGGGGATTGCGCATGCAGGGTGAATACATAGGGAATTTAACTTATCTGAATACCCCTGTGGCCACTGTTTCGGGAGAAACTTCCCGGCTGAACTTCGGCGGTTGGTACGCACAGGCAGGCTACCTTCTGTTTGGTGGGAAACAACGTTATAACAAGGGCGACGGTGAGTTCACCCAGCCTTCACGCGGACGTAACTGGGGCGATATAGAGTTCCTGGTCCGTTACGATTACCTGAATCTGAACTGCGCTCCTGTATACGGCGGCTCTGCACAAAACTACGCAGTAGGACTGAACTACTATGTAAACAACAATGTTAAGATCATGCTCGATTACATGTACTCAGACCACGACCGTTACGCAAACGGAAAGGGGAAATTACTTGTGGGTCACGATGCTTCGGGAGCCCCTACAAAGGACTATACAAAAGTGGTAGAAGCCCCTGGCAAAGCCGGTGTTGACTTTCATACCCTGTCGGTTCGTTTTGAAATTGACTTTTAACCCTCAAAAAAGACACATCTATGAAAAAGATACTTTTTGCCGCGCTACTTCTGATAGCAGGTTTTACGACCTCCTGCGTCAAAGACGACCTGTATGACGGGCCTGCATCTATTTCCAGTTTGAAATTCAATCCCGAGGCCGTTACGCCTAAGGACGCCGTCACTGTTTCGGCCACCATTACCGACCTGCGCAGCGTCACATCGGCCGTCCTGAAATATTCCGTAAGCGGAGGCTCGGCTCAGTCTGTGAATATGACAGCAGCCGGCAGCGTATATTCCGGAGTGATACCCGCCCAGCCGGACAAAGTCGTGGTAACGTTCCATGTGGAAGCCGTGAATGAAAAAGGATATACCGCCAAATCGGCCGATAAATCCTATACCGTGGCTGCCGTGGTGGTGGATTATTCAGGTCTTGTTCTGAACGAACTGAACGGGAACGGTAAATTTATTGAATTATACAACAAAGGCTCCAAGGATATTCCCCTGGAAGGCGTATACATCTGTAAAGACAGTGAAAACGATGCTCCTGTTTGGGTGTGCGACGACCGTACGCTTGCCCCGGGTCAGTTCCTGCTGCTTTACAGCGAAGACGTTCAGGCAGACCATCCGACTCA
The DNA here is from genome assembly GCA_964600385.1 of uncultured Muribaculaceae bacterium. GTDB lineage: Bacteria > Bacteroidota > Bacteroidia > Bacteroidales > UBA932 > DMER64. The sequence continues at coordinate 1,975 of CAZRJC010000013.1, forward strand.
ACCTGAAGCACTCATTTTCCATAGCGGGCTCTCGGCCAAGAAGAATGTAAGAATTCAGCTGTTCAATCCGGCCGGAAGCAGTATTGACGACTTCAATCTTACCGCCATTGCCAAAACCGCTACGGCATCCTACAGCCGCAACGCAGACGGGAAATGGGCACATGCGCCGGCCACACCTGGTGCTGCCAATCAGGAAAGTACAGATTACGTAGCCGGACTACAATAACAATTTATCAATAAAGATTTATGTCAAAAGAAAAAATGGAGATAGGCGCTATCTCCAAGCCAAGATTTGAGTTCCGTTCCTTTGGGCAGTGTTTTGACCAGGCGCACCAGCGCATGGCCAGGCTTTCAGTCCCGGTTCCGGAAAAAGTATGGGAACGTTCCAGCGACGAGGTGTATATCATATCGGCAGCAAACGATATTAACAACACCAAGATCCGCGACGGAAAAATGGACATCAAAACATACGTTCAAACCGTAAACGGATTGGAACAATGGAACCCGCTCATGAAAGGGGAATTTCCCATTTCCGCGCAGGTGCTCAGGGAGGAGGTTTTTCCCGCTTTCATGGTTGAAATGCCTGAACTGACCAAAGAAACCTACACTTACGACGAGTTTATAGAAATGGTCAGGAACCATCCCCTTCTGGCTGCAGTGCGTGTACACAAGCAACGTTTCGGCTATATGGTTAACGATACCATCTGCGAAGTGGGCAATGTCCTCATTAACGGAGCCAAAGTGGTGACAATCAACTCGGAATCTACCGAGATTGAAGACATCCTTAAGACCGTTAAAGAAATTGGGCTGGAAGGAGTGGAAAACATCAATTACCTTCAGGCCATCAAGCGCGTTATTGGAATGAGTCCCAAACCTTTGGCAAACGAATGATATGGCACAGGAAATTGAACGCAAATTTTTGGTAACCGGCCCTTATAAGCCGTTGGCCGTTAAATCCACCCGCATTACCCAGGGATACCTGAGTTCGGTTCCGGAAAGAACCGTACGCGTTCGGGTAAAAGGAGATAAAGGATTTATCACCGTAAAAGGGATTGGCAACCAGTCCGGGGCCAGCCGCTTTGAATGGGAAAAAGAGATCCCCGTAGAGGAAGTTCGTTCACTCCTTGAACTCTGCGAACCGGGAGTCATTGACAAAACCCGTTACCTGGTAAAAGCGGGACCTCACACTTTTGAAGTGGATGAATTTTACGGCGATAACGAGGGCCTTACCGTGGCCGAGATTGAACTGGGTTCCGAGTCCGAGGCTTTTGAGAAACCCTCCTGGCTGGGTGCCGAAGTAACCGGAGACACCCGGTATTACAATTCCATGTTAATGAAGAATCCTTATAAAAACTGGAAGTGATATGGCATTCGATCCGCTGGATATGAATAACTACAAGATTGAGAAGCTCCCCAAAATGCAGAAGTCGGGCTTTGAACGATGGATGTCCATTTTAGGGGGCCCTCTCTCTGTTGTAATGTTTGTGCTTATCTATTGGTTCTCCGATATTTCTTTCCTGAACAACATTTCTTCGGAAGGCTTGTCCGCCACGGCCCTGCAACGTTTGCAGGCGCTGGGGGCGGACGGGTTCTCCCGGATAAATTATGCGATGCTGGCCATTTTTGTGGCCGCTATCATTTTATGGATCACCGAGGCTATTCCCAATTACCTGACATCCCTTTTGGTTATCCTGTCCATTGTGCTCACGGGAGTGACCACAGAAAAGACAGCTTTTGCGCAGTTAGGACACCCGGTCATGTGGCTGAACATCCTGTCGTTCATTCTGGCGAGCATGCTGGTCAAGACACAGGTGGCCAAACGTTTTGCACTTTGGTTCGTACTGCGGTTCGGTAAAAATTCCTTTGGGGTGATGATCAGTTTTATTGTCATCAACCTGGTTTTATCTGCCTTCATATCGGCCACTACGGCCAAAGCTGCCATCCTGCTCCCCATATTCATGGTGGTGGCTGCCATATACGGCGCAACGGGCGGTGAGAACCGGAATAATTTCGGACGAAACCTCGTACTCCAGAACCTGTTCCAGATTAACCTGGGAGCCAACGGATTCCTCACGGGATCGGGGGCCACGCTGCTGGCCGGTTCGCTCATTGCCACAGCCATGGGACAGACTTCATTCGGGTACACCCAATGGCTTGTGCCGGCATTACCCATGAGCATACTGCTTATCCTTATCGGCTGGTTTGTGGGAACCCGTCTTATATTCCGTCTGAAACCCGAGGAAAAAAAGCCCCGTATTGAGGGCGGAATGGAACGGCTGCGTCAGGAATTGCACAGTCTGGGGCCCATGAAAACCGAAGAATACAAAGCCGTGGGCATTTTCGTGTGCGTCCTTGGCCTTTGGGCCACCGAAACGCTGCACGGCATCAGTCCCACCTCGGTCGCTTTCATAGGGGCCGTTGTTGCGCTTATCCCAAAATTCGGCGTGGTCAAATGGAACGATGTAGACATCCCCTGGCACCTGCTGCTCTTCTCGGCCGGGGCATACACCCTGGGGGCCGGACTCGATGCCTCGGGACTCCCGGGTATCCTGGTGGCTCAGGCCTTTTCCGCTATTGGAATAACCGACCAGACTCCGTTCTGGGTGCTTTACCTGCTGCTGACCGGCACCATGCTTTTCAGCGCCATGCTATTTCAGTCCAAGACCATGCAGACGCTTATTTTCGTGCCCATAGCCATAAGCGTGGCGCAACAATTCGGATACCCCGTCATGTCGCTGGCTTTTCCCGTAGCCATGCTGGTGGGACACGTTTATGTCCTGCCGTTTAATTCCAAACCTGCAGCGCTGCTGTACACCACCAACCATTACAGCTGGAGCGACACATTCAAATACGGTATTACCATGATGGTCATCAGCTGGATTGTCATCATCATTTGGGGCGAGACCGTTTTGCGTTGGCTGGGATATACAAACGGCGTCTTTTTTTAACAGATAGCCTATGGTTGAGATTCAGTATAAAGTCCACGATGAATTTGCCGTTGAATTTAAACAGCGGTTTCTTGTGCGCCGTAAAGTTCAGAAGAACGTGTTTGCGGTGAACACATGGTTTTTTTTACCCAACAGCCTGGATATCAACCCGCAAACTTATGGGAAAGATCAATTCTACCGCGATGTGAAATCCAACGTGCGGATGATCACTCCCGTTTACATTTTACGGGACCTGTCGGCGGAAAACGCTGTTCCTTTCCGTTTCCTGGAACAGGCTTTCCGCGATGTAGCCTCGTCGCCCCTGCGTAAAAACATCACCGAATACATCTACCAGATAAAAATGGTCTCGGCTATCATTAAAAGTGCCTTGAGAGACCACGCCAAAATGATTCTCAGGGGACAGACACCCGCCGATACCGCCATGCTTTGTTCCCAATATGCAGAATCGGTAAACGTCATTTTAGCGAACTACCGTAATCTCAAAACCATAATTACCGTGCCCACCGTGCCCGATGAACTGCAGGACCATTTTCGATTTGGGGACGAAGTGCTCAGCCAGATGGTGGTGCTTTATGGGCTCCGGATATTGAAATACCTGAAAGGAAAGGGCAAATACCCCGCAGAAGAAAAGCTTATTCACGATCTGGTGACGGGTGAATACGCCTATAAAAGACAAGTTGGTTATAATGTACTGGACCCCGGGAACCGGGAAAACAACCGGGACCTGGTGTTCCGGTACGGCCTGCTTAAGAAATACATTGAAAGTGACCTGTTTGTGACGCTGAACAAAAAAAAGGACGGAGTGGCCATTGAACAGATTTATTACAGCATTGCCGCCGGGATTGCCATGATTTTTGCCACCGTGGTAGCTTTTGTCTTTCAACGCCGTTTCGGGAGCGTTTCCATCCCTTTGTTCGTTGCGCTTGTGGTCAGTTACATGCTTAAGGACCGGATAAAGGAACTCATGCGCTATTACTTTGCCTATAAACGTAAAAGCAAGTATTTCGACCATAAGGCCGTTGTCCGCATTAAAGACGAGGAAATAGGCTGGATAAAAGAAGGAATGGACTTCATTTCTTCCGACAAGATTCCTGCGGAAGTCATGGACCTGCGGAACAAAGACAGCGTCCTGAGTTCCGAGTATTCCATTCTGGACGAAAAGATAATTCTGTACAGGAAAATGGTGAATATAGACAGCCGGAAACTGGCAGAAAACAATATCTATCACATAAGCGGTATCAACGACATAGTTCGCTTTCACATCAACCGCTTTACCCAGAAAATGGATAATCCGGAAATCCCCCTGCTCAAAATAAACGAAGAAACAGGCGACTTAATGACCATTAACTGCGCCAAGACCTACTTCCTTCATATTGTCATGCAGGTTCAGTCGGAGGGCAAATCTTCCTTCCATGCCTATAAGGTGATCGTCTCCCGAAACGGGATTCAGGGCATTGTATTCCAGGAATAGGTCAGTATATCGCCGCTTAGCATTAACAGGGATATCTCGCAAACCTTGATATTGTATTCAACCGTCGACAACCGTTCTTCAGATTGCAATAAACTCAGCTGGGCTTCCCTGAGTTCTATCCCGGATAATTCCCTTAACCGGTAACGCTCCATGGCAATCTCAAAATTGCTTCTTGCCACAACCAGGTTGCTCTTTTCTATATTCCACATCTCCAGGTTGTTTTGGTAAGCCATCCAGAGGCTTGCCATATCGGCCTTAAGTGAATTTTCTATCTGTTCCTGACGTAACCGGCTATTTTCAATATCCAGCCGGGCATTTATTTGTTCCCTCCGTCGGTTACCGGCATCGAACAAAGTAAAGCCCATACTGGCACCCAGAGATGGTCCTGTCTGGTTGTTATTTCTGTAGTCATAGCCTGCGTTAAGTTTAAGATAGGGATAATTCCTGCTTTGAACGCGCTTAAGATCGAGTTCGGAAACAGTCTGATCGCTCATGGCCATAAGCAAAGAAGTATTGTTGGTCAAAGCACGGTTCCATAATTTATCCCGGTCCAAAAGCGCATTAAAAATAATGGCAGTGTCGGCAGGTACGGTTTTTCTTTCTATATCGTCCAGCGCGAGTAATCTGTTAAGATTGATCACAGATTTTCTCACCAGTTCTGTCTGAGCAAGGTAATCAGAAGTATCTGCATTGAAATCGACCTGTGCCTGCTGATAGTCGAGCCCCGAGGCCGCACCTATATGGAAACTTTCCTGCACAATCCGAAGTCTTTCACGGGACAACGTTACGGACCGATTCAGATTACGCAGACGTATCCGCTGACGTATCAGGTGGAAATATTCCGAAGACACAGAGGCTACAAAATCTTCAAGAGTCAGCCTCATATCCAGTTCTCCCTGCAACTTGAGTTCCTGTAATTTCTGATAATTAGCCCTTATGCCGAATCCTTCGAACAGGGTCCAGTTCACATCCAGACCTGCCTGTATGGTATTGCTGAACGGGGCATTTTGTGTCTGAAATCCTCCGTATGAAGCACTCAGGCCTACTGTCGGGAGCTGACCGGCGTTCCCCCTGGTGGCGTTATTTTTGGCCACTTGTTCCAGGTTTCGCATGATACGAACCGAGTAATTGTTTTGAAGGCCGGTTTCTATGCAATCCTCAAGCGAGACAGGATACAGGGCCGGGCCGGCAATCTGCTGCCCGAACAGGGGCGCGGCGGTCCCGATAACCGCCGCGGCAGCCAATACTAACCTAATATGTGTCGTCCTCATAAAACCTCCTCATGAATAATTCTTTTGCTTCTGTCTGTTGCAATATACCCGTACACGGCAGGTACAACAAATAATGTCATAAATGTGGCAAACACCAATCCGCCCACTACTGCCACGCCCATGGTAATACGTCCGTTAGCACCCTCTCCCGAGGCAAATACAAGCGGGATAAGGCCAAGTACGGTAGAAATACTTGTCATCAGCACCGGCCGCAACCTTTGTACGGCAGCGGCAGCAACAGCCTCCATTTTGGGAATCCCCGCATTCTGTTTCTGATTGGCGAATTCAACTATAAGGATCCCGTTTTTGGCCACAAGTCCAATGAGCATGATCAACCCTATCTGGCTGAAAATATTCATGGTCTGTCCTGTCCAGCTCATCAGAGCCAGTCCGCCTGCCAGGGCCAAAGGAACTGTGATCATTACAATCACCGGATCTTTAAAGCTTTCGAATTGTGCCGCTAAAACCAGGAAAATCAGCACAAGGGCCAGCATCATGGCAAACATCAGGCTCGATGAGCTTTCACGGAATTCCTTTGATTCACCCGCTAATGCGGTGCGGAAACTGTCATCAAGGACTTTTTTGGCTATCCGGTCCATCTCGTCCAATCCGTCTCCAATAGTGTAACCTTCATTAAGGCCTGAAGATACGGTGGCAGAAACAAAACGGTTATATCTGTATAACTGTGGCGGTGCCACGTTTTCATTCAGCGTAACCAGGTTATCGAGCTGGATCATGTCTCCTCCCGAATTGCGTATGAACAGCGACTTCAGGTCAAGCGGGGTGTTTCGCTGCTGCCTGTTTATTTCTCCCAGTATCTGGTACTGCTTGCCGTTCATGTAGAAATAGCCCATACGCTGCCCGCTCAATGCATACTGGAGCGTCTGGGCAATAGTAAGGGTAGACACCCCCATGGATGTAGCCTTGTCCCTGTCAATAACAATTCGTGTTTCGGGCTTGGTGAATTTCAGGTTGACATCGGCCATTCGAAGAACCGGGCTGTTGTCCACTTCTTCCATAAAGGCAGGTAAAACAGCCTGGAGTTTTGCCAGCGTGGGTGCCTGTAAAACATATTGAACCGGCATGCCGCCTCTGCTTCCGCCAAAAGTTGAAGTCTGCTGGACAAAAACGCGGGTCTGGGTTTCAGTGGCCATCCTCCGGGTAACGAGTTCGGCAACCTCCATCTGGCTCCGTTCCCTTTCCGAAATATTCGGCAATAAAACCGAAACAAAACCACTACCTGTAGAAGATCGGGAAGTAATAGCCCTTTTTTCGTATGTGATAGAATCCGTAATATCGGCAATCCTGTCGGTTACATCCCTGATGTACTCAAAAGTACTGCCTTCCTGCCCGGTAACCCTTACTGTAAATTGGGAACGGTCTTCAAGGGGAGATAATTCGGAGGGAATCTTTATCCAGAAATAGGCAATGGATCCAAACAATATGAGCATAATGGGAATAATGAGCCATTTGGCTTTTAAAAATCGGCCCAATCCTTTGGCATACCCGCTGTTCATCCCTTCAAAGAAAGGTTCCGTCTTTGTATATAACCAGCCTTTGCGGTCCCGTCTCTTGAGGATCTTGGTTGCCAGCATGGGCGTAAATGTAAGCGCCACTACAGATGATATGGCAACCGAACCGGCTATCACAATACTGAATTCCTTGAATAAACGGCCCGTCATTCCCTCCATGAACACAATCGGGAGGAAAACCGCAATAAGTGTTATGGTCGTAGAAACAACGGCAAAAAATATTTCTTTTGAACCTTCAATACCAGCCTCTCTCGGCGACATGCCCCTTTCAATACGTATATAGATGTTTTCGGTAACCACAATGGCATCGTCCACCACCAATCCTACAGACAGAACCACCGCCAGCATGGAAAGTACGTTAATGGAAAATCCCGCCAGATACATTACAAAGAACGCCCCTATAAGCGAAACGGGAATTACTACAACAGGGACAAGCGTCACGCGCCAGTCGCGCAGGAATACAAAAATGATAAACACTACGAGAATAAAAGCAATAAAAATAGTGTCCCGCACTTCTTTAATGGATGCCCTGATATATTGAGTGTTATCATATAAGACATCTACCGATACGTCTTCCGGAAGGTCTTTTTTCAATTGTTCCACACGTTGTATAGCCTCGTCTGCAATCATGATATGATTCGCTCCGGGTTGGGGTACAATCACAACCACCACCATAGGCACCCCGTCTTTTCTGAAAGCACTGCGGGTATCCTCGGGGCCCAGTTCGGCGCGTCCAATGTCCTGGAAACGTACAATCTGGCTTCCGTTACGTTTGATGATCACATTATTGAATTCGTACGGAGTGGACATAAGTCCCAGCGTACGGATGGAAAGCTCAATCTTATCCCCCTCAATCCTGCCCGAAGGCAACTCCACGTTTTCTTTGTCAATGGCATTTTTAACGTCCATGGGAGTTACACCGTACCCGGCCATTTTATCGGGGTCGAGCCATAGGCGCATGGAATAGCGCTTCTCTCCCCAAATGGTTACACCGCTCACATCCTGAATGGTCTGTAACCGTTCTTTTACCGTAAGATCGGCAATTTCGCTTACCTCCATTAAAGAACGTGTGTCACTGCGTACACTTATCTGCATGATGGGCGTGGCATCGGCATCGGCTTTGGATACGGTCGGCGGGTCACAATCGCGCGGAAGGAACCTCTGTGCTCTGGAGACCTTGTCACGTACGTCATTTGCTGCTGTCTCCATATCCACACTCAACTCGAATTCCACCGTAATGCGGGAGCTCCCCTGACTGCTAACGCTACTCAGGGAACGGATGCCCGGGATCCCGTTAATGTTCTGCTCCAGGGGCTCGGTAATCTGGTTCATGATTACATCGGCGTTGGCGCCCGGATAACTTACATTTACGGTAATTATGGGTTGATCCACACTGGGGAATTCCCTCGTCCCGAGGAAGGTGTAGCCAAGAACACCAAAAATGGTGATGACAAGCACCACCACGGTGGCCAGAACTGGTCTTTTTATACTAAGTTCGGAAATATTCATAACTGAACTCCTCCTATTGCAGACGGTCAATTACCACATTAAGACCGTCGCGCAACTGCATTACCCCCGAGATTATGAGCGTATCACCGGCAGACAATCCGGAAAGCGCCTGCACCCGGCTTTCGGTACGTAACCCGGTAGTGATCTCTATCGGTTGGGCCTTTCCTCCCTTATACAAATAGATTATGTTCTTTCCCATTTCCGGAATAATGGATTCTGACGGCACAGAGATCGCGTCTTTTATCTCCTGACGGTTAATAGATACCGAGATATAACGCCCCGGTATCAGTTTCCCGTCTGTATTGGAATAGAGGGCACGGACGTTCAGCGTGCGGGTTTCTTTACTGATACCCGATTCCAGGGCATAGACCTTTGCGTTGTATGTCAGTTCCCGGCCGTCGTCACCGGTCAGGCTGAACTGGACTGTCATGCCCTTTTTTATCTCTGAAGCATACGTTTCGGGGACCGAGAAGTCAATTTTCAATTGGGATACCTGTGCCAGAGTGGCAATTTTTGTGTTGGGCGAGGCAAAAGCTCCTTCGCTCAGCTGTCGGAGTCCGATAATTCCGTCGAACGGCGCCTTGAGCTCCGTTTGGCTAATCTGTGCATGAACCATGTCGATGTCTGCCAGCAGTTTGTTATAATCTGTAAGTACCGATTCGTAAGTTTCCTGACTGACGGCATCCCGTTCCAGCAGAGTTTGCTGTCTGTATACACGATCCTGAGCCAGCTTGACCTGGGCTTCCAGTTTCCTGAGCTGTGCCTGAAGCGGTGCATCGTTGATCTTGGCAAGTAACGTACCCTTACGTACGTATTCTCCCTCACTGAAATAAATAGCCACCACTTTCCCGGAAGTTTCAAACATCAGATTTACTTCCTCGGCCGGAAGAATATCACCTGTAGTAATGGTTTTATCGGACATTACATGAGTCTTGATTATTTCTGCGTTCACATTCAACACCCGTCCGCGGGACATCGGGTTTTCAACAACCGGCATTTTATCTCCGGCCTGCATTTTTTTCTTTATGGAAGGGAAAAAGATTATGCCGCACACTACTACCCCAAGAACGACAAAAACAACCCATCTGAAACGTTTGGACATATAATTGTTATAAAGTATAAGTTTTCCAATAATAAAAACGACGATTATTTTGACATTTTCTACTTCGTAAGGTTTAAAAGGGTTTTCATGTATTTTTGTAAAAACAACACATTATGGCAACTACAGATTGGAAGAACCTCGGATTCAAGTACAGCAAACCGCACGCAATTGTATCTGCAAACTATAAGAACGGGAAATGGTCTGCCCTGTCTTTGCAGGCGCAGGACACCATTGAAATAAGTGTGATGGCACCCTGTCTGCATTACGGCCTGGAAGTTTTTGAGGGGCTTAAGGCATTCCGGTTCAAAGACGGGAAGATTGGCATATTCAGGCCTCAGGAAAACGCTGTCCGGATGCAAAGATCGGCCGGCTATTGCGGAATGCAGGCCCCGGATACCGATTTATTTGTTAATGCCGTAAAATTAGCCGTAAAAGAGAACAGTGACCTGGTACCTCCTTATGAATCGGGAGCCAGCATGTATATCCGGCCTGTTTTGCTGGCCTCGAATCCACAGATTGGCCTGCATGTGGCTACAGAATTTCTGTTTTTTGTCGTGGTCATGCCCGTTGGTGCTTATGGCAGCAGCAGCCTGAAAACGCTTAAAGGCTATATTGACCGGGATCACGACCGTGCCGCACCACGCGGAACAGGCATGTATAAAGTGGGTGGCAATTATGCTTCTGTCATGCGCTGGTCCAACGAAGCACTCGACAAAGATTATCAGATTGTCTTGTACACCGATCCCCGGGAACAAAAATACATTGATGAATTTGCGACTTCCAATTTTTTTGCTATTCGTGACAATTCATACATAACTCCTGCTTCGGGGAGTATCCTGCCTTCCATCACCAATAAAACGCTTTGTCAACTGGCAGCAGACATGGGCCTTACGGTTGAGAAACGCCCCATACCTGTAGAAGAACTGGCTACTTTCCAGGAAGTGGGAGCCTGTGGTACCGCTGTGGTTCTGAGCCCCATAGGTAGAATTGACGACCCGGGTGCAGGAAAAAACTATATCTTCGGGAACGGATCTGTCGGCCGTGTTTCAGAAAGACTGTATAATAAGCTTACAGGGATCCAACGGGGTGATGAACCGGATACCTATGGATGGATGGAGATGGTGTAGTCGCAGGCCTGAATCTGAGCAGCAATACTCCATAAGTAATAGCAGAGCCGGCTGAATAAATCACAAGCAGAACAGCCAACACATATTTCCGTATTTCCGGAATCAATACCGGAGAAAGAAATAACAGGGAAAGGACCATTATTACCAGGGAAATCCTGGCCAGGTACAGACCGTGCTTACGTGCACTGACCCTGTAATATCTGTACATTGTTATATGCTGAGACGCTGCAGAACAGAGCAATGTCAGTGTTCCAAAAAGGATAACGCAATGTTCAAGCGAAGATCTGAAAACCAGAACAGTCATGGCAGCTGCCAGATAAAACAATGACTGGAACATATACAATATGACCAGCTTCCTGTCTTTTGTATCGGATGTAGTGAACTTTGACCAGGTCATAATGCCGGCCTGTCCCAATGCGATAAGAAAGAGGGCAAAAAGAATGAGAAACACAGAGGGCCGTGCGGTAACTACCAGTATACCAATAGGTAGCCCGATAATCGCTCCTGTCAGGTTATAAAAAAGTAGCCTTCTGTTAAGGATAGACATGAATGGATAACTTTAAACGTTAAACAAACGTATTAATTTTTTGCTTACGTGGTATCTTCCAGACAACAAAATATGAAAAAAACATATTGGACGCATACAAAAAACATAGTGTTGCAACAATATATTTTCTGAATCCCGGTTCGAACGGTGAAAATAAAACAAACAGGATAGCACAGACTGCGGCCAATATCGAGACAGATAAAGATATATAATGAGATATGGTCTTCTGGCGCATACTTTTTACGAGCATTATAATTATATGAACCGAGGCACCTGAAAAAACACCCCAGGCGCCTATTTTAATGACATGTGACACCATTTCCTCTCTGAACAGAAGAATGAGTACGACTACTATGAGAGCAGCAAAACCGAAAGCTACAAAAAAAGGCAGAGTGCTTTTATCAATTTTTTTATTGGTGCGGTAGATAGCCCACAGCAGGAAACAGGACTGCCCTCCTAACAGGAAAACAAAAGAAAGCAGCAGCACAGCCACAGATCCATCGGTCAGCAGGATGATCAATCCTGCCAAAATTCCCATGATGCCACCAAACAAGTTGAGACTGAATCTCGATTTTTCAAGGATATTCACTGGACAAATTTTGAACGAAACGTCCGGCAAAGGTACTATTATTTATTAATAATCAATGACAAACCTCCCACATTCATTTTTTGACCATCATACCGGACCAAAATTCTGGAAGGCTTTCCCATGCTTTCCCCCTGAACACATACGGTATGCGACATATCATATCCGTGACGGAAAAGGTAAAAGACCAGTGAAGCATTGGAAGTCCCGGTAGCCGCTTCTTCGGGGATACCATAGAGCGGTGCAAAGTTCCGGCAATAGATCTCTCCAAGGAACCTTTCCGGCACATGAAACACATGAAACCCCACCACTCCGTATTGTTTTGACAGAGCCGATATGAGTTCGCTTTGCGGTATGAGGTTGTCCAGCTGTTCTTTAGTATCTGTCGCAAGCATGATATCGGACAGCCCGGTGCAGATTATTTCCGGAGTAAAACGGAGAGACGGCACAAGATCAAATGCCCGGTAAAGATCCATGCTCTCCCTGGCAGAAAAAACACGTACTTGCAGGGAAGGAACCATTTCCATGAATATTTCCTCACCTTGCCATTCTACGCGGACTATTCCGGCTTTTGTTACGGCCGAGGCTTCAACACCTTTCGTAACACCAAGGCTTCTCAATACTTCAAAGGCGGCCAGTGTGGCATGTCCGCAGAAATCCACCTCGTCAACGGGTGTAAAATAGCGCAGTTTGTACGTTTCAGGTCCCTGAGCAAGGACAAATACAGTTTCGGAATACCCATACCGGGCCGCCAGCCGTTCCATGAATATATCCTGCGGAAAAACCACGGAATCTTCCAGCCAGACCACACCGGCCCTGTTCCCTGTTTTCCCCGGAAAACCGGAAAAAGACGGGTCTATAAAAACATCTGCAACCACTAGTTTCACAGTCTAAAAATAAGTATATTTGTACAATAACATTTTAAAAAAGTCGTTATGGAAGCAAAAAAGATCGCCGTTATAGTAGGAAGCCTCAGGAAGGAATCGTATAACAGAAAATTGGCCGAGGTGTTGTTTTCAATTGCTCCGGAAACATTGAAACTCGAATTTGTCGAGATAGGATCGCTGCCTCTTTACAACGAAGACATGGACGTCAATCCGCCTGCAGAATGGCAGGCTTTCAGAAATAAGATGAAAACATTCCAGGGAACCATTTTCGTTACTCCGGAATACAACCGTTCAATTCCCGCTGCACTTAAGAACGCGGTGGATGTCGGCTCCAGACCTTATATGGAGAACGTATGGAGCAGCATGCCCGCCGCTATTCTCAGCGCTTCGCCCGGTGCCACGGGGGGCTTTGGGGCCACGCATCATTTACGTCAGATTCTTGTATGCGTGAATATGCCGGTCATGCCTCAGCCCGAGATGTATATCGGGAATGTATACGGTCTTTTTGATGAAACGGGGGCCCTTTCCAATGACAAGACCAGAAAACTGCTGAAAGGTTTTCTGACTTCCCTTGAAACCTGGGCCACGAAAAACAACAAATAAAATGGTTAATCATCCACTGTTTACAGACCCGGACACATTCCCATCCGATGATGTGCTGGCCGTTGCGCTCGGAAAAAGTTTCAACACTTACGAGCAGTTTATAGATCGTATTACCAATACCGATTTCAATCTGGATATGCAGTGGAATTATTATAAAGACGGCAAATCCTGGTTATGCAAAGTAGTCGGTAACAAGAAGACTGTTTTCTGGTTGTCGGTATGGGACGGTTATTTTAAAACCAGTTTTTACTTTACAGAAAAGACAGCGCCGGGCATCCAGCATCTGGATATTGCACAGGGTCTGAAGGATGATATCCGGGAAAGCCGGGCAATAGGAAAATTGATCCCGTTGGTCATTGACGTCCGGGATAAAGAGCAGTTAAGCGATCTCTACAAGATCATCCGCTACAAGGTAAATTTGAAATAAGCGGGTTATCTCAGACTGGCTTTACTGAAGATATGTTCAGGGATTTCCTGATTGAATATAATGGAAATTACCCGGAACTCCGTTCCCTTACCTTCTTTAAGCATGTCTTTATATATCATTGTTTTGGGAAACCATCGGTTCTGAATGCGTTCCACATCTGTCAGGTCTGTCCTTTTTAATAATTGCCCGCTTTTGGCATACATTTCCTGACGCAGGGGCACAAACCGTTCTTCGTCTATCCAGGCTTTTTGACGGTAGTAAGCCACATCGTTTACTTTGGCAGTCATTTCTATCACCAGTACATTGCGGCCACTCAGCGTATCCTTTCCGGTTATGTGTGCCGTATAGATTTCGGAGAACTTTCGGTCGTCCATCATATCTTCGTAGGAGAGATCCGAGCCCATTACCGATTGTCTGAGCATATGGCCCGATATCTGGATGGTCCTGTCTGCTGCCGGCGTGTAAATCCACAACTGGTCTTCCAGCTTAAGCATCTTAGTTCCTGCCTCCGAAGCCGGAGAAAGGTATTCCGTAAAGGAACTCTTATCGCCCCGGCTCCACCCCTTTGAGGTAATGGTCCGGCTGGTACGTCTGCCGTGAATGGTCATGCTCGATTCCACTATCCGGCTGCCGGAAGAGAGGTTCCGGTCCACCCGCTCCAGAACGTCTTCCGCCGTCAGTTCCTGTTGAGCAAAAACCGGTTGCATACAGGCAGACAAGAGACACATTATTGTACTATAAATAACTATTTGAGTCTTCATACTTCCAATTCATTAAACAACCGGGCCGTTTCACGCTTGTATATTCCTGCACCGGCCAGGGCATTGCCCAGCAGCATGGAAAACACACCCGGAATAAATCCTATATAATAAACCATTGGTGTTATGGCCGGACGAATGACCGACGGCATGAGTATGGTCGCGTTCTGCATATAACCCGACATATCAAATCCTTTTACGTTCAAGACATGGATCAGGGCCACTCCCGCCGCTGTTCCAGCCAGCGAGCCGATACATCCTATCATAACGGCCTCCCAAAGCAACGAACGGAAAATGTGTCCTTTATCTTCTCCTAACGCAATACGCACGCCAAACTCGGTATATCGCCTTAATCCGCCCAACAGACCGGCATTCCACAAAACAATTGCCATGGCCGCCACAAAAACAAAAATAAGCATGGCACTAATGGCTTTGGAGTAGTCAACCAACTCGGCCATACCGGATTGCTCCTTTAATGTTAACATCACCGGTTTAAAAATTTCTTCCTCATCCGGTGCAAACTCTTGTACATTTGAATTGAACACCCGTTGTACCTCAGAAGCCATTTCGTGATTGTAGTAGCCGACCGGCAGATAACCCAGAATCTCCCCGGCAGCATCTTCCATGCCAAAAGCACTTCGGGCATCGCTAATATCAAGTATTACACCCCCCCTGTCCAATCCGGCAGAACCAAACTTAAGGGTCCCCGATACTATATAATTTGTAAATGAAAAACCGCCTTCCATAGTCGTGCCGAAAAGCGTGAACGAATCGCCGGGATTTACATTAAAACGATTGGCGAGCTCTTCGGATATCAGGCATTCCCCTGGTTGTGAAGGCATTATACCACGTACAATGGCTCCCGGCAGGTTAAACCGGGAAGGCTCTCTGGTGTTTTCGGATAACAGATCTATTGCCCAGCCTGCTACCGGCCCCTGCCCCCTGGTCAGTCCCTCAGGGTCGGGAAAGTCGGCCAAAGCACCAAAACGAATCCGGGCTACCCAGTCCATATCGGGCCAGCGGTTTTCAAGTTGTTCCGTTAACCGGGCTGCTCCCAGAATTGCCAGATCGTTGGGAATTTGATCCGCTTCGGCGGCATAAGCACGTGTCATTACTTTTACATCGCCGGTATTGAAATTGGAGCTCATCTCTATGGAATCACCCATGGCTCCCGTAACCCAACTGTAAAGAAAAACAGTAAGCAGGGCCCCGATTGCCACAACCAGAACAGGGACCAGGCTTCGGCTCCTGTCGTGCAGTATTCCTTTTAATAGAAATTTTTTCATATCAGTTTTCCTTTTAGAGCTTCTGTGGGGTTCATCTTGGTGATTTTTCGCGCAGGAAGATAACTTACCACCAACGAGGAAATCACAACCAGGATTACCGAAGTCATGATGAGTCCCATACTGTACGCAGGTATGATTTTATCAGAAACGGCGAGACCTGCCTGGTCTGTCATTTGCGGCATGGGGATACCCGTATGCTGCACCCACTTTAGCAGCGGTATTCCCCAGATACACCCCAGGACAATAGCCAGCAGGGAATGTATCGTCCCTTCTATGGTAAAAATCAACATCACTTTCAACCGGGTCATACCCAGAGCTATATATGTGCCAATCTCTTTCTGCCTGCGGAAAACGGAAAGAACCTGCGTGTCAAAGATGGCCAGCAGAGCAATGCCCAGTAACAGTATGGAAATGACCACCGAGCTGCTTCGTTTGGCTTTTATCACGTCCTCGATTTCCTGCAAAAGCATTTCCCGGTCTTCATACCGCCAGCCTTCCAAAAGAGTTCCCGGTTGGGGCATACTGTGTGATTCTGTTACTTCGGGACCCAGAATAATCATGGTAGATTCTCCATATAAACCGGTCATGTTACGGAGGGCTTCCAGCGGGACCCACACTTGTCCCACATCAACAGTAGGGACAGTGGTTCGGAATATTCCGGCAACAAAAACCTCTCTGGCATCGAAAATGCCGTTCACATCCCTCCAGCGCACAATCATTCTGTCTCCCTCTTTCAGTTTGCAGGCATCGGCCATACGGTGTCCGATTATTGCGGGGATTGACCCGTCTCCGGCCTGGGGAGACAAAGAATCCAAGAGACGGGAAGGTAGCAGCAGCACCTTCTGTCCGGGGTCAATTCCTCTGAGCATCACATTTATCAAACGTCCGTTCGGGTAAGCCGAGGCTTGGGTTATAAGAACTGGTGCAGCATCTCCTGAGTGGATTTCAGAAGCAAACAGACGGCCGGACAGGCCGTGGGCATCTGCCAGTGTATAGGGGTCGTAAGGATCATAAAGCGGATGCGCCATGCGGCCGTATCCGGTCTCCCAGGCCGTGGTGTCTGTTCGCGCCTGAATGTTCCATCCATCAAGTAATCCATTAAAAAACACGATCACCACAAAAGCGATGGACAACACCGCTACGTTCAGCCAGGTTCTGCGTCCGGCCCCAATGAGGTTTTTAAAAGCAATCTTAAACGACCACATCGCGTTCGACCTCCCCGTCTTTAAGGTATATGATCCGGTCCAGGTACTGCATTACTTTCTCGTCGTGAGTGGAGAAAATGAAGGTGGTACCTAACTCCCGGTTCAGTTGTTTCATGGTTTGTACAATATGATGCGAATTTTTTGAATCCAGGTTGGCAGAAGGCTCGTCGGCAAGAACCAACCGGGGCCTTTTTACTATGGCCCTGGCAATGGCCACCCGCTGGCATTCCCCACCCGAAAGGGCTGCCGGCCTGGAATGTACCTTGTCTGTCAGACCTACCCATTCCAGGGCTTCCATAACCTGTCTTTTCCGTTCGCCCGGAGACAGTTTTTGCAAAAGCAGCGCAAATTCCACGTTGTCATACACATTATAAACCGGCAACAGATTATATGTCTGGAAAATAAATCCTATGCCGTAATTTCTGAGCAAGGCCGCTTCTTTGTGCGATAAATCGTTGACACGCTTACCCAGCACATCGGCCGTGCCCTCCGATGGGATGTCAAGAGACCCGATGATATTCAGGAGTGTTGTTTTACCGGATCCGCTCGGCCCGACCAATCCGGCAAACTCCCCGCCGGAAAAGGACAGATCAATACGGCTGAGCGCGGTGAATTCCGTTTTACCGGAGGGGAATCGTTTATAGACCCCGCTGAGTTTAACAATTTCTTTGTTTTCCATATATTTTGATATCATTTTGACTGATGGCTAAGTACATACATAAATCTGAATCCGAGCCCTTTCATGGAGGATTTGCTGTTTCCCAAAACAGATAAAACGGAATCGTTGGGGTTGGCATAGGCCATTAAATACAGGTCTCCCGTACGGAACGCGTGTTTCCACTGCAAAAAATTATACACGTTTTTTCCTTTCCAGTCGTAATAAAACATATAACTCACATTATCCGAGATACCCAGGGGATAACTCACCCAAAGTGCGGACAAATGCACCGGCGCTTTCAATTCGAAGGGCATCCGGTCGTAAGAGACTACAAGATGTTCCACCGTAACACCCAGCCCGTTGCCCAGACCAAATGTATAATCGGCTCCCACGGTCAGAAATTCCTGGTTGGTGAACCGGCCCATATCGGCACGTTTGTTTATCCAGGCAGCCTCCATCCAGAGACCCACTTCGTAGTCCAGCCTCAGGTCCAGTCCGTATTTGTTTTCATAGATTCCAAGCGTATCTGTTTTTCTCCGGTGAAAAGTGAACGCGGCATCTCCTGTTCCGGCCGGCACCTGTACCCGACCTCCGTATTCCGGCGTTTTACTGTCCGAGACACCTATATCCCAGGGTCTGGCGGCTTTATTGCCCATAAGGCCCCATACCCAGATGTTGATATTGTTTGGTGCATAGTACCTGCCCAAAACGCTCCAAACGCCCTCTGTCAGCTGCAGCGGATCCCTGGGGTCCATGGAATCGAACCACATGAGTGGGCGTAACATCATCGCCGGCCCGAAGTTAATTTTCTGAAGCCCCATGCGCAGTTCTGCGCGGTTTGTTGAGATTCTCATCCACCCGCGATACAGGCGCGCAGCTGCCTCGATACCCGCTTTTTCTGTCGGGCTTCCGAACCAGGTATTGGTATATAAATTGGCAGCCACCTGGGCATCTACCCTCCATAAAGAAGGCTCGCCACTGCACTGTACTTCGAGATTCAATTGCGGAATATACCTGGCACCAGCCAGACCCCGTGAAGACCAGCCGGCCCATGTGCTTAGCTGTCCTTTATAGCGCAATTTGTCCCCTACGTTCTCTTGTGCAGCTATAGAATGGCCCATGCTGTTCAGGAAGAACAGCACGGCTGTCAGGAATATCCTGCAGAAGATCCTAATCTGATCCTGTTTTTTCATTATTTTCTCTTTCGGCCATTCCGTAAGCCAGCAGACGGGTCATCTCAACCACCATTTCCCCGGTATTCCCGTATAAGCTCGTCAAGCGCGGATCGTTCATTAGTTCAACCATCTTGAAACTTATGGCCACCAGCATTTGGGGTTTGAAATCTTTCCTGAAAAAGCCATTTTCCTGCGCTTGTCTCAGGTCATCTATCATCCCGCTCCAAATACGGGTACTCATTTGGGTAATGTATTGGTGTAATCCGGAACCGGAGTCGAGGTATACATCCTGTATGAATTCCGGGCTTATGTCATGCGTGCCCTCCATCTTTAGACGGATAAGGGTTTCCATTTTTTTATCAACAGAATCTTCCCCTGAAATGATTTCCCGGAATTTTTGTATGCCTTCCCCAACTGCACAGTCCATTATTTTTTTAGCCAGCTCCGTCTTATTCTCAAAATACCGATAAAACGTCATTTTACTTACTCCTGCACGGGAACATATTTCTTCTACAGACACTTTTTTAAAGCCGTATTTCCAGAAAAGTTGTTTTCCGGCATTTTTTAGTTTCTGTCCTGTTTTCTGTTTTGAACTCATTATAAAATATGTTACTTTCGATATATCTATGTGACTATTAAAGTATCTTATTGCAAATATAGTAACTTTTGTTATCTATGTTCTAATTTTCATTTATATTTAAATAGAAATCTATTTATGAAAGCCAAAAAACCTATAAAGACAGGGATCCCCGATCCCCTGGCCCTGGCTCTGGGCCTCACTCTGGTAACCATGATTCTGGCATTTATCTTTGGTTCGGGCGACACGCAGGTATTACAACGGGCAAAAGACATCCTTTCTTTTTGGGCCATGGGATTATGGGATTTGCTTGCCTTTTCCATGCAGATGGTTCTTATACTGCTGCTGGGATACATGCTGGCTCTTTCTCCCATTCTGGACCGCTTGTCGTCCCGACTGACTGTATTAAGCCGTAACCCGGTTCGGGGCACAGTACTGTTGACCGTTATCGCCATTCTGGCCGGATTCCTTAACTGGGGACTTGCCCTGGTCTTCTGCGCGGTATTGGTGAAAAAGACAGCCGACAGCGCACTCAAGGCCGGTCACAAGGTAAATTATCCCCTTATGGGCGCCTCGGCTTACGTTTGCATGATGGTATGGCATGGCGGACTTTCGGGTTCGGCTCCGCTTTCTGTGGCGGGTTCCGGACATTTTCTGGCAGATGAAACCGGAATAATTCCTGTTGCCGATACTGTTTTTTCTCCCATGAACCTTACAGCCGCTGCTTTGTTGCTGGTCTGCCTGCCACTGGCAGCGGGATTCTTCGCACGCAGGACTTCAGAAGAAAACATGACTGAAACAGATAAACTGCCTCGGTATGGATCTATGCCGCATTCCTCCTGGCGACCCTCCCTGTTAACCGTTATGGGGATATTACTGCTGGCCGGTTTTATCATTTATTCCATACAGGAAGGCAGCAGCAGCCTGGGTTTAAATGAAGTAAACCTCGTGCTGTTTGCTCTTGTCCTGATTGTTTTTCCCGACACCGGATCTTTATCTTCGGCTGCTTCTGAAGCCATAGGCAGTACAGCCGGAATAATTATTCAGTTCCCTCTTTACGCAGGCATCATGGGCATCATGAAATATTCAGGATTACTGGCGGTTATGACAGGTTGGTTTGTTGACATTTCAACCGTTAGGACCCTGCCGTTGTTCACGTTCCTGAGCGCCGGGCTGGTCAATCTTTTTGTTCCAAGCGGAGGAGGACAATGGGCCGTACAAGGACCTGTAATCATACAGGCTGCCAGCGAAATAGGAGCCAGCCACGCCAAAGAAGTTATGGCTCTTGCTTATGGAGACCAGCTTACCAACATGCTTCAACCCTTTTGGGCGCTCCCCTTGTTGGGAATAACGGGCCTGAAAGCACACCAGATACTGCGCTATTCGGTCCGCTTCATGCTTATTGGTTTGATTATCTTCTGTTTTGTGCTCCTTGTTTTCTGACGGCTGTTGTCAAAATCCCAGTTCGTGCTGAATGGGGATCAGGGCATTGAGCGCCAGAACGGCAAACTCGTCCAGGGAAAGGCCAATGACTTCGCACTCCATTATGTTTTCACGGTGTACCGAGGCGGCGAACAATTTCTCCTTCATCCGCTTGGTAACCGATTTGGGTTTTACGCTCGATATTTTTTTGTCGGGGTATACCAGCGCAACGGCAAATATGAGACCGGTTATAGTCTCTCCGGCCGCGAGGGCATGTTGAAAGACAGTGGAACGCCTCCGGCCCGGAGTGGCTTTTTCGTTATGCAGAAGCACCGCATCGGCAGCCTCCTCGGAGAACCCCTCGGCCTTTAACAAGGCTGCTCCCTCGGGACCGTGTCTCAACGAATCGGCCTGGGTGTCTTCCACATCTATATCGTGCAGCAGTCCGGCCAGACCCCACTCGTCTTCATCTGCTCCAAAATGGCGCGCCAAGGCTCTCATAACAGCCTCGGAGGCCAGCGAATGAGCAATCATTTTCGGGTTTTTGATATGCCCGTGCAATAAATCCAGGTAGTATTCACGACTTTTCATAAGACAAAAATAATATTTTAATATAATTAAGTACCCGTTCGGGTGTTAATATAATAATATTCTTATATTTGTACCCGAAAGGGTATAGAAAATGAATAATCTACCATTAAATGAGTATGTGAAAACTAAACGCAAAGCACTTGGACTATCACGGGAGGAGCTGGCGAGAAAGGCAGGTGTAGGTCTTCGTTTCCTGCGTGAACTGGAACAGGGGAAAGAAACCCTGAAAATGGATAAAGTAAACCAGGTTTTAAACCTGTTTGGAATGCGACTCGGGGCTTTACCAATGGACAGAACTAATTTGATAGAGCCATGAAACAAGCAAGAGTTTTTAATTACGATATATTTGCCGGTATTTTGACAGAAGATGAGAATGGCTATACATTCGCGTATGATGCTGATTATCTGGTCGGAGAAAAAGCAGAGCCCATCAGTTTAACTTTGCCCTTAACAGATAAGCCTTATATAAGCAATGTACTACATCCTTTCTTTGACGGACTGATCCCCGAAGGGTGGTTACTGAATCTTGCCGAAAGGAATTGGAAAATAAACAATAGGGATAGAATGTCTTTACTGCTTGCCTGTTGCAAAGATTGCATTGGAGCAGTGAGTGTTCAACCTCTTTAATCGCAAGTCGTATGCAAAGGTGTTTATATTGTTATCAACCTCTTGAAGAAGGTCTGTCAGATTATCATCCCCGATGTTCAAAGATATTGTTTGGAACCGCCACGCCGCCTGAGCTTCCATACAATAAGGCAGACATTGCGTCTCTGGCTTTAAAGGTTATCCGCTCACAAATAACGATTACAGGGGTACAACCCAAATTGTCTGCCGATATAGAGAAGGTGAAAAGCAGAGGAACGCGTTTTACGATCGTGGGCTTATGGGGAAAGTATATATTAAAACCTCAAACAGAGCAATATGCCAATCTTCCTGAAAATGAAGATTTAACCATGCATCTGGCAGATTTGGCAAAGATAAAAACCGTGCCTCATGCCTTAATTTATTTTAAGGATGGTTCGTTAGCCTACATCACTAAGCGAATCGACCGGAATAAGAAAGGCGGTAAAATTCCAATGGAAGATATGTGCCAATTGACAGAAAGGCTGACAGAGCATAAATATAAAGGGTCTTACGAACAGATAGCCAAAAAGATAGTAGAGTATTCAGCTTATCCGTTACTGGATTTGATTAATTACTTTGAAGTTTTATTATTCTCATATCTGACAGGAAATGCAGATATGCATCTGAAAAATTTTTCTCTTTGCAGAGTTGCGGATGAATACACATTTGCTCCCGCTTACGACTTGTTATCTACGAAATTAGTCATGCCTGAAGATAATGAAGAACTGGCACTAACCTTAAATGGTAAAAAACGAAAGTTGAAAATAAGTGATTTCGATTTTTTTATAAAGAACTTCAGGGTAGATGAAAAAACCATTAACAATGTCTATGAGAAATTCAGGAAAGTACTGCCTCAATGGTATGACTTTATAGATGTATCTTTCCTGCCTGAAAAAATGAAAGTTGAGTATAAACGACTTATTCAATGCAGGTCGGAAATATTAAACTCGTAACCTTACCGTTTTGACTGATAAACTTTGCATTATTAACAGTATCGTGATTTCACCTTGATTTTCCATGTTACTAGTCCGTTCCTGCGGTTCGGTCGGAATTGCTTATACCTCTTCCGGTATTTTTGATACTTTCCCTGAACCTCCCAAAGGTATAGGTTATGGAGAAAGAGAACGTTCGGCCAATCATCTGCTTGTTTTCCGAGCGATAGAAGGTGGTGGAACGGTCTTCCGTATAATCATGTATATAGCGGCTCCAGAAATTCCGGGTACTAATGCGAAGTCTTAGGTTTTGTCCAATTTCCTGGGTCAGACTAATCCAAGCATCGGGCCTTAACGTTTGTTTCCGCGCCTGAATGTTTCTTTCCATGCCAAAATTCGGGGCCGTGTATATGATTTGTGTACCAAGGAATCCTCCTTTCCAGATCTTTCCATAGGCAGAGAGCATAATATTTGGTTCCCAGTAAGCGTTTGAATTACCGGGGTATTCATAAACATATCTTGCCATCCTGCCGCTAAGATCCATTTGAAAAGAAGCGGAAGGAGCATAAGAAAGACCGCCGCTAAAAAAAACAATTCTCTGTTTACCAATGTTACCGTAAGTCGTTACAAGAATACCGTCCGGATTGGTGTAACTGTATTGTTGTACAGAGTTGTCAGAATAAACGCCCGAGATAAGCGCCTGAAAATTGAATTTTGAAGTGAGGGCATAACGATACAATAACATTCCCTGATAGCGGGTCGCGTTTTTCAGATGGGGATTCCCTGTAGTTATATGGTTAGGAATGGATTTATCTTCGTATGGATTCAGGTAAGTAATGTCCGGTCGGAAAGACGAGTTGTTAAAAGTTACAATAAAAGTGCTTTTTCTTCCTGGTCTGTAAGTTAATCGCAATGTACCGAGTAATGAATTGTTACGGTCATATGTGGGCGTATTGACCAGATAATAGTCAATCCGGTTACGGGTATGCTCATAACTCAGATTGGCCGTAATCATCAGTTGCCTGGTACGGATTGAATAATTTCCGGCAACCGAACTGACGTGTTGTCTGTATTCCAGCGCATCTGATATGACTAAGCCGTTTTCAATGCCTGACCACACATTGCTCTTGTAGTGTCTGTCTATGTATTTGGCTGTTAGGTATATGCTTTGTTTGTCGTCTATCCGGTATGAATAATCCAGACCTCCTGTTTGTTCGGCATTAATTAACAGGTTTCTTGTAAGACTTTGATCAAGTGAACCGGTAGTAACATCCTCCAATTGCTGGTCGTATTGTACCCGGTCCTTTTTGTTATCTATGAGGTAGGACGTTGTTATTACTGATTTTTTATCGGGAGAGGTATATTGATAGTTAATTTTACCTGCGTAGCTGATTTGGTTAATACCGGTAGAGGTGGAACTTTGTATGTCTTTTACCGGAATATCGTTATTATATAAATGCTCATCGGTTGTTAAGATACCCGAATGATTGTTCGTGGAGAAATTGAAATCGGCGTACAGCAGGTTGTTCTCATTAAAATCGTAGCTGGCTTTTATTCCTCCCTGGTGAGTTTCAGACGGCTGTGGGTCATTGCGGGATGTTTGTTCCAAACGGTCATACGCGGTATTATTATCATATTTAATTCCGGTTTGAGTCTTGGACCCGTATTGATCTGAATAGCCATATGAATACTGGAGGTTGTATATCAATTTATTGATCTTGGACGTGAAATCTATTCCGGGCGTTACCGATAAATCCGTATTGAACCCTGTGCTGATCTGTGCCATGATCCCGTCCGGCAATGAACTTTTGGTCACAATGTTAAGTACAGCTGTGTTTTGAAAGTATTTACCGTCGGGACTTGTAATCAGCTCTATTTCTTTTATCCGGTTTGCTTTAAGTGTTTTTGAAACATACTGATTTGAAGCCGAAAGCATAACATTTTCTTTGCCATCCACCAGAATAACAAAACCACCTTCCTCTCCAAAAACTTCTATTTTTTCAGAGGCGATGTCAACGTTTACATATGGAATTTTTTTCAGTATATGTAATATATTGGAAGTCCTGGCCTCGGGATCGTCTTCCACGCTATAGACCAGCCGGTCAACTTTTGATGAAATGTGTGATTTTTCGGCCGTAATGGTTGCTTCCTGCAGTGCAATTCCTTCTTCCAGGATTAATTCACCCAGCTCCGTTCCTGAAGAGTTTACGGTTATATCATATTCCTTTGTCTGGCACCCCAGGCGGGAAAGTACGATTTTATATGTCCCTTCCGGTGCATTTTCTATTATAAAACGGCCCGACGGGTCGCTTTGTCCAAGAAAAATCACTTTTTTGGCATTATCCAACAAGGCAACGTCTGCAAAAGGGATTACTTCTCCTTTTTCATTTATTACCGTCCCGTAAATTTTATTATCTTCCGGCTGAGGCAGTATGAAAAAACTATGCAATAAAAGCAATACAATAACCATTGTAGTAGTAAAGATACACTTTCTATGCCAGGTATTAATATTCCCGGCCTGTTGTGATTTCACCCTGTTTTCACCTGTATAAAAAGAAAAGCACCTACAATTCTGTAAGTGCTTCATTTACTGTGTAGCGAGGACGAGAATTGAACTCGTGACCTCATGATTATGAATCATGCGCTCTAACCAACTGAGCTACCTCGCCGCTACGGAGCTGCAAAAGTAAGAATTATTTTTTAACACACAAATTCATTTAGCCGGTGTCAGTTCCGGCCAATCCGTTGCACCAGGCAGCTTGCCCATACGGCTATGCCTTCTTTCCTCCCAACGAAACCCAGCTGTTCGGAAGTGGTGGCTTTTATGGAGATCCTGTCTTCCGGTACGCCGAGTACCGAGGCCAGGCAGGTGCGCATCTGAGGGATAAAGGCGGCAATTTTCGGAGCCTGAAGACAGACCGTGCAGTCTGCATTGCCCAGTTCGTAGCCGGCCTCTTTTATGAGCGCGTAGGTGCGTCTCAGCAGGATCTTGCTGTCTATGTTTTTGAATTCGGCCGATGTATCGGGGAAGTGACTCCCGATGTCCCCAAGGGCCAAGGCCCCCAACAGGGCATCGCATAACGCATGGATAAGACAATCCCCGTCCGAGTGGGCCACACAGCCCACCGGCGATTCAATTTGAATTCCTCCCAGCATGAAAGGAATACCGGGAGCCAGACGATGTACATCGTACCCGTGCCCTATGCGTACCTGAACACTCATACTACAAAAATAACGTTTTTTCTGTATCTTTGTAAGTTATGACAAGAATAGCCGTTTTTGCATCGGGAGGAGGCACGAATGCCGAGAATCTTATAAAAAACCTTACGAAGGGAAAGGTTTGCATTGTGTTGTGCGACAGGCGGGATGCCTACGTGCTGGAACGCGCGAAAAAACTGAACGTTCCCACGGTTACCTTCACCAGAAAGGAGTTGGAAGCCGCAGGACCGGAGAACCGTATTAACAGCATTCTTAAGGAATATAACATTGAGTTGATAATTCTGGCGGGTTTCCTGCTGAAGATCCCGACAGAGATGATTGCCCGTTTTCCGGGCCGAATCATCAATATCCATCCGGCACTTTTGCCTGCATTCGGGGGCAAGGGTCTGTACGGACATCACGTACATGAAGCCGTGTTGGATGCAGGGGAGAAAAAATCGGGCATTACCATTCACCTGGTAGACGAGCAGTACGATCACGGACAACACTTGTTCCAGGCCCAATGTACCATAGATGAAAACGAAACGCCCGACACCCTTGCCGGAAAGATCCATTTGCTGGAACAGGCACACTTCCCGGCGGTAGTAGATGAATATATTGTCAAGCATTTGGAACGCATATGATCAGAGTCGAACATTTGTCCAAGAAATTCGGCGACCTTGAGGTTCTTAAAGATGTCAATGCCGAGATAAAAAAAGGAGAGGTCATTTCCATTATCGGCCCATCCGGAACAGGGAAAAGTACGTTCCTCCGATGCCTTAACCTGCTGGATCCGCCTACCGGCGGTCACATCTACATAAACGACCGGGAGATAACGGCACCGGGAGCGAACGTAAACGAGCTCCGGCAAAAAATGGGCATGGTATTCCAGGATTTTAACCTCTTTGCCCATCTGAACATTCTGGATAACCTTACCCTGGCACCCATTAAATTGCTGGGAAAAACCAGGGCCGAGGCGGAAGAACGGGGCCGCGAACTGCTTCATCTGGTAGGACTGGCGGCCAAAGAAAAAGCCTTTCCCTCTGAATTGTCCGGAGGACAAAAACAACGGGTGGCCATAGCACGTTGTCTGGCCATGGATCCGGCCATTATTTTATTTGACGAACCCACCTCGGCACTCGATCCCACCATGGTAAGCGAAGTGCTGGGAGTTATCCGGCGGCTGGCCCAGACCGGACTGACAATGGCCATTGTCACGCATGAAATGCAGTTTGCCAAAGATGTCTCGACCCGTATTTTCTTCATGAACGAGGGGATTATCTACGAAGAAGGCACCCCGGATCAGGTATTCAATCATCCACAGAAAGACGCCACCCGTGCTTTCATAAACAGGATACGCAGCCTGGAATACACCATTGCCGACTATGACCATTACGACATGTACGAGCTGAACACCGCGGTATCTTTATTTTGCGAAAAGCATTTTCTGGATAAGAAGCAAAGAGATGCCGTATTGCACCTGATTGAAGAAACACTCCAGCTAAGTTTCGGCGGCAGGACAGAGCAGGAAACAACCGCCCGGCGTGATCTCATCCGGGATGAAGGAGGTCTTCTGCTGAGCGTTTCGTACTCGGAAAAAACAAACCAGATTATTACCCGGCTCACGGGCAACGCCTCGCTGGGAACCATTTATAACAAAGAGGCAGATCCCGACGGTCTGGGTGTAATGATTATTAACGGTCTTACCAAAGGAGAAGCGCAGGAACGCAGGGAAAACGGCAGGATCATTTTTGAATTACCCATTTAACATGTTAAATCATGGCTTTACGAATATCATTTTTTAAAACACAACCGCACAGGGTTTTCACGTATAAACCGCGCTTCTGGAATCCTCAGAAAGAAGAGTTCGAAGAACGTGTCAAACGTGCACGTGAAAAATACCAGGGCACCAAGGAAGGGGAAGACGGGAAAAGTGGCTACGTGCCCGGAGCTAGCATCAGGGGTTCATTTACAAAGCATTACGAAGTATCCAGACGATATCCCGGCCGCCAGAAACTCATACGCGCAGTCATTATCATAGCTATTGCCTTTATCCTGATCATGCTTTTCTATATGACCGATGCTTATTCGCGCATTTTGAGCCTCATGCAGTAATGATTAACGTTCTTCCACCGCATATAGCCAGCCAGATAGCTGCCGGGGAAGTGGTACAGCGTCCCGCTTCGGTAGTTAAAGAACTGCTGGAAAACGCGGTCGACTCGGGAGCAGACCGGATTGATCTTATTCTTGCCGACGCCGGTTCTACGCTCATGCAGGTTGTAGACAACGGGTGCGGCATGAGTCCTGAAGATGCGCTCCTGGCGTTTGAGCGCCACGCCACATCCAAGATCCACGACATTGAAGACCTGCAGCATGTAAATACATTCGGATTCAGGGGAGAAGCCCTGGCTTCCATTGCATCTGTAGCACATGTACGTCTTCGTACAAGAAGGAACGAGGATGAAACCGGTACAGAGATCACTATTGAAGGATCGGCCGTGGTTTCTCAGGAAGAAACCGCCTGTCCGGCCGGATCGGATTTCAGTATCCGGAACCTGTTTTTCAATGTGCCGGCCCGCCGGAAGTTTCTGAAATCCGAAAGTGCCGAGTTCAGACATATTCTCGAAGAATTCTACCGTGTTGTGCTGTGTCATCCCGAAATTACCTTTACGCTTACCCATAACGACAAACAGATGTACCACCTGCCCGCATGCGACAGTCTCAGAAGCCGTATTGGCGCTGCATTGGGTAAAGAAACAGGGAACCATCTGGTGGATATTAACGTAAACACGTCGCTCATTACGATCAGGGGCTACGTTGGGAAGCCTCAGGATGCCCGGAAGACCGGCGGAAATCAGTATTTTTTTGTAAATCATCGCTTCTTTCGCAGTCCATACCTGCATAAGGCCATATTGAGCGCTTACGAAAAGCTGTTGCCCGAAGGACGTCTCCCATCGTATTTCATATACTTTGAGACAGATCCCGGGGCTGTTGATGTAAACATCCACCCTGCCAAGATTGAAGTGAAATTCGAGGACGAACAGGTCCTTTTCCGGATGCTGCAGGCCGTGGTCCGCGAAGCGCTCGGCAAATTTGCACTTGCACCCAGCATAGATTTCGATCTGGGAGGCATGCAGCACGATATTCCGGTGCCGCTACACGGAGGACAATACGTCCCTCCCCCCAGGCCCGATTATGACCCGCTTTTCAATCCGTTTTCCGCTGACAAAACGAAGGCCTCCGAACCGGTTCAGGAACAATTCCCCGACACTCCGGTTTTGGGAGAACATACCGGTTCGTACCGCCAGGTACCGGTACTGAAAGTCCTGAACAAATACCTGGTGACTACCGTTGCCTCGGGACTTCTGGTGGTTCATAAACGGCGGGCATGGGAACGTATTTTTTATGAAGAACTGCTGCCGATGTTCAGGGACAGGGCTCTGTCAGTACATAAGCTGCTCTTTCCTGTGGCACTAAACTTGCAGCCTTCAGAAGCTTTATTTATAAAAGAGAATAGCCAGGAGCTGTTGCGACTGGGATTTGAAACGGATGAAAACGGTTTTGTTACGGGAGTTCCGGCCGATCACCCTACGGACTGTGCCTCTATCCATACATCTTTGGGAGAGATCATGGAATGGCTTGAAGAAGGGATTCCCAAAGGGCAGGAAGGCTTCCGTATAGCTGCCATATTGGCACGAAGGAAAGCCTGTTCCAATGAGAATGAATCTGTTTTTGAATACCAGTCAGTCATTGACCGGCTGTTCGCATGTAAAGAACCAAACTACACACCTTCCGGGAAACCCTGTATGACTATTGTTCCGGAAGACCAGATCGATAAATTTTTTGTATAGACTATGTATTCTCCTTATAACCGGGGCGGGTTTTTCGCCAGCATGCCGTTGGTGATCAAGAATGTAATCATCATAAACGTTCTGATGCTTTTGTTGACCATGGTCAGCAAAGGATTCATGATAGAGCATTTTGCCCTTTTTTATCCGGCTTCGCCGTTTTTTAAGCCCTATCAGATAATTACACATATTTTCATGCACGGGAATTTCGGACACCTGTTATTCAACATGTATGCCTTATGGATGTTTGGCGCCGTGCTGGAACAAATATGGGGTCCCAAACGTTTTTTCCTGTACTATATGGTCACCGGACTTGGTGCCGCCGCCATGCATATGGGCGTTCAATGGATAGAAGCCAGTTCGCTGGTAAACACCATCAACGAAGGGGGTGCAACCGCCGCTCTGGCTGTAGATAAATACCGCCAGTTGATGGGGACACCTACGGTAGGAGCCTCCGGAGCCGTTTACGGTATTCTGCTGGCCTACGGGATGCTTTTCCCGAACAACCAGCTCAGACTGATGTTTACCCCCTTTGCACTGAAAGCAAAATACTTTGTGATCATTTTTGCCGTTATCGAACTGGTTCTTGGGTTGATTGGCGGCGGAAACATTGCCCACTTCGCTCACCTGGGCGGCATGGTATTCGGGTTTATTCTGGTCCGCTTCTGGAAAAGTAAGAACAGAATGTATTATTAACGGACACATGAGACAAAACGAAAACATACTTCCTTTTGTAGAAGAAGCAGTTAAAGTGCTTCGCAGCGGGGGCGTTATCCTTTACCCCACCGATACCATATGGGGCCTGGGATGCGACGCCTGTAATCCTGCGGCAGTAGAAAAGATAACTGTCCTGAAAAACCGTCCGGCTTCAAAGAATTATATAGTTCTGGTTGCGGACCTTTATATGTTGGGCCGCTATGTTGAACAAATACCCGAAATAGCAGAACAATTACTCGAGGTTGCCGATAAACCCCTGACCATCATCTATCCCGGGGGAATCAACCTGGCGCCCGATGTATGCGCCCCTGATGGCAGTGTAGCCATCCGCATACCCAACCAGGAATTCTGCCAGTCGGTGATCCGGAGGCTGCATCGGCCCATACTCTCTACCTCGGCCAATCTCAGCGGGGAAAAATCACCGGCCCGCTATTCCGGTATTGACCCGCAAATCGTGAAACAGGTGGACTGGAGCGCACCATCCTTCCTGGAAGCAGGTGCCGCAGGAAAAGCATCGTCCATCATTAAATTGGGGACCGGCGGGGAAGTTGAAATCATCAGACCCTGACCATCATGAAAAAACACAGACTCGCCCTTCAGATCCGTTTTAACGACATTGACATGCTCGGCCACGTGAATAATGTAATGTTCGGGCACTACTGCGATGCCGGCCGCTACGGATTCATGCAGAATATCATGCCCCACAGCGTGGATTTCATGAAAGACGAAAAAGTATTGATTCTGGTTCATACGGAATTCGATTTCATGGTACCCTGCTTTATTACAGACAATTTATTTGTGGAAACGGCCCTGGAAAAAACAGGAGAGAAAAGTGTGCATCTGATCCAGGAAATTGTAGACGACAAAGGTGTTGTAAGGGTGCGTTCGCGAAGTGTCATGTCTACATACGACAAAAAAACCGGCAAATCTTTTCCCATACCTGAGGAGTGGATACCCTGAGTGTATTTACCCAAAAGCTATGCATTTATTTTATAACCAGCACATTGATTCACCCGTTCATACCCTCGATCCTGAAGAGAGCCGGCATTGTGTCCGTGTTCTCAGACTGCAGGAAAATGATCCGGTAAACCTGACCGACGGTAAGGGGACCATGTACTCGGGCCGGATCCTGGATCCCGATCCCTATGCTTGTCGTATTACAATAACGGAACGTTCAGATTCGTACGGCGCCCGTCCCTACCGATTGCACATGGCTGTTGCACCAACAAAAAACATGGAGCGATTCGAATGGTTTGTGGAAAAAGCCACAGAGGCAGGAGTCGACGAGATTTCACCGCTTATTTGCGAACACTCGGAAAGGAAAACCTGCAAAACTGACCGGTCTGAACGCATTGCCGTGGCAGCACTTAAACAATGTAAAAGAGCTCAGTTGCCTCAAATCCATGAATCTGTACTGTTCTCCGATTTCACGAAAGCAACTTCAGGGTCTGCTGCAGCCAAAGCAATTGCCTGTTGCTGGACCGACAGGCCGCGGGTGCCTCTTAATGAATGGATGAAGTCTTCCAGGGAAAGTGACTTCATTGTGCTTATTGGCCCCGAGGGAGATTTTTCACCCGGTGAAATTGACCAGGCAGTGGCCGGCGGATATGTTCCGGTGGATCTGGGTCCGTCTATCCTGAGGACAGAGACGGCAGCGCTGAGTGCCGTATTTTGCGCTTCTTTCGCATTGGGCCGGTTTGGAGAATCTTGCAAATAAATAATCTATATTTGTAGAAAACTATTCTGCAAATGTCTTCCTCACTTTCTGCAAAACGTTACGTGGCACTCGATGTGTTACGCGGAATGACTGTAGCCGGCATGATACTGGTAAACAACCCGGGAAGCTGGGGCAAAATATTTGCTCCGCTGCGCCATGCTCCCTGGATAGGTTGTACGCCCACAGATCTTGTATTTCCCTTTTTTCTCTTTGTTGTAGGAGCCGCCCTGGCTTTCTCATTAAAAGGTTATTCTAAGCTATACAAACGGGCTGCCCTTATATTTCTTATCGGGCTGTTGCTCAATGCGTTTCCTTTTTATCCTCCTTATCCGGATCATAATCTTTCTTTCTGGCAAAACATTACGGATTATTACGGGCATTTGAGAATATTTGGAGTATTACAACGTATTGCATTGTCTTATGCCCTGGCCGGAACCCTTGTACTGTGGCTCAAAAAACCACGCAGGATATGCATCGCGCTGGGCGTTCTTTTGCTTTTGCACTGGGCTGTCCTCTATTTCTTTGGAGGAGCGGACCCCTATTCTAAAGAAACGAATATTGCCGGCATTATAGATTTGTGGCTTCTGGGTGACAATCATATTTATCACGGATACGGTCTTCCTTTCGATCCCGAAGGCCTTTTGGGTATGATCACCGGGGCCGGAACGGTGATTATGGGGTATCTGGCCGGACACTGCATCCGTACCTCAACGAGCAAAACAGACGCCGCTGCCAATCTGTACACATTCGGGCTGGCGAGCCTGGGTGTAGGAATGCTATGGAGCATAGTACTTCCCATCAGCAAGGCGCTTTGGACCGCGTCGTACGTATTGTATGCGGGCGGATGGACTTTACTTATGCTCGGGTTCTTTGTCTACATTATTGATATCCGTGGTAAAGAGAAATGGTTCTATCCGTTCAAGGCACTGGGACGTAATCCCCTGTTCGCTTTTGTCATGGCAGGATTGCTTACAAAGACTCTTGGCAGGGTTATTCACTGGGATACAGCTGACGGCACCACGACCAACGTGCTCAGCTGGTTTTACAACAATGTTTGTGTGACCGTTTTCGGTAACAACGAATTGGGATCTCTTGTCTTTGCCATTATTTATGTGCTCCTGTTTACCCTTATGGCTGTTGCATTATACAAAAAGAACATAATCATCAAACTTTAATTTATAACTAAAACATAATCCTTATATGAATAGAATCCTCGTCACACTGGGTCTGTTGCTGTTATGCCTGCCTGTAAGTTACGCCCAGGGGCAAAACAAAGCAGCCCGCCCAAAGGCAAATTATGAACTGGCCGCCAGGTTTTCCAAAAAGAAAGTCAATAAAATGGTGTTCTCTACCGATGTTCGTCCCACATGGTTCAAGGCATCGGATCTTTTTTGGTATGCATACGAAGGTCCGGAAGGGAAAAAATGGTATGTAGTCAATCCCGCTCAGAGTATAAAAAAAGATTTGTTTGACAACAATCAGCTGGCCGCAGAACTGACCAGAATCACCAAAGATCCCTTCGACGCACTGCATTTACCCATCAATGAACTCAAACTCAAAGATGACCGAACTTTTACTTTCAGCGTCACCGGTTCAGAAATGGTTGAGAAAAAAGACAAGGGAGATGCAGAGAAGAAAGAAGTAAAGAAAAACGGTAAGGAAAAGCGCGTTTTTTTCTTTGAATATGACTGGAACACACGCAAACTGACCTGGCTCGAGAACGAGGAAAAGAAAGAACCCGTTCCCTCATGGGCCAATATTGCGCCGAATAAAGAATACGTAGTGTTCTCACGCAACTATGACCTGTACTGGATGGATTGGGAAAACTTTGAAAAAGCCCGTAAAGACGATAAGGATTCCACCATTGTGGAACACAGGCTTACGACCACCGGCACAAGGGATTTTGGTTTTGGCAGCGGATCTGAAGATTTTTATGCAGACTCCACCGAACTGAATAAACGTACCGGCATATGGAATCTTCTCTGGAGTCCCGATTCCAAACATTTTGTAATCATTCGGTCCGATGAAACAAAGGTTAAGGATCTGTTTGTGGTAGACGTACTGGCCGAGCCCAGGCCCAAACTGGAACGTTATAAATATGAGATGCCGGGAGAAAAAGAAATTCCACAGCAGTCCCTTGCCGTTTTCAACATGGAAGACAAAACATGGCGCACCATACCCTCAGAAGCATTTAAGGACCAGTCACTTTCATTGGTCTGGAAACCGACCCTGAAACGCACCTTTTCCGATGAATACCGGTCAGGCGAATGGCTCGGCAACAACAATCAATTTTACCTGTACCGTACCAGTCGCGATCTCAAACGAATAGACTTGTGTAAAGTGCTTCTCGACAAGGACACCACGCTGACCGTTGTGGAAGAACGCATGAACACCTACGTGGAAACCAGACCTTTGTACCTGGCAAATAACGGGCAGGAACTCATCCATTGGTCCGAAAGAACCGGTTGGGGTCATCTGTATCTGTACAACCAGGATGGCACCCTCAAAAACGCCATTACCTCGGGGCCCTGGCATGTGGAACAAATACTGGGAGTGGACGATGCCACGCGTACCGTATATTTCTCTGCCTGCGGTCGTGAACCGGGAGAAGATCCGTATTTCGAACATATCTACCGGGCCAGACTCGACGGCAGCGAAGTTCGTCTGCTGACCCCCGGCGACTATCATCAGGCAGCCAATTTCTGTGATGACAATAAATACTTTGTGCTTAATTATTCCAGAGTAGACGAAACCCCCAGGACAGACCTGTACGATCAAAGCGGACGCAAGATCATGTCGCTCGAGACGGCAGACCTAAGCCTGCTGAAAGAAGCCGGTTATGTATTCCCTGAACGCTTTACCGTTAAAGCCGCCGACGGAATAACCAATCTTTACGGGGTTATGTATAAACCGTTTGATTTTGACCCTTCACGAAAATATCCCATCATCACCTATGTTTACCCCGGACCGCAGGTAGAAGGGCCCGGACAATCCTGGAGCAAATCCATGAACCGGCTGGACCGCCTGGCTCAGATGGGTTTTGTTGTGATATCTGTCGGAAACAGGGGCGGACACCCCAACCGCTCCAAATGGTATCATAATTTTGGCTACGGCAATTTAAGAGATTACGGTCTGGAAGATCAGAAATATGCCATTGAGCAACTAGCTGCCCGCTACAATTACATTGATGCAGGCCGGGTAGGTATTCACGGTCATTCCGGAGGGGGATTCATGTCCACTGCCGCTATTCTTCAATATCCCGATTTTTTCAAAGTAGCCGTTTCCTGTGCCGGGAATCACGAAAACAACATATACAACCGCTGGTGGAGTGAAAAACACCACGGAGTCCTGGAAGAAATAACTTCAAAAGGAGACACGACCTTTACCTACAGCATAGGTAAAAACTCACAACTGGCGAATAATCTCAGCGGTCGTCTGCTTCTGATTCACGGGGACATCGACAACAACGTGCATCCCGGAAACACCCTGCGTGTTGCCAACGCGCTTATCAGGGCCAACAAACGGTTCGATATGCTTATTCTTCCCGGACAACGTCACGGTTTTGGCGACATGGATGAATATTTCTTCTGGCGTATGGCAGATTATTTTGCCCGTTATTTACTTGGAGATTATGAAAACACAGTAGATATCCCGCAAATGAACAACGATTAAGCCGGGAATTTGTGCCGGATCAGTTTGTCTGCACCAACCAGAAGGACAATTCCAAATAACAGAGCCAGCACATACCAAATCTGAACGGGCCACACGGAAATTTCCGCTGTGGCCTTTTCTATGGCCGGTAATTGTAATCCTGTAAAAATTCCTGACACGATCTCACCTGTTTTAACCAGAATCTGACGGACGGTATCCGATACAGCTGCTGACAGGGAAACGGCCGTTCGCTCAATCCATCTGAAAAAAGACAGGTAGGTTTCCCCTGAATAAATACATGACGCCACAACCAGTCCGGCAAATGCCGAGATGCCGGTTATCCAGGCCCAAATCCGGAATTTTCTGTGCGAAGCAGCCTGCCTGTCCAGAATATCAATAACATTCCCCCGTAAAGAAGGCATTCCGGACGCTTCTATTGTCCGCTGTTTCCTTTCATGTGCAAAAAATTGTTCTTCAATCGTTTTCATAATACCGGTCTTTAAGAAACAGTCATTTCGGTTTGTAATTTCTGGCGGATTCTGTGAATGCGAACCTTCGCATTGGCTACAGTCATTCCGCTTATATAGGCCACCTCTTCCATCTTCAATTCCTTATAATAGTACAACTCT
Source organism: uncultured Muribaculaceae bacterium (assembly GCA_964600385.1). GTDB lineage: Bacteria > Bacteroidota > Bacteroidia > Bacteroidales > UBA932 > DMER64. Next base: position 38,973 of record CAZRJC010000013.1, read on the forward strand.
ATGAGCAATCGCTCAGAGGGAGGTAAATCATCTACCAGTTGTCTCAGTTTTTCAAATTGTGCTTCCCGTTCAGGGTCCGGATCTTCATCCCAGGCATCCTGAGTGTGTTTAATCTCGGTTTCATAGGCACCCCGGTTCCTGCCTCCGGAACTGGTTTTCCTTACACTGCTTATGGCTGTATTGAAGGCTATCCGGTACAGCCAGGTGGCAAACGAAGAAGCTCCCCTGAAAGTGTGAAGCTGCTGGTATGCTTTAAGGAACACATCCTGAGAAACCTCCATGGCATCGTCGGAATTGTTGCACACACGCCTTACCAGCACAAATATAAGGCTCTGGTATTTATCCACCAACACGCCGTAAGCCCGGGTGTCTCCTTTTAATGCCTTTTCTATGTATAGTTTATCTTCCAAGGGATATCAGGCGCGCTGTGTTTCTGTTGCAACTTTGACGCAAAACATGTTTCAGGGTTACATGTGTAACCAAAATAAAGGTCTGGCGTCAAAGAAACGAGTTATTAAAAGTTTAACGTTTTAAAATTACAAAAAAATGGATTTAACACCTGTATTGATTGTCGCTACCGTTTTTTATTTTATCTATGCCATCTGGGATCGCATAGCCACTCGCAAAGAACGCGTTAAATTGCTGGAAAGCATATCCACCATGGATCCCGAGACACTGGCCGCCTTCAAGAATCTTAATCCCTCCTGGGAAGTAATGGTCAAAAAAGATCCCAAAGGCATTCTTCGTCCTGCATGCCTCCTGATTGGTCTGGGCCTTGGTCTTTTGGTTGTCTGGATGGGTCTCACCTACTGGCTCCCCTATAACGGAGCGGAATGCTTCAATGGCAACTACGGTTTCATTAACAGTTTCCTCATGCTGGCTACCCCGTTATTCTTTGGCGGACTCGGACTTTTGGTTGCCTACCTGATTGAGCGCAAGCAAAAATAAAAGGTTTTTTCTACCTTTGCGGCATGTCAAAACCGCTGGACATTAAAGACTTTTTGGCAAAATCGCTCGAATCGCCTGTTATTGACGTAAGAACGCCCGCGGAATATGCTCAGGGTCATATTCCGCGGGCTGTTAATTTACCGTTATTCACCAACGAGGAAAGAGCATTGGTGGGCACCCTGTACGTTCAGCAGGGACGCAGGGATGCCGTACTCAAGGGTCTGGAACTGGTTGGGCCAAGGCTGGAAGCGATGGCCCGCGCGGGACTTGATCTGTCGGACAGGGAGTTGCTTGTTCATTGCTGGAGAGGCGGCATGCGTTCCGGAGCGGTTGCCTGGCTTTTGGAACAAACAGGCATTCGCTGTTTTACTCTCGAAAAAGGATACCAAGCCTATAGATCCCTCGTACTGGATTTTTTTAATCATATTCCACATAGGATAATCATTTTGGGAGGCCTTACCGGCAGCGGAAAAACAGAAAGGCTCCTTCAGATGCGTGCAGCAGGAGAACAGGTTATAGACCTGGAAGGCCTGGCCAACCATAAAGGATCTGCCTTTGGATGGCTTGGCATGCCGCCTCAGCCCAGCACAGAACATTTCGAAAACATGTTGTTCCACGAATTCTCGCAACTTGATCCTCTTCGTCCCGTATGGCTTGAAGATGAGAGCCGGAATGTGGGCAAATGTTCCATTCCCAGTGGATTATGGAAAAGAATGGAACAGGCGGAATTTCATGTACTGGAGACCCCAACTGAAATCCGTATTGAGCGCCTCATGCAGGAATACGCATGTTTTCCGCCCTCATTACTCTGTGAATCCGTACTCAGGATAGAAAAACGCCTTGGTTACGATAAGTGCTATCAGGCGCTGGATGCCTGTCAAAACGGGGATATTCGGAAAGCCCTTGGCATTTGTCTGGCTTATTATGACAAATCATACACATTCCAGATTGAAACAAGATTGAAATCAAATAAACAACAATGAATAAGAAATTCACCCTCATACTGAACCGTTACGGGATGGGAAATGCCCCCGAAGAACTTGCACTGACACTCATCACCAATTATCTGAACCTCTTGATTGCAAATGACACAGTTCCCTCTTTTGTCTGCTGTTACGCAGAAGGTGTGAAACTATGCTGCAACGGATCGCCTGTCATTGAAACGTTAAGACAACTGGAAGCAAAGGGGGCACATATTGTGGTATGCAAAACCTGTCTTAACTTCCTGAAACTTTCAGAAACATTGTCTGTCGGAACGGTGGCAACTATGCAGGATATTGTTGAAGTACTAACCAAGAGCGAAAAAGTAATTACATTATAAATTCCCATGGAATCCATTCGGCTTACACAATTCAGCCCGGGAGCCGGCTGCGGATGCAAAATTGCTCCAAAAGAACTGGAGAAAATCCTGCACGGAAGCCTCCAACATACCCAAACCTGCGTTTCGCAATCGTTTCCCTCACTTCTGGTAGGGCACGAATCCAAAGACGATGCGGCTGTATTTGATATTGGCAACGGACAGGCTGTGATCAGTACTACCGATTTTTTCACGCCAATTGTAGACGATCCTTTTGATTTCGGAAGGATTGCCGCGACCAATGCCATATCGGATATCTATGCCATGGGAGGACGTCCCCTTATGGCCATTTCCATTCTGGGATGGCCACTGGACAAATTACCGGCAAATGTAGCGGCAGAAGTCGTTGCCGGGGCACGGACAGTCTGTTCTCATGCCGGAATCCCGCTGGCTGGAGGCCACAGCATTAATAGTGCCGACCCGATTTTTGGGCTGGCTGTCACAGGCATAATCAACTCATCCAGAGTAAAGCGCAATAACAGCGTACGAAAAGGCGACAGACTGTACCTGACCAAACCCCTTGGCATTGGCCTTATAAGCACCGGAATCAAATTTGGCCAGGCAACCAGGGAACACCGTGAAGAAGCCCTCAGGCTCATGACCACATTGAATGATCTGGGGCAGGAACTGGCTCTGATGAGAGGCGTCCATGCCATGACAGATGTCACGGGATTCGGCCTGCTGGGCCATTGCCTGGAAATGGTTGACGGGAGTGGCTTTACGGCAAGACTTCGGGTAAATGACATTCCCCTGATTGCCGGCATTGAGCAATACATCAACTCCGGATGCATTCCGGGCGGTACCCACAGGAACTATGCCAGCTATGGTCATCGTATGACCTATTCAGCGGAAGACAATACGGTTACCGTGGGCATTCCCTCGGGCGGTACCCTTCCGGACGAAATCAAATTCCTGCTGTGTGATCCCCAGACAAGCGGCGGATTGCTGGTAGCGGTAAGCCCCCAGGCCTGCAGTCAGGTAGAAGCCCTCTGCCAAAGCGCCTGCATTGGGGAAATCCTCTAGATCCCGGGCTTAAGGCTTTAAACTAATTTTTCTCTCTCCGGAGGGCAGCACGTCCAACTGCAGACGGATGGTGTCCTCCGGAAGCAGGGGATCCACCAGCTCGGGCCATTCAATCAGGCAGAGAGCACGGGGCGCATAGAAATACTCTTCGCAACCCATGTCTACGGCTTCTTCCAGCTTGTTTATCCGGTAGAAATCAAAATGATAAATGGGCGTCTTATCGGTCGACATATACTCATTGACCAGTGTAAAAGTAGGGCTGTTTACCATATCCTCGGCTCCCAGTACGGCACATAGTTGTTTTATGAATGTGGTCTTTCCGGCTCCCATCTGCCCGTAAAAGGCCACTATCCCCTGCCGGCCTGTGTAATCCAGCAACTGTCTGGCCGCTTTTTCTATTTGTCCAAGAGTGAATATCAGTTCCATGAGGTAATCAGTTCAATGGTGCAAAATTAATGTTTAATTCAGGATTCTGCTCAAGAACAAAAAATTCCCGCAGCGGTGAAGAACGATAACAAGGTATTCAGAATGGGAAACGCCTCCCATTGGCTGATGCCAATGGGTCCTTCCCTCCGCGGGCGCGAGGTTTCCCTTTTTCTGAATACCTTGTTGTGTTCTTCGCTTGTATGGAAATGGCATTGTGGCAGAGTTTGAGGCATTTCCGGGTTACTGTGCAACTGTATTTCTCTAAGGTAAACCCGGATTACCGCGCAACGTTAATTTCACCAAAATTATGCACCTGGATATCAGGCGTTTAAAATCTTAAAATCTCTCTTGCGCGGCAACCCGTTCCGCTATTTGCACCGAAGTTTCTCCATGAACGGCAGGTATCAGAGCTTCCTCTTCTACGGGTTTAATATGCAATTGTATATCAATCCGGTCCAGAAGGGTTTTAGATAAACGGTTCTAGTAGCGCTGTACCTGAAACTCTGTACAAATACAGGTATGGGAAGGATGCCCGAAAAAACCACAGGGGCAGGGATTCATGGAAGCGACCAGCATGAAGCGGGCCGGATAGGAGACTTTGTAGCGTACTCGGGAAAGCTGGATGTATCCGTCTTCCAGAGGCTGACGCAAGACTTCCAGTGCGCTTCTCGAAAACTCGGGAAGTTCATCCAGATAAAGTACTCCGTTGTGTGCCAGGGAGATTTCTCCGGGAGACGCTCCAACCCCTCCGCCGGTTAGTGAAATGACCGAGGCTGTATGATGAGGCGCCCTGAACGGACGCCGTACCATAAGGCTTCCTTCCGCGGCCGGAATACCTGCCACCGAATAAATCCGGGTTGTTTCCATTGCCTCGTCCATCGTAAGAGGAGGCAATATTCCGGGGATGCATCTGGCCATAAAGGTCTTTCCCGCGCCCGGAGGACCCGATAGCAGCACGTTATGTGAACCGGCTGCCGCCACTTCAAGGGCTCTCTTTGCCTGTTCCTGGCCCCGCACCAAGGCAAAGTCCGGAACTTCGTGCAAGTTTCCGGCGGTGTTTTTGTTTTCCGGCAGACAGGGGGAAACGGGCTCTCCCACTCCGTTTAAGATATCCAGCACCTCGGAAAGATGTCCGGCTCCAAAGATGTGGATTCCTTCCACAACGGATGCTTCCCCGGTCGAGTCGAGGGGGAAAATACATGCGTCAAACCCACAGGTACGGGCATGAAGCGCAATGGACAAGGCCCCGCGGATTGGCCTGAGCGACCCGTCCAGCGCCAGTTCACCCATGCAGACAAAATGTTCCAGGACCCTGGATTCTATTTGCCCCGAGGCCGCCAGTATGCCCAGGGCAAGCGGCAGATCGTATGCCGATCCTTCCTTCCTGATATCGGCCGGAGCCATATTGATCACTATGCGTTTACCGGGGACTTTGAGCCCCACAGACTGCACAGCGGTTGAAATCCGTTGCTGCGATTCGCGAACGGCACTGTCGGGTAACCCGACGAGAAAAAAATTAATACCCGGGGAAACATCCACCTCAATAGTAACGGTAATGGCGTCAATACCATATACCGCACTTCCATACGTCCTGACCAACATAAAACAAGCAAATCATTTACGTGTATGAACACACGCGCCTTACTCAAACGCCTCAAATCCCTCCGGAGGAACGCATATCAGAACAAGCCGTGCAGACGTGCATCTATCTTGTCAATGACAACGCTCAGATCTTCCGGATTCTCCTCCACCTGAAGGTGATCTACTTCCAAAATCAATTTGGGACCCTCGTATTTTTCAATCCAGGCCTCGTATCTTTCGTTAAGGCCTTTCAGATAATCCAGTCTTATGGAGCTCTCATATTCCCTTCCGCGTTTCTGGATACGGCTTACCAGGGTGGGGACCGAAGCCCTCAGGTAAATTACCAGATCCGGAGCCGGGATAAGAGAGATCATCAGTTCATATAACTTGATATAGTTATCAAAATCCCGGGTGGACATGAGCCCCATGGAATGCAGATTGGTGGCAAAAATGCAGGCATCTTCGTAAATGGTACGGTCCTGTATAACCGTCTGTCCTGTTTTGCTTATCTCTACAATGCCTCCCAACCGGCGGTTAAGGAAAAAGACCTGGAGGTTGAATGACCACCTGTTCATGTCCTCATAGAAATCAGCCAGGTAAGGATTATCGACCACTTCTTCATACCGGGGAACCCATCCGTAATGTTTTGACAGCAACCGGGTAAGTGTCGTTTTCCCGCTTCCAATATTTCCTGCTATGGCTATATGCATGACTGACAATTTTTCTACAGCAAATATAGGCAAAAAGTGCCCTAAAAACAATTAACACGTAATTAACAGAAATTATTGTTGTGTAGCAATATTTTACCTAACTTTGCATATAACCCTGATAGATAGAGACTATTACATAATCTAAATAACCATGAAGAAAATTTTTAACGTTCTCATCCTGAGCACATTGTGCTTTGTTGCCGCATCGTGTGCAACATCAAGGATTCCTGCCGATTATTCCGGGATTGTTTGTGGAGAACCTGTATTTGATGTTCAACAAAACGGTACCGTAAAAATTTCTTTCTGTGTAGAAGTACCTGCCAATTACTTTGAAAAGCGCATTACTTTCTGCATCATGCCCTCAATTCTTTATGCCAACGGCGACGTGAAGGAACTCCCTTACTATACCGTTCAGGGATATGGCGTTGTAGACACCGATTACCCGGTAGTGGATTGGTCCGTACCACAGGTAATATGCTACAGCACAACCGTGCCTTATCACGATGGTCTGGCAACAGCCACTCTTCAATCACGTGCATGGACGTACAACTGTCTGAGCAAAGAAGAAATGGTTCTGCCGCTTTGCAGCTGGCCTGTTCTGGTCCCGCTGTCTCCCGTTCTTCCCGTTTACATGGCACATATAGCTTCCGAGTCTGATGTCCGTGCCACTCTCAGGGGTAAAGTATACTTCCCGGTAAACGGATTTACAGTAACCAAAGCCATTGCAGGACAACCGGAAATCACCCGCACGCTTAATTCACTCAAACAATTGACTGACCGCGATGATTTCGTGATCACCCAGATTGACGTACAGGGGAACGCTTCTCCTGAAGGGATGGCCCGCATTAACGATCCCCTCGCCAAAAAACGTGCTGATAACACACGCAGTTTCTTTGAAAAAGCGCTGAAAGAACAAGGTTACCAAAAAGAAATTCCCGCCGGTGCATGGACTGTTTCCAGCACATCCGGCCTCGGCTTCTGGAATGAATTCTATACTTCCATAAAAGAATCCAACATAAGTAATAAAGAACAACTGGCCGAGAAATTCCTCAGGCTGTCTTCAGATCCTGTAGAAGCTGAGAAGCAAATTCGTTCAGAAATTGCAAACAACCAGGAAGTTAAGAACGTTATGATGCCTCTACTCCGTTACGGTGCCGTGGTAGTAAACTTCCAGCCTATAGCCCTCACCTCCTCGGAAATTCTTGCCATTGCCGACAATCATCCTGAATACCTGACACCTAATGATATCATTGGTGCTGCTTCGGAAATGGAACCCGAAAAAGCCATTGCACTCTATAAGAGATCTCTTGAACGTTATCCCGATGCCGTAGAATTGTATATCAACATGGCATATAACTTCATCCAGATTAACGAGTTGGATAATGCAGTAAAAATTCTTGATGATGGAGCTATCGTAGCCGACGATCAGAAGGAAAAAGATATGATCCAGCTGCAACGTGCCTGTGTCTTCATGAAGAAAGGCATGTATGACAAGGCTTCCGCTGCCCTCGACGGAGTTAGTGACAACAATGCCACCAAGTATTACCGCGGAGTACTCGCTATCTACAACGGCCAGAATGCTCAGGCAGCCAAAATGCTTGCAGAAGCCAAAGATATCAATTACGCCATTTCCCTGATGAATCAGAACCAGGTTAAAGACGCCCTCAAAACCCTTCAGGGACTTAATCAGGAAGATGCTTATGTGCTGTATTGCACCGGAGTATGCTATGCACGCCTGAACGAAACAGCCAAGGCCAACGAATACAAAGCCAAAGCTTTCCAGGCAGATCCTTCACTCAAACAATATGAAGCTGCCGTTCACCACGGAATGAAATAGTTTTCAAACCTAAATACTTGTCAGCCTCCTTTCCTCTGCTGAAGGGAGGCTGATTTTATGACATGCAAGACTCCCTCATACATAAAGGACAGAGAAAACAGCTCATTCAGGAGCTGGCCGGAAAATATCCTTTTCCACAGAATATTCTCAATGCCATGGAAAAAGTTCCGCGCCATTTGTTTGTTGATAAAGGGCTGGAGCATCTGGCCTATAAAGACCGGCCACTTCCCATTGCCGCCAAACAGACAATTTCTCAACCTTTTACTGTAGCCATGCAAACCTTTCTGCTGGGATGCCGCAAATGGGACAAAGTGCTTGAAATAGGCACGGGATGCGGCTACCAGGCAGCCATACTTTTAGCCCTGGGATATAAGGTATATTCCATTGAACGCATAAAAGAGCTTCATATACAGGCTCAAAAAAACCTGATAGCAGCGGGATTCGGCACTTCGGGACTGATCTTCGGAGACGGCTTTGCCGGGTTACCTCTGTTTGCTCCGTTTAATGGCATTCTGATTGCATGTGGTGCTCCTGATATCCCTCAGGGTCTGCTGCAGCAACTGGCCGTGAATGGCCGTATGGTAGTCCCTGTAGGTGAAGAAAACCAGCGGATGCTCAGGATCACAAGAATTAATGAGAATGAGTTTCGTACAGAAGATTTCGGGTCATATCAATTTGTCCCGATGTTGGAGGGAACACAGTAAAGAGAACGATTTATGGAAATCAAGTCATTTTATTTCAACGATCTTAGAACTTGTTGTTATATCCTTTGGGATCACACCAAAGAGTGTATGATAGTGGATCCGGGATGCTATACCCAAACCGAAGAGAAACGTCTTGTGCATTTCATAGAAGATCGTGGACTGGTCCCCAAACTAATAGCCAACACCCATTGTCATTTTGACCATATCATGGGTCTCGAATTTGTGCTCAGGACATATCAGATTCCTTTTCTGGCGCATAAACTGGAAGAATCCAATCTGAAACGGGCCGAGGCTTATTCGTCATTCTTCGGGCTTAATATTCCACAACCCGATGCATTTATCACACCCCTGAACCACCTGGACGTAATCCGGTTCGGAGAGTCTGAAATTCAGGTATTTCATACACCGGGTCACAGCCCGGGAGGTTTGTGTTTTTATATACCTTCACGGAATTGGTTATTAAGCGGAGACACCCTGTTTGCCGGCAGTATCGGACGAACAGACCTGCCGGGAGGTAATTACGATCAGTTGATTGAATCGCTGGAGCAGATCATAAAGCCGCTGCCCCTGGAAACAACAGTTTATCCGGGGCACGGTCCATCTTCGACGCTCACAGAAGAGTGGCATCAGAATCCCTACCTGCAACATTTGTAAAACCTGTCATGGCCCGGAGTAATATATGTATCGAAGGCGCAAGGGTTAACAACCTCAAGAATATAAGCCTGCAGATCCCGCGCAATTCCCTGTGTGTTATCACCGGATTAAGCGGGAGCGGCAAGTCTTCTCTGGCTTTTGATACATTGTATGCAGAAGGGCAGCGACGCTACCTGGAAACACTTTCTTCCTACGCCCGTCAGTACCTGGGAACCCTGCAAAGGCCCGACGTGGATTTTATCTCGGGGCTCAGCCCCATCATTGCCATTGAGCAGAAAACAACAGCCCGCAATCCGCGTTCCACGGTAGGCACCATAACGGAAATATATGATTTCCTTCGGCTACTGTATGCCAGAGCCTCGGTCGCCTATTCTCCGGCGACCGGAAAATCCATGATCCGCTATTCCGCAGAACAGATGGTTTCTCTCATTGGAGAACAGTTTGGCGGGAAAAAAGTTATCCTGCTGGCCCCTGTCGTTAAGGGACGTAAAGGCCACTATAAAGAACTGCTGGAACAGATTCTGAAAAAAGGATTCTTACAGGCCCGCATAGACGGCGAACTTACAGACATTACTCATAATATGGTTCTTGACCGGTATAAGAACCATTTTATAGAAATTGTCATTGACAAGCTTATTCCCCCGCGCGGAACCGGAGAGGAAGACAAATCCGGGATCAGCCGGCTGCGGGAGTCGGTAAACACAGCCCTTTATCACGGTAAAGATACTTTTTCCGTACTGGAAACCGAGACAGGAAACATTTCTCATTACAGCAAACACCTGATGTGTCCCGAGAGCGGCCTTTCACTTCCCGAGCCTGCTCCGTACACTTTTTCATTTAATTCACCTCTTGGTGCCTGTCCCAAATGTAAGGGGCTGGGCTACGTAACACGGATAGACCTGAACAAGATCATTCCCGATCCCAAGCTTTCCATTGCGCAGGGTGGTCTGGCGCCTTTCGGCAAGTTACGCGAGAATCAGATCTTTCGCCTGCTGGAAGGTGTGGCCAGAAAGTTCGGCTTTTCTTTACATTCCCCCATTGATGAAATACCGGAAGAGGCTATGGACGTTCTTCTGTACGGAAGTGAAAGTCTCGTTTATGTCAATTCGAGTGTGGGAAGCACGTATGCCGTTACTTTCCCCGGACTGGTAAACAGCATGGAACAGTCCGACGACGATTCGCAGGACAATATGACATCCAAAGAACAGTATCTGGAAGAGGTGGAGTGCCCGCTGTGTCATGGAACCCGCCTAAAGGAAAGTTCTCTCTATTTCAGGATTGACGGGAAACATATTGCCGATCTGTGTACCATGGACATACAGGCTTTGTCCGCCTGGTTCGAGGAACTTGAAACACGGCTTTCTTCGCGTCAAAACCTGATAGCCGGAGACATTCTCAAAGAGATCCGGGACAGGTTGCGGTTCCTCACAGACGTGGGATTATCCTATTTGTCCCTTGGCAGAGCCACCCGCACCCTGAGCGGTGGGGAAAGTCAGCGAATAAGGCTGGCAACTCAGATTGGCTCGTCGCTGGTGAATGTACTTTATATCCTGGATGAGCCGAGCATTGGGCTGCATCAGAGGGATAACCGCCGGCTGATCAAGGCCCTGGAAAAACTGCGCGATTCTGGCAACTCTGTAATCGTAGTAGAACATGACGAGGAAACTATCCGAAGCGCAGACTGGCTGGTAGACCTAGGCCCGGGCGCAGGGCGTAAGGGAGGGGAATTGCTTTATTCCGGACCCATTAAGGATTTTCTGGAAAAACCTTCCAAAAGTCTTACCTGGCAATACCTGACAGGAAACAAAAAAATCCCGGTTCCCGTCGAAAGAAGACAGGGGAACGGCAAAGTACTGACTGTTTGCGGGGCAACAGGCAATAATCTTAAAGACATAAGCGTAAGTTTTCCTCTGGGTTGCTTTATTTGTGTCACCGGGGTTAGCGGGAGCGGGAAATCGACGCTTATTAACGACACCCTGCTCCCAATTCTTTCACATAAATGCTACCATACAAAACAACAGCCGCTTCCTTTCCGGTCGGTGTCGGGAATCTCCCATATTGACAAGGTAATTGAAGTGGACCAATCCCCCATTGGGAAAACACCTCGCAGCAATCCCGCCACCTACACGAATGTGTTTGCTGACATCCGCAAGCTGTTTGAAACCTCGTCCGATGCCAAAACCCGTGGATTCAAGGCGTCCCGTTTCTCTTTCAATGTCAAGGGGGGACGTTGCGAAGAATGCCGGGGAGCCGGACTGCAAACCATTGAAATGAATTTTCTCCCCAACGTGCACGTGCCATGTCCCGTGTGCCAGGGAAAACGGTACAAGAGTGACACACTGGCCGTACGCTACAAAGGGAAGAATATTTATGAGGTCCTTGACATGACCATTAACCAGGCAGTAGAATTCTTTGAACACGTTCCGTCCATACTGCAAAAGATTAAAACACTGCAGGAAGTCGGACTCGGGTATGTCAAGCTTGGGCAGCCTTCCACCACCCTGAGCGGCGGAGAATGCCAGCGCGTAAAACTGGCCGGAGAACTGTCCCGCCATTCTACCGGAAAAACCTTTTACATTCTTGACGAGCCCACTACCGGACTTCATTTCGAAGACGTTAACGTTTTGCTGGGAATACTGCACAGACTGACCGATAAGGGTAATACGGTTGTGGTCATTGAACACCATCCGGATATCATAAAATCATCTGATTACATCATTGACCTGGGGCCGGAGGGCGGTAAAGACGGCGGCAATGTAGTGGGATACGGCACGCCGGAGGAGCTGGCAAAAAATTTGCACTCCTATACAGGGCAACTACTAAATGAATGGCTTAACCTTCAAAAATAAATGAAGACTTTATACGAAATTAACGTTCAGCAGAACGGCAAGGACGCTCCCGGGTATCTGGCCGCCCTGGTGGATAACCGGCTCAAGAGTCTCGACTTTGAATTATTTCACCCGCATGATGTTCAATTTGTCGATTATACGCATCCCGACGGACGAAGAACGTATGTTCGTTCATTATCTTTTCTTCTTCAACGGGCGGTCAGGGACATATTTCCTGAAGCCCGGCTGCGTATTTCATTTTCTGTAACCAATTCTCTGTATTGCAACCTTGAATTTCCCGACGGGCGCCAGGAAACAGACGAAGACATGGCCATTCTGGAAGCCGCCATGTTACAAATGGTCGCTGCCAACATGCCTTTCAGCAGAGAAAAAATAAGAATGGAACAGGCAAAAGAACTGTTTCGGGAAAATGGTTTTACACAAAAAGCCCTGTTGCAGGAAACACGCGGTCATTTTTATACTTCGGTTTATTATCTGAAAGGATATGCCGACACCTTCTACGGGCCGCTTGTGCCGTCTACCGGATATCTGAAACTTTTCCACCTGGTACGTTTTCACAACGGTTTTTTGCTCCAGTATCCTCAACCGGATAATCCCGGCCAGGTAGACGTACCACCCAAACTTCATAAACTGGCCGATGTATTTGAAGAGTATATCAAATGGGCCGATATCATGGGGGTAAAAGATATTGGCAGTCTGAACAGTAAAATCCTGCACGAAGAAGTCAAAGACCTCATACTCACGGGAGAAGCCTTTCATGAAAGGTGTTATGCGGCCATTGTGGACGCTATCCTTACAAAACGCGAAAACGTTAAATTGGTGCTGATAGCCGGTCCGTCCAGCAGCGGAAAGACAACAACATCCAAACGCATTGCCACCCAGCTGAAGATTATGGGCATGAAGCCCGTTGTGCTGGAAATGGACAATTACTTTGTAAACCGTGAAGACACCCCGCTCGATGCAGAAGGCAAATACGATTATGAAAGTCTGGGTGCCATGGATATTCCGTTCCTCAACCGGCAACTCAAGCAGTTGTTGAACGGTGAAACCGTAGAGATTCCTGTATTTGATTTTGTTAAAGGGCAACGCACTTTTATCGGGAAGAAACTGACCCTGGGAGAAAAAGAGATCCTGATCATGGAAGGGATCCATGCACTCAATCCTGTCGTCACCCGGGATGTTCCGGCAAAGAATAAATATAAAATTTATGCTTCGGCTCTGACATCATTGTCTATGGACGAAAACAACCGTATTTCCACCACAGACACCCGCATGATAAGAAGAATGGTCAGGGACGCACAGTTCAGGGGAACGTCGGCCGAAGAAACCATTTTACGCTGGCCAAGCATCAGTTACGGAGAACGTCAGAATATTTTTCCTTTCCAGGAAGAAGCAGATGCCATGTTCAACTCGGCTCTTCCCTACGAACTGGCCGTTTTGAAATCCCATGCCGAACCGCTGCTGCATCGCATTACCCCCATATCGGATGCTTATCCCGAAGCTATAAGACTCATGAATTTCCTGAGTTATTTTACCCCAATACATCCGAAGGAAGAACAGTACATTCCGTATGTTTCGGTAATCAGGGAATTTATCGGCACCACTCGGCAGGGTTGAGCGGCGTACTCTTGTGCAACAGCTGAAAATAGGATATCCCTTCTCCCAAAGGTGAAAGGGTTCCCAATTTTTGTCCCGTGGTAATCTTGTCTCCTTCTTTCACAGTCACATCTACCATATGGCAATAAATGGTGCTGTACTCGCCATGGCTCACCAATATGCGGATAAGGTAGCTGTCACGCTTGTCCATCCAGATACTGGCTACCACTCCGTTAAAAACCGTTTTAACATCGGCTCCCTTACTGCCCGACAGGGTTACCCCTTTATTATCGAATCTGAAGCCCCATTTGGGATCAACAATAAGTCCAAAACGCTCCACAATAACAGCATCTTCCA
>CAZRJC010000014.1:0-49986 GCA_964600385.1 uncultured Muribaculaceae bacterium
CGGCTCCGGGTACAAAAAAAGCAGGACAAGACGCCTGCTTTTTTTGTACCGTCGTTTACCGCGAAAGGCGGCAAACACGCTTAGTTTATTCCTCCCTTCGACCCCTCCAAAAAGGGGGGTGTCGCTTTGCTCCGGAATTATTTAACAATCTTGATAATTCTGCCAGATACTTTATTGCCATTTATAAACCACTCTTCACTACTTTCCGGATCTCCGTTAAGTTTCCATCTAAACTTTCTGTTGAATTTTATAATATCTGAAGACCCATTTCCCCAAAAGATGGTCACCTCCTCATTAAAGTAACTTTTTGCCCCGTCCAGTTCTCCAAATTTGAGGATATAAATACCGTTATTGATATCCTTACTTATTTGCAGTCCGTAAAAATGGGGCATATAGGCTTTGGTGTTTACCTCTGAGGCGTTTTTATTACACTCATATTCAATGCCTTTATATATAGCTTTTATCCCACTTGCCTCAAATGAGTTTTGATTGTCCGGATTGAGCAGATCAACTCCATTGGCATCTGTAACCTGCACATTAACCACTACGGGGCTTATGTCCCAAATCTTATTATTGATGATTTTATCACATGATGTCAATCCCAATAACATTATTCCAAAGAGTAAATGCTTTGTCCTCATATGATTCGTGAAGTATAACCAGTTTAATCAGACAAATGTAGTCAATCTACCCAATATAGAGCAGAGACAATACAGATGGGACGCACTGCTCTCCGGAAATTAAGTGAGAAGTGAGGAGTGAGGAGTGAGAGAGGTGAGGCGGAATTCAAGGGTCAAACAATATCTGCTACCAAAGCGCAAATAACCAGTGTGTTAGCTTTTGAAAACATTTGACCCTTGTCGTACATATGACCGAAAACCCAATGAATACGTGATGCCCGAATCAAGGGTCAAACATGCCTGGGGCACAAAGCGCACATATACAGCAAATTGACACTTTTTGCAATTTGACCCTTGATTTGCATTAAGCGAGTGAAGATGGAATCTTGCTGCACCACCCACCTTGCTGTACCGCACTCCCCAAAGGACATCACAAGCTATTCAGAGAAGGGAAACCTCGTGCCCGCGGAGGGAAGGACGCGGTTGCGTCAGCAACCGGGAGGCGTTTCCCGTTCTGAATAGCTTGTGAGAGTTCTTTAACGGGCAGGAACTGCACCTCGTTAGCGCAGCCAATGGGAAATGCTGCCCGTTCAACGGGAGGTTTCCGTAAAGGAACAAAGGTTCAACTTCCTCGGCATACAAAACGCAAATAACAGTTATTGAGCTTGTTATAAAAAATAGTTGAAATGAACCGTATTTGTTGACAGCAGGGGATATTGGTGCACCGCCGTAAAGGCATAGGTCAAAAGAGCCGAGGTGCAAGCGTTATTATGCAGGATTTGCATATTGATTAATGACTTGCGATACCTAAATCGAAATATTGATTACCTTTGCCGAATAAACAACGCTAGTTCATTCTGATCGTTTCTTTCTTAATATTTTGCCAGACAGGTTAAGTATTTTTTTTCGCCGATATCCGGAGACAGACGGGGCAAGGAGCAGACGGCGCAGACATAGCAAACGCAGACGCAGACGCGTTAAACAGACAGACGCAGACGGTATAGACACTAAGAATGGCAAATTTTTTTATTAGTTAATTAGATAGAATGGCAAAATCACAATCATTTGGAAAGAAAGAAAACGAAAAGAAAAAACAGGCGAAGCGCCTTGAAAAACAAAAACGTAAAGAAGCTCGCCAGGCCGGCGGAACTTCTTCATTCGACGATATGATCGCTTATGTTGACGAAAACGGTAACTTATGCGATACACCCCCCGAAGTCAACCTGAAAAAAGAAATCAATCCCGATAATGTAGTTATAGCAACTCCAAAAAAGATTGAAACCGGACCGGTAACATTTAAAGGTCGGGTGGAACATTTTAATGAGGCAAAAGGATATGGTTTTATTAAAGATCTCGGCTCAACGGAAAAATATTTCTTTCACATATCCGAAGCTCCGGCAGGAATAGCTGAAGGAAACCTGGTCATTTTTGAGACCGAACGCGGAACCCGCGGAATGAACGCAGTACGGATTGTACTGGCAAAATAGTAATTTACACACATAATAAAAATAATGAATATTTACGTTTCTAACCTGAACTTTGCTACGAAGGGCAATAGTTTGCAGGACTTATTTGCACAGTTTGGCGAAGTTTCTTCTGCCAACATTATTACTGACCGTGAAACCGGCCGTTCACGCGGATTTGGTTTTGTTGAAATGCCCGATAACGGCGAAGCACAGAAAGCTATTGATTCTCTTAATAATACAGAGTTCGAGGGCAAGGTTATTGTTGTCAATGAAGCCCGTCCAAAAACTGAACGGAGTAATGACGGCGGCTATCATCGTGGTGGTGGCTACAATCGTGGTGGTGGCGGTTACAACCGTGGCGGTGGTGACGGTTACAATCGTGGTGGTGACAACAACCGTGGCGGTGGCGGTTACAACAGGAACCGGTACTAGTCCGATTCTATCTTTTCGGTAACTAATACTCTACTGACCAATCAGTTGCATTTATACCCGGATCTGAAAAGGTCCGGGGTATGTTTATGTATTACCTCTAATCGAAATCGACGTAATTTTCGTAGATTTTGAAACGGGGTATTCCCACGTAGTACAAGTCAAAACCGCCCTTACCTCCGGGCCGGTCCGAGGAAAAGATCATGAAGTCATTCGTAAAGTCTTCAAAATAGAAATATTTCAGAACGGGCCTGAATTCATTGTATGGCGTGTTGATCCTGCTCCCGAAGTTTACGGGATCCGACCAGGCTCCGTCCTCAAACAAAGAATAGTACAGATCGTAGCCGCCGTAGCCTTCCGGCCGGTCCGAGGCAAACACCATCACATCGCCCATGATGAACGGGCATTTTTCATTCGATTCTGAACAAAGGTTGTCGATTTTTGTTATTGTCCGGGGTGTGGGATCTTCCAATGCCGGGACAAGCCTGCCGTTCTTATTCAGGTCGGCCTTGTATATATCATAATTACCATCTCGGTCAGAACAGAAATATATGTATGAAGTGTCCGGAGAAAATACCGGATAGGCGTCGTTGTAAGGAGAATTCAGAAACGATACATCTACCGGGTCACAGAAGGCATCGTTCGTCAGGTTGTGAGTAAAGCGGATGTCCAGGTTGCCTGAAAGATCGGTAGCATACATAAGAACATAATAGTAGTATGGTTTGTCCACTCTGCGGCCTTGCCTTACAATGTGTGGCCCAAACTTGTTCGCGGAAGGAGAATTGATTTTAACAACGGCATCTTTCAGGGATTTAATCGAATTGGAGATGCTCTGGTTAATACCATTTCCATATGTGGCATTCTGAACCAATAACTTTCCGTCGGATCGGTTAAAATAGATTTCCAGCACACTGTAATATAAATCAAATTGAGCTCCCTGGCTGGCTCTGTCTGTAGAGAAAATCAGATGGCCGGTTTTCCCTCTGATGGGAGTGTCTGAATTATAGTCGTTATAGGTAGAATTGAATTCCTGCAGATTTACAGGATCTTCAGGAAAAGAGCCATTTGGATACCGGAATCCATACCGGAGTCCTGCAAACCAGTCGCAAGAAACCAACAAGAAAGAGCTGACGACAATTAGTAGTAATTTTATCTTCATGATATGCAGTTAGTTATTTAGCTGTTATTAATGTCTTCAGGCAAATGGCCTTTTTCTTCCATAGTAAATCTGTCGCAATGGTGTATTTCTTTCCTTTTTCCGGCCTGAAATCTATCGAATACCTGTTGTTCGCCGAGGAGGTAAACATGCCAATATAGGCATTTTCTGTATTGATATCTATAGTACTGCTTAAAAATGAAACCGGAGTCACGTCCCCTTCATAAAGCCTGAAAAGATAAGATCCTCCGGGCCTGTAATAGAATGACCATATATTAAGGGATAATTCCTGAGTATCCGATTTGGAATCTAAATTACATATAACCAGTGACTCTCCGGATTGCAATATGTCTTTGGAACATCCTGACATAAGCAGAGCCATGGACAGAAAGAAGAATAACTTTTTCATAACTCGATATCTTTCTATACTAAATGCCTAAGTTACCCAATTACTGCATAGAAAAGCCCGCTGTTATGTTATTTAGTAAAAATTCTTATCTTAGTCTTATAATCAGATGTGTTAATATGCAGGGAACTGAGAGAAAAGCACTTATTCGGGGAACAGATTTATACGGTTACATTCCGCAGCGTCCCCCGATTGTTATGGTAGACAGTTATTATGGCAAAGATGATGCAAGTTCCTTTACCGGATACACACCGGTCCCTGATTCCCTGTTTTGTGACAGGGGATTTTTTCTTGAAGCAGGGATTATAGAACATATGGCCCAGTCCGTTGCCGTATCGGCCGGAATAGAATACAAATCCCGGGGCGAGGCAGTTCCTTTGGGCTTCATAGGAGCCGTAAGCAAACTGATTCTGTATTTTCAGGTACCTGTGGGTAAAAAATTATTTACCACCATAACGGAAGCAGGAAAATTCGAGGGGGTTTCTCTGGTGTCGGCCAGAGTGATGTGTGAAGACCGGCTTGTGGCCGAGGGTGAATTAAAAGTTTTTATTTTAGGGAACCAGGAATGACAGGATTTGCGCCATATAAAGCCTCTGTCCGCATCATGACCCGGGTGTGTCTTATGCTGTTGGTCATGTCTTGCAGCACAGTAAGGATATCCGCACCTGCCACTGATAATGAGACAAATACTGTTATTAATAAGGTTGTCACCTATGGATTTTCGCTCGACGGCAGAGGAGACCGTCAGGCCGAAGGAGTGCTCTATGCCGGAAAAACAGGGCCGCAACAGGAGCGTTTTGTCCTGACCTCGCCAATGGGGCCCACACTTCTGGATCTCGAAACGGACGGCAGACACTATAAGGTGCATTCTGCCATCCCTGCGCTCAATAAGAAAAAGGTGCTCAATCTGCTTTGGAAAGATTTTTTACATATAACCAAAGACAATGCCTTCCCGGACAGTATTGCCGTGATTCACTTCATGCCCCGTATTGTTGTAAGAATTAAGAGAATGAATGATGCTGCAGGACCTTTTTAAAATTGGAACATTATCTTCTGTGGATGCATTAACTTTTTCTGCCGGGGTAGAAATAAATCAGTCGCATCCGGTTTTCGGAGGACATTTTCCGGAAAGACCTATTTTGCCGGGAGTCTGTTCAATTCACCTGATTAAGGAATGTGTGGGTATGGCAACAGGTCGTGAACAGAGGTATGTGTCCATTACGCAATGCAAATTTACCGGCATGGTGGATCCCGGGCTGAATAATCGGCTGACCGTTCGTTTTTCCCTCAAGCGTGAAGAAGGAAAAACAGTGGTGAACGGTACTATTGTCAATGGCACCAACGAGACCGGGGAACGGATCGTACTGAAAATAAAAGCCTCCATGACAGAGACAGAGGCAGAGGCAGAGGCAGAGGCATGAAACGGTATATAATGTTACTCTTAGTAGTCGCTTTTTCAGGTGTTGCGGCACAGGCTCAGGTCAAAAGCGACCTTTTCTTCACCGCTCTGGCGGAAAGATCGGCCTCGGTCAGATCGTTTTCCGGAAATTTTATCCAGAAAAAGAAGATTCAGCTTACAGACAGGGAGATGATCTCCAAAGGTACCGTACGTTATGAGAAAGGCTCGGCAATCCGTTTTGATTACGTGAGCCCCAGGAAGATGAGTATAGTTGTTGGGGAAAAGGATCTGAAGATCATTACTCCGGAAAAAACCACCACGTATGATCTTTCTGCTCAAAAAGAAATGTCGGCGCTTGTTTCCATCATGAATGACTGCCTGGCAGGCAACGTAGAAGGGCTTTCGGAAAACTGTAAAGTGGAATACAGGAAAGAACCCGCGGTCCATGTTGTAAACCTGTATCCTCTGCCCGGAAACACATCTTATCCGTACGAGAGTATCGTGCTGCTTTTTAATGCAAGTGACTATTCAATAAAGGAAATCATCCTTAATGAACGGTCAAAAGATATTACGTCATACCAGTTTTTAAATCTGAAACTTCATGAATAGTGCATGCAAGATTGCTGTGTTTTGCTATACGCAAACAGGTCAGTTACGCCGGATTCTTGAAAACCTTATGCAACCACTCAAAGAGGAAGGTTGCACGATTGTCTGGAAAACTATTGAGCCGGAACCTCCTTTCCCATTCCCCTGGACAAAGGAAAGTTTTTACCAGGCTTTCCCCGAGAGCCGGCTGGGGATTCCCTGTCCGTTAAAATCCATTGATTTTTCTGATATACAGGAAGCCAATCTGGTAGTGATCGGGTACCAGCCCTGGTTCCTTTCACCGTCCATCCCTGTCTCGTCTTTTCTTCAGAACGAGCAAACGGCAGCCTGGCTGAAAGGCAAAAAAGTGCTGACGGTGGCCGGCACACGGAATATGTGGGTGACTTCGCACGACGTGATAGAAGAATATTTCAAAAAAGCCGGGGCTGACCGGGTGGGCAATATAGTGCTGGAAGACAGACATAACAACTATATCAGCGTCCTGACCATTTTCCGCTGGCTCATTGACGGAATAAAGGAAAAAACAAAATATCTTCCCGAGGCGGGTGTGTCCGATGCAGATGTGGCAGGTGTGTCAAGGCTTGCCCCCGAGGTGTTGACGTCATTGAAAACTAATGATTTTTCCACACTTCAGGAACGCATTGTGGCAAAAGGTGGCACCGTGTTCCATTCTTACCTTTACCAGACCGAGAAAGTGGGACACCGGATGTTTGGCGTTTTCGCCCGCTGGATTGTCAAAAAAGGTGCGCTGAACGATCCGGCCCGCCGTGGACGTCTTAAATGCTTCAGTTTTTACCTGATGTTTGTGATTTTTGTGGTTTCACCCATTGGAACCGTGTTCCTCTATCTGCTCTATCCTTTACGCCATAAGGCTCTCAGCCGTGCAAAGAAAAAATACATATATTTGTCTAACTAACAACCGGGAATATGCAGCCTGTATTCATAACCAAGACTTCTTCCTTTTTCCCAAACGAACCGGTCCCCAGCAGCGATATGGAACAATATATCGGAATGATAGGAGGGAAACCATCGAGGGCCAAAGAACTTATTCTAAGAAATAACGGAATTAAAACAAGGTATTATGCTCTTGACAAAAGCGGGAAGGTAACCCATACGGCCTATGATATGGCCGTAGAGGCCATGGAGAAACTCTATGAACCCGGCTTTGGGGTAGATGACCTGGAACTGCTGGCTGTTGGCACTACATCGCAGGAGATGATCATGCCTTCGCACGGGGTGCAGATACACGGCCAGATGGGCGGAACGCGTCATACAGAAGTCGTGTCTTTTGCCGGTTCCTGCTGCAGCGGCATGCATGCGCTCAAGTACGCCTGGATGGCAATCGCCTCGGAAGAGAAAAAAAATGCGGTTGCCCTGGTTTCAGAGAGGCTGTCGGCATGGATGAGAGCCAATTATTTTACCAAGGAGTATGAAGATCTTCAACGTTTGCAGGAAGAACCCATTATTGCTTTCGAGAAAGATTTTCTCCGGTTCATGCTGTCTGATGGTGCCGGTGCCGTCAGGCTTTCAGACAAACCGGGACGTGACGGGATTTCATTAAAGGTAGACTGGATTGAACTTACATCGTTTGCCAACACGCTTCCTACCTGCATGTATGCCGGAGCCGATTTTGACGATTCCGGAAAACTCATGGGCTGGACGCATTTCCCCGAAGACGAATGGTTCAGCCGCTCGCTGTTCTCTCTCAAGCAGGACACCAAACTGTTGGGTGAGAATATTGTAAAGATGGGAGGCCGGTTCTTTGTCGAATTAGTGCATAAATACAATCTTACCCCCGATAAAATCACCTGGTTTTTGCCGCATCTTTCTTCTATGTATTTCAGGCCCAGAATTATGAAACTACTGGAAGACATTCAGTTTGTAATACCGGAAGAACGATGGTTCCTGAATCTGCCCCGCGTGGGGAACGTTGCGGCGGCTTCTGCCTTTCTTATGCTCGACGAGCTTATTAGGACAAAACCGTTAAAAAGCGGAGATACTTTGCTTTTTATGGTCCCCGAAAGCGCTCATTTTTCTTATGCGTATGTACACATGACTGTTTGCTGATTATGAAAATCAAGGAAGTACCCCAGGACGGAGCAATCCTGGAATCAACGGAAGTAAGGGATGTTTGCTATGCCCTGGACGAAGACGGAACCTATAAAGAGGTCCTTAGCGTTGGATGGTCTCCCAAGAACGAGGCCATACAATTTGCCTGGAGTGCTATAAACGAAGAATCCGCACAGATCCGTCAGGAGGTTATTGAAGGGAAGGTGAGTCCTTTGGCTTATCACCTGAGCCGTCTGGTGATGACTCCGCGGATACTGGCCGATTATACGGGTTATTCCACCCGGAAGATTAAAAAATACTGCAGACCGGAAGTATTTGCGGGCCTTAAGCATGAGGTCCTTGAAAAATTGGCCGGAGCGTTGAATATAAGTGTAGAACAATTAAGGAGTATTGACTGAATATGCAACTGAATTTTGATCACAAAACAGCCGGCCATTGCGAGAACGGAGTCGTAAGGAATTTACTGAAATATTACGGAGTGGATCTGAGTGAACCCATGATTCTGGGATTGGGATCGGGATTGTTTTTTTCCCATATGCCATTCTACAAAATGCACGGGATGCCCATTACTTCTTTCAGGCCTCTGCCCGGTGCCATTTTTTCCAGTGTGACCCATCGTCTGAGGGTAAAAATCAAACGGTATAAGTTCAGCAATCCAGACAAGGCCATGGCCAAACTGGACGAAATCCTTTTCACTGAAACCCCTGTAGGGCTGTTGGTTGGAGTCTATAACCTGCCTTATTTCCCAAAAGAGTACCGGTTCCATTTTAATGCACATAATATATGCGTGATAGGGAAAGAAGGCGATGAATACATAGTGTCCGATCCGGTTGTGGTTCAGAAATGCCGTCTTTCTTCAGCGGATCTGAGAACCGTACGGTATGCGCAGGGGACCTATCCCCCCATGGGTCGCATGAATCACATCAAGAGCATGAAACATCTCAGGCCGGTAGATGAAAAGATGATCAGAAAAGCCATCCTCAAGACGTGTAACCGCATGCTGCATATTCCCCTGCCCATGTTTGGGGCAAAAGGAATTGCTTATCTGGCGGCGAGAATGCGAAACTGGGTTTCCATGTATGGAGAGCGTGGCGCGGCGCTGAACCTGGCCCAGGTCATCCGTATGCTGGAAGAAATTGGTACCGGAGGCGCCGGATTCCGCTTCATGTACGCTGCTTTTCTTCAGGAGGCGGGCGAATTCCTCGGCAAGCCGGCATTAAGAGACCTGTCACTCGAATTAACAGCCATTGGTGATCTTTGGCGCGATTTTTCCTATCATGCGGCCCGTTTCTTTAAGAAACGCGAGGGAGAAGTAGCTTCGTATGATCAAGTGGCAGATAAACTGATGAATATCGCACAGCGGGAAAAAGAAGTTTTTACCCGTCTGGAAAAAATCATGAAAAGTGAATAGTCAGTATGCCATAGAAACGGTACACCTGAAAAAGACGTACCGCGGGAAAGCCGAGCCTACGCTCGATGACCTTTGTCTGAGGATTCCTTATGGGTCCCTTTTTGGGTTTCTTGCTCCGAACGGGGCCGGAAAAACAACGGCCATAAATGTGATTTGCGGATTAAGAAGATTTGACGGGGGAGTGGTGTTTGTAGGCGGACATTCTATCGCAACGGAAATGAAAGCCATCAAGCCCCTGCTGGGACTCGTACCTCAGGAGATTGCCCTTTTTCCTTCGCTGACTGCCAGAGAAAACCTGAAAATTTTCGGAGGTCTTAACGGTTTGTCGGGTTCGAAGCTTAACAGTCGCGTAGACGAATTGCTTACACTTTTTGATCTGACACACAGCCGGGATACAATCATAGGCCATTTTTCAGGTGGCATGAAGCGCCGGATCAACCTGATAGCCGGAATGCTTCATTCTCCAAAAATCCTGATCCTGGATGAACCAACTGTTGGAGTAGATGCGCAGTCCAGGAAACTAATCCTGGATAAGCTGATGGAAATCAACCGGTCAGGAACAACAATATTGTTTATTTCGCATTATCTGGAAGAGGCAGAGGAAATTTGCGATGAAGTGGCTTTCATGGATCGGGGAACTATCCTGTGTCAGGGTGATCCCTCCCGGCTGAAGGCCGGTTACAGCGGGTGCGAAAACCTGGAAGCACTGTATTTAAAACTTACCGGGAAAAAAATGAGGGACAATCATGAGTAAACTAAAATACCTGTTATATAAAGATTTTCTTTTACTGATCAGGGACGTGGCCGGTTTGCTTCTGATGTTCCTTATGCCCGTCATTCTGGTCGTGCTCATGACCTTGCTGCAGGACAGCACTCTGAATGTGGTCAAAGACACTCACGTGCCTTTGTTGTTGGTAAATAACGATAAGGGAGAGTTGGGAAAGATCATTGAAGAGGAAATAAACCGTACGGGGATATTTGATGTTGCCGTTATGGTAGACGGCCACAAACCCGGTCTGGAAGAATTGGAAAAAGAAGTGGCTTCAAGCCATTTCATGATGGGAATTTATATCCCCGAAAATACAACAGAGAGTATTCGCACCAATGTGGCTGAATACGTGCTTGCTGCCTTTAGCGGTGAGGAGGAGATGCCGCCCATAAAGAAAGTGGATTTCACTGTTTTCATAGACCCCACAACCAAAACGTCATTTTTTACCGCTGTTACAAGTACTCTGCAGGAAAAGGCACAGAAAGTACAGTTTGAGTTTATCCTCAGTCAGATGACCGAACAGGTGAATAACATGAGCCCCATCCCCTTTAATACAAAAGGCTTTACCGGCGATCAGGTGAATATAGACATCCGCAACGCCCGGCTTGAGGGAAAAGACATCGTTCCCAACTCGGTACAACATAATGTTCCTGCCTGGTCTCTTTTTGCGATATTCTTTATTGTGGTGTCTTTGGCCGGCAGTATTATCAGGGAACGAGAAGGGGGCAGTTTCTCCCGTTTGCTTACCATGCCTTGTTCCTATACCGAATACCTGTTGAGTAAAGCGCTCATCTTTACACTGGTGGCATTGATACAGTTTGCCATCATGTTGCTCATGGGTATGTATATCCTACCTTATTTCGGGCTGGAATCCCTAAATCCCGGTACTTCTTTCCCCGCATTATTCATATTGGCACTCTCCTGCGCATTTGCCGCTATCGGGTACGGTATTGCCATTGGTAACCTGGCCCGTACCGACCAGCAATCCTCGGTCTTTGGTGCAATATCTGTGGTAATCATGGCCGCGGTGGGCGGTGTCTGGGTTCCGTCTTTCCTTATGAGCGACGTAATGAGAAATATCAGCCTTATATCTCCCATGCACTGGGGCCTTTCAGGTTTCTATGATATTTTCCTGCGCGATGCAGGCGTAGTGGCCATACTACCGGAAAGCGCAGCACTATTCGGTTTTGGGGCCATTTGTTTTGCCCTGGCCGTGGGGTATAACCACAAATACCGGATTGATATTTAACGGGTGACGTTCCATTCCTGCTTTTTTTGTAACTTTCTGACAAATTGATATTTGTCATGTTTAACGTAAGTGTAACAAATTTAGAATCTGTTGTTTGTATTTTCCCTGAAGGCAGACTGGACACTCAGAATTACGAAAGTTTTTGTAATGTGCTTCAATATCATCAGGATAAGGAAGAGTACCTGGTGATTGATTTTACAAAATGCAATTATCTTTCAAGCAGTGGAATCCGTCTTTTGCTGGGCGCCTCCAAAAAGTTAAATGCCAAAGGCGGCTCTCTCATGCTCTCATATTTGCCTGTAGAGATATTCCAGGTACTTGAAATGGCGGGCCTGAGTACATTACTCAGTATTTTCAGAACAACCGACCATGCGGTTGAGGAAATTCTGAAATTGAAAAAAGTTACGGGGAAACGGTTAATTACACAACTTGACGGGCGAGCCTTCATTCTGGACAGGACAGGTCAGGGAACACAGGATGTCCTGGTATGGCAACAACCGGATCTGGCCGGTTATAATGAATTGACACTGGCCTCCGGAACGGGCTGTCCGGCGGAGAGTCTGGAACCCGATCCCGAATTGATGGGCCATTTCTTTCTTGTGGGCCATTGTGCCGGTTTCTTCCCGTACAAAACAGCTCTTTCTCCTGAATTCAGAGTGGTGAGGGATACTACACAAGGGGTTGTCCATGTGAACAGGGCTTTCTCTCATCCGGGCAATCCCGGGTACAGAGTACGTCTGGAACGTGGCGGAGAAATGCGGCTGCAGGAACTGATGGATTTTTTACCCCGGTTACCTTATCAACAGGAGAGTCCGGATATACGGGCAGTCATTGTGGCCGATTACAGTCATATCAGTCCTGTGTTTATTCTTCTCTTTTACGGAATGGACAACGAAAAGACCGGCGGGGCGTTTGTTCTGAACCGGATGCCGGATCTTCAGCATGACGACAGTTTTCCTGATTTCTGCTATCGTGCGCTTACCATTCAGAATATCGAAGAAGTAAGGCCTCTTGATTTGTCGGCTGTTTTGTACGATCCGGTGGTATGGATATTCTTTTCCCGCTCATGGGCAAATGCAGAGGGGCACAGGGTTGATGTTCAAACATCTGAAGGGACAGAGCTTATGCCCTATGAACGTTTTCTGACCCGAAAGTTATACTCGGATTCTGTTAAGATAACCGTTAAACAGCTTCATGGCGGTTACTCCGCAAAGACTTTCCAGGTTGAATCGTTCGATCATCATGGCCGCAAGCTCAGGCCCACTGTGCTTAAAATTGGCGGACGGGACATGATAGCGCGCGAAGCGGAATGTTGCCAGAAGTATGCTCTTCCCTACATACTGAATAACAGTGCCATGATTTTGGGAACCTCCTTCTTTTGCGGGAAAGGAGCACTCAGATATAATTTTGTGGGCATTGGCGGTGAAAAAACGCGGCTGAAATGGCTTACCCATTATTTCGATACCTGGTCCGGCGAAATGCTGGAACCCCTGTTCGACAAGATCTTTCTTCAAATCCTTACCCCCTGGTACGGCCAACCGGTAAGAGAAACCATTTATCCCTGCAAAGAACACAATCCCATGTATACGTTCTTTCCGCACCTTTGCGAGTCGGCCGGAACAGAATTGGGTATAAATGCGGAAAATCCGGTCATTACGCTGCCTGGAACAGGAGAGGAAATGCCCAATCCTTATTATATGATTAAGCATGTATGCAAAGAAAAAGAAACCATGGGCATGGATTACTATACTTCCATCTGTCATGGCGATCTGAATATGCAGAATATTCTTCTGGATGATGAGATGAATGTATACCTGATTGATTTTTCCGAAACGAAGCCCCGTTCTGTTGTTTCGGATTTCGCACGACTCGAGGCAATTTTCATGGTCGAATCGGCTCCACTTGAAGATGAAAGGGATCTTGAATCCATGGTCAGATTCCTGTCTGTTTTCTATTCGGGAGATAGTCTTCTTTTGCCTGAAAACGTTTCCTGGAAGGGGAAAGGAGAAGCTATCATGCGACGGAATATTGCCCTGACTTCAAAAATGAGACAATATGCAATGGCTTCTGCACGCGACATCCGGGACATAAGGCCTTATTGCTTTGCGTTGCTTGAATGGGTGCTGCCCATAGTATGCTATTCATCTGTCTCTGTATTACACAAAAGATTGTCTGCCAGTCTGGCTTCAATCTTGTATAATAAGATAAAACTTATATAATACTTGAACCATGAGAAAAATTGTATTTCTTCTAACATTGCTTACAACTATGATCTGGTCCGGAAACATGGCAGCACAAGGTTTTTATGAACTGTCATTCAAAACAATCTCGGGAGAAAACTATGATTTTGCCCGGCTTAAAGGTAAGAAAGTGCTTATAGTGAATACTGCCTCCAAATGCGGTTTTACACCTCAGTTCAAAGAACTCGAGGCTTTGAACAAAGAATATGCTCCCGGTCTGGTTATTCTGGGATTTCCTTCGAATGATTTCATGAATCAGGACCCGGGAACCAATCAGGAGATTAAAGAGTTTTGTGAGATCAATTACGGAGTAACCTTCCAGATGATGGACAAATCGTCTGTAAAAGGAAAGAATATCAATCCCGTTTTCAAATGGCTTACCGATAAAAGCATGAACGGCTGGAATGACAAAGCTCCCGGATGGAATTTTACAAAATATCTTATCGATGAACAAGGCCGGCTGATTGGGGTATGGCCTTCCAAAACCAAACCTTCAGATCCGGAAATCATTGGTAAACTGTAAGCTACCTGCCCAGATGAAATCCCCGGCTCAGTAGCTCGGATGATCTGAATTCGTTGTATTTATCGCCAATAAGCGGATAATCCCAACAGCCCAGACTATGATAGAGTTTACCGCCAAAACCCGTTTTGAATTTATAGAGCCCGTACAGCGGATGTGAAGGGTCGGGGCCGGGCGATACGCCAAACATATCATATTCCGTGCAGCCTTTTTCTTTAGAGATCCTTATGGCTTCCCACTGCAGCGCGTAGGTCGCCATCAGATTCCTGTGTTCAGAGGAAGAAGCCCCGTACAGGTATGAACCACGGGGCCCGCTGATAATCAGAAACATGGCTGCCAAAGGAATTCCATCCCATTCGGCAACCAGTAACATCACTTCGGCCGGCGACCGGCTGTTATCCACTCTGGTGGACAGAACGGCCTCAAAGTATTTTATATCATTCAGAAAAATATTGTTTCTGGCGGCCGTTTCCCTGTAAAGATTGTACCAGACATCGAGATTCTCTATGCCCGTTATCCGTACATTCACGCCTTTCTTATGGGCCAGGCGGATATTATATCTGGTTTTGGGTTTCATTTCTTCGAGCATATTTTCCCTGCCGTAATTAAGGTTAAGGTAAATAGTGCTTGAAGGAAGGATATTGAAATGGGCTTTCCTGAAATTCCAGTTAACGGTATTGCAGTTAAAACGAAATTCCTGAGATTGAACCGACGGTTCTCCCAGCCAGTCTCCATGTGTACTGAAATCTGAGCTGTCTTTTGCCCAATAAGACTCCCAGCACAAATCATAACGTATTGTGATGCATCCATTTGGTAGAAAAGAGCGGAGGCATTCAGACAGTTCTTCCAAAAAAGGACCCTGTGATGCTTCGTCCGGTTCCAGCTCGGGCCCATAGGGCACATAGGCAATAGAATAAGTCTCGTCCAAAGGCTGGATGAGAACCAACAGATCAGAAGTTGTAGTTTTGGCGTATCTGAAATTTACTGCAACAGGAAAAGATCCCAGCTTGTTTTTTACCGCAGACCAGAAAGCCGTTTGTTGGACTATCGGTGTTTCGTAAAGTAGTTCAATGTTTTTTCTGAAAACATCATTAAGCATGATAACCCCTACGCCGCCAGATGTTTCAATAATTCATATACCAGGATAACAGGCCAGATAATGGCTTTAAGCACGCCCAATACGCCCATCCAGAAACCGGTTGCCTGTGCAATAAAATAAATGACAGCTCCAATAAAGCCGAGTCCGTAAACAGCGCCGCAAGAAGCGCTTTTTTGCATTTCTTTCTTTTCCATTTGTAATAATTATTGTTTAACCCAGGCGAACAGTCGCAGCGGTGAACCGCTGCCGCCCCTGATTTTCATAGGTGCGGCAACAATGTAAGCTCCCGTTGCGGGCAGTTGTTCCAAGTGGGCAATGTTTTCGTAAGCAGTAATATTGTTTCCGCATAAAAAGCGGTGTGTAAGAAAGTCTTTTGACTGGCCATAATCGATACTCGGCGTGTCAATGCCGACGGCTTTAATATGGCGTTCATTGACAAGCCATTCGGCGGCTTCGGGACCCAAACCCGGGAAATGCAGTTCATCAACACCCTCCTTTCCCGATTTCAGGGTACCGGTATATTTCTGATGATCTTCCCAATAGGCTCCAAAACCGGTATGGAGCAATACAATGGCCTGTTCCGGAATGAGCCCGTATTTCTTTTCCCATTCCAAAAAATCGGGAATTCCAATCAGATAATCACGGTTCAGGGCTGCAGGGCTGCTCACGTCAATGACAACCCCCTCTCCCGTAAGTTCTTCTGCTGTTATCTCTTCAATTGACCGGCCACCCTGAGCAAAGTGCAGGGGGGCATCAAAATGGGTACCGCCGTGTTCTTCGGCAGAATACCTGAATGACGAGTAGAAATAACCGCTCTCGTTAATACCATAAGAAACGGTATCGTGTCTGAAAGTTTCGTTGGTAGGCCAGTAAACCGTGTTCCCGTCATAAGCCCATGTCAGATCAATCCATTTCCCGCCGGCCAAAAGCGAAGCAATGTCTTGTGATTCCCGGTTGCAGCCAGTCAGGATGATTGCCGGAAAAACCAGAATAAACAGAATACGTACTTTCATTATTTCAGAATTTTATACAAATCTAAAAAATTATTATTGAATTGATTTTTTTACTTTTGCGCATGCAAAAAGAAGTAGTGAAAAATCTGATCTTTGATTTTGGAGGAGTGATTGCCAATATAGAACGCGACAGGTCAGTGAGTGCTTTCCGGGCATTGGGACTGAAGGATGCTGCTAATTATCTGGATCCCTATCATCAGAATGGTTTTTTCCTTGAATTGGAGGAGGGGCGTATAGATGCCGACCGGTTTTGTGAGCTCCTGGGACCGCTGTGCGGCAGGAACGTGTCGTTTCATGAGGCTAAGGCAGCGTGGATGGCTTTTATTACGGACGTACCGGAATACAGGCTTGAATACCTTGAATCATTAGCGGACAGATATAAATTGTATTTGCTGAGCAATACAAATCCTTTCATCATGGATTGGGCCCGAAGCCCCCATTTTTCCGGCAAAGGAAAAAGTCTTGGGGAATATTTCGATAAGTTGTTCCTTTCCTACGAACTGAAATGTGTTAAGCCGGACAAGAATATATTCAGGCATCTTATAGCGGCAGGGCTGGATCCCCGTGAGTCTGTATTCCTGGATGACGGGCCGGCTAATATCCGTGCTGCGCAGAACCTGGGTTTTATGACCTTGCTGACCGAAAACGGTAAAGATTGGCGCAATCAGCTCGGGGAACTTTTGTAACTTTGTCCCATGAAGAAATGGATTGTATTGTGTTTCTTATTCATGTTCCTGAGCCTTGGACTTTCACTCCGGCCCGGTGAAGAACCAATACCCCCGGCTTCTTCCGGTCTGGTATCTCAGGTAAATGAATCGGGATATATCTACAGGATTAGTGAGGTTTTACAGTACAATCTTCCCGAGGTTCCTGCCGAGCTGCAATTCAGCCCCGTGTTTCCCTTTCAGACATTTGCCTACAGATCTCATGCTCCGGGCGCCAGCCTCAACTGTTATACCGGTCAGACCGTATTGCGCAGGTATCCGTTTACTACCCGCCGGCTGCCGCTATCCATACAAAACGAATACTACGTATTTACTCTCAGGCATATCATTATTTAGGATCTGGAATATAAACAGCTATTAAATTTATTTCCAACACTAATTAATGATTAAATATGAATGATACTTCATTGATTGACGATGTCATTGTGGACAATGACGTGGTCGTGAAAAAAAGAAAAATCCCGTTTGTTTTTTTTGTCTTATTGATTATTGGCATAACAGTCATGCTTATTCCGGGGCTCGCCTTTGGACTTGATATGTGCGGATTCCTGGTAGCCCTTACGGGTGTGATAGGTCTGTTGATTCCCCAGAAGAAATGTGTCTATGTTCCAACCGGTGAACAACTAAAAAAACATGAGTACTGGCTCGATCCCAATGATAAGGCTCAGGCCTGTGCCAATATGGAAAAGGGAGAAGTTGACAAGGTCATTGCCAGGGCAAAAGACAGCAATTCATCTCTAAAACTTATTGTTTACACCACAAAAACAAAATCCTGTACAATGGCTCAAATCCAGAGCTTTGTCCCGTATCAGTTTGTTGCGGTGACCAACATTATCAGACTATCTTAATATAAGATACAGGTAAAGACTGATGAACATCTGTGCCGCATAGCCTACGTGGCCGCCGGTCCCGGAAAAAAAGGATATGGTTGCGCCCCGCTTTGTAAACTCTTCGTAAGCATACCGGGCGCATTCAAACGGCACAGATTCATCGTCTTCTGCATGATACAGGTAAAGTTCCTTCTCGGGTGTCCAGCCGTCTACGTGCGAGAGTTCCTTTAAAACCCGATTAACCTTGTCGAATTCTTCGTTTTTCTCTTCTGTAAAGAAATCGGGATGCATATAATTATGCAGGTCCGAACCTATCCGGTTATTGATAAACCATTGATCGTGCTCGTCTGAGCGGTCAAGCCACTCTTCATAATTAGCCAGAAGATCACCTGTAAAGATTTTTGAAAAATCCAGATTCAGGTTGTGGTATTTATTTATGGAATATATTAGCGTGGGGATTAAGCAATAGGAACTTTTCCCGGTACGTGCAAAAGCATCGAAAGCGGCTGCCGGTTCGTAGCAACCGCATCCGATTCCTATCTTGTCTATCTTTACATCTTCTCCGTGTTCCTGGTAGTACCTGACCATGGCCATGGCCATGGATCCGCCCAGTGAATAGCCGGCAATATTTGTTTTGTCCGGCAATTCATAGCCGATTGTTCTAAGGAATTCGCGGCTGGCCTGGCGCATATCGTAGGCTACCCGGCCCGTAATCTCCGGTTCCAGGAACGGATGGTATATGTCCTGACTGACGCCATAACCTATAAAATCGGGTATGATGGTAATATATCCGAAACATGATTGCATGGCCTCGGTCGAAGGAATCCGCCCCGATGCCCCCGAAGTTTTCTGGATGAAAGCTATGGGAGCAACTTCCACAACACCACGGACACGCGTATCGTTGGGGAAATAAATGGTGCCCGAGGCAACTATGGGATTTCCATAATAATCTACGGTCCTGTAAGTAATCACATAAGCCGAGACAGTAATGTCCTTGAGCAGCAGTGAAGCCAGCGGTTCAACAAAAGACAGTTCATCACTGTTGGTAACGCCTTCTCCGAATGATGCGAAAAAATCGTCAAACCGGGCTGTGGTGGTATTAATAACCTCAATAAAATAGCGCGGGGAATCAACCGGAGCGTCAGCTTTGTTGCAACCGGACCATCCCAGGATGGCTGTAATGGATAAGAGTATGAAACCTGCTTTTTTCATGATCGGAAGTTGACTCAGAAAGAAGAAATAAAAAGGGTTAATAACTTAAAAAGATTATCATAATTGACAGTGTAGGCGTGTTCAGGATCGTCATGCGGTGTATGATAAACATCATAAGCCCGGCCGTCAGTCATGATATAAAGGGCCGGCACTTGCCGGACGGCAAAGGGATAATGATCGCTGTCGTTAGAAAGAGGCTCCTGGCTGAGGGTCTTGAAAAAGCCATGCCGGGTGTTAATCTCCTTAAAACATTCAAGTGCCTTCTGACCTTCGGTCCCGGTTTCCAAAAAAAGGCGGTCACCGTTGTCTGCCACCATATCCAGATCTATAACCTGAATGGTCCGGGAAAGAGGAATAACCGGGTTGTGGACGTAATATTCAGCACCCAGGAGGTTGTTTTCCTCGGCGGCCGAGGCGATGAACAGCATGGTGTGTTCCGGTCTATTCTCCGGCCGGGCATAATACCGTGCAAGGGTAAGCATCATGGCAACGCCCGAGGCATTGTCATTCGCCCCGGGGTACCACACCTGTTTTCCAAGATGGCCCAGGTGGTCGTAATGGGCAATGATAATAAGACAACTGTCACTGCGGTTTCCTTCAATTCGTCCGATCACGTTGGCAGAAGTATACTCATTTATCATGCGACTGTCAATCCGCAGGGAAATCTGCCGGGCATCCCCGGGAAAACCGGGACCGGCCCACAGTACCGGAATGGGTTGAAGTTGTCCGCTCCTGGATTTGAAAAAGGTTGGCTTTTTCTTGTGAGTCATAATGATTCCGGCAACGGGCATGTGGTATAGCTCCACAGGCGCAATGCCGTAGTATGTATTAATCAGATCAAAATCCACTACAATAAAAGTCTGGTTGTATTTGCCGCTTTGCAGCAGAGGCAGGAGAATCTCCGGTTTGTGGGAATCCTCCGGAATGTAAGCCAGAGTCCAGGACCCATTCACAGAAGAAGAAAATTCCCTTACGGTAAAATCATGTCCGGGAACGAGATTTTTTCCATCTGCAGACAATTCGATCTTCTTGTGGAAAACGTTCACAGGGTATGTGAAATGCTGAAGATATCCGTGTGCAAGGCCCGGCTTCATATCCGGTATTGCCTTGTATTGACTGACAATATATGCAGCCGCCTTCCGGTCTCCGTTCCCGTAATCGGAACGTCCTTCGTATTTCTTTGAAGATAATTCGGTTATGACATCAAGAAAATACTTCTTATCCTGACCCTGCAAGACTGTCCATGTCCAAAGAACCAGTACAACCGACAAAAGTATATTTCGTCTCATAATATACAAAGATACTATCTTTGCGCTATGATTGAAGCCATTTTCTTTGATATAGACGGCACGCTGGTAAGTTTTAAGACACACACGGTTCCTGCCTCGGCCTCAGTGGCCATAAAAGCCTGTCAGGCAAAAGGTATTAAAGTTTTTATTTGCACCGGAAGACCCAGTGTGCTGGTTCAGGATTTTACGCTTCCCCAATATGGCGGTCTGGTTTTCGACGGCATAGTGGCACAGAACGGGGCGTATTGTGCTACGGCCACAGGAGAGGTGTTCTTTAAGAATTCAATAGACAGGCAGGATATGGCGGCTCTTATTGAGTTTCTTGCAAACAATGAACCTTTCCCGCTGTCTGTGATGACTGAAAAAGCGGTATATATCAATTATCTGGACGAAAGAGTCCTGGCTTTGGCCCAAACCCTCGGTGTGGAGGTCCCCCGGGTTTTTCCCCTGGGGGAAATTGACGAGGAAGTAATGCAGGTGAATATTTACGGAGGTATTGACCTGGAAGAAAAAGTCATGCGGGAAGTATTCAGAAATTGTGATTCCAGCAGATGGCATCCTCATTTTGCCGATGTAACACCCAAGGGACACGATAAAGCCACAGGCGTTGATAAAATGCTTTCCTATTACGGGATAGATCTATCGGCAACCATGGCATTTGGAGACGGAGGCAATGACATTCCCATGCTTCGTCATGTACCTGCCGGAGTGGCTATGGGAAATTCGGACGATATGAATGTGATTCAGGCGGCTAAATATCTTGCTCCTCATATTGATGAAGACGGAATCGCAAGGTTTTTAGATTCCTTTTTTCTACATTTGTAATTATGAAACGTTTAGCCATCATTGTGCTGGCAATCGCAGCGGTTGCCTGTGCTAAAGAAAATGTCCGGACAAAATCGCCGGAGGCTCTCGATGTAATAGACCGTTTACAGGCAACTGCAGGTAACGGTCAATTCTTTTTTGGACAGGAAGATTTCCCGTTTTACGGTTTTTCCTGGGAATACGAACCGGGCAGAGGCGATGTAAAGGAGATTTGCGGAAGTCACCCGGCTGTACTGGGCTGCGATCTGGGGCACATTGAGCTGGGCGCCGAAGAAAACCTCGACGGGGTTCCTTTTGAGGTAATGCGTAAGGCCATCATAGATCATTATGCGGCAGGTGGTCTGGTTACCATCAGCTGGCATGCCCGCAACCCGTTAACCGGAGGCAATGCCTGGGACGTGTCGGACAACACGGTGGTGGCTTCCATTCTGGAGAACGGCTCCAATCACGAAGTTTTCATGGGTTGGCTTGATAAAGTCGCTACTTTTCTCCTCTCTCTGAATACGGCGGAAGGAACTAAAGTCCCTGTCATTTTCCGGCCATGGCACGAACATACCGGTTCGTGGTTCTGGTGGGGCAGAAACATTTGTACAACAGAAGAATACAAATCATTGTGGAAAATGACCATGGATTATATGTGGGGAAAAGGCCTGGATAACCTCATCACTGCCTACTCTCCCAATTATGGCGGTATGACTGAAGAGATTTATATGGAACGTTACCCGGGTGACGAGTATATTGATATTTTCGGTTATGATGCCTATGGTGACGGACCCGAGTTTATCGCAACCCTTCGCAACGAAATGACAATGGTAGCCGGTGTGGCAAAAAAACACAATAAACTTATGGCCCTTACCGAATGCGGAATGGGGGGACTGGGCAATCCTCAATGGTTCACAGGCGTACTGTTGACTGTCCTGGACGGGTTCCCCGCTACGTATGCTTTAGTATGGAGAAACGCTCCGGATTACCTTATGCCGATGCATATCTTTGCTCCCTATCCTGGACATCCTGCCCATGAAGATTTCATGGCATTTTATTCAGATGAGCGTACCCTCTTTCTTAACAATTAGCGCTTTCTTAACGATTAGCGAAATATGAAAAAAACTATTATTGTTGCGCTGCTGCTTCTTGGCGCGGTTACGCCCCGTATGGCTTATGCCCAGAATTTTCAGCTGCATTATAAAACGGAAAAATGGCTGTATCCAAAAGAGTGGGCCAATGATGCCATGCCTATGACTACCGTAGAGATGTTCAAGGCCGATCCATGGGGCGACACTTTCTTTTTTGTAGATATGACCTATACTAAGGACGGTCTGAATTATGCCTATTGGGAAATTGCCAGGAATCTCAAATTCTGGGAGGCCCCTTTTGCAGTTCATGTGGAATACAACGGCGGTCTGCAGGGCCCGTTCCTGTTTAATCACGCCTACCTGGCCGGAGGAACTTATGCCATACACAGTAAAGATTTTTCCAAGACTTTCTCGGTGAGCCTTATGTATAAATATATCCAGGGAATTGAGAAAGTGTCCAACTACCAGGTTACTGTCATCTGGGGTATTGAATTTGCCGGCGGGAAGTGCACCTTTTCGGGATTTATTGACTGGTGGAGACAGGAAAATCCGGCTTTCCAGTCGCGATTCGTGTTACTGTCACAACCTCAGTTCTGGCTAAATCTGAACAAGTTCAACGGAATTAACGACAAATTCAAACTAAGTGTGGGAACCGAGGTAGAATTCAGCAATAATCTTACAAAAGCCGGATTCTACGTGGTTCCCACACTGGCATTGAAATGGACGTTCGATTGATCTATTGGTGATTCATAACAGATTCAATTTCATCTACAGTCACCGGAAGGCGTTTGCTGCCCAGCAGACGGTGCCCGTTTGGAGTGATAAGAACGTCATCTTCTATGCGGATTCCTCCAAAATCATAATGCGGAACGCATTTGTCAAAGTTAATGAAAGCGGCATTATGCCCTTCTTTTTTCCACATTTCAAGCAGAGTGGGGATAAAATAGAATCCCGGCTCGATAGTCATTACGTTTCCGGCCTGAAGAGCCCTGGCCATGCGCAATGATTTAAGCCCAAACTGGGTGCTGCGGGTCATCGTATGGTCATAGCCCACAAAAATTTCTCCAAGGTCTTCCATGTCGTGAACGTCAAGGCCCATATTGTGTCCCAGCCCTGCAGGCCAGAAAGCGGCATGGGCACCGGCTGCCACGGCTTCTGCGGTATCGCCCTTCATGATGCCGAGGTCTTTAAGGCCGTCGGTGATTATATAGGCGGCAGCCAGGTGTACTTCCTTGAAAGGAACGCCGGGAGCGCACATACCGGTACAATGATTGTTGGCCTTGAGTACCAGGTTATACAAGTCTTTCTGCAGGCCGGTGAATTTCCCCGAGCAGGGTATGGTGCGTGTAAAGTCGCTGTCGTAATGGCTGTTAATTTCGGCTCCGGCATCCATCAGCAGCAATCGCCCTTCGGTAAGGATCTGATGATGCGAATGGCCATGCATCACTTCTCCGTTCTGAGTAAGGATGATCGGGAATGAAGGCATATAACCTCCGCTTACGGCAATGCCTTCCATTATGCCCGCCAGTTCCTGTTCCACCATGCCGGTTCTGGCCATGCTCATGGCCGTATAGTGCATGACGTATCCCAGATCACAGGCTTTGTCCAATTCGGCAATTTCTTCGGGTTGCTTGATCATTCGCATGGAAACCACCGCACGGATAAGTGCTTCTGAGGCTGCAGACTTCTGGTCTTTCGGATGAATGCCAAAAATGTCCATCAGTTCTATCATGTTGTCGCCACGGTACGGGGGCAGGAAGTGAACTTTTCTTCCGGCTTTCAGTGCTTTCTGGATGAACTCGCCCAGTTTGCCCCTGGACAGGGTGTCTTTCACGCCCACCAGAGCGGCTTTCTCCTGCATTTTAGGCAGAGGTCCTGTCCAAACGATATCGTCTATACTTACATCGTCGGCAAAAAGGATCTCGGCGCCCGATTCAAAATCAATGACAGCTGCCAGATCCGGTTCGTCCAGACCAAAATAATAGAGGAAGGTGCTGTCCTGTCTGAAATGATAGGTGTTGTCTTTATAATTGCAGGGAGCTTCGTGATTTCCCATGAAAAGGGCAATGCCTTTATCCAGCTTTGATTTCAGCTGCATCCGGCGGTTAATGTAGATTTCTTTAGAGAACATAATAAATGAGATTTTTCTCAAAGGTACTAAAAAGTCACGTACCTTTGCGCCATGTTGCCTACTTCACGAAAAGAACTGGACGCGCTTGGTTACGACAATGTTGACATCATCCTTTTTTCGGGAGATGCTTATGTGGACCATCCTTCTTTCGGCCCGGCGGTCATCGGCCGCGTGCTGGAAGCGCAGGGATACCGCGTTGCCATAGTACCTCAGCCCAACTGGCGGGATGATCTGCGCGATTTTACCAAACTGGGAAAGCCGAGGCTTTTCTTTGGGGTAAGTGCCGGGAACATGGATTCCATGGTCAACCATTATACGGCCGCCAGGCGTTTGCGAAGCAATGACGCTTATACGCCGGGAGGGAATGCAGGCATGCGTCCCGATTATGCCGTGACCGTTTATACCCGCATTCTCAGGCAGCTTTTTCCCGAGGTTCCGGTAATACTTGGCGGCATTGAAGCTTCTTTGCGCCGGCTTACTCATTACGATTACTGGAAAGACGAGTTACTTCCTTCGGTATTGGTGGATTCCGGAGCCGATTACCTGGTTTACGGGATGG
Organism: uncultured Muribaculaceae bacterium; assembly: GCA_964600385.1. Taxonomy (GTDB): domain Bacteria; phylum Bacteroidota; class Bacteroidia; order Bacteroidales; family UBA932; genus DMER64. Next base: position 25,098 of record CAZRJC010000014.1, read on the forward strand.
GCGAGAGGCCCATTATTGAGCTGGCAGCCGGGTTACGGGCAAAAGCCGATCCCGAAGTATTGCGTAAAATTCCGCAGATAGCTTACCTGCGAAAGGGAATGCCCGGTGTGGATACTTCAGGAGAAGAGGCGGTTGTTTTGCCTCCCAACAGTGCCTGCAGGAAAGATAAAGCCGTTTTTGCAAGGCATTTCAAAATGATTGAAGAACAGGCCAACAGGGAAAATTCACCGGTGCTAATTGAACCGCAGGAAAACGGGAAAGACGAATATGTGGTGGTGAATCCGCCTTTTCCTCCGGCTACCACAGAGGAACTGGACGCCGTATACGATCTCCCGTTCACGTATAAAGCCCATTGGCGCTATAAAAACAAACGGATCCCCGCACTGGACATGATACAGTTCTCGGTATGCCTGCACCGGGGATGTTTTGGCGGCTGCAGTTTCTGTACCATTGCCGCACATCAGGGGAAACAGATATCATCCCGTTCCACGGCCTCGGTGCTCAGGGAAATTGAACAGCTCTCGGCACTTGACAACTTCAAGGGCCACCTTACCGATTTGGGCGGCCCCACGGCCAATATGTACAGGATGCATGGAATAAACAGAGAGTTGTGTGCCGCATGCAGGCGGACTTCCTGTCTTTTTCCCAACAGATGCCGGAATCTTGATCATTCGCATGCACCTTTGCTTTCCCTGTACAAAAAGGTGCGGGATTTGCCTCAGATTAAGAAAGCTACAATCGGAAGCGGTATACGCTACGATCTATTCCTGGACAGGGACGGATTCCTGGACAACGAGAGTGAAGCCTATTTCAATACTTTGCTGGAGCATCACGTATCGGGCCGCCTGAAGGTAGCCCCCGAACATACCGAGGACAATGTGCTTAAGTACATGCACAAACCATCTTTTGAACTCTACCGCAAGTTGTCAGCCGCCTTTTACTCACGGAACAAAAGTATGGGACTGAAGCAGCAGCTTATTCCGTATTTTATTTCTTCTCATCCGGGATGTGCGCTTAAGGACATGGAAAAGCTTTCCGCCAAATTCTCGAAAGAAGGGATAAAAGTAGAACAGGTACAGGATTTCACACCCACTCCAATGACCAAATCCTCGGTAATGTATTATTCAGGGATAGACCCCGATACCGGAGAAAAAGTTTTTGTTGAGCGCAATATGCAAAAAAAAGCCCTCCAGAAGGAGAGCTTTTTCAGGTAGGACAAGGGTTTTCTAGTACCCGGGATTCTGTTGCGAACGGATGGCCTCATTGGCATTCATCTCGTCTGTGGAAATAGGCAGAATCGTTTTGTAGAATGTCCTGTCGATAGTTTTGTCACGGTGCGTAATCACAACGGACGGCGTGATAAATTCATCATTGAAGGTTATTGTTTTATTCAGGCGCATCATATCAAAGAAACGATGTCCTTCGGCAAATAATTCTTTACTTCTCTCGTTAAGGATCATGTCAACTGTAACGGTAGTGGCAGTGGCAGCCGGCAATCCCGGAGACCGCTTGCGTATTTCCTGGAGGTAAGTGGCGGCTTTGTCCTTATTGCCTGTACCCAAAGCGGCTTCTGCAGCAATCAGATACACTTCTGAAAGACGAATCACTTTAATATTCACAGCCGTGCTTGATCCCTTACCGTCTCCGACCAGGTTGGTACTGCCGCTGTATTTATAACAGGAACCAAACCTGTGTATTTTTGTGTCGGTGAACGACTCGTCGTCACTCATGATACCCCAGCGAACATCATTGGGGTCTTCATCCATCCTCTGAATCCAGTAATCGCTGGCCATAAACCATCCCATGGCACTGGTGGACCCGTGTTTTGATCGTCTCAGGTAGAAGCCCAGCGACCCGGTTCCCAGGTCGGATTCATCCTGATAGATTGCCAGTTCAAAGATAGACTCGGAGCTATATTGTGCAGCCCATGATCCAACCCAGTTGGCATTGGAATAGAGGGTATAGACTTTGGAGTTGATCACCGTTTCTGCCGCAGCCAGTGACGAAGCATAGTTTTCCATATACAAGTACACTTTTGCCTGAAGGGCCATGTTGGCATAATAATTAACATACCCGGAAGATTTAGACTTGGACAGGAACGGAGCTCCGTCTGTAAGGTCCTTGACAATCTGGGCATATACCTGTTCAACTGTGGCGCGGGTAGGCTCTGCCGATGCATCCTGAGGTTCGAGAATCAGTGGAACACCGTAAGCCGATTTATCCATATTATATGGTTTTCCGTACAGACGAACAAGGTCGAAATACATAAGTGCACGAAGAGTAAGTGCCTGGCCTTTGTATGATTCCAGGGCAGATGTCATTGTTCCGGCTTCGGCTATCTTGTCAATATTCAACAAAAGGTTGTTCACCTGGGCCAGACAGTGATAAATCTGTACCCAATAACCCGAATAGGAGTTGGAAGAAGCCGAATGATTAAACACATACAGAGCGTCCAGACCGCGTCCCTGCGAACGGATGGTCAGATCCCCGCCTTTTGCGTCGCCATACATAATAAAGTTACGTCCGTAATAACTGGCGGAAGTCATTTTGCTCATGATTCCGTTCATAACCACTTCCGCATCGGCAGCCGTGGTAATGGAGGTCTCAGCTGGGGCAGAGTTGCTGGGAACTACATCAAGGAATCCTTGGCAGGAAACAAACAGAACAACGCAAAGTGCTGTAAGTAATATATATATCTTTTTCATGGTGTTGTTCATTTATTTATTAAAAACTAAGTTCCAGACCAAAAGTGAAGGTTTTCCCAAGTGGAATCTCCCATCCTCTTGAACCGTATTCGTTTACTTCGGGGTCATATTCTTTGTGAGCGGCAAGAGTCCACAAATTGGATCCGTTGAAGAATACCCTTACGTTTTGAACGTTGATCTTATTGATCAGTTGTTTTGGCAGACTGTACGATATGGTGATGTTTTTCAGTCTCAGGTAGTCGGCTTTATTCAAGTGGCGGCTACTCTTCTGGTTGACGTCTTCCATGTCAATGGCTATGCGCTGAGGATAAGCAGCTGTTTTATTATCCGGTGTCCAGCGGTTATCGTAGCACCATTGTGACATGATGCGTTCCCAGTAGTATCCGTCATCATTAACGTCGCGGGCAACTGAATTGTAGGTATATCCACCCAGTTTGTATGTGAAGTTAAGAGCAACCGACAGGCCTTTCCATGCGAAATCCGTATTGATACCGCCGTAGAATTTTGGTTGAGCCGTTCCCAGAATGGTTTCACTGGCTTTTGAATAGCTGTAGGTAGCCGGACGCCCGTCTACCATCAGGTCGGATTCCTTTTCGTTATTCAGGAACCATACATTCTTCCCGGTTTCGTCTTCAACACCGGCCCATTCCAGTCCATAGAAGGACAAAGTGGATTCGCCTTCCCTGTAAATGAATTTGGCTCTGCTATCTCCGCCGGTGGGATCGTACCATACGATGTCCTTTTTTTCATAGAGTTTGGTTACCGATGAGTTGATCCACGATCCGGTCAGACCGGCGCTCCATCTGATCTGGTTGTTGCGGATGATGTCTCCGCTAATCTCTATTTCAATACCGTGGTTATTGATTTCCCCAATGTTCCGGAGTGTGGAACTGAAACCGGTAACGGTGGAAATGGGAACACTCTGCAGCAGGTCCTTGGAGTCCCGGCTAAAATATTCAACGGTACCGTTCAACCGGTTGTTGAACAACCCGAATTCGAGGGCTGCATTGTAGGTATAACTGGTTTCCCATGACAGGTTGGCATCGGCAATGTTGGAAACTCCGCCTCCGGGTTCTGTCATGTATTTATTTGCATAGGTGGTAAGTGCGCGCCAACCGTAGTTGGAGGATGGCAACGTTCCGTTGACCCCGTATGAAGCTCTCAGTCTGAGGTTCGAGATCTCTTTTATGTCTTTCATGAATCCTTCGTTATTGATTCTCCATGATGCGGCCACGGACCAGAAGTTGCCCCAGCGGGTATTGGGCCCGAGTCTTGAAGATCCGTCACGGCGGAACGACCCGGAAACATAGTAACGCCCGTCGTAGCTGTATTCGGCACGTGAGAGCACTGATAACATGGTGTTACCCCAATAATAGGCATTGGCATCGAGCTTACCTGCCGTGGCTACGGTATGGAGTGCACTGGTAGGCAGGTTGGTGCCGGAAGAACGTTGAAAATCGGTCCTGTTTTCTTCAGCTTCCCAACCAACCAGAAGGTTAAGGGTGTGCTTTTCGGCAAATTCCTTATCGTAGTTCAGGGTGGTGGAAGAAACCACTTTCCTTACGTTGGTGCTCATTTCGGTGACTGAACCGTTATCGGTAGATCCGTTAAAGTGATTGGCACTGTAGTAGATATGATCCAGTGTCTGAGTGTTGTCCAGCGAAAGTACGGATTTCAGCACCAGATCGGGTGTGAATTTCACGGCAACGGTTTCGTTGGCCGAAATTTTCAGCACATTGGATGAGTTTTCCCATTCGTTGTTATAGTATAAAGAATTGTAGGCATAACTGCCGTAGCGGGCTGTCCATGGGTCACCCGTTTTGTAGTCGGTCGGCCAGTAGAGAGGCCACAAAAGGTTGCGGGATTGCATGAAATAGTTGGATCCCGTACTTCTTGTGTCATTAAAACCGTGCTGAACATTCTTGGCCAGGTTCACATTAGTTGAAAATTCAACGTGTTTGCCCACTTTCTGTGAAACGTTCAAGCGTCCCGAAATACGGCTGAAATCATTGACAGTGCTTCGTCCCTGTTCTTTTGTATAAGAAAGAGAAGAATAATAACTGGTAGCATCGGTTGCACCGCTTACTGACAAATCATATGTCTGATAAACGGCAGTACGGAAAAGCACATCGTCCCAGTTATAATATTTGCCTTCCCTGTTTTCAGCACCGTCTGTCATCCCAAGGATTTTAAGGGAGTTCACCGTGAAATCATCGGCTGTAAAATAATAACCGTGTTTGTTAAACCGTTTGTTCAGCTGGGCCAGAGCAGATTTGCTGGAGGCTTCATCTGTTTTCCCGTCATATTTACCGGCATTCCAGAAGTTTTCGTAATACAGTTCAACCTGTTGCTCCGGGCTGGCAATATCAAAATTGGTAGTGGCAAACGTAGGGGTGATCCCGACAGATGCTTTGAAATTCACAACCGGTTTCCCTAATTTTCCACGTTTGGTCGTAACAACAATAACCCCGTTGGCAGCGCGTGAGCCGTAAAGTGCAGATGCGGCGGCATCTTTAAGTACGGTTATGGACTCGATATCCGTAGGGTTTAATGTGCTCATTACGTTGTTACTGGAGTACAGGTAGTCGCTCATCTGACCTGAGCTTCCGGATATGACGGGAACCCCGTCAATAACATAAAGTGGTTCATTGGAAGCATTCATGGATCCGATACCACGTACCCTGATACTGGAAGTAGAACCGGCCTGTCCGGAGTTTGTCGTGATTTGCATCCCGGCTACTTTGCCGTTCAGGGCACTTTCAAAGGAAAGAGCGGGGACGTCTTTGATGGATTCACTTTTGACGACAGAAGCGGCACCTGTGTACGTACCTTTTTTTGCTGTTCCATAGGCAACTACCATGACTTCTTCAAGCGCCATGGCGTCCGGTGTCATCTGAACCTGAAGCAGCGATCTGCCTTCAAGGGGAACTTCAATGGTAGTGTAGCCAATGTAAGAAAAAACCAACACAGCATTGGCCGGACACCTTTCAATGGTGAATTTCCCGTCCAGATCCGTGTTGGCTCCAATTCCTCTTTCACCCTTGACAAGAATGGTAACATAGGGGAGTGGTGAGCCATCTTCAGAAGAAGTTACTGTGCCAGTAACCCTCGTTTGTGCCATAGCGGTAACCGATAATAGAACCGCAAGCACAAAGAAAAATGATTTCTTCATGTAATTTTAGGTTAAATTTTTATGTTTTGGTTTTAGGCCTTTCATAGTACAGCTTACTATGTATGACAAAGTTAAAAATTACTTTTAATTCTTAGCAATTTGAGGTATTTTTGTTGCCTATTGTGAATAATTAGCCCAAATGAATACACATTTTATATCTGTGACCCCGCTTAAACCAGAAGATCTTAAAAAAATCACACGCCCCGGTTCTCATATTGAACTTTCGGCAGATGTCTCTGAACGTATTGAAAGATGCCGTAATTACCTGAATACAAAAATTAAGAATTCCGGAGAGTTGATCTATGGTGTGAATACGGGTTTCGGAGCCCTGTATAATGTGGCCGTTGGTGTCGAGCAACTGGCCCGTTTGCAGAAGAACCTGGTGATGTCTCATGCATGCGGCATGGGCCCCGAGGTGCCCCGTGAGATTGTCCGGCTCATGATTTTTCTGAAAATCCAGTCTCTTTCATACGGACATTCAGGTGTACAGCTTAAAACCGTTCAGCGTCTTGTTGACTTCTTCAACAACGAAGTATATCCCGTGGTATATGAACAGGGATCGCTGGGAGCATCGGGCGATCTCGCCCCGCTGGCGCACATGGCCCTCCCCCTGATAGGCATGGGAGAAGTGGATTTCCGGGGAGAACGCATTAGCGGAACCCGCCTGAACGAAATCATGGGATGGGATCCCATTGAATTGCAATCCAAGGAGGGGCTTGCACTGCTCAACGGCACCCAGTTCATGTGTGCCTACGGCCTGTGGTGTCTGTTGAAAGCACAGAATCTTTGCCGGCAGGCAGATATGATCTGTGCCTTGTCCTTAGATGCGTACGACGGCAGGATAGAACCTTTTACCCCGCAGGTACATGCCATAAGAGCCCATAAAGGTCAGGCGGTGACGGCAGAGAATGTACGTACCTTCCTGGAAGGGAGCGAATTGATCTCAAGACCCAAAAAACACGTTCAGGATCCGTATTCTTTCCGCTGTGCCCCACAGGTACACGGTGCCTCAAGGGATTGCGTGGAATATGTGACTCAGGTACTGACAACCGAGATGAATTCCGCCACAGACAATCCGACTATTTTTCCCGACCTTGACCAGGTTGTTTCTGCCGGAAATTTCCACGGTCAGCCGCTGGCTCTGGCCATGGACTTTTTGAGTATCGCCATAGCCGAATTGGGCAGCATATCGGAAAGAAGAACCAATCAACTGGTCCTCGGCAAACGGGAACTGCCTGCTTTCCTGGTAGCCAGACCCGGGCTGAACAGCGGTTTCATGATCCCGCAATATACTGCGGCATCCATAGTCAGTCAGAACAAGCAGCTTTGTACCCCGGCCTGTGTGGACTCCATTGATTCTTCGCAGGCTCAGGAGGACCATGTGAGCATGGGATCCAATTCGGCTCTCAAATGCTACCGTGTCATGAATAACGTACAAAGGGTGCTTGCCATTGAGTTGTTCAATGCTGCGCAGGCGCTTGAATTCAGAAGACCGGCAAGAACTTCTCCGGTGCTGGAAAACGTGGTTGCGCGGTTTCGTGAACACGTTCCTTTCATTGAAGACGATACACTTATGTATCCCTACCTGCAACAAGCAGAAAAATTCTTGTCCGATGAGTTATATACTGATTGAAAATATCAGACAGCTGGTCCAGGTTCAGGAAACTTCTTCTTCCGGGAATGTGACCTTCAGGGCCGGGGAGCAGATGAGCCTGCTGCCCTGTGTGGAGGACGCCTGGTTATTCATAGAAGATGACCGGATTGCCGGCTTTGGTCCCATGTCGCAGTCGCCCTACTCAGAACAGGTCCCGGTGGGAACCCAAATTATTGATGCCTCGGGTTGTCTGGTCTTTCCTTCATTTTGCGATTGCCATACCCACCTTGTCTATGCCGGAAGCAGGGAAAGGGAATTCATGGATAAAATAAGAGGCCTCTCTTATGAAGAGATTGCTGCCAGGGGAGGTGGTATTCTCAATTCTTCCAAATTGCTGCAATCCGTTTCTGAAAATGAGCTGTTTGAAGAAACATTACCCCGGGTCCGGGAACTTATTGGTTTCGGCACCGGGGCAGTGGAGATAAAAAGCGGCTACGGACTTACTTTGCGGGATGAACTGAAAATGTTGAGGGTAATTCGCCGGATTGCAGAAGAAACCCCGTTGCGGGTGAAGTCTACTTTTCTGGGAGCCCATGCGGTACCGGCTGAATACAAGGGCCGTAAAGAGGCTTATGTAGATTTGATAATCAACGAGATGATACCTGCCATTGCCTCCGAGAAACTGGCCGAATACATTGATGTATTCTGTGAAAGAGGCTTTTTTTCAGTAGATGATACCCGGCGTATCTTTGATGCCGGTTTAAGGCATGGGTTACGTCCCAAAGTACATGCCAATCAGATGGATTTTTCAGGCGGGGTACAAACCGGTGTCGAATATGGGGCTATCTCGGTGGATCATCTGGAACACACGGGTCCTGCAGAGTGGAAAGCACTGGCCCAATCGGACACCATGCCGGTCCTGCTACCCGGAGCCACTTTTTTCCTTGAAATGCAATACGCCTCTGCAAGAGAAATGATTGCCCATGGACTGCCTGTTGTTTTGGCCTCGAATTATAATCCCGGCTCATGTCCTGCAGGCAATATGCAGTTTATGATGACTCTTGCCTGTCTGAAAATGAAGATGACACTGGAAGAGGCAATCAATGCAGCTACGCTCAACGGAGCCTGTGCCATGGATCTGAGCCATGATTACGGTTCCGTTACAGTGGGAAAAACAGCCAATCTTTTCATAACAAAGCCAATGCCTTCGTATGAATACTTTGCCTACGCTTTTACAAGCCCGCTGGTACAAACAGTAATTCTTAACGGTAAAATACAATAGCCATGATTTTTTTACATGCACAACAATTTGCCACGCTGCTGGGATTATTGACCATTGTTCCCACAGGTCACGGAGCCGTTTATTTCAATATAAACAATCTGGTTATCTATGTCGATCCTTACTCCGTTTCCACAGATTATTCGGGTTACCCGAAAGCAGACATAATTTTCTTCACTCATGATCATTACGATCATTACGACCAAAAAGCCCTCAAGCATATTATTAAAGACAGTACTGTATTTGCAGGTCCCCAATGCATGGAAAAACATCTTAAGCTCATCCATACATTCGGACAGACAGACAGTTTTGAATGGCAGGGTATTTCGGTGCAGACTGTTCCTTCCTATAATATAATCAACAAACGTCCGGACGGGACGCACTTCCATCCCAGGGGTTTTGGGGTCGGGTATATATTTACGTTTGGGGACAAGAGGGTATATATTTCCGGTGACACGGAACTTATTCCTGAAATGAAGGAACTGGGCCCGATAGATGTTGCCATGCTGGCTAAGAATATCCCGTATACCATGACCGATGAGCAGTTCATTCAAGCAGTAAAAATTATTGGCGCACCCATCGTCTATCCGGTGCATTACAGTGAATTGGACCGGAAAGCGCTCGAGAAAGCAGTGGGTCCCGGTGTGAAACTTATTTATGAATAATCAAATGAATACCAGACTTATTGAATGTGTTCCCAATTTTTCCGAGGGGAGAGACAAACAGGTTATCGACACTATTACCTCGGCCATAAGTTCCGTTGAAGGCGTAAAACTGTTGAATGTAGATCCGGGCGCTGCTACCAACAGAACAGTGGTAACGTTTGTGGGGAGCCCCGAGGCGGTTGTCGAAGCCGCTTTCCGTGCCATCCGCACGGCAGCCTCGGTGATTGACATGCGTATACACCATGGAGAGCATCCGCGGATTGGAGCTACCGATGTGTGTCCTTTGATTCCAGTTTCCGGTGTCACAATGGAAGAGACCGTTGAATATGCCCGCAGCCTGGCCCGCCGGGTGGGTGAGGAGTTGGGAATCCCCGTATATTGTTACGAAAAAGCTGCGCTGAGCGAAATCCGCAGTAACCTGGCCGTATGCCGTGCAGGAGAATACGAAGGTCTGGCTAAGAAGCTCCGGAGTCCTTTATGGAAGCCCGATTTTGGTCCCGATGATTTTTCAGAAAATGTGGCTAAAACCGGTCTTACTGTAATTGGTGCCCGTGATTTTCTGGTGGCTGCAAACTTTAATCTGAATACAACTTCGGTACGCCGTGCCAATGCCATTGCGTTTGATGTGCGTGAAAAGGGCCGTAAGGTGATCGTGGACGGGCAGGAGGTTGTGCAGCCCGGCAGTCTGAAAAGCTGTAAAGCAATTGGATGGTTCATAGAAGAATATGGTTTTGCACAGGTTTCAATGAACCTGACCGACATAAGCGTTACACCTCTTCATGTGGCTTTTGACGAGGTTTGTGCCAGGGCAACAGCACGCGGCATGCGTGTCACCGGTACAGAACTGGTGGGCCTTGTTCCCAAACGCACACTCCTTGAAGCCGGCCGCTATTTCCTTCACAAACAGCACAGATCTTTGGGTTTGCCGGAAGAAGAAATCATTGCCACAGCCATAAGGAGTATGGGTTTGAACGAGTTAAGCCCTTTCAATCCACGCGAAAAAGTGCTGGAATACCTCCTGGAAGACGAGGCTCCGAATAAGAAAAAACTGATTTCCCTTTCATGCCGGTCGTTTGCCCATGAAACGGCCAGTGAGTCACCGGCTCCGGGCGGAGGTTCCGTCTCGGCTTATATGGGAGCTCTGGCGGCTTCACTGGGCACTATGGTAGCGAACCTCTCTTCGCACAAAAAAGGCTGGGATGAGCGTTGGGAATTCTTCTCGGACTGGGCCGAAAAAGGACAGGCACTCGTATCGGAACTGCTCTTTCTGGTAGATGAGGATACCGCATCGTTCAACAGGATCATGGATGCATTCTCGTTACCAAAAAGCAACGAAGAGGAAAAGGCTGCACGGTCTGCTGCCATTCAGGAAGCCACTTTATATGCCACGCGCGTACCTCTGCAAACAATGTCTGCTGCCTGTAAGTGCTTTGATATTGCCGATGCCATGGTACAGGAAGGTAATCCCAATTCTGTGAGCGATGCCGGAGTGGGTGCCCTTGCGGCCCTTGCGGCGGTAAAAGGAGCCTATCTGAATGTGCGCATCAACGCGGCAGGTCTGAAAGATAAAACGGTGGCGGCATCTTTATCAGGGAAAGCCGAAGAACTGCTGAAAGAAGCGGTAGAGAAAGAAATGAATATCTGGAAACAAGTTAATGAGAAAATAGCATGAAAAGTTATCTTTTATTAGTTGTGTTCCTTCTTATGGGACAGTTGGCTGCATCACAGGACAAACCACTTCCCGCTCCGCGTACAGAAGGAGGCATGCCCCTTATGGAAGCCTTGAAAAACAGAAAATCGGTGCGTGAAATGTCTGCGAAAATGCTTTCGGACCAGCAGTTGGCCGATCTGTTATGGGCAGCAAACGGTGTGAACCGTCCGGACGGCCGCCGTACAGCTCCCTCGGCCATGAATTGCCGGGAAATAGAGATCTATGTTTATACGGCCGGGGATATCTGGTTGTACCTGCCTGAACAAAACAGCCTGAAACATGTTCTGAGTGGTGACTTCAGGTCAGAGACCGCGATGCAGGACTTTGCCAAAGAAGCGCCTGTACTGCTTGTTTTTGTTTCAAACTACGAAAAAATGGCCAGGATGAACGAACAACAGAGAAGTTTCTTTGAAGCAACCGACGTAGGTTATGTCAGCCAGAACGTATATCTCTATTGTGCCCAGGAAGGACTGAATACGGTTGTGATGGCCTATATCAGGCAAGAGAACATACAAAAACGCCTGGGCATAACTAATGGCAGAGCATTACTGGCCCAGGCGGTAGGTTACGCAAAATAGACTATACGCCGCTGAAAGAACTGAATCCTCCGTCTATAGGAAGAATGGTTCCGGTAATAAAACTGGCAGCATCTGAACAAAGGAACTGAACGGCTCCGTTCAATTCCGTAATGTCTCCAAAACGTTTCATGGGCGTTTTGGCAAGGACTTTCTGGCTTCTTTCAGTCAGGCTGCCGTCGGGATTGATGAGAATGGCCCGGTTCTGGTCACCAATAAAGAAGCCGGGGGCAATAGCATTCACGCGAATCCCTTCTCCGAACTTCAGAGCCATTTCCATGGCCATCCATTGTGTAAAGCTTATGATGCCCGTCTTGGCCACCGAATAGCCGGGAACACGTGTGATGGCGGCATAGGCTGCCATGGAAGAAATGTTAATGATAGATCCTTTGCCCTGTTTTGCCATGACTTTGGCAAAAACAAGCGAAGGATAGACGGTCCCGTTGAGGTTCAGGTTAGTCACTTTTTCCCAGTCCTCTATCTTCATGTCAAAAACAGTCTGATCTGTTGTGAGTGTGGCTCCGGGGAGGTTGCCTCCGGCTACATTAATGAGAATATCTATCCGGCCCCATGTTTCAACTATTTGTTGCGACACTTTTTCCAGGCTTTCAACGTCCAGTACATTTCCAATGAATCCTATGGCATCGCCGCCCAGGCCCCTGAGTTCTTCCACTATCAGATCCAGCTGCTCCTGCCGGATATCCATGGCTACCACCCGGGCTCCTTCTTTAATGAAATGTCTTGCCATACTGCCACCCAAAACGCCGCCTGCACCTGTAATTACGGCTACCTTGCCTTTGATGCTGAAATTTGTTTCCATACTATACTTTTAGTTTTTGTTTATATGCAATAATGACGTACTGCGGCCATAGCTCCCGATAGTTCGGCCAGGGCTTTCATTCTTCCGTAAAATGAATATCCCGGATTATATATGTTGTGTTCAATGTCAGACAGAATGAGCGGTCCGTGGTCCGGGCGCATGGGAATCAGGAAATCTTTCATGCCTGCTTTTTTTCTGCGTTCCTGTTCCAGTTCAAAAATGCGGATTACCTCAAGCAGGTTGGCTCTTCCGGCCATGTGACCGGCCTCGGTGAAATTACGATCCGAATCCACCTCTGTACTGCGAAGGTGCACAAAGTGAGTCCGTTCCGCATAATGCCGCGCCAGTTCAGGGACATCATTGTGAATCCCGGAACTCAGCGATCCTGCACAGAAGGTTAGTCCATTCTCGTGGATGTCAACCGCTTTCAAAAGCCAGTCAATATCCTCCCTGCCGGTAACAATACGGGGCAAGCCCAGGACGGGGAAAGGAGGATCGTCGGGGTGGATGCACAGATTCACTCCGTATTCATGGGCAACCGGAGCAACGGCACTCATGAAATAGCGGAAATTCTCCCGGAGCCGGTCCTTGTCTATGCCTTCATAACGAGCCAGCAATTTTTTAAACAGAGCCACAGGCTGTTTGTCTTTTTCGGTGATATTACCGTTTACAAATCCCTGTGTTTTGACAATTATGTTATTAACCAGCTCATTTTTTTCTTCCGGGGTGATGGTACTCCGTATCTGCTCAACCTGTTCCATAACATCGGCGGAATAATCATTCCGTGCTCCTTCGCGTTCCAGGATATAACAGTCAAAGTAGGCGAATCTTGCATAATTGAAGAAAAGGGAGCGTGAACCGTCGCTGTTTTCCTTATACAGATCGGTTCTGATCCAATCTATTACCGGCATGAAATTATAGCATACGGTATGCACTCCCGCTTTGCCCAGATTGGCCAGTGAAGTTCTGTAATTGTCTATAAGCCGGTCCCTGCCGGATTCTCCCATTTTTATATCTTCGGTGACAGGCAGACTTTCGACGACCGACCACCGTAAACCGCGTTCCCCGATGTGATTTTTCAGGTCTTCAATCATTCCCTGTGTCCATATTTCCCCGTTGGGAACGGCATGCAGGGCAGTAACAATTCCTTCCACACCAATTTGTTTCAGCCAATTCAATTGAATGGGGTCTCCGGGACCGAACCATCTCCATGTTTTTTCCATAAATATTGTTCTTTAATACGACAGACTGTATGGTTTACGAACAAAGATACTGATAATACTTGCTATATTCGCCATTATAAACTATCTGAAATGTTTCATCAAAGATCTATCCTTTTATTTTTATTGTGTATGTGGTTTAGTCTTCCGGGTTGCAAGCCGGCCTATCTAAACGAAAAATTAACCTTCGAAGAACGGGCCGCCGATCTTGTTTCCCGAATGACGCTGGAGGAGAAAGTGTCTCAGATGTCACACGAATCTGAGGCCATAGAAAGATTGGGCGTGCCGGAATACAACTGGTGGAATGAATGCCTGCACGGAGTTGCTCGCGCCGGTCATGCCACCGTCTTTCCCCAGGCCATTGGAATGGCCGCCATGTGGGATGACGATATGATGTACCGGGTTGCAACGGTTGTAAGCGATGAAGCCCGTGCAAAACATCATGATTTCCTGAGACAGGGGAAACGTGGCATTTACCAGGGATTGACATTCTGGACGCCCAATATCAACATTTTCCGTGATCCCAGATGGGGACGCGGCATGGAAACCTACGGCGAGGATCCTTATCTGACCGGGGAGCTTGGTGTGGGTTTCATAAAGGGACTGCAGGGAGACGATCCCAAATACCTTAAGCTGGTAGCCACAGCCAAACATTTTGCGGTACACAGCGGCCCCGAGTCAACACGGCACAGTGCCAATGTACAGCCGTCATTGCGGGATTTTTATGAAACGTACACCCCTCATTTTAAAAAAGCGGTTCAGGAAGGCGGAGTCTGGTCTGTCATGGGAGCCTATCAGCGATTGTGGGGAGAACCATGCTGCGGAAGTTTTTTCCTTGGATCCCTGCTCAGGGAGAAATGGGGCTTTAACGGTTATATAGTATCGGATTGCTGGGCAATCAAAGATTTCTACGATAAAGGAATGCATGAAATTGTTGAGACGCCGGAAGAGGCTGCCGCAATGGCCGTTAAATCGGGTACCGATCTGAATTGCGGGGTATCATTCCCTCATCTGACCGAATCGGTGCGTCAGGGGCTTATTACAGAAGGAGCAATCGATACGGCCGTACAACGGCTCATGCTGGCCCGGTTTAAACTGGGCATGTTCGACAATCCCAAACATGTTCCATACAGTAAGATTCCCATAGACATAGTAGAAAGTGAAAAGCATGTGGCGCTGGCTCTCGAGGCGGCGCGGGAATCCATGGTGCTGCTGGAAAACAATGGGATCCTCCCGTTTTCCAAAGAGGTAAAGAATGTAGCTGTTATCGGGCCGAATGCCGATGACACTGATATTCTGCTTGGAAATTATAACGGGTATTCACGCAATCCCATAACACCTCTTAAGGGGATCATGGAAAAATTGCCCGGAGCCCGTGTCACTTATGCGCAGGGATGCGCACTGGCCGAGGGTCTGCCGTTTTTTACAGCGGTGCCTTCCAGTGTTTTGTTCACAGATAATACCATGTCCCAAAACGGTCTGTCTGCCAAATATTACAACAACCAGGAATGGGCGGGCGATCCCGTGCATAGCACGACAGACACTATAGTGGACTTTATCTGGTGGAATGAAGCTCCTTTCTCCGACCTGGATCCTGCACATTTTTCTGTTGAATGGAACGGCGTTATTTGTGTGACCGAATCGGGAAACTATGCTCTGGGAACTGAATCTTCACCAAGATTCTCTCTCGTCCTTGACGGGAAAAAACTTTTTGAAAGAGAGCAGGATCATCATCCCGGCAGGGTCTACGAATATGTATATCTCGAGGCCGGAAAACCATACCCGATATCGCTGAGGTATTACCAGACAGGAATCGAATACGCCATTATGCGGTTATTGTGGGATGCTCCCGACCATCAGCTTAAAGAGGAAGCCATAAAGATTGCCTCTGCCAGCGATCTGGTGATCCTGTGCATGGGCCTGAGCCCGCAACTCGAAGGAGAAGAAATGAAGGTTAAAGTCAAAGGATTCAAAGGCGGAGACCGTGAAGATATACAACTGCCGGCCACTCAGGTAGAATTGATAAAAGCCATTGGCAGGCTGAATAAGCCAGTGGTTCTTGTCCTGCTCAACGGAAGCGCTGTAAGTTTCGATAACGAAATCAAAAACCTTCCGGCAATTCTTGAAGCCTGGTATCCGGGGCAACAGGGTGGTACTGCCATTGCCGACATAATTTTTGGCGATTACAATCCCGGCGGCAAATTGCCTGTTACTTTCTATAAGTCCATTGACCAGATCCCGGCTTTTGATAATTATGACATGCAGGGTAAAACTTACCGTTTTTTCAGGGACACACCTCTTTATCCTTTCGGATACGGATTGAGCTATACTCAATTTTCCTATAGAATTACTGAACTGCCAGAAAGCGTTCCCTGCGGCATCCCTGTCGACCTGACCGTTGAGGTAACCAATACCGGGGTTATGGAAGGCGATGAAGTAATACAGTTATACGTTTCATTACCCGATGCGTCTTTCCCCGTTCCTATTAAATCTCTGCAGGGTTTCCAACGCATACACCTTAAGCCGGGAGAAAGCCGGCAGGTACGCTTTACTCTTGTCCCGGAACAAATGGCTTCGCTGGACGATAACCAGGTATGGGTTGTAGAGCCGGGTGAATTGCTCCTGGAAATCGGAGGAACAGTCCACAGTGTTCAACTTGTTGGAGATAATGTTTTTATACCTAATTGATATTAAGATATGTACAGAAAAATCGCCTTATTGGTTTTTTGCCTTTTAGCGGTAATGCCTCTTTCGGCAAAGGTCGCTTTGCCCAGAGTCATCAGTAACAGTATGGTATTACAGCAGGATAAAAAGATTAACATATGGGGCTGGGCCGATCCCGGAGAAAAGGTAACTCTGCGCTTTGTAAACGAAAACCGCTCCGTTACGGCAGACAGCAACGGCAACTGGAGCATGTCATTGCCCAAAATGAAAGCCGGCGGACCTTTCCAAATGGAAATCAACGACATTGTCATTGAAGATATCATGATTGGTGATGTGTGGTTATTTTCAGGACAATCCAATATAGAATTGCAGGTCAGACGTGTTGCCATAAGGTATCCCCAGGAGGTTACCTCTTATACAAACATGAATATGAGGGAATTCAGAACCCGCACCGACTATGCTTTTGATGGGCCCAGGAAGGACCTGTCCTCAGGTCAATGGACTGTCTGCACTCCCGAAAACGCCAGGGAATTTTCTGCCCTGGGTTATTTTTTTGCAAAAAGCCTTTATGAAAAGTACCAGATACCTATAGGTGTAATAGTAAACGCCGTGGGTGGGTCACCGCTCGATGCCTGGCTGGACGAGGCGACACTCAAAACATTTCCCGGACCTGACGGAATTGATCATTATGAACAGATAATCACCAGGCTCAAGAGAGAAGGATATGTAGACAGTGTAAGACAAGCGGAACAGGCCAATGCAGCTAGATTCCGCTCGTTCTTTACCCGGGATCCCGGCATTGATGGCCTTTCAGATAAATGGACCCCTTACCTTGTTCCTTCTTTCTGGAACCAACCCCAAGCCACGCCCTCGGGCCCTTTATCCCAGGGGATCGGCTCGGTCTGGTTCAAAAAGGAATTCTTTCTTACAAAAGAACAATTACAGAAAGCCGAGGCCGGTCCGGAGGGATCTGCCGGAACGCTCATCCTGGGGACCATGGTGGACTCGGATCGTACATACCTTAACAAAAAAGAGATAGGATTCACTGCATACCAATACCCGCCCCGGATATACAATGTGCCAAAAGGGCTGCTTAAGGAAGGAAAGAACGAAATCCTTATCAAGATTGAGAATCTTGCCGGACCGGGAGGGTTTACAGAGGGTAAGGATTATACGTTATACCTCGGCGTAAAGCATCCGTTTTATGACGGGGCGGAGAAAATTCCGCTGGCCGGCGATTTGTGGTATGCCCAGAAGGGATCGGAACTCTCACGATGGAATATAAATTTCAGTCTGAACAGAAGCACTACATGGCATTATCAACCGGCAGGCCTGTATAATGCCCTGCTGGCACCTCTTACTGGCTACACCGTGAAGGGAGCCATCTGGTATCAGGGAGAATCTTCCATTGAAAGAAGGGATTACGACCAAATGCTCAAGGCATTGATAGAAAAATGGCGTGAAGATTTCGGGAATAAACGATTGCCTTTTATTGTGGTTCAATTGCCCAATTTCATGAAAGACAGTGAAGAATGGCCGGTGGAGAGTCAGTGGGCGTGGCGTCGTGATGAGCAACGGCGCGCGGTACAGCAAGCCAAACATACGGCACTGGCCGTTGCCATAGACCTGGGTGAGTGGAATGATATCCATCCACTCAATAAAAAAGATCTGGCACAACGAGTGGCTGCCTGTGCAGAATACCTTGCATACGGGAACAGGAAAGCGTCTCTGTCTCCCGTACCCGACAAAGTCCGCAGACGAGGAAAGGCGGTAGTAATTACCTTCAAGCATGCCGGCGAGGGGCTTATGACAAAAGACGGGAACGTGCCGCTTCATTTTGTGGTGTCTGACCACAGGGGCACCTATTACAGGGCCAATGCGGTTATTAAAGGAAGAAACAAGATTATTGTCCGGGCTCCCGATGGATTCAAACCGGTAACGGTAAGGTATGCCTGGGGGAACAATCCGCAGGAGGCCAATCTGCAGAGCAAGGCAGGTCTGCCGGTCTCTCCTTTCCAGGTTACATTAAATAATCCGGAATTAAAAAAGATACACAAAGATGTAAAAGACGAGAGGGGTAAACTTGTGCCGTGGCGGAAAGGCGCACGGGAAACGGGCAAATACAGGAACCTGTTTCTCGAGGCCGGTTATTCTCAGGAAGAGATAGATGCCAAACTGGCCAAAACGTATTACGATTTATTTGAAGGCCCTGACAAAATCTATTTCCAGGTGGAAGATTCTCTGGGGTATGTTTCTGACCTGAAGAATTTTGATGTGCGTACCGAAGGCATGTCCTATGGCCTGATGATAGCCGTACAATGGAATGATAAAGACATGTTTGACCGTCTGTGGCGCTGGGCAAAACGCTATATGCAACAAAAAGACGGTCCCCGTAAGGGATACTTTGCCTGGAGCGTCAATCCGGCAACAGGAGAAAAAAATTCAGAAGGAACGGCCTCCGATGGCGAATTGTATTTTGTTACCACACTGCTTTTTGCATCGAATCGCTGGGGCAATGATACCGGAATAGATTATCATGCAGAGGCCCGTGCTTTGCTCGACACCATGTTCAGCAAAGACGGTAAGGGAGGCATATACAATATTATTGATACAGCCGAGAAAAAAATAACATTCACGCCCGATGGTTCGGGTTACCAATGGACCGATCCCTCGTACTTTTTGCCTGCCTTCTATGAGGTTTGGGCAGAATATGCCGGGGACGGCCGTCAGGATTTGTATCGTGCCTGCGCAGACACGGCCAGGGTATTCCTTCACAGAGCCTGTGATCCACGTACGGGTTTGAATACAGATCAGACAGAATTCGACGGTTCGCCCAGAGGCTCTTCCTGGTTTCCAGCGGCTTTCCGTTATGATTCCTGGCGTGTCCCCATGAATATTGCCATGGATTATTCATGGTATGCCAAAGATTATAAATGGCAGGAAGATTACGCGCGCCGTTTTCAGGATTTTCTCTATTTCAGAGGACTGGACCGGTTTGAAGATCAGTTTAATCAGGACGGGACACTGCCTTCTGTGATACTTCAGGCCGGCGGATACCGGAAACTTCGTCATTCCCTCGGACTGGTTGCCACCTCGGCCTCGGCTTCCCTCATGGGAACCACACAGAAAAGCTGGAAGTTCGTGGACGCACTGTTGAATGCCCGGCTTGAACCGTACCCCGACGGGTACTTCGATCCGTATTATGACGGACTTTTGTATTTATTCGGCCTTATGCACTTGAGCGGAAATTACCGGATTATAGATAAATGAATATGAAAAATAATTTGATAAAGATCCTGCTGTCTGCAGGATTTGTTTTTTTACTCATCATGTCCTTCCCCGGGAAGGGAATGTCTTTGCCAAAAGAGCAATTTGTAAGCCGTAAAGCCATGCCCGGAGCATTCCCTCTTGTTACATCCACCGAATCTTCTTCCTTGTGGGTTTCTCCGGAAGATTATCCCGGAGTGCTCCGTGTTGCCGGACACCTGAAAACAGATATTGCCCGGGTTACCGGAAGGACACCGGACCTGATCATTCAGAAGAAAGCGCCGCGGCTTCCCTTGCTTATCGTAGCAGGAACGGCAGGCAAGAACCCGGTTATAGACAAACTGATTAAAGAAGGACGCATAGATCCGCTCCTTCTGACAGGGAAAAGGGAGACGTATGTATTGACCGTAATTGAGCATCCCCTGCGTGGTGTGGAAAAAGCCCTTGTCATTGCCGGGAGCGATAAACGCGGGACCATTTATGGCCTGTATGAACTTTCTTCCCAGATTGGGGTAACGCCCCTTCATTTCTGGGCCGATGTTCCGGTTATTCCTTCCGACCAACTGTATGTGCTTCCCGGAAAATATACGCTGGGAGAACCCAAAGTGTACTACCGGGGCCTGTTTATCAATGACGAGGCTCCCGCTCTGGCCGATTGGGTACACGAAAAATTCGGCGGCTTTAACAGCCGTTTCTACGAGCATGTTTTTGAATATATCATGCGGCTTAAGGGTAATTTTCTCTGGCCGGCCATGTGGGGCAGGGCCTTCTACGACGATGATCCTCAAAATCCCCTGCTGGCAGATGAATACGGAGTAGTCATAGGGACATCCCATCACGAACTGCTCATGCGTGCCCATGTGGAATGGGCCCGTTACGGAGAAGGCGAATGGAACTACCAGACCAATAAAGAAGTGTTGCAGAAATTCTGGCGTCATGGTCTGGAGAGAATGGGAACAAACGAAAGTGTTGTTACGGTGGGCATGCGGGGCGACGGAGACGAGCCCATGAGCCGTGAAAGCAATATGGCACTTCTCGAACAGATAATAAAGGACCAGAGGCAGATCATAGAAGAGGTAACGGGAAAGCCTGCCGCTGAAACCCCACAGATGTGGGCACTCTACAAAGAAGTTCAGGATTATTACGATCAGGGAATGCGAGTGCCCGACGATGTGACGCTCATGTTGTGTGACGACAACTGGGGGAATGTCCGAAAGTTGCCCAATCCGCAGGAACCTCGCAGGAGTGGAGGATATGGCATGTATTATCATTTCGATTACGTAGGTGGACCGCGCAATTATAAGTGGTTGAACACAAACACCATACCGCGCATTTGGGAACAGATGGATCTCTGCTGGAAGCATAATGTGGACCGGATCTGGATAGTGAATGTAGGTGATATCAAACCCATGGAGTATCCGCTTGAGTTCTTTTTGGATATGGCCTGGGATCCCGCTGCCATGACCATTGAGCGGATGTCTGCTTATGACAAAGAATGGACGCGGTACTATTTTGGTCCGACCCATGCCGATGGTATTGCCAGACTCCTTACGGATTACTCCCGTTTGAGCGGACGCCGCAAACCCGAGCTTATTAATCCACTTACTTTCAGTCTGATAAACTATAACGAGGCAGAAAGGGTGGTCCGTGAATATAATGAGTTGGAAAAAGAGGCTCAGGAAATATATGAATCCTTACTTCCGGAATATAAAGATGCTTATTATCAATTGGTTTTATTCCCCATTGTGGCTTCGGCCAATCTTTATGAATTGTATGTAACCGCAGCCCTGAACGGAATGTACACCGCACAGGGCAGGGCCTGCGCACCGCAGATGGCGGAGAAAGCTACAGCGCTCTTTGAAAAAGATTCCTTGCTGACTCTCGACTATCACACAAAACTTGCCAATGGGAAATGGAACCATATGATGTCCCAGACACATATAGGATATACGTACTGGCAGCAACCGCCTTTCAATGCCATCCCGCGTCTGTTCTGGCCGCAGGTTTCCGCTCAGGGAGAAATAAAGGCTGCCATAGAAGGACACCATGCTTCCTGGCCGGGAGATACCACTCTGGCAGTTACTCCCGTGTTGAATCCTTATGATAAGACTTCAACCTGGATTGAACTGTTCAATACGGGCTCTGCGCCCAGGAACTACAGGGTGGAAACGTCGGATAACCGGCTTGTCCTTTCATCAGATAACGGAACCCTGAACGGTCAGGAACGTTTAATGGTAAGCGTTCGCTGGGATGATCTGCCTTACGGATTGTATGACACACAGGTAACGATCCATCGCGAGAACGGCCTCCCCATTGTCATTACAGTACCGTTATTCCATCCCAATCCGGCTGAATACGCCGTGGAGGGCGCCTTTGTGGAAAGCAACGGATACATAGTTGCCGAGGCGGAGCATTTTTCAAGGAATTCCGGAGGCCGCATGATTCACTGGAACATCATTCCGGGCCTGGGACGTACGCTTTCTGGCCTTCGTACAGAACACTCAGACGTATCCGGGATTGCTGACGGAGAAGAAAGAGGACAACTTGAATACGATATGGTTTTCTTTACTTCAGATACGGTTGAATTACATCTTCTTTTCTCTCCCACACTTGATTTTTATGGCAGAGGCCTGCGCTATGAAGTGTCATTCGACGACAATGAGTTCCAGGTGATAGATATTCACAGGGGATATACTCTCAGGGATTGGGAACGCTGGGTTGCCGATAATGTAATCCGTTCAGTTACCCGGCACGTAATTGACAACCCGGGTTTGCATACACTCAGGATCCGCGCGGTTGACCCGTTCCTGGTATTACAGCGCATAGAAATCAATGCCGGGGGTCTGAAACCGTCTTATCTGGGACCTCCCGAAAGTTACCGTTATATACCTTAGCGTATTTTTTACACTAAGTTTGTTTTTTTACATATTTATTTGTTACTTTGAATTCATACTTTAACAGGCCGCAAATGACAGCACAAACAAATCACTCAATTTCAGTTGACTGTGTGGTTTTTGGATTTGATGGCCAATCTCTTCAATGTTTACTTGTCAGGCGTGACACTCAGGATTACAAATTACCGGGGAGCCTGATTTTTGAGAACGAAGATATTCCTACGGCTGCTTACAGGGTCCTTGAAGAAATGACAGGCCTTCACAATGTTTTTCTTAAAGAGTTATCTGTCTTTTCCAATCCTTTCCGTGTAGGAGATAAGGATCTTGAGTGGATTAACCGGTATTATAACGTCAACACTACACGTGTGGTAACTGTGGCTTATTATGCATTACTGAAACTTGACCGAAGGACCATTTTTTATACAGGAGCCAAAGGGGCAGAGTGGAAGGAGATATCGGCTATTGACCGGTTGGCCATGGATCATAAGGAAATCCTTACCCGGGCATTGAAGACCCTGAATAATGATCTGATACATTCTCCGGTCGCTTTCGAAATGCTACCTAAAAAATTCACAATCAGAGAGCTGGAGGTTTTATTTACGGCAATTCTGGGCGTAAGGCTCGATAGCCGGAATTTCCGTAAAAAGATTGCAGAATGCTCTTTCATTGTTCCTACCGGGGATAAAGAAATAAAGGTAGCTCATAAACCGGCCGCATTTTATTGTTTTGACAAGAATAAATTCCTCCGTGAGGAAAAGAAACAGGTACAATTGAAACTAATTAACTGGAATTATTAATATGACAAGTCTTGGAATTGATATCGGCAGTTCATCGGTGAAAGTGTCTCTTCTGAACATCGAATCGGGTAAATGTCTGGCCGCTGTAACTCTGCCCTCGTCTGAAATGCCCATAGAGGCAGCTCATCCTGGCTGGGCGGAACAGGATCCCGATATGTGGTGGACCTATGTGTGCGATGCCATTGCCCGCATTGCTGCAACTCATCCACTGAAAGAAATTAAGTCTGTTGGCATCACTTACCAGATGCATGGACTGGTATGTATAGATGAAAACGGTAACCCGCTCAGAAAGTCCATCATTTGGTGTGACAGCCGGGCGGTAGAAACCGGAGAAAAGGCCTTCAGGGAGATAGGCCATGAAAAATGCCTGGCGCATCTGTTGAATTCACCCGGAAACTTTACTGCTTCAAAAATGGCATGGGTGAAACAAAATGAGCCAGAAATATTTGCCAGGACCTATAAATTCTTTCTGCCGGGAGATTACATTGCCTACAAACTTTCGGGGGATATCTGCACTACAGAATCGGGTCTTTCAGAACAGATACTGTGGGATTTTTCCACTGACACCCCGGCTGGGTTCGTAAGTGATTATTACGGCATTCCCTCTTCTTATCTTCCGGTTCACAAACCTTCGCTTGGCATACAGAGTCATACCTCGCGTGAAACAGAGATGCGTCTGGGTATTCCCCAGGGTACCCCTATTTCTTACCGGGCAGGAGACCAGCCGAATAATGCCTTTTCGCTCAACGTAATGGATAGTGGTGAAATTGCAGCAACAGCCGGAACCTCGGGTGTTGTGTACGGAATTACAGACACGCCCAGGGCAGACAAGCAATCACGTGTCAATCCCTTCCTGCATGTAAACCACGGCAAAGGACATCCCCGTTACGGAGTACTTCTTTGCATTAACGGCACCGGTATCCTGAATGCCTGGATGAGAAAGAACGTCTCGCCCGAATTGAGTTATCCGCAGATGAACGAACTGATGGCGCTCGCACCGGCCGGAAGCGACGGATTGAGCATTCTTCCCTTCGGGAACGGAGCTGAACGGATCCTGGAAAACCGCTTTACCGGTGTGCAGATTAACGGACTGGACCTGAACAGGCACTCCCGCTCGCATTTCCTTCGTGCCGCACATGAAGGCATTGCTTTTTCTTTCCGTTACGGTGTGGATATCATGAAAGAAATGGGACTTGTCCCCAAGGTGATACGTGCCGGTGAAGCCAATATGTTCCTGAGCCCCGTATTCAGGAATACCCTGGCCACCTTGTGCAATGCCTCCATTGAACTTTACAATACGGATGGTTCGCTGGGTGCTGCACGCGGAGCTGCCTGGGGAGCAGGTTATTACGATAGTAGGTCAGCATGTTTTGCCGGTCTGAAATGCATCAGGAGTGAAGAACCCAGGGCAGCCTGGCGCGGACCGCTCGAAATGGCATACCAGGACTGGAAGAATAAATTAGAAAAAGCAATCTCTAACATTTAAATACTAATTATATGGCAACAAAAGAATTTTTTCCCGGAAT
>CAZRJC010000015.1:0-49798 GCA_964600385.1 uncultured Muribaculaceae bacterium
GAGTCTTGTCCTGGGCACGTAGATACCAAAAAAGTGAAGTCCTGCGAATGCAGGACTTCACTTTTTTGGTATCTACGTAAGCCACCCCGTGGGAGAGATCAAGTCCGATGAGCAACCTTGGTTGCGAATCAATCTTGTACTGGGTTCAATTTACAATCAAGAATTAGTCAAAATCTACTAATAATGTTTTCCTCTTTATAAAAATCCCCGACCATATCCCCGACTTAATAAAAAGCATCCCAAGAAAACTAGTCCCGGGATGCTTAGTTGCACACAAAAACAGACCTCATATGTCTGCTTTGCGAAACAAAGATAATCAATTATAAATAGAATCATTCATAAGGTTTTCAATGAAGTCAGACATTGTCCTTTTCAATGAATCTGAGTTTATACTGCTTGAAAAATCTAGCATTAACTTTGATACAATAAAAAAGTCGTTCATACTTCTCAACTTTATTCTATGGAACCATAGATCTCATCATTAATGTCCGATACTACACTATCAATGTCTAAAAATATTGTAGACTTGTTTATGTTCAATAAAGAGAGTTCCTTTCTAATTAGTTCTTTTTTATTTGATGGTATAATAAGTTTTATAATTTCATCATTGATAAGTTTATCTAAAGTTTCACAATTTTTACTGTGCAAAGTAAATCTAGAACTTTGAGAAAGAATCCTACCTGGTGAATTTGATGGAATGATCTTGAATGGATAATCTGGTTCTACCTTAATTTTTGGAGGGATGCTTAAAATACCGCTTAAGTAATCATCAATTCTATTACTTTCTTTTTGCATATAGACAACATCATTCATTTCGTTTTTTCTGGGAAAAAAAGCATACAATGCCCCATCTTTTTCCTTTTCTTTTATTTCCGTAACAGAAAAATACAAAGCTACAAGTGGATTCGTTGTCCAATCTAATAATCTAGTTGGTAATCCATGATGTTGAGCAAGAAAATACAATTCACTAGTTGATAATTGCTGCTTCATAAGATGCTTCGTCTTTACAATAAATTGGTTAAAGGCTGTCTGCTCGTATCCACGGTATAAATCAAATGCTTTATGTGCTGCAAAAACGAAATCTTCCCTAAATACTCTCGGGCTAAGCGGCCATTGATCATATGATTGACCACGAAACCACAAATTATGGTAATACTTATACCAAGATGGTCCTTTTGGAATTTCGCCTCCTTTTTCTTGATAACTTTCCATTACATTCTTTTCATAATCTTCCGCAATTTCTTTGATTTTGCGAAGACAACTGCTAACATCTTCAATATTGATATCTTCCATTTTTTCTTTGATAATTGACAATTGGATGAGTTATATAGGTAATCGTCATGGTGTTGCTTAAAAGCATAAATTTAATCTATTATATCAATTAATTCTAGTCTCTATCTATTTTGTCAATGTGACTTTGATTCCTGTCAGTTTGGATATAATTTTGGTAACTGTAGCCCAATGCTCTACTTCAATTGATAAAGAGTCATTATGCATTGTCCATAATATTTAAAAAGTTAGTTGAGTTTTTATTTAGCCCCCTCCATCCCTTTTGTCCCATCTCCAGCTTGGGACACCCGGGACAAGCGGGACACTGTATCAAGTTATTAGTTTATTCAGTTTTTTATTATAAGGTATTTTAACCAAGTACAAGCTCTTCTTTTTATGAACAATTCTCTTGTCTTAACTGAATACAAACCCAAAACAACCGAATTCAAATTTAAAATAATTGTGTAGCAAAAATAAGAGCTAGCTGGTTGTCTTTTTTGTAATTTCATAAGACTTTGATAGTCTATAATTAATACCTAGAGAAATGAAAACAAATAAAAAAAATGTGTATTATATGAGAATCATTACAATCGTTATTTGTTCGTTGAATATATTATGTTCTTGTGGAACTCTTTCAAGGATTCATTTAGAAATGACAGCCGTTGATCTGTCAAGTAATGAAAAAACACATATCGATTCATCAATCGTAAATCATTTGAGACCTACAGGCGATAACTCTATGTATTATAAAGACAGTGTCATAAGTTTTGCATGGCACATTACATACCAAGGCTTGAAACTGAAACTGACTAATTTGTCTGATAAAACATTACAGGTATTATGGGATGAAGGGTCATTTATGGGGCCAAATGGTGCAGCAGGTAGAATTATTCATTCAGGTGTTAAATTTATACATTCGGACCTTCAACAAGTTCCGACAGTAGTTCCTAAAGAATCATTCATATCTGAATTTGTTGTGCCTTACGATAATCGATATTATTATACCAATTATTTTCTTATCACAAGAGATAATGTAAAACATGCATTAAATGAATATTTAGGTAAACAAACAACAATACTTCTGCCAATTATGATTGGAGATGAGCGAGTTGAGTATTTGTTCAAGTTTATTGTGTCAGATGTAAAAAAATATTATTTATAACTGATATTGGCTCATTGATGAAATCAAAATAACGAAGGTTAGGATTGTTCTAGGTGATACAAAGTTTAATCTATACTACCGTATTGATATTGTGGTCTATAAATAAATGAGTATCTTTCAAATGATATAAATATTCTGATATGAAGAAGCTATTACTTTTTTCTCTCGTTATATGCTTTGTGGCTTCTATTACTGCTGCACAAGAAAGAACAAGCATGGTATTAGAAGCGTTTTCTTCCAAATCAATTTATCTTTCAAAGGCAACCTTGTGGGAATACGACGAAATAACTGGGCAATGGGATAAACGAAATAATAATAATGTGTTGAATCCAGAGGAATTTGTATCGATTTACCCTGAGCTAAAGGACAAGTTCACTAACTTTTCTCCTGTATATCCAAATTTCACTTCAATGAGAATGTGTTGTGCAACTATTGAGGGGAAAAAATACTATGTGCTGTATATTAAATACTTTGTTGGTGTTTGGAAAAAAAGTGCTGGCGTTTTTTTGAGTTGGGATAATTTTGGAACTATATCATGGAGGGCCTACTCAGAAGAGGATTTTCGTTCATTGTCCAATATTAAGGAAGGTGAAACTCTTTGTTTATATCCAATATGTAAGAGTAATGATCAGAGTATGCAAAACATTGATAGATATGCCAATGATGAGGTAGGCGATAATGCAATTATCAAAGAAATCCGGAAAGGACTTAATATGCCTGTAGATAGTTCTGACAAATTTGTTGTTTTACGTGCCAAAGGCGTACCAGCAGTAAGATTTCAACTTCCTTTTTTCCCTGATTATAACTCAATGTATAATTTTGAACATAATTATTTTGAAATTACATACGGGGCTTTTAAAAGATTGGTGGAATTAAGATTAGTGGATTAATAAGCTTATTCTATTAGGTTGTTTAGCGATAAAACAATTCTTTCCTCTTCATCCCCTCCACCTCCAACCCCAATTCATTAACCAGCAGCGCCATCTCATCCATATCGCACCCACGCCCACCATCCCCCTCAACTTTAAAAAAGTGGGATGCAACCTGGGATCCTCATACTTTTCCACCGGTGCTATGGCAATGTGTTCCTTCCGGTACTGCCTGATCAACAGATCCGCAATATCCACGTGACAAGCCCTATCCTCAACAGTGGCATGCTTCTCCAGGACATCCGACACAACAATGTCAACACCCCGCACTAGAGACAATTTTTCCTTCCATTCAAAAAACCCGTCCACATCCGGAAAGGCTACGACCTTGCGGCCCCTCAACACCTCCAGCCGGTCATTGAGCTGTGACTTCCCGCCGGTGGCCAGCCAGATGTATTCCGGCCAATAAGAACTGCAAATCACCGCGGTCTTCTCACTTTCAACCAGGGCAACATGCTTGAGCGGATACTGCCTCAACAGATGCTCCCCAAACAGGCACTGGGTCAACTCCCATCTGTCGGGCAGACGCAGCCTCGGATCCCTGGATTGTTTCAGTACCGAGTGAACCCAAGTGATCCGGCCCCCGATTCGTTCATCCTTTATCCGGTGGCCGGTCTCCCGGTCATACTTCATGATCTTTCCCGTACGGCAGCAACCCTCCATGTCTATCTGATAGAAAATCACGTCCCTGCTTTTGGTTACGCCTATATGGTATTCTTTTACGATTCTGCCGGTGTTTTCCTTCCCTATCAAACCCTTCAGAAACATCGTGAAATCGCTGTCTATTGCTGGATTTACCGAGCTTTTTACTATATCTGTGGTGATGGTCCATAATTGTTTTTTTACTGTGGTTTTTACTACTGGTTGAGGTATGCGGAAGAAATTGTCCTTCCAGTCGGGCCGGGCCGAAGGATTATCCGCGAAAAACTGTTTCGGCGTATAATGATACCCGCAGCTGCTTTCGTGGTTGCACCGTCCCACCGCCTCATTCAGATAATCACCGTTTTCATCCACATAGAGAGAAAAGCAGTGTTTGTCCCCGCAAGCGGGACAGGTGAAACGACTCCCTGGTGCTTAGTAGAAAATCCATTAAGCTCAGATGAAGGATGCCGTCATCGTCATGTCAAGCTTCAAAAGAATCCTCTATATGAAGGAGTGACTGCTTCTCTTGTTTGGCTTACTCATTAGAGTCTCGACGAACTAAGGAATTTCACATTATATTGTGAATTTGTTGTTTGTTATGATATTTTTATTTACATTTACAAACAAAATCACACTATAATGTTAGTTAAGCAACTTGGAGAAACAATAAGAAAAAGGAGAAAGGATTTGAATATAACTCAGCCTCATCTGGCCGAGCTGGCAGAAATTAGTACTAATACCCTATATAAACTGGAACGGGGGCAAGGAAATCCTTCACTGGAAGTAATTAATAAACTGGCTGATGTTTTGGGAATGGAACTGATCCTGGATGTTAAAAAAATACAATAAAGTAAATGAGAGCAATGGAAGTTTATCGTAGCGGAATCTTTGCAGGAACACTGATAGAAGAAAACCGTAATCAATACGTATTCAGGTACGACGATTTATATTTTACTGATATAAACAAACCGGCTATCAGTTTAGCACTTCCTAAAACTAAGAAGGAATACAGAAGTGAGTTTTTATTTCCATTCTTCTCTAACATACTAAGCGAAGGCGTAAACAGAAAATTACAAAGCTCTTTGTTGCATATTGATGAAGAGGATGATTTTGGATTATTAATGGCAACAGCGCAAAATGATACTATTGGAGTTATTACTGTAAAACCGATCTCCATAATATGAACCTCGATGAAATAAGATACTGCCCTGGGACATTAGCCGCAGGTCACACAACTTATAGCCAGAGTTGTCTGAGGAATATGTTTAACGGCAAAAAGGTAAGCCATATACTACCTTATGAGCATCCACGTCAAAGCGAAGAAGTTGCCGGTCAGTTTATGGAGAACCGCAAACGCATATCTATCTCGGGCGTTCAGGAGAAGTTAAGTTTTATTCTTGACAAGAATATTTTACGTCTGACTAAAGAAGGAGAGCAAGGAAATTACATACTTAAACCTATACCACGAGATTTAAGAAAAGTTGACCAGGTTCCGGCAAACGAACACCTGACAATGCAAATTGCGAAACAAGTCTATGGAATAAACACTGCTGATAATGCCATGATATTTTTTAGAGATGGGACACCCACCTACATCACTAAAAGATTTGATGTAAAAAAAGATGGAAGCAAATGGGGGAAAGAAGATTTCGCATCCCTTGCCGGTAGGACTAAAGATAATGCAGGAGCTAATTTTAAATATGAGTACAGTTATGAAGAGGTTGGAATGCTTATACAAAAATATGTTCCGGCATGGAGGGTGGAAATTGAAAAATACTTTTCTTTGATTGTCTTCAATTTTCTATTCTCAAATGGTGATGCACATATTAAAAATTTCTCCTTACTTGAATCATCAAAAGGTGATTATCTGCTCAGCCCGGCTTATGATTTGATAAACACCAGACTCCACGTGGATGATTCTGATTTTGCATTGAATAAAGGACTGTTTGCAGATGATTTCAAAAGTGAAGAATATAAAAAAAGAGGGCATCCATCAAAACCTGATTTTATAGAATTTGCCAAAAGAATTGGCTTAATTGAAACCAGAATAGAGAAACTGTTGAATCCTTTTTTAGAGAAGCAATCATTTGTAGAGACCTTGGTAAACAATTCTTTTTTAAACGAGGCAGACAAACGTGCCTATTTACTGATGTATAGCACAAGAAGGGACTTTCTGAACAACTGAGATACCCCTGGTGGTTTGCCGTTCTTTCTGGCCGGAATCCATTTAGCTGGCTATCGGTACCGTAAAGTCGTGGTCTTCCCGGATGTTAGCGGGTAGCCGGATTGGAAAGAGGTCCTTCCTCACACGTCTTTTTTTCCCGCCGAGGCGCTCTCTGTCTTTCCGGCAAAAATAATTTTATAAAAATTTGCTAAATATTTGATAATTAAATAAAAACAATCTACATTTATTCCAATATTTCATTTCCCAATTTTCACAATAGTTCTTCAACTATCCTATTTATTTCTATCCTGCAGATTACCGGGGTTTCCCCTGGCTCATGTTATTTCATTTGTTCCTTTTTTGGTCTATTAATTTAATACTTATTGTAATGAGAACTAAAGAACAAGAAGTTCCACAAAAAAATGCACCACAAAAAGAAGTAATAACTTATATGCCTCCAGAGATTCAGGTGGAAGACCTACACATAGAACAAAGCGTGTTGCAAACCGGCAGCAGCTTACCTGGAGGGCCGGGGGATGAGCCGTGGACATAAAACCGTAAAGTAAAGCGAAGAGATAGTGGGCACTTCCCCTATTATCACGACTGGGATCAGCTATTCCACTCTGGCCTTGATATCTTTTGGCTCGGCAATAACTTCTTTATCCTTCAAATAATCAGGGCTATATTTTCCTCTGGGAATATCCCTGAAAATGTAGTAGTTGGCCTTCCTTGCCGCAACAATGTGTTCAGTTGTTGCTGTATTGATGGCAGAGGCAGCCAGCGATACCAATTGAGCCAATGCCGAATTTGAATCGGCGTGAACCTGAAGGTCAAGATAGAGTTCGCACGTTCTGTCAAAAAGTATTTCATTGGTAGTTGTAGATTTTATGAAATACCTGAGAGTGGTTTCAATCCCGAAACCTTTCTTTGCCCATGACATAATCTCAGAAAAGACAACTGCATCGGCACCAAAGAATTTTTGGAACTGCGTGAGTGGAGCGTCCACAAAAAGCTCAGCGTCGTAGGCGCTTTCAGCCTTGAAGACGTCCATGGCCAGCATGGGTGATATCACATAGTAACCGGCCTCTGTAAGCGGGCGGCTGATTGAGGTATACAGAAACTCTTTGGCTTCGACATTCGTTGTATTATTGATAGGCGGCATTACCAGGAGAGTGATCGGTTTTTCCTCATACAACTGTGCATACTGACTGCCTCTGGTAATATTGCCCAGTGTACCGCATGACGATACTACGGCTGCCAACAAGATTATAAATAGTAACTTCTTCATGATTACCGGGCTAATTTTTTAATGAGGGGAAGAATGAACAGTGAGGATTCGGGATAGTATTCAATCTCTTTATTCAACATCTCTTTCCCACGTTCCGGGAAGATGGCTGCATAATCCGAGCCTTCAAACACACTTTTCTGTTTTTTTGTGGCGTATTCCGTAAAAGTCGAAGCAGTTTCCGGCAGAAGCATCAGATAACCATATTCGGCACATATGCCCGGAGGTGGCAGCTGTCTTAAACCGCCCGGATTCCTGACCATATCTTCATAGGTACAGATAAGACCGCAAATTGCCTGCGGGGTTTGTGATTTATAGTCTTTGTAAGTAAGGAGTTCGTACACAGTGGTATTATTCCGGTCTCCACCCCAGTAATACAAAGTATTGGTGACTCCGCACGATGACAATGCCATGGTGGTGAATATTAAAATTAGAAATCTTTTCATAGTTCTATGATCCTGTGTTCCGATGCTGATATGAACAATTTTTTGGCGAAGACTTCAGCCCCCTCTACTAAGACCTTCACATCATATGTACCGGGCTTTACCCGGATGGTGTTTTTTGCCGTTTCTTTTATTTTTCTGTCGGCCTTATAAGCTTTTTCTTTTACCGTCTGAACATCATAAGAACTCTCATCTATCATTACAGTAATATCCATCACCCTGGACGATATGAAAGAAATACCCGCATCGTCTGTTTTTCCGGAAGTGACTGAATAGGTCCCCACTCCGCAACTGTCAAGCAATAACGTGGATGTCAGGGCAATGAGTATTGAAAATAGTATTTTTTTCATGATCATTTATCTGATATATAGTAATTAGTCAATTTTTCAATATCAAGCTTCTGACCTTCATAAGTACAGAATGAGATCTCCGTTTCCGGTGTATCCCCCACGGATTGCAGAACAGTCACCTTGCCCGCTTTTGTTCCGGGGAGCTCTACGTCCAAACCGGTTTGAGGATTATTGACAATCTTCCCTCTCTTATAGACAATGAACGAGTCTCCGGCTGATAATCCCTGTGATGCTCCGCCTGATATGACATAAGTATCATCATCCACTGAAAGAATGTATGACTTCCAGGGCTTGTCCATGCATTTGTTGATAATGCTTTCGACCAGTTGGCTCAACGCCGCTGATATGGCTTTATCGCTGAGCGTGGCATCGAACCCCGATGTTCCTCCCAGGCCGAGGGTTTGTTTGGATGTTGTTTCGGCATAACCCTTCGCTTCGTCGGAATAGATGATCAGGCCGGTGGCAGCCTCTACCAGGCGGATACTCACCCCGGCTTCCACGGTCTGTGTCTTTGTGGAAGAGAACACTTTCTGCTCCCCTTCTGCCTTGCGTCCATATTCCGTGATGGAACCGAGAATGATGTAATCGGCCCCGATCTTTTTCATGGCAGCTCCGGCCTCGGCTACAAGGATGTCCAAATCTTCTCTTTCAAGAAGGATGAATTTACCGCTTGAAGCCAGTTTAGATGAAAGAATGTCCAGAGCCTGCTTTCGCATGGGGTCATTTTCCTTATCATAGAAGAGACCTTTTGCATACTGTGTTTCGTTGGAAAAGCGGCCAATGGCAACTTTCCGTTTGATTGTCTTGTCACTTTGCGCTGACATTGGAAGCGTTATGAGTACAGCAAATGAAGCCAGCAATAAAAATTTCAGAGTTTTTTTCATGATATTCAGTTCAATGAGATGTAATGAATGAGATACGGTGTAAAATTAGCATTAAATCCTTACATTTGAGCCATCGATTGAATACATTCAAATCCTTTAAACATAAATGAAATGAAAAAAACGATTCCCTTTTTGTTTACCTTATTGTTCTTCTATTCCTGCACCCTTCTGGATGCCCCACTCACTCTCACTCCCAACACGTTTACCGATAGCCGGGATGGCCATGTATATAAAACAACAACTATTGGCGATCAGATATGGATGGCCGAAAATATGGCGTATTTACCTGAAGTTCAATCAGGTACATCAGGATCTGTATTAAACTCCCGTTATTACGTACTCGAATACTACGGAACGGATACCACTGAAGCCAAAGCCACAGCGAATTATGCAAAATATGGAGTATTATACAACTGGCAGGCAGCCGCTTATCATGCCTGTCCGGAAGGATGGCATTTGCCCGGTGATGACGAGTGGACACAACTGCTGAATTACCTGAAAGCCAACGGATACAATTATAACGGTAGTACTACAGATAATAAAGTTGCCATATCATTGACAAAACCCAATACCTGGGGCTCTGCATCCGTAGAAGGCACACCAGGCAATACCGATTATCCTGAGTTCAGGAACATAACAGGTTTCTCGGCCCTCCCGAGTGGCTGCCGTGCCACCAATATGTTGTTCGACAGCTTTGCTTACTACGGTTCTTGGTGGAGTTCAACAAATAGTCCCATATCCGGCGAGGCCTTGGATTGGGGCATTAACTATAACACCACCACTCTTTCCAGTCTCAGCAACAACAAGAGATTCGGAATAGCTGTTCGTTGCGTCAAGGATTAGTTTTCCTGAATACATATAATTTCTTTAACCCTAACTGAAATGAAAAAAACGATTCCCTTTTTGTTTACCTTATTGTTCTTCTATTCCTGCACCCTTCTGGATGCCCCACTCACTCTCACTCCCAACACGTTTACCGATAGCCGCGATGGCCATATATATAAAACAACAACTATTGGCGATCAGATATGGATGGCTGAAAATATGGCGTATTTACCTGAAGTTCATAACAGTATAACAGGATCTTTTGGAAACTCCTGTTATTACGTATACGGCTACTACGGAACGATTTTAGATTCAGCCAAAGCCTCAGCGAATTACGCAAAATATGGAGCATTATATAACTGGCAGGCAGCCGCTTATCATGCCTGTCCGGATGGATGGCATTTGCCCAGTGATGAAGAATGGACAAAACTGCTGAATTACCTGAAAGCCAACGGATACAATTATAACGGTAGTACTACAGATAATAAAGTTGCCATATCATTGACAAAGCCCAATGCCTGGACCGCTGCAACGGAAGAAGGCACACCAGGCAATACCGATTATCCTGCGTTCAGAAACATAACAGGTTTCTCGGCCCTTGGGGGTGGCACCCGCAGCGTCGATTTGTTTTTCGCCAACCTTGATTACTACGGCCATTGGTGGAGTTCAACATATAGTACCTTTTTAGATGCCTGGGTATGGAGCCTTGACTATAACACCACCATTCTTTCCAGGTACTGCAACAGCAAGAAATTCGGATTCTCTGTTCGTTGCGTTAAAGATTAAACATCGGGATGTCCGGATTGGTTTTGCTTTCCGATGATC
This sequence comes from uncultured Muribaculaceae bacterium, assembly GCA_964600385.1. GTDB lineage: Bacteria > Bacteroidota > Bacteroidia > Bacteroidales > UBA932 > DMER64. Next base: position 10,779 of record CAZRJC010000015.1, read on the forward strand.
TCGCGGGCACAGGATTCATAGGAGGTAAAATGGATTACATGATGCGCGGCGGCCAAATATAAGGGCTGCCGAACCCTGAAGAGTTCCCGGAGCCCGTTGATTCCCCCTGAGGAAAGCGGCCGGTCTTCCGTTGCCAGTTCTTCCAGAGGTCGCTCTATGTAATAGACCGTTCCGGCCTGACGCATGATTTCAATATTTGCCGGTACGGTAACCACCCCGCCTCCCGTGGCGATAATTTTCCCGATCCCCTGGCATGCCTGGCCCAGCACCTCACTTTCCAGCAATCTGAAATACATTTCGCCCTTTTGGGCAAAAAGTTGAGGAACGGGCATGCCGGAGACCCGGATAATCATTTGATCAATATCGAGCAGTTCACGCCCGGTAAGTTGCGCAAGAAGCTCTCCTACCGTTGTTTTGCCGCAGCCGGGCATTCCAATTAGGATGATATCAGAAGACCTCCGAATAGGTTCCGAAATATTTGAATTGTTCTCCATTTGTTTCCAATTGACAGATGAGCGCAGTAAAACGTTCGTCATAAACGGACGCTTCAATATCGAAGTAAAAAATAAACTCAAAATCTTTATTGGGCACCGGGCGGCTTTCCAGCTTCACCAGATTGGCTCCAATGGCGTTGAACTTGGAAAGTACCTGGAAAAGTGTGCCGGCTTTGTTGGGTATTACCATCATGATGCTCGTGCGGTCGGCCCCGGGAAAAATTTTCGATTCTTTGGAAATGCAGATGAATCGGGTATAATTATTCTCCCGGTTCTGAATATCCGAGGTAAGGATCTTTAGCCCGTAGAGTTCCGCACATATCCGGGATGACAGGGAGGCCTTGGTTTTATCTCCGCCCAGAGCCACATTACGTGCGGCCACTGCCGTATTTTCACACGGAATAATACGCACATCTTTCAAGGAATCCAGAAATTGCGAGCACTGGCCTATGGCCTGATGATGGGAATAGATTACTTTAATGTCTTTCAACTCTGCTCCCTGAAGCACAAGCAACGCGTGATCTGTCTTCACCCTGAGGCTCCTTACAATGCTGACGTTGTATTTCACCAGCAAATCGTACACTTCATTAACCGATCCGGTAGATGAATTCTCTATGGGTAAAATACCGTATTCACATAATCCCCCGCTCACAGCCCTGAACACTCCGTCAAAGGTATTATTGAACATAATCTCGGGCATTTCAAACAATCTGTCGGCAGCTATCTGGGAGTAAGCTCCTTCGCAACCCTGACAGGCAACCGTGGCTCTTTTGGGAAACGGAACGGGCGTGGAATGAATGAGTTCAGACAACTTGACAAACAAAGGAGTCTTTAGCTCTATGAGCCGTGTCTCGTAAGAATGGCTCAGATCAAAAAGAGTGTGGTACAACGTACGGCCATAGGCTTCCAGGTCGCTTCCCAGGTTTTTGGATATTCCAACAAGGATTTCCTTCTCACGCTGGTTATCGTACATATGCGCGCCGTTCTCTTTCTTGTAAGCGGCTACCTGGGCAACCGCATTCATACGTTCCGAGAAGAGCCTGCAAAGTTCTACATCTATAGCGTCAATCTTCTGGCGCAAATCTTTAATCTCCATAGTATTGGTACAAATATCTAAAATTAGTTCAATAAATCAAGTATTACAATGGCAGCTACTGCCTCCACAACCGGCACGGCACGTGGCACAATGCAGGGATCATGACGCCCGGTAACCGAAAGTTCCGTGTTACAGCCACCGGAATAGGATACGCTCTCCTGAGGCAGGCTTATGGAAGGGGTAGGTTTAAAGGCCACCCGGAACAGCAGGGGCATTCCACTTGATATGCCGCCCAGGATGCCTCCGTGGTTGTTGGTAACGGTTACCACTTTCCCGTCCTTCATCAGGAAGGGATCGTTGTGTTCCGAGCCTTTCATGCGTGAAGCCGCAAAACCGGCACCGAACTCGATTCCCTTAACGGCTGGAATACCGAATACCGCAGCGGCAATAAGATTTTCAAGGCCCTCGAACATGGGATTCCCCAATCCGGCAGGAAGTCCCGTAACCGCACATTCCACAATCCCACCCAGGCTGTCGCCAGCCTGCCGGCATGTTTCTATGGTCTCTGTCATCAGGGCGCCCTTACAGGCATCAATTACAGGAAAATCACCGTTCACAGCCACTTCCTGACCACCGCTACCAATTTGGACGGGATTGAAGGGTTCGTCATACAAATCACCTATTGAATATACATGAGCCCCTACAAAAATTCCCCGGCGTGCCAGCAGTTGCCTGCATATACCGCCGGCAGCACATAACGGGGCTGTAAGACGTCCGGAGAAATGGCCTCCGCCCCGGACATCCTGGTAATCATTATATTTCATGTGCGCCGTATAGTCTGCATGCCCGGGTCTGGGAACGTCATTAAACGTCTTGTAGTCGGAAGGTCTGCAATCCTTATTGTGTATAACAATCATTACCGGGGTGCCGCAGGTCACCAGCTCTCCGGCTTCGTTTTCCAGAACGCCGGATAAAAATTCGGGCAGGTCGTCTTCCTTGCGGGCCGTAGAATAGCTGTGACGGCCGGGAGCACGTCGCTTCATGAATTCCAGCAATGCTGCCCTGTCAATGACCTCTCCCGCCGGAAGTCCGTCTATGCAACAGCCAATGGCAGCCGAATGAGACTGTCCGAACACCGAAACTTTCAGTTTCTTACCCAACACCGATGACATCTGCCGTTCCTCCGAGTTTTATGTAATCGTTAAAGAACGCGGGATATGATTTGGCTACACAGCCGGCACATTCTATAATAGTTTCTCCTTCGGCAACCGTTGCCATAATGGCGGCAGACATGGCAATACGATGGTCTGCCCGGGAATCGATCACCGCCCTGCGCGGTTTTCCGCCAATTACGGTTAATGTATTTTCCGAAGCTTCGGTGGAGATGCCGAACTTTCCGAGCATGTCACAAATGGCTCCCACGCGGTCGCTTTCCTTTAGCCGCAAGCGGGAAATATTGTGGAATACAGAAGTTCCATCGGCACAGGCGGCAGCTATCGAGAGCGCCGGCACCAGGTCAGGAATATCGGCACAATCGGCATGAATTCCGTGTAATTCAGAAGGGAATACGCTCAGGCCTTCGCCTGTTTCCTCAATACGTGCACCCATCTTTCTCAACAGGTCTGCCATGGCCCTGTCGCCCTGCAGGGAGTTCCTGTAATCCAGTCCCTTGCAATGGATTTTCCCGGAGCCGATAACTCCGGCAGCAAGCCAGAAAGCCGCGGCTGACCAGTCTCCCTCAACCATCAGATTCCCGGGTTTACGATAGGTCTGACCTCCGGGGATGAAAAACCCGTTTTCCGTACGGTTGACAACAATCCCGAATGTTTCCAGTGCATGGACCGTCATATCTATGTATGACCTGCTTTCAACCGGGCCCGTAATCTGCAGGTGGCTGTCCTCCTTCGCAAGAGGCAAGGCGAACAGGAGCCCCGAGATGAACTGTGACGAGATATTTCCCACCATGGAATAGGAGCCGCCGGTCAGGTGGCCTTTGCATGTCAGGGGGAAATGCCCTGCTTCGCTCAGGTCCACACCATGAGTTTTTATCTGTTCATAAAGAGGAGATAACGGGCGTCCGGCAAGCCGCTTGTGTCCGTCAAAAACGGCATCGGCACCCAGAACAGCCGCCACGGGTAAAAGGAAACGCAGCGTGGATCCGCTTTCGGCACATTGCAGAACGGCCCCCGGTACGGGACGGTCTATGGGAACGATCTCGAATAAACTGTTTTCATAACGAATATCCGCCCCTAGTGCATTCAGGCAGGATACCGTTATTTCAATGTCATCATTCAGGCTGCTGCATGCCAGCCGTCCTTTTTCGCCCGAAAGGGCCGAGCAGATCAGCAACCTGTGCGCCTGCGATTTAGAGGCAGGCAATACTACCGTGCCACTTAAAGTACCGGAAACTTTTACATTCATAGCTTCGTATTTTTCAAAAGTTCAACAAGTTTTTCATTATTATCTTCTTCCATGGCTTTTTTATATTGACCCAGATGATCAATGAGCATCCCGAGTTCTCTCAAAAGGTTGTCTTTGTTTTCAAGAAACAATCCTGCCCACATGGACTCGTTAAGCCTGGCCACACGGGTCAGATCGCGGAAACTGCCCGCGCTGAATTCCTCACAACCGGGAATCAGCGGACTTTTTGCATAGGCATTGGATATGATATGAGGCAACTGCGAGGTATAGGCAATCATCCGGTCGTGGTTTTCGGCCGTGGTGAATACAACTCGCTTCAGGGCCATGGGCCCGAGGGCTTCTTTTATACGTTCGAACAGCATGACATTATCGTAGACCGGTGGAATGACAATCATGGTGGCGCCGGAAAACATATTGGCCCGGGAATATTTGTAACCCCGGAATTGCGTGCCTGCCATCGGATGTCCCCCCACATAGGTAAAACCGTATTTCGCTGCCAGGTCAAAACCTCTTTCACATATGCGCCGCTTGGTGCCGCAATGGTCAATTACAAGGCACGAGGCGGAAAACCGGCCGGCGTTCTGTTCCAGATAGTCAAGGGAAGCAGGGGGAGATGCAGCCAGATGAATCATGTCGCAGCAAGGAACATTCGTACTATTGAGTTCACCGTCCAGAACACCGGACAATCCGGCATAATTGACAACCGATTCATCTGTGTCATAGCCGTAGACAGTATGTCCTGCCTGTTTATACGCTTTGGCCAGCGAACCGCCTATGAGGCCCAAGCCCACCACTCCTGTTACCATCTGAATATCAGTTAAATTTATTCATTTATTATACTTAAAATAGTTCTGATCTTCCGTGCCACCTCGTCGAACTGTACGGGAGTCAGGGACTGGGCTCCGTCCGAAAGAGCATGAGGCGGATCGTTGTGCACTTCAATCATGACTCCGTCTGCCCCGGCGGCCACAGCGGCCATGGCCATGGGCTTCACCAGACGTGACTTGCCGGTTGCATGGCTCGGGTCAACAATTACAGGAAGATGAGACAATTCCTTTAACATGGGCACTGCCGCCAGGTCCAGCACGTTGCGCGTGTAGGTGTCAAAACTGCGGATGCCCCGCTCACAGAGGATTACACGCTCGTTCCCTTCCGCCATGATATACTCGGCGCTCATGAGCAACTCCTTGAGCGTTGTGGCAAGACCCCTTTTGAGCAATATGGGCTGCCGTAAACGTCCCAATTCCCTCAGCAGTTCAAAATTCTGCATGTTTCTTGCGCCCACCTGTATGATATCCACATCCCGGAACATATCAAGGTGCGAAGTACTCATGATCTCGGTCACAATGGGCAGGCCCGTTTCCTTACGGGCCCTGCGGAGCAGCTCCAGGCCTTCGCCCCTTAATCCCTGGAAATCATAAGGTGAAGTACGGGGCTTGAAGGCCCCTCCACGTAACAGTTTGGCGCCCGAGGCTTTTACGGATCTGGCCACCTCAATGATCTGTTCTTCCGATTCTACGGAACAGGGTCCTGCAATAATGGCAAAATGGCCTCCGCCTATCTTTACCCTGTTTTCACCCTCGCCTGCCTCAATAATGGTATCGTTGGGATGGAAACGGCGGTTTGCGCATTTGAAGGGGTCACTTATTCGTGTGACGTTCTCAATAATCTCAAGGCCGTTGAGCATGTCTATGTCCACTTTGCTGGTATCGCCTATCAGGCCTATGACTGTTTGCATTTTTCCTTCGGAAATATGGACGTCCAGATTTTGTGATCTGAACCATTTGACCAGATTGTTTTTTTGTGCTTCGGTAACTCCGTTTTTAAGTACTGCGATCATGGTAATTTGTATAAAATAAAAAAAGCCGTTCTCATTTCGAGTGAGAACGGCTTCTAAATTCCTGATTTTTTGTTATCTGCCAATTGATACAAAAATTCTCACTCTTTCTATACGGCTAAAGAAAAAGTAAAAATAAAAGTAATAAAACCAGCTATTGACTAATGGGGAAATCATAATAAAACCATTTACAATGTAAAGTTACATTAATTTTTATATTTTCCTAATGTAAGCAATCATAATACCTGTAAAACAACCATCATAACATCCCTCTCTTATAAAGCCGCAACTGGAAATAAGGCCGTTGTTCAGGGCTTCAAAAAAAATCCGGGCGTCATCACGTTTTATGAGCCATTCCGTACGCGCCATATCATAAATTTCATCCATCGTATAAGGATATGCGGCAGCAGAGTCTTCATGGGTATTAAGATCGGGTGCTTCTTCGACCCATTCCCGGACTTCCAAAGGAATCTCGTTAGGGTAATTCTCCGGCAAATTCATTTTGAAGCTGCGTCGGACAGGTACTCCGTTTTCAACAGTTATGGTTGTCCACCATGAGAAGCCCGCCCAGGAATCCTTATGTACCTGATAAACATATGAATCATTACAGGACGCCTTGAAATCAAGCCATAATGAATAACTTCTTTCAAAATCGCGCCGGTATTCCAGATTGTTTTTTTCACAGGAAAACAGCAGGAATATAAGCGATAACAGTAATAATTTTTTCATCGGGTTATATCAGTGGTTTAAATATACTGACTAAATGCAGATTAGCAGAAAATACTGCATTAAATACAAAAAATCGTATATTTGAAAAACATTGAATTAACCAAACCCAAATGACCCAGACATCTTCCCGCCTGCACGTAGTGGACGCCCTGCGCGGCTTTGCTATTGTCTCCATCATGCTGTTGCATAATATTGAACATTTTGATTTTTATTTTTCACCCCAGGGCTTGCCTGGCTGGATGGTAAAACTGGACCAGGGAATTTGGGATACCATGTTTTTCCTGTTTGGCGGCAAGTCATATGCCATCTTTGCCTTATTATTCGGACTGACATTCTTTATCCAGTCCGACAACCAGGCTAAAAAAGGCCGGGATTTCAGGGGAAGATTTGCCTGGAGACTGATATTATTGCTGGGATTCGGAATAATCAACTCGGCATTTTACCAGGGAGATATTCTTTCCATTTACGCCATTCTGGGCTTTTGCCTCATTCCGGTGGCCAAACTTGGTAATAAAACCGTTTTCTGGATTGCTCTCCTGTTGATGCTCCAGCCTTACGAATGGATAAATGTGGTCTCGGGACTGGCCGATCCGCAAAAAACGCTGGCCGACCCCGCCTCGTGGGCGCTTTTTGGCCGATGTGCCGAATATATTCCGGGAAATTCAATGCTGGACACCCTTATCGGCAATCTGACTAACGGGAAACAGGCCGTTTACCTGTGGAATTGGGAGAATGGTCGCGTTTTCCAGACCATGTCGCTTTTCATGTTCGGCATGCTGGCGGGACGTACTTCAAAATTCCATGAGAGTCCGGAGAACAAGCGTTTCTGGCGCCGTGTGCTTCTTATTGCCATACCAGTATTTGCCGTAATGTTTTTCATTAAGACCGGCCTGCCCCGGTGGATAGACAGCCAGGCCATTCTGCGTCCGCTTTCGACCATTCAGACATCATGGACCAATATGGCCTTCATGCTTATCCTGGTATCCGGTTTTGTGCTTCTATTTCAACATAAAAGCGGGAACCGCATCCTGAATGTGTTCTCTCCCATGGGGCGCATGAGCATGAGCAATTATATCATGCAATCGATTATCGGAGCATGTATCTATTACGGATTCGGATTGGGTCTGTATCAATATACAGGGTCCACCTACAGCATCATGATAGGTATTGCGCTCGCAGTGGCCCAGGGATTCTTCTCCAAATGGTGGATGAACCGTCACAGGCAGGGACCGCTGGAAACGTTGTGGCACAAAGCTACCTGGGCAGGATCCAACAAATAGATTATTTCTGTATATACGTTTTCAAAGCCTCTACATATTCTTCAAAGGCATTGATTCCCTGTGCAGTTATACTGCATATCGTGACTGGCCGTTTGTTTTTGAAGGCTTTGACAACGTTTATGTATCCTGCGTTATTGAGTTTTTCAATTTGAATACTCAGGTTCCCACCCGTTGACTTAGTCTGTTCCAAAATATACATGAAGTCTGCCTCCTGAATGGATATCAGGAGTGACATGACAGCCAGACGTAACTCTGAATGCAATAAAGGATTAAGCTCTTTAAACATTATGAGTTATAGCTTTTTTGAATATATGGCCCGGAATGATAATGGAAAATATAGGAACCATGGCAAACAGAGGAATCTGATATATTTCGCCCTGAACAAATAATAAACCTTGCGTAAGCAAAAGGCCTGCAATCCCGCCTGCTACAACCGGTCTGAATTTTATTAAAAGCCCGACAACAACAATCCATATGTTAAACAGGATCCCTTCTATGAAAAGAACGGGGAAAGGTACCCAGATTGAAGATATGGCAATAGAAGAACATACAATTCCAAATAAAATGGTAATGTATCCAAGGCTTATATCCAGATATGACCTCTCAGGAACGGTTTCTTTTCGCGAGAAAATTCTGACTGAAGGAAAACTGACAATAGGTATCAAAAACCAAAGGAACGATGAATAGATGAATACATCATACATTTTCAACAACCAGATAAGAAGCGAGACGGCAACCGTTGAATAACCAAACACTAAAATAGTATTACAATTTATCTTTGCCCTTATGTTTTTCCTGGCATTACCAATCATAACGGTTATGATATCCAGGCTCTCCAATTCATTTATTTTTCTATCTTCCATAATCAGATGTATTCAATGATTCTTTGTATCTTTTTCTATTCCAGACAAATCGCTGTTTTACAGCATCAAATTTACACACTTCTGCACATTTTCCACAAAGCAGACATTCTGAACTTACGACAAGTCCTTTATTTCCCTTAACATAATCTACTATGGGAATGTGGACCGGACATGCTTCTTCACATGCATGGCATGCTTTACAATGCTGAATATCCACAACAGTGATAAGCCGGGAATAGCTGGCACCTGCTGAACACAGTGCTCCCATCATGCATAAGTTTTTGCATGCCCATCTTTTATCCAGGAATAATGATACAACCAATGCAAAGGAAGTATCCATCATCCACACCAGCTTGTAATGATTGTTAAATTCCGGCTTTAAAAAAAAAGGAAGAAAGTCAAAACCATGGGTTACACCACGTTCCTTATTCAGAAAATAAAACAGAAATGCCGATGCAAAAAAAGGAACAAGTATCAACAAGCGGGTCCGGATTTTAGGTTTTTTCCATTTCGTTTTGTAAAAGGAATGGTCGCCTGCATAATCCGAAAGTGTACCCATAAAACAGAACCAGCCACAGCCTATCCTTCCGAATAACGGTGAAATCAGGATAAAAGACAGCCATATGACCATTACAAATGTCACAGCGCCCCAATAGATGGAATGCCAAATAAACCCCAGAGCAAAACATTGAAAAAAAACCGGAGTCAATAACAGGAAAAACAATCTTGAGAGAAAATTAAGAGTAAATAATTTTTTCATTCTATATTATAAAATATATACAAATATAAATTATTTTATAATATAAAATATATTAATTATAAAATCTTTACGGCAATTGCCGCACAGGCCAGAGCATCTTCCAGTGCGTTATGATGATTCTTCAAAGCATACCCGCAGGCTGCCGCTACCGTAGGCAATTTATGATTGGGCAATGTTTTGCGGAAATGTTTCAGGGCGGCCCTGTAGGTGCAATAGAATTTGTAATCCGGATAATCCATGCAATAAGTAAAGAATGCCGCTTTCAGACAGCCTTCGTCGAAAACGGAATTGTGTGCCACCAGGGGCAATCCTTCTATACCCGGCATGATTTCTTTCCATACAAGAGAAAAGACCTTTGCGTCTTCTGTGTCCTGTCTGCTCAATCCGTGAATCTGCGTATTCCGGGAAAGGTAATATTCCGGTTCAGGCTTGATTAGCCTGTAAATGGTATCGGATATTTCACCATTACGAACTACCACCACTCCCACACTGCATACACTGGATGCTTGCTCGTTGGCAGTTTCAAAATCTATGGCAGCAAAATTATTCATAGGTACTTACAAATCCGGGATAAAAATCCATTCTCTCGTTTACTTTACCGTCTTTGCCAAACAGATTGCCCCATTGCGGCGAAGTCGCTTCCCAGATGAAAGTTCCCAGGCCCAATTTATTGGGTAACTCTTTTACTATTTCATTGACTTCTTTGATATGGTCCTGATACTCGGCCACGACTATGGGTTTCCCGTAACGCACGGCCAGATCGGTAAGATTATTCTTGAGATCTTCCAGCGTTCCGTGCCACTGAGGATAATAAGACTGGCCTATGACATCGAATTTGACATCACGACTAATGATTTTGTCAAGAAATCTGACCGATTCCTCATTCTGTCCCCCGCAGGCGATATGAACCATGATTTTGATCCCCGGATCTGCTGCACGGACTCCGGCACTGGCACATCTGAGCAATACTCCAAACGACATAAAAGAGTCTTCAATTTTTCCCTGCGGCCAAAGCATTCCATGATTGATTTCATTACCTGTCTGAACCATATCGGGAGTAACTCCTTCCTGTATGAAACGTTCAATGGTTTCTTTTGAATAACGATATATTTGTCCTTCAAGTCCCGATCCGCCGGATTGTGCCCAGGATGCGGGAATGAATTGTTTTCCGGGATCCGCCCAGGTATCGCTGTAATGAAAATCAAGCAGGAATTTCATTCCGGCAGCTTTTATCCTTTTGGCCATGGCTATGGTCTGTTCCAGGCCGCAAAATCCTTCCTTCGAATAACCCTGCTCAGCCGTTGGATCGACAAACAATCTCAGCCTTATCCAATTGAATCCGTTTTCCTTTAGGATCTCCAGCACATCTTTTTCTATCCCGTTTTTATCATAATACTTGGTTCCGGAATTTTCCTGCTGAGGAACCCATGAAATATCGGCCCCCACTACAGGCCTGTCAAAATCCACTTTACGATCCAACGGAGGAACTACCACCGGCTGCATTTTCGGGTTCGCATATTGAACTGCCATGTCATCAAAAATTGTAAACAATTCCTGAGAAGCTTTTAACGGTTCCGGTTTGGCTTGTTGTGCCGTTGCCGGAGGAGGTCCCTGAGGCTTGCGGAATTCACGGGGAAACAGAACGCCGGCAGGTTCCCAGGCCATGGTGCCAAAGCCGAGGCCGTTAGGAACTGAACGGACAATGTCATTTATGATTTTGATATTGTCTTTATTGGCACCGTATTCACAAACACATACGGGTTTTTCGTATACTTCGGCCAGATTGTAAAGATTGGCTGTAAGATCGTCATACGTTTCGTGCCATTGTTCATAATAGGAAAGGCCAATCATATCGAATTTCGCCCCGTATTTATTCATATTGTCAAGGAACTGGCGACAAAGCGTGTTTTGTCCGCCAAGCGCAAGATGCACCATCAGACGGGTTGCAGGGAGCACTTCCCGTACTGCCTTTTGACCGGCTTTATACAAGCCCATGAGAGCCTGCCAGTTTTCTTCAGTTGCGTTATCATTGATAAAGCCTTCCGGCCAAACCATTCCGTGATTTATCTCGTTTCCCAGCTGAACTATTTCCGGAGCCACGCCGGCTTCATTCAGAGTTGTCAACACCTCTTTAGTATACTCATACAATTTATTCTCCAGATCGGTTCCGGTCAGTCCTTCCCATGAAGAAGGCTTGTATTGTTTGTCGGGATCGGCCCAGTTGTCACTGTAATGAAAATCAAGCGTGAAACCCATACCGGCAGCCTTAATGCGTTTGGCCATTTTCACTGTACTATCCAGTCCGCAAAAATCTGCTCCCGGAGAATAGCCCTTTGGAGCCCCCGGATCAACAAATATCCTTAGACGGATATTATTAAAATGATGGTCCGCCATTATCTGGCAAATATCTTTCCGGGTTCCGTCCGTATCGAGATATTCACCGCCGTTCCAAGCTTCAGTCTGCGGAATAAACGACATATCGGCACCAATGGTAAACGGAGTGAGCTTTCCGCCACACCCCGACAGTAACAGGGCAAGACATCCTGCCATAAGATATCTTGCAGCAATCCTTATTATTTTTCTCATATCAGTTGACATTTATGTTAATTCGAGCGGTTTCCATACCATCTGCTCCGGCACTGAAAATCAGGGTCCCGGGTTCTTTACCTGACTGGACTATTGCAGTGAGCTGACCGCCAAAAGCATGCATTTCCGATAAGTGGAACAAATCCAGGCAGGTAGGGTCACCATTGGCCGAGGCGCGATAGGAACCGGCCCCTTCTACGGCAAAAGTCACCAATTGGTTCGCATGAGGGCAAAGATTCCCGTCTTTATCCACAATGCTTACATTAATATAGGCAAGGTCTCTTCCATCGGCATCAATTACCGTGCGATTTGCCGACAGTTCAATATGGTGAGGCTCTCCTGCCGTGCGAATGATCTTCTCGGCCACCGGATTCATATCCTTATCATACGCGATCACCTTGATCTCCCCTGGCTCGTAAACCACATCGGGCCACATAAGCCGGTATCTTTCATACAGTGTATGTCCCTCCCCGTTCGTTTTGTACCCTGCTATTACCGAACCGGCCCCGGGATCGGTATTTCCCCACCCGACCGATTTTCCCACAGCTTCTTCAAAGGAAACAAATAACTTGCTCTTTACGCCTTTGCTTGCACCGTTTACAAAGAGTTCCGCACTGGGACAGTCTGTGTAAACAAATACAGGAGTAACTTCACCCTCACGTCCGGGCCAGGTCCAGTGCGGCAGCATGTGCAATGTATGGTCTTTCGTATTCCAGACAGAACGGTAAAGATAGTACCTGTCTTTTGGAATGGATGCCAGGTCTATGATGCCGAACATGGAGCTGTGATTGGGCCACGAGCCGTCATAAGGAGTGGGTTCTCCCAGGTAGTCGAAGCCGGTCCAGACAAACTGTCCTATGACCCACTCATAGTCTTCGCTTAACGCATAATCATCTTCGGGAACATTGGACCAGGAGCAGTAATCCATATCATAGGAAGAACATTGATGGTCCTCTGCTTCCCGGGCAACCTGCGAAACTACAGGGAATTTGTAGATGCCCCGCGAACTGACAGTAGATGCCGTTTCGCTGCCCAGAATAATCTTATGTGATGTGGAGTCATATCCCTGAAGATAAAGATGTGTCCGGTAATTGAATCCCGTGACATCGAGCTCTTCTGCAAAACCATTGCTAATCACACACATGACGTTATCCATTCCACAGGTGACAGGTCGTGTGGGATCTTCCCTGCGGCAGATGTCCGCCAGAAAGGCAGCGGTTTTATAACCTTCCGGATAACATTGATTGGGCACTTCATTTCCAATGCTCCACATAATAACCGAAGGATTGTTCCGGTATTGGCGGATCATGTTCACCATGTCCTTTTCCGCCCATTCATCAAAGAACCTGTTATAACCGTTCCGGGTCTTTGGTATGTTCCATTCGTCAAAGGATTCAACTATGACCATGAATCCCATCTCGTCACAAAGCTCTACAAGTTCCGGAGCCGGCATGTTATGTGCAGTACGTATGGCATCGCAACCCATATCTTTGAGCAGCGTCAGCTGGTGACGGATGGCCGCCTTATTGACGGCTGCCCCCAGCGGGCCCAGATCGTGGTGATTGCATACGCCTTTGATTTTTCTCTTTTCTCCGTTAAGAAAAAAGCCTTCATCGGGGATGATCTCAATGGTTCTGATTCCAAAGGCAGTATGGTACACATCGGCTGTTTGGCCCTGTGAAATGATTTTTGTCTCGGCTTTATATAAATAAGGTCTTTCAGGGGACCAGAGTTCCGGATGACTTACGGAGAATTGCTGAGTGTAAACGTCTCCCTCTTTGGTGCCACTTTTACTGCGGGCTACTGTCCTGCCCTCTTTATCAAGGATTTTCGTATCCACTTGAATCGGGTCCCCGTCACCCCGAACAGTTACCCGGAGCGTTACGGTGGCTTGGTCTTTTGTGATGTCCGAGGCAGTGACATACGTTCCCCAGACAGGGACATGTGTTTTCCCGGTTACCAGTACGTGTACGTTTCTGTAGATGCCGGCCCCGGGATACCATCTGGATGACTGTTCGCTGTTCTGAAGTCTCACCGCCAGCACATTATCCTGACCATCAGCGTTCAGCAGGTTCGTGACATCTACATGGAACGAATTGTAACCGTACGGCCAGTAAATGGCTTCCCTGCCGTTTACATAGACACGGGCTTCGCTCATGGCTCCGTCAAAAAGTAAGGTTACTTTTTTATCGGGCGAATAATCACTTACATTGAAATGCGTGCGGTACCACCCGACACCCATGAATGGAAGTCCTCCGGTCCGGCCCGATTTCAGGGATTCGGCCTGTTCATAATTCTGTGTTATGGCCACTTTCTGCAGATCGTGACCGTAATAGAACGGGCCGTAAATAGCCCAGTCATGGGGTACATTAACCGTTTCCCAGCCACTGTCATCGAAATCCGTCAGGTAGGCACAGGTGTCGCCTTTACTGAATTTCCACCCTGTTTCCAGGAGATTATCCGTACGCGGGATATGGTTTGTGTTCACACATTGGGGAACGAGCCATAAGACAAGGACAGGCAAAATAAGACGATATCTTTTCATAGCTGATTATTTACTAGTGTACTAATATATTACAAAAAAGGAATTAAGGTTACATTTGCATTTGAAACTTTAACAAATCATACAAATAATAATGAAACAACACTTTGCCGCACTTAAGATCACAGTCATTTGTTTTGGCTTACTGACTGGGAACCTGGCACATGCCCAAATTAATCCGGTTATTCCACGCGATCCGGCCATTGAAAAAAAGATTGACAAGATCATATCCAGAATGACACTGGTAGAAAAAGTTGGTCAGATGACCCAGCTGGATATCAATTTGCTGGGGATGGACATGAGAGGGGAAATGATGAAACTCATTATGATGCCCAAAGAACAACTGGCTGACCTCCTGAAGGAACACGGCCTGGAAAACGAGTTTGACGCCGCTAAAATGGCTGATCCTGAAAAACGGATGGAGATGGGATATGAATATTATAAACTCTATCAAAAGATATCCGCTTCTAAAGGATTTCAGTTCGATCCGGCCAAGATGGACTCGGTTTTTGTGAAATATAAAGTGGGATCCATCCTGAACACTCCGTTTACAACGGCCCAAACTTCGGAAGAATGGAACCGGCTCATAAAGATCGTTCAGGACAAATCACTTGAAGCCATAGGAATCCCCTGTCTTTACGGTCTTGACCAGATTCATGGATCCACCTATGTGGCCGATGGTACACTGTTTCCGCAGGGTGTGAATATGGCAGCAACCTTCAACAGGGAACTGGCCCGCCGGGCCGGAGAAATCACCGCTTATGAAACCCGTGCAGCAGGAATCCCTTGGACATTCAGCCCTGTTATGGATATGGGACGTCAGCCGGCATGGCCCCGCCAGTGGGAAGGTTACGGTGAAGATTGCTACCTGGGAGGAGAGATTGGAAGTGAAGTGGTAAAAGGACTCCAGGGTTCTGATCTTAATAAGGTTGGTAAAAATAATATAGCAGCCTGTCTTAAGCATTATATGGGCTATGGCGTTCCGGCCAACGGACTGGACCGTACTCCGGCCATCATAAATGACCAGGACCTGCGGGAAAAACAATTCGCTCCCTTCCTGGAAGCACTGCGCGCCGGAGCACTTTCCCTGATGACCAATTCCTCCACCATCAACGGCGTCAACGGCGTGGCCAATCACATGCTGCTTACCCAATGGGCCAAAGAAGAACTGGGCTGGGACGGCATGATTGTTACCGACTGGGCCGATATCACCAGTTTGTACGAACGCGACCATATTGCCTCGTCATACAAGGAGGCCGTTAAAATGGCCATCAATGCAGGTATAGACATGGCCATGGTGCCTTCGAGCTGGCAATTTTGCATTGATCTCAGGGAACTGGTGGAAGAACGTCAGGTGCCCATGAGCCGCATTGACGATGCCGTACGGCGTATTCTCCGTCTGAAATTCCGTCTCGGCCTTTTTGACACTCCCTATACAGTCAAGGCAGATTACCCCGATTTTGCCGCTGCGGAATTCGCTAAAGTTTCCCTTACAGCCGCCGAAGAATCCATGGTACTGCTGAAGAACGAGGCAAACATCCTGCCGTTGCCCCAGGGCAAAAAGATTCTGGTTGCCGGACCCAATGCGAACACCATGCGCGGTCTGAACGGAGGCTGGAGTTATACCTGGCAGGGAAGCGGTTCCGAAAAATTCACGGAACAATTCAATACCATTCTGGAAGGGCTCCAGAATAAATTCGGCAAGGAAAACATTGTATACGAGCCGGGCGTTACCTATAACGAGATGGGCTTCTGGACCGAAGAGAACGAACCGGAGATAGAAAAAGCCGTGACAGCAGCCGCACAGGCAGATTATATCGTGGTTTGCATCGGGGAAAATTCCTACTGTGAAACCACCGGGAATATTCCAAATCTCTTTATCTCGCCCAATCAGGCCAATCTGGTAAAAGCCCTCGCTAAAACGGGGAAACCTGTGGTAATCATTCTGAATGAAGGTCGTCCACGCGTGATTGCAGATATCGTTCCTCTGGCTGCTGCCATTGTCAATGTAATGCTTCCGGGTAATTACGGTGGTGATGCACTGGCCAATCTGCTGGCAGGCGATACGAATTTCAGCGGCAAGCTTTCCTATACCTATCCCAGTTGCTGCAACGGATATACTACCTACGACTATAAGGTGTGCGAAGTACGTTCCACCACAGAAGGCGCATACGATTATTTCGCCAATACAAACATTCAGTGGCCTTTCGGCTACGGTCTCAGCTACACCACTTTTGCCTATGACAATCTGAAAGCAGACAAAACCTCTTTCACCGCAGATGATGTGCTTACCTTTACCGTTGACGTGACAAATAAAGGCAATGTGGCCGGGAAAGAAAGCGTGCTGCTTTATTCATCGGACCTTTATGCCTCCCTTATGCCGGATAACAGACGCCTGCGTGCTTTTGAAAAAATATCGCTGCAACCGGGCGAAACAAAAACAGTCACATTGCAGATCAAGGGAAGTGACCTGGCTTTCGTTGGTGCCGGCGGAAAATGGGTTCTCGAAGCGGGTGATTTCAAGATAGTAGCCGGAGACCGTTCCATGATGATACATTGTACACAAAACCATACCTGGGAAGAACCAAACAAATAGCATGATGAAACTTGTATTCCTTGACGCCGCCACCATGGGCGATGATCTGGACCTGAGCGTTTTTTCACAATTCGGATCGCTTGAAATTTTTAAAAACACTCTTCCCGAAGAAGTGATATCACGTATCCGGGATGTTGATATTGTACTGGTCAATAAAGTAAAAATTGACAAAACGTCCATGGACATGGCTGCCAATTTGAAGCTCATTTGTGTTGCAGCCACCGGAATGGACATTATCGATCTGGAACATGCAAGGGAAAAAGGCATTAAGGTCATGAACGTGGCCGGATATTCCACCGACAGTGTGGCTCAAACCACTTTTCTCCATATTCTCTCATGCATGCAGAATGGTCCCTATTTCAACAACTTTGCCCACTCAGAAGAATATCCTTCCAGCGGAGTTCCCACACATTTCGGAGGAAGGTATTTCCATGAGCTGAACGGCAAACGCATGGGGATCATCGGTCTGGGAGCCATTGGCCGGAAAGTGGCCTCCATTGCCACCGCTTTCGGGATGGAAGTAGTCTATTTCTCTGCCTCGGGACAAGAAAGAGGGAACGGACAATACAAAAGGCTGGAACTGGACGAATTGCTCAGCACCTGCGACGTGGTGACCATTCACTCTCCCCTGAACGACCGCACCCGCGGACTTATTGGACGCGAGCAGTTAATGAAGATGAAACCCTCGGCTTACCTGTTCAACATGGGACGGGGCGCCATCGTGGATGAATGTGCGCTGGCCGGGGCTTTGAACGAAAACCGGCTGGCGGGAGCAGGCATTGATGTCTTCTCTGCCGAGCCCCTGCCCGCAGGCCACTGCTATTACAGTGTGAGGAATAAGGAAAAACTTTTCCTTACTCCCCACATTGGATGGGCCTCTGTTGAGGCGCGTCAGAGACTGGTACGGATGATGGCAGATAATATCAATCGATATATAGCTTCCCGTTAAGGTGGTCTATTTCATGCTGGAATATCACGGCGGTAAAACCATCTATGGTATCGCGCTGCATATCCCACGAAACCGGTTCCCTGTATGAAATGATTACCTGTGTGGCCCGCAATACAGTATCTCTTTTACCGGGAACTGAAAGGCAACCTTCCCAGCCCCACTTTTGAGTGGGGCTGTATTTTTCTATTACCGGATTCACATAGAACTCAAAAGGTTCGCCGTCTTTATCGAAACGTTGTACGGCTATCAATTGTTTACTTATGCCCACCTGGGGGGCCGCAATGCCCACTCCCGGATTGTCCGGATCGTTAACCGTAGCAAGCATCCTGTCCTTAAGTGTAGTAAATAGTTGCAAACGCATATCCCTTTTTGTCAAAGGGCCGGCCTGAAGGTGCAGAAAACTCAGTTCCTGTTCGTTCAGATTGGTAAAAACCGGCATTATGGAATCGCTCTGTTCCGGCAATCCTATACGGTGTTTCTCAATGGAAGAGAAATTGCTGCACGAGGTAATAAACAGTACCAGCAATGCGGCGAAAGAAAATAGCAGACGTTTCATAGGCTAAAAATAAAAATAAAATTACTATTTTCGGAAACTAAACCGTTTTTTATGAAAAAGTTCCCCTTGTTTTTTGCCTTCCTGTTATTGATTTTCCTGCCCCGGGCCTCATCTGCGCAAACACCGGGTGAATGCAATATTATGATTGACACCCGTAATGAGCTGAATTCCATAAGTTCCAATATGTACGGAATTTTCTTTGAAGACATCAACTTTGGCGCCGACGGAGGTCTGTATGCAGAAATGGTAAAAAACCGCTCGTTCGAATTCACCTATCCTCTCATGGGATGGGCTCCTTCGGGTGATGTATCGGTCCGGACGGACAATCCATGCTTTAACAGCAATCCCCGATACGTACGGCTCGGCCTGGATAAAAACACTTTCACGGGAACAGCGCTCGACAACGAAGGGTTCAAGGGAATGGGGTTCAGGGAAAACGAACCATACCGCCTGTCTGTTCATGC
The DNA here is from genome assembly GCA_964600385.1 of uncultured Muribaculaceae bacterium. Classification (GTDB taxonomy): domain Bacteria; phylum Bacteroidota; class Bacteroidia; order Bacteroidales; family UBA932; genus DMER64. Next base: position 29,892 of record CAZRJC010000015.1, read on the forward strand.
CCGCACTGAGGGTCCCCGGGCGGTTCTGCTTGTTGAACTGATTGACTCGGCTCACAGGACACGCGACACTGCAAGTATTACCGTAACCGGTGACCGATGGACAAAATACACGACGACCATTGGCTCGTCCTTCACCGATGAGCACGGACGGTTGCGCGTACGGCTGGTTTCCGAAGGGAGCGTTTACCTGGACCATATTTCCCTATTCCCTGTCAGCACATGGAAAAACCGCGAAAACGGCATGCGCCGTGATATCGCTCAGGCACTTAATGATCTTGAACCGGGCGTATTCCGGTTCCCCGGCGGATGTATTGTGGAAGGGACGACCCTCGAAACCCGTTACCAGTGGAAAAACACGGTAGGTGTCGTAGAAGACAGACCGCTGAATATCAACCGGTGGTTCTATACATTTTTTGACAGACTTTATCCAGACTATTTCCAGTCATACGGCCTCGGCTTTTACGAATATTTCCAGCTATGTGAAGATTTTGACGCCGATGCCTTGCCGGTGCTCAATTGCGGAATGGCCTGCCAGTTCCAGGATGGTCCCTGTGTACCGCTCAATCAGCTACAACCCTATATAGATGACGCATTGGACCTTATTGAATTCGCGAACGGTCCGTCCGACAGCCATTGGGGAAAGCTCAGGGCTGAGATGGGACATCCGGAGCCCTTTGGACTGAAGATGCTGGCCATAGGGAACGAACAATGGGGCCCGGAATATCCCGAACGCCTTATCCCATTTGTAAAGGCTATCAGGGAGAAGTATCCCGAGATCCTGATCATTGGCAGTGCCGGGCCTTACGCAAGCGGCGAGCTTTTTGACGAAATGTGGCCCGAGATGAGGCGCATTGGCGTGGACCTGGTTGACGAGCATTATTACATGACCCCCGAATGGTTCCTGGCCAATGCCGGTCGTTACGATTCGTACAATCGCCAGGGGACCAGGGTGTTTGCAGGAGAATTCGCCGCCCATGACCGCAAACAGGGTAACGCCAATACATTTCTTTCCGCATTGGCCGAAGCTGCTTTCATGACCGGGCTGGAACGCAATGCTGATGTGGTACGCCTGGCCACCTACGCCCCTCTGCTGGCCCATAAGGAGGCCTGGCAGTGGAACCCCGACCTTATCTGGTTTGACAATCACAACGTGGTTAAAACACCCAATTACTACGTGCAGCAACTCTACGCCCAATACAAAGGGACCAACGCGCTTCAGACCTCCTGCAACATTTCGGACCTGCGCGGCAGCAACGGCCTTTACGCGACATCGGCCATTGATAAGGAAAAAGGCTTGATTATTATCAAGATCGTTAATTCATTGCCCGGTTCCAGAGAGGTAACGGTAGACCTGGCCAATACCCAATATACGCTATCTTCCCAGGCAAAAGTGATCACACTCCAATCGGACGATCTGACCGCTGTAAATACATTTGAAGCTCCTGAAAGCATCACACCAAAAAAAGGAGCCGCTGCCCTTAACGGCAACAGGCTCCGGATCACTTTGAAAGGTCAGTCGTTTAGCGTGATTGTTCTTTCAATTTGACAATGATAACTCCATTACGGCCCTTCTCTCCGTATTGCTGAACTGCCGCTTCGTTCTTCAGGACTTCAATACTTTCAATAGTATTGGGGTCTATTTCTTTAATGTCTTTTACCTCAGCCCCATTGACAATATACAACGGATCATTAAGTTTCGTTTTTTGCTCACCATAACCGACCACAAAGACATCATCCAGTACCTTCACATGTTCCTCGTTTATTTGTTCTTTTGACGTCCCCATCAACTGAAAATTCAGGGGTATCACATAACTGACTTTTACGGGCTTGCCGTTTTTCATGGCCGGTTTTTCCCATTTGGGAGATGATTCCAGAACACGGATGGCCTCGGCATCAATAGAAGGATCCACCCCTCTGAGTATCTTGGCGTTAGTAACTGTTCCATCTTCTGAAAGCTCATAAGAAGCTACCACCTTGCCCTGAATGCCCTGTTCCTTAGCAATTTTTGGATAGGTGATCTGTTTGAATACCCATAAAACAAATTCATTTTCGCCTTTTCCGTTGGCAAAAACGGCGGGCTCTATTTCAATGTCCTGCGGACCGCTTGATGGCCTTACTTGAATGTGAGGATTGTTCCCAAGAGCAAAATTTAACGGAAAGTTGTATTTAACTCTTACCTTCTTGTCTTTCACCATCCCGGGACGTTCCCATTTTGGAGAAGATTCCAGTACCCGTACGGCTTCGTCGTCCAGCAAAGGATCCGCTCCCCTGACAATCCTGACATCATTAATATATCCATCGGTATCTATCACAAAAGAGGCTATCACCTTTCCCTGAATACCTTTGGTTTTAGCCTCTGCGGGATATTTTAAATGTTCAAACACCCAGCGGGTAAAGGCTTCTTCCCCCTGCCCGTTGACAAACAACGGTTTGATTTCAACTATAGCCATTGGGACCAGTGTGTCCTGTTCGGGAACAGGAACGACTGCAGGAGGTACAGAAACGGCTGTCGGAGGTACAGGAGGAGGCAAGGGAGGTGTCTGGGGCTTGATATCCTGCTGCAAAGAAATTTGTATATCTTTGACAGACGAAATCTCTGATAAACGTTCCGAGATTACAGGCGCTGCAAAGGCAGATAATGCAACGAATGCGAGAGGCAGAGCGTATAAGCATTTTGCAAACGCCCATTTACTTGATTTCTTTTTCCACATCATAGTGATTCTTTTTTTAAGTTTGCTGTGATTAAAGCTGTTGACCATGGAGTAGCGTCTTGTGCCAACAGCTTTTTTAATTAATAATAGTTGATATTGTTTTGCATTGACACCGGCGCGAAGCACCGAATCATCTGCCTGGAATTCATGCACCTGTTGCAAAGACTGTTTCATGAGCCAAACGGCCGGATTAAACCACTGGGAAACAATGAGCAGGTCCATCAGGATCAAATCCAGTGAATGACCGTACTTTATGTGGGATAATTCATGAATAAGGATCTCGCGGCCGTCTTCGGTCATGTCTTTTTCCGATACCATGATATATCTCATCCAGCTGAAGGGGGCCATCTCTTTTGAATGGACAATCAGTCTGACTTTTCTCTTTATCCCCACGAGCCTGTTACATTCCGAAATAAGCGCCCGGAATGGTTCTGCTTTATTGTTTTTTCCACCTGTACGCAGCAGCATAAAAAGCCTCAGATAGCAAACTGCATAACAGATAAGGCAAACCAGTATTCCCAGAAAGTAAAGAATCCCTGTCCATGTTACAAAGCGGGCAATAGCGCCCGTTTCATTGTCTTCTGTTTCCATCACACTGTAAGTCATTCCTTCCGGAATAACGAGTGCCTGAACATCCTTTTCACCCTGTCCAAGCCATCCGAAAAGATCAAATGATCCGAAGACACACAGCGGCAAAAGAAGCGAAACCGGTATTACTAATAACCAGACAATCCGGTTGAATTTATGAAAAGTCTCGTTGGCCAGAATAAGACGGTTGAAGAGATAAAAAAACAGAAGCAACAGGCCCGTTTTCAACAGATAGATGAGTAATGCCCCCATGATCAACTGTTTTTACGTTCAACCTCCTCAATCAGTTTCTTCAGGTCATTCAGAGAAATGGCCTCCTCTTCAATGAGTGAAGATACTGCACTGAAAGCAGAACTGCTGTAATATTTGTTGATGACTCCCCTGAGAGTGGATTTCCGGTATTCTTCCCGGGTGACAGAAGCATAATACTGGTATGTATTTCCAAAGGGATTATGATCTATAAAGCCCTTTTCTTCCAATCCCCTGACTATGGTTGAGAGCGTGTTGAAATGGGGCCTCGGTTCGCTGTAACATTCCAGGAGTTCCCTGACAAACAGGGGGCCTTTCTCCCAGAACAGGTTCATTACTTCTTCTTCTTTGGCTGTAAGTTTCATATAATCATATTTGCTTGGAACAAATATAACTATATTTCTTAGTTACGCAACTATTTTTTTTAGTTATCAATGGAAATACGTCTGGCAACTATTTTGACAGGAGTGAAATCGGCACCTTTCAGTGCCTCGATAACCATATGATTTCCCTTAATATCAATCACCCAGGCATCATATGTATGACAATGCTGTCTTGTCAGGGAAGGAACAGAATCAATAATTGAAGTCACCAGGAAATCGCCATACAAATGATACGGTTCAGACGGATCATTCACCTGTTGCCAGCTTCCGTCAGAAAAAACATAGTTGCACTGATGCCCGTCTTTAAGAAAATGCCATCTATGACGCGTGCCCCCGAATGAAAATTCCCAAAGGCCCTCAATTTCCCGTGAGAAATCTTTTTTTACCCGACGAATGGAAAAAATGTTATGTTGAGAGATGGATACACCCGGGAAAAGATAATCCGCAGAAAAATAATCCATCCGGTTCCTTGATATTTTTACCAGCGAGAAGATCAGCTTAACCGGGACATTCTGCGGAGAGTTTCCGGTAATATGCAGTACCTTTCCGTCTCCTGTCATGAAAGAATAATTATAATCATTCCCCTCATTCCAGTCGGTACAGCCAGCATTGGAATAGAGCCCGCAGGCGTAGAATTCTCTCCCGTTATCACGGAATTCTAATACCGAACAATCATTTGTACGCAGATATTTCCCGTCTACCTTATCCAACACCCACAATCCTAATACTGCTTGCTTATGATCTTCACGTCCGCACGCTGAAAACAAGATCAATGAGGATAACAAAAAAATAACAGCACTTTTTCTATCCATCAAACATTACTTTATGTACAAAGATATTATTTTAATCTAAAATAACTAACCTTCAGTGCTATACTGTCAGTCCCGGGCACTGTTACCATTGCCTCGCGGAACGAGGGAGGTCCTGTTTTAACCGTGGTATTGTTACTGAAGGCATAGGGTTCGGCAGGAATCTTAAATATGGTGCGGGTATCGAGTTGTCCGTTACGGTTAATATCGTGGTATGCCGAGACAGCATAGTTTCCCCTGGGAAGTTCAACTGTGAATTCCATAACAGTGGTCGTAACGTCCTTGATTATCCCCTTTAAGGGTTCCTTCAGGAACGTATTCTCCGAATCATAGACAGCGAGCATGAGCTGTCCCTGTTTGTTTTCCAGACCGGATACGGAGATCCTGAGCCTATAAACGGAAACACCTGTGTTCTGTGCAACAAGAAACACAGGAGAAAACAATAGAAGAAATATTAAACGGTAAGTCTTCATAATTCAAAAATACATTAATTTTCAGAAAAATTTACTTTCCATTATGAACAAGCCCCTCAACCATATGAATGCACAGGAAACAAAACACAATCCAGCATGGACAGAATTTTTCCTTCAGGAAGAAGACCTGATAGCCAAAAGGCTCAACAAAAAAAAGGAAGGCATTCTTAGGATAACACACATAGGCAGCACCTCTGTCCCGGGAATAATGGCAAAACCCACCATTGACATCCTGCTGGAGATTCCGGACGCCACAGACTGTACTCAATTGATTACGGAAATAGAAAATCTGGGCTACCATTATATTCCCAAACCCGAAAATCCCGCACCGCACATGATGTTTGTCAAGGGGTACACTCCGGAAGGTTTTCGAGGTCAGTCCTACCATCTGCATGTCAGATACCGTGGAGACTGGGACGAACCGTATTTCAGGGATTACCTCTCTGCACACCCGCATATCGCCAAAGAATATGAATATCTTAAAATATCACTTGCAGAGGAATATCATAACGACCGGGACGGATATACGGCCGCTAAGACCGGTTTTATAACCCGTATTACGGAATACGCAAGAGTTGCCTCCATGCCTGTCATTAAAACACAAAGATTGATCATACGTCCTCTTACCTGCAAAGAACTCGAAGCATATGCCAAAAGCCTGAAGGAGGCAGAAAGCCCCGATTCCGCAGCCATGGCAGAAGCTATCTGCAACGACCTGCTTCCATGCCTCTCCGATCACCGCAATCATCCGCTTTTTTATACAATGTGGATAATGACTTTACAAAATACTCAGACACAAGCAGGGGCACTTTGCTTTCACGGGGCACCCGATATTAATGGCGAGGTAGAAATCGGGTACGGCACGGAACAGGAATTCAAGAATAAAGGATTAATGACCGAGGCGATAGCCGCCATGATAGAATGGATGCGAACCTGCCCGGCCATCAAAACCGTTGTGGCAAACACCACTTCGGACAATGCCGCTTCTGTAAGAGTATTGGAAAAGAACGGATTTACCGTTACTTCACCCACGCCGCAAGGATCTGTGCAATATACATTTTGTGTAATCCGTTAGCCTTATCGTAATGGGTTTTGAGTATGCCTTTATCTATGAATGCCTCTGTCTGCAGCAAATTGGCGTACAACTTGCGACATTCCAAAATAATGGAAGCTTCTGAGAAAGCAGGATATCCTTTTTTTGTAAAAACCGGCGTTAAACCGGCTTCGGTAATCTTATCGACGTCACGGCCGCTTTTTGATCCGCAGATATTGAGAGCCATTCTGAACCGTTCGTCAAAAAACGACAAGGTAAAGCCTTCCGTACGTTCCATAAATTCATAGGTATATCTCTCGGGTCTCACAAAGACAAATGCAACGGGTTTATTCCACAAATGCCCCGTACCGCCCCAGCTTGCAGTCATGGTATTGATCCTGTCCTTGCCTGCAGTAACAAGCATCCAGTCCAAAGCGATCTTTTCGCTAAAATTAACGTTGAGTTTCAAAGGAGAAACCTGTAGAAAACCTGATTCTTTCATACGCCTAATATACAAAAAAGGCTGCAAAAGTATTGCAGCCTTTTGTTTATATTCGTGACCCCGGCGGGATTCAAACCCACAACCTTTTGATCCGTAGTCAAATGCTCTATTCAGTTGAGCTACGGGGCCGGTATATCGAGCCTAAGCGTTGGGTGCTTCAACAGCGGTCTCTTTTTCGAGAACCACTCTTCTTTCTTTAATACGCGCTTTCTTGCCGGTAAGATTTCTCAGGTAGAAGATGCGGGCACGGCGTACTTTGCCGTATTTGTTTATTTCTATTGAATCGATAAACGGAGAAACAACGGGGAAGATACGTTCAACACCAACACCGTTGGAAATCTTACGTACTGTAAATGTTTCTGTGGATCCTGAACCTTTGCGCTGAATGCATACACCACGAAATCTCTGCAAACGCTCTTTGTTCTCATCCTTAATGATATATGTCACGGTTATCGTATCACCCGATTTAAAATTCGGGAATTTCTTACCTTCCGATGCAAATGCTTGTTCTGCTACTTTAATTAAGTCCATCTTAGTACGTCTCCATATTATTTTTGGGCTTGCAAAGGTAGTTCTTTTTTCTTTTTACCCAAACTTTTTATTAACATTTATATAACGCTCCTCCAATATTATCCCTGAGGCTACCGGTCACTGACGACAAACAGGATGGTATATCACAAACATACAATACACCCAAAAAAGCAAAAACCAGCGCTTCTTTAAAATTAACCGTCAATTTATCAGGAACTTGGTATGTAACTTGCGGAGCCGCTGCCGCCATCCGCTCCAGAAGAAAAATGTTGAAAGCACCGCCCCCGGTTACCAGAACTTTAGATCCGGGTTTGACATGATGTGCAATCTGTACGGCAACATGTTCACAAAAAGTACATAAAATGTCCTCAAGGGAAAGACCGAATGAATCTGTCAACGGCAATACCTCTTCCTCTACCCACTCCCTGCCCAGGGATTTAGGACCGCTTTGGCGGTAGAACGGCAGGTTATTTAGCGCATCGAGCAACGTCTCATTCACCTTGCCTCTTCTGGCTGTCAGTCCGTCGCGGTCATACTCCTGTCCTGTCCGGCGCATATAATGGTTCAATACATAATTGACCGGCGATATGTCATATGCGCTGCGACTGCCGTCCGGAGCATCGGATGAAATATTGGAAAACCCTCCCAGATTCAGGCAGTAGTCATACTCCGAAAACAGACAGCGGTCTCCTACCGGAACCAAAGGGGCTCCCTGACCATGTAATGCCACATCTGTTGTCCTGAAATCACAAACCACAGGGATACCGGTCTCGGCTGCAATACCCGCCCCGCTTCCTATCTGACAGGTAAAACGGGCCGCAGGCTGGTGAAAGATCGTATGACCATGCGAGGCTATCAGATCTGGTCTGACACCGTATTGTTCTATAAAGGCCCTGGACTGTTCTCCCAGGTAGATACCGTAATCTGAGTGTAACCGTGCAAATTGTTCGGCATTAAGTGACTGTGCCGTAGCCAGCAAATGTTTCAATTCAGAAGGGTATGTCACCGAGTGGGCACCTATCACCCGATAGGACCATTTTCCTTCGTGTAAGGTAAACCTGGCCATGCAAAGGTCCAATCCGTCAAGCGAAGTGCCCGACATCAGTCCAAGTGCTGTGATTACCATATGAATGACGTTTTAAAGGTTATTGTATTTTTCCTGTTATCGGTCACAATAAGTTCCAGATTGTGTTTTTTGCCTTTTTCAATCCGGTGCGGGTCGAGTGTTCCGGTAATGCGGGAACGTTTACCGTCATGGACAAAAAGCGCCCATTTCCCGTCTATGGTCACCCGGTAGGAATCTATTCCGGAGCATTCGTCTTTTATCGTAAAATAGACAGCTCGCCGTCCGCGAATATCAGCCCCTTTGTTAAACGAAGCGGCAACAGTTGGCGCAATGGTATCTACCGAGATCCGAAACCTTCCGAAAGCATTGGAAAAGGCCGTCAGGACGGTGTCCTTCCGCTCTCCTCCCACAGATTGCCATGACTGCGAATAAGCCTGTCGCAGCAAAACAACCTTATCGAACAACGAACGGGGAATGGAAGGAGGAATAATCATCTGAACGCGCATTGGCAGTTGAAGCGGCTCATCTGCCGTATAAAGGATCCATTGGTCCGGAGCCTCTTTTACGGCGTTGAAAGGGATATTCTTATATAAAGCGCCGGCCGGCACATTTATTCTCAACCCGTCTGCAGCAAAAGAATTTTCTTTATCCCGGAAAAACAACTGATCGTATTCCTGCCTTATGACAGAATCCTTCAGGTTCTCAGAATCGGGTTTCGCCAACGGTTTCATTTTTCTTACGGAAAATTCCCGGCGGGAAGAATTGCCGGCTGCATCCGTTACGGTAACAGTTAGTTTGTGCGTCAGGGAATCGGGCAAGGCAATAAGCCCGTCTGCAGGTGCCTGAATCCTGTCGCGCAATAAATTACCCGGTTCTACCCAGGTTTTGAGCAGGTTGCGATGGTTACGGGCTCTTTCGGGATACTGTATGAGAGAGTTGATATAGCGCGTTCTGTCCAGTGGCAGATCCCTGTTTTCATAACAATAACATTCTTTACCGTCAAGTTCCACGGACCATTTGTGTATTCCCATCCGGGAATAAGTCCCGTTCATACGGTCAATGGCGTCAACCGCCACATAAAAAGTATCGGGAACGTTTATCAGAATACGGTTTTTCTGACCGTCGAGTCCGGTTATAAGACGAGTGGCCGGCGTTCCATACCTGCCGGTATAATACTCATGGAACTGTATGAGCCTGAATTCCGGGGGCAGATTGTCCAGAAACGAAAACACTTTGTGTCCTAATAAATCGGCCGAGAATTCAGACTGTAATGAATCTGTATAACGTATTTCAAAATGGAGATGAGGTCCTGCCGAATCTCCCGAATTGCCGGCCTTTGCTATTTCCTGTCCTTTTTTTACCTGAAAAAGACCGGAATCGCAAACCAGGTCCACGCGGAATGATTCCAGTTTGTATTGTTGTTCTTCTACATATTTTGCCACAGAGGGAGCAAAACGGTCCAAATGACCGTAAAGCGACACAGTACCGTTGGGATGTGTAACGTAAAGCGCATTGCCATAGCCTCCCGGTGCTACGGTAATTCTGGAAATGTATCCATCGGCAGCCGCATAAACGGGAGCTCCGGTAACACCGCCTACCCTGAAGTCGAGTCCGGAATGAAAGTGATTGGCCCTGAATTCGCCCACGCTGCCGCTTAACGTAAGCGGATTTATGCGTACCGGTTCCCCATAATATCCTTTCTGAAACGGGACCTGTGCAACGGCAATAAGTGCCGTTAAAAGAAAGGTCCTGATCATTGAGAGAACATCTTCTTCATCCTGTCAAAGAAATTCTTGTCTTCTTTTGAAGGATTGGGTTTGAAATTGGTTGAATCACGGAGCTTTGAAAGCAGGTCCTTTTCTTCTTTCGAGAGTTTTGCCGGAGTCCATACCTGGACAAACACCAACAGATCACCTGTTCCGTAGCCGTTGACTTCCGGCAGTCCCTTGCCCCTCAGACGCAACATTCTGCCACTTTGAGTGCCCGGATCTATTTTTATTCTCACCTTGCCGTCAACCGTAGGAACTTCCACATCGTCTCCCAAGGCGGCCTGAATAAAAGTAACATAAAGAGAATATATCAGATCGTTCCCGTCTCTTTGCAGTTCCGGATGCGGTTCTTCTTCAATGACAACCAACAGGTTACCGTTCACTCCTCCCCGTTTTGGAGCGTTTCCCTTCCCGGAAATGGTCAATTGCATTCCGCCTTCAACTCCTTTTGGAATGGAAAACGAAATTTCTTCGGCACCTTTAATGACACCGTCTCCGTTACAGGTCTTGCATGGTTTGGTGATTACTTTTCCCTCTCCGTTACATGCCGGACAGGGACTGCTGCTTTGCATCTGTCCCAGAAAAGTATTAGTCACCCGTGTGAAAACGCCTGTTCCGTTACAGGTAGGACAGGTTTTCATATCCGATTCGGACACCGCCCCTTTTCCGTGACAATCCGGGCAGGCTTTCAGTTTGTTTATTTTTACGACTTTATCTGCACCATGAGCAATTTCATCCAGGGTAAGCCTTACACGAATACGTATGTCCGAGCCTCTCCGTACACCACGGCGTGAACCCGAGCTGCCTCCGAATCCGCCGAAAGGACTGCCTCCGAAGGCGCCTCCGAAAGCACCTCCGAAAATATCCCCGAAACGCGAGAAGATATCGTCCATGGTAAAGCCGCCTCCAAAACCTCCTGCCCCGCCGGCACCCATGTTGTCCACACCCGCATGCCCGAACTGATCGTAACGTGCTTTCTTATTAGGATCGCTAAGCACATCGTACGCTTCGGCGGCCTCCTTGAATTTATCCTCGGCCGTTTTGTCCCCGGGATTCTTATCGGGGTGGAATTGAATGGCTTTCTTTCTGTAAGCCTTTTTTATTTCTTCGGCCGAGGCGCTTTTATCGACGCCAAGGACTTCGTAATAATCTCTTTTACTCATATTTATTTTATTCGCCCACCACTACGTTGGCGAAACGGATTACTTTGCCGTTTAATGTATAGCCTTCGAGCACAACATCAACGATTTTACCTTTAAGTTTCTTTTCGGGAGCAGGAATCTTTGCCACTGCAGCATGCAGATCTGTGTTTAAGGCATGTCCCTTTGCTTCTATGGGTTTCAGGCCTTTTGTCTGAAGGTAGCTGAACAGTTTATGATAAATAAGCTTTACGCCTTCTACCGAATGGGGATCTGCGTTTTCAATCTTTTCAAGTGTCTGGATGGCACGCTGGCAATCGTCCAGCACAGGCAACATGCCCTTTATCACGTCTTCACCGGCTGTCAGGATCAGGTCCAGACGTTCCCTTGCCGAACGTTTGCGGTAGTTGTCGAATTCGGCCTGAAGCCTCAGCATACGGTCATTCAGTTCGTCCGCTTTTTTCTGCATCCGGGCCACAGGGTCTTCTCCGGCTTTTTCCTGCTCGCCGCCTTTCTCCTGTTCGGGAGCAGGTGCTTCATCTGAAGGTTCCTGTCTTTCACTTGCCGTCTTGTCTGCCGCCATAGTATCGTCTGCAGAGTCTACTTCCTCTAAATGCTGAACATCAGGCTCGTTCTGAGCCTGATGTTTTGTTTTATGTTCGTTCATATTATTTTACCTCTTCAAAATCAACATCCTTAACTTCGCCGTCTTCCTGTCCGCCTCCGGTAGGTGCACCCTGAGCTCCGCCTTCAAAAGGATGTGCTGTGGCACCTCCTGCCTGTCCGGGCTGTGAAGCCTTGTACATTTCTTCAGAAGCTGCATGCCAGGCTTTGTTGATAGCTTCCATTGCGCTATCTATAGCCTTAACATCCTGCGATTTGTGTGCATTCTTCAAATTAGTGAGAGCTTCTTCTATAGGTGCTTTTTTGTCTGCAGGCAATTTATCTCCAAATTCCTTCATTTGTTTTTCGGTCTGGAAAATCATACTGTCGGCGGCGTTGATCTTGTCTATTTTTTCACGTTCGGCACGGTCAGATTCTTCATTAGCCTTGGCTTCATCACGCATACGCTTGATTTCCTGCTCGTTCAGTCCGGAAGAGGCTTCAATGCGGATCTTCTGTTCCTTACCGGTACCCTGATCCTTTGCAGAAACGTTCAGAATGCCGTTGGCATCTATATCGAACGAAACTTCAATCTGCGGTACGCCACGGGGAGCGGGGGCAATTCCGTCCAGATGGAACCGGCCGATGGTCTTGTTGGCGCTGGCCATTGGACGTTCTCCCTGCAGAACGTGTATTTCAACCGAAGGCTGATTGTCACTGGCAGTGGAGAATGTCTGTGACTTCCTGGTAGGAATGGTGGTATTGGCCTCAATCAGTTTTGTCATCACACCGCCCAGCGTTTCAATACCCAGACTCAGAGGGGTAACGTCAAGCAGCAATACGTCTTTTACATCGCCCGAGAGCACGCCGCCCTGAATGGCTGCGCCTACAGCAACCACTTCGTCGGGGTTCACGCCCTTGTTGGGCACTTTCCCGAAGAATTTTTCCACGAGTTGCTGTATAGCCGGAATACGTGTGGATCCGCCTACCAATATCACGTCATCGATATCCGAAGGTTTAAGTCCGGCATCTGAAAGTGCTTTTTTGCATGGTTCCATCGTACGTTGAATGAGCGAGTCTGCCAGTTGTTCGAATTTGGCACGGGTAAGTGTCTTCACAAGATGTTTGGGAACTCCGTCAACCGGCATGATATACGGCAGGTTGATCTCAGTGGAATTCTGACTTGAAAGTTCTATCTTGGCTTTTTCTGCTGCTTCTTTAAGACGCTGCAGTGCCATGGGATCCTTGCGAAGGTCCAGACCACTGTTTTCCGATGCAAATTCGGATGCGAGCCAGTCAATAATTGTCTGGTCAAAATCGTCTCCTCCAAGATGGGTATCGCCATTAGTGGATTTCACTTCAAAAACACCGTCTCCGAGTTCAAGAATGGAAATATCAAAAGTACCGCCACCCAGGTCATACACAGCCACTTTCATGTCTTTATGCATTTTATCGAGTCCGTAGGCAAGAGCTGCGGCAGTGGGTTCGTTAATGATACGGCGTACTTTCAGACCGGCAATTTCTCCGGCTTCCTTGGTAGCCTGACGCTGTGAATCGCTGAAATAGGCGGGAACTGTAATAACGGCTTCGGTTACTTCCTGTCCGAGAAAATCCTCGGCAGTCTTTTTCATTTTTTGAAGAACCATGGCCGATATTTCCTGAGGTGTATAGAGTCTGCTGTCAATTTTTACCCTGGGTGTGTTATTTTCACCTCTTTCTACAGAATAAGAAACGCGGGAACGTTCCAGAGCCACCTTATCATAAGTTTCACCCATAAAACGTTTAATGGAATAAATGGTTTTAAGAGGATTGGTAATAGCCTGACGTTTTGCGGGATCACCTATTTTCCGTTCTCCGTTATCGGCAAATGCCACTATGGAAGGAGTTGTCCTTTTACCTTCCGAGTTAATAATAACCACCGGTTCATTGCCTTCCATTACAGCAACACATGAATTGGTGGTACCTAAGTCAATTCCAATTATTTTACCCATAATTCTTATATGTTTATTTTATTTATTTTTCTGTTGTTTGCCCGTTAAGACTCAATTGTTATGCCAAAAGAAAAGAACTGCCACCTTGTCAGTTTTTCTCCCGGCTCTGTACCGGAATGTGACAGATATAGCTAACTTTGCCACCATGTCAGACAAAAAATACATCCCTCTTTCCGAACGTATCCTCTATGAGGATAACCATATAATAGTTATAAACAAACTGGCCGGGGAGATCGTCCAGGGTGATAAAACGGGAGATATACCCTTGAGCGAAACGTTGAAAGATTTCATAAGGGAACGCGACAACAAACCGGGAAATGTTTTTATTGGGGTTCCTCACAGGCTGGACCGTCCGGTAAGCGGTCTGTGCGTTTTTGCGAAAACCTCAAAAGCGCTGGAGCGTTTGAATGTCATGTTCAGTAAGGGAGAAATGCACAAAACTTATCTGGCACTTGTGGCAGTAAGACCGGAGGAAGACGAGGCCGTTCTCACCCATTACCTTACCCGTAACGAAAAACAAAATAAAACCTATGCATGGCCCTCACCCCGTCCCGAAGCCAAAGAAGCCAGACTGCGCTACAAATACCTGAGAAGCACAAAAAGCTATCATCTGATTGAAATTGAGCTATATACCGGAAGGCATCATCAAATAAGATGTCAACTGGCTGCAATAGGCTTACCAATTAAAGGAGACTTGAAATACGGAGCTCCCCGTTCCAATCCCGACGGAGGTATCTCGCTTCATGCTTATCATCTGGAATTCGAGCATCCGGTGAGGAAGGAACCGGTAAGCATAACGGCGCCCTGGGAACCCTGGGCACCTTGATTTTTCTGCTGCTACAAACCTTCAATTATATCGCCCGAAATCATGAAGGCACGCGTTTTTTCAGCCGCGCGGTCTCCGGCTTGCCCGTGAAGATAAGCGCCTGCAACAGCAGCATTTTCCGGCATATATCCCTGAGCAAGCAATCCCAGGATAATTCCGGTAAGCACATCACCGCTCCCGGCAGTTGCCATTCCGGGATTTCCGGTTGTATTGAACCAGTGGGGGCCGTCCGGTGTAGCAATCAGTGAATAATGACCCTTCAACAGCACCACTACCCCATATCTGCGTGAGAATTCAACCGCCTGCATGGCCCGGTCGTATCCGCTCCCTGCCGCTGGCATGCCGGCAGCACCGGCCAGTCTGTCAAATTCTTTTGGATGAGGCGTCAGGACGGTTCCCCGGGGAATTTTTGAAAGGTATCCGGGGACCGAGGCAATTATATTCAGTGCATCGGCATCCAGCACCAAAGCAGGTGGATCCTGTCGTGAAACAAAAAGATCGAGCAGTTCACCCATCATGGTGGCCGTCATCGGGTCGGTTCCCAGGCCGGGCCCGGCGCCCACGGCCCGGTAAAGCATCACACCTTCTGTGGCAAGAGTACCTGGAAGGTGTGTTACACAATCTGTGTGGTTGTCCAGGAAGAGCATGGCTTCCGGCAACGAGGTGTGAAACGGTACTTCTCCCCTGGCAGGGATATGCGCGGTAAGCAATCCGGCTCCTGTACGCATGCAGGCAGCGGCAGACAAAAGTGCAGCTCCCATTTTTCCTTTACTGCCTGCGATAAGAAACGCATGACCGAATGTGTTTTTATGGGCAAAGGGATTCCTTTTTCCGGAATATATGGTATCTATGAAAGAGGCATCCACAGTACGGAAAGAAGCCTTCACAGGCGCATAATCACCATTGCCCATGCCTATGTCCAGCACTTCCCACTCTCCGGCATACCGGTAATTATCTTCAAAGAAAAAATTCAGTTTGGGAAACTGGAATGTGTAGGTCTTGAAAGCACGAATAATGGCCGCATCTTCAGGAACATTCCCCTGACCGGGCAAACCGGAAGGAATGTCAACTG
The DNA here is from genome assembly GCA_964600385.1 of uncultured Muribaculaceae bacterium. Classification (GTDB taxonomy): domain Bacteria; phylum Bacteroidota; class Bacteroidia; order Bacteroidales; family UBA932; genus DMER64. The sequence goes on from CAZRJC010000015.1 coordinate 45,637, forward strand.
CAAATACCGGATTGGGCAATGTATTGATATCCGTGATGATTTGCCTGAACAGTCCGGTTACAGGTCTGGAAAGACCGGAGCCAAGCAATCCGTCTATCACCGGTGCACGGGAATCAAGTGACGTCAATAAAGTCTTCCATTCTTCAGAATATTGTTCCGGGGTATGCCCATCGGTCAGATCAAACAGGAGCACTTTCCATCCGTGCCGGCGCAAAAGACCGGCTACTTCCCGGGCATCGGCACCGTTGTTTCCCGGACCGGCAACTACCAGCGCCTCTTCCACAGACGGTACGAAATCCCTGAGAAAAGCACCGGTAAAGGCACAGGCAGCACGGGCGATCAATTCCTCCTGAGAAGTTCCCGTCTGCTCACAAAAGGCGGCATCGATGCGGCGGATATCGTCCGTATTAAATACATTCATGGTCAGACAAGAAAACCGTTCATATTCTTTCCGGCCGCCAGCCCCTGACGGACAAAAGTAGACGAAACATTTATGAGCGGGGCATCCAGCCGTTTTATTCCCTTTGCCATGTGAACGTATTTCTGCTGCAAGTCCGGCAGGTCCACACCTTCCCTTGGGTAAACATAGATTTCGTATCCGGACAGCAGGGATTCCCATTCATACCAATTTTCAATAATTGCCAGGTTATCGGCCCCGACAACCAGGACAAAGGTTATACCGGGCTCCTGTTTTTCCAGATGGCGCAGGGTATTGATCGTATACAGCGGTTGGGGCAGATGAAATTCGACATCGGAAACTACAACGTCGGGAAGCCTGCCCGCCAGAACCCTGCGCATGTGTTCAAGTCGTTCCTGCAATACATATTCGTGTACCTCAACAGGAACTTTCAGCGGATTCCGGGGCGAAAGGATCATTCTCACCATGTCCAGGTCGGTAAACGACACCAGGTAGTTGGCAATGGCCAGATGCCCGATATGGAACGGGTTGAACGAACCAAAGTATAATCCGCATCTTTTCATTATCAATAAATGAATGCGGCCACTATTTCCGTGGCCCTGTCCAGCGTATCTTCCAATTTGTCATTGACCAGAATAACGTCAAAATGGGGTGCGTCCTGCATTTCAAGGGAGGCTTTGGCCACTCTTTCAGCTATGGCCTTTTCCGTATCGGTTCCGCGTTTCCGCAGTCTTTCTTCCTGTACGCCGAGCGAAGGAGGGGCAATGAATACAGATAATGCGGACTTGCCGAATATCTTTTTCAGGTTAATGCCGCCCTTGACATCCACGTCAAAAACGGCAATTTTGTTCCCGTTCCATATTCTTTCCAATTCCAGTTTAAGGGTACCGTAATAGCGGTCCTTATAAACTTCTTCCCACTCAACAAAGGCGTCTTTGGCAATCAGATCACGAAACTCTTCCCTGGAAATGAAATAATACTCTTTACCGTTCTCTTCGGTTCCGCGCCTGGGGCGTGTAGTGGCAGTTACAGAGAAATCAAGTTGCGGAAAAGTTTCCATAAGATGATTAACCACTGTGGATTTACCTGCTCCCGAAGGAGCGGAGAAAATTATCGCTTTATGACTCATACAGATCTTTTTCTGAGGTTACCGCAGCAAAATCGGCAATAAAGCCGGCTGCCTTTTCAATACAGTCTTTCACAAACCGGGCCCCTTTCTCGGGTGTCGAAGCCGAGGGATCTCCTACCCCGGTATCATTGGATATATAAACCCAGCGTCTGGGCATCCAGGCCCACTTCTCACGCAATCCTTCAAGGGCAAAGTGCTTTTCCTCGCCGCTTCCGGCAAATTCCAGCGGTAAAACAAGGTCGGGTCTTATTGCCATAATGGACGAAGTTTCCATTTCGTCTGCATGATCTCCGGGTTTTTTGAAATAATCAGATGCCGGACATATCTTCCACCAATTGATGACGCACAGCAGCATTTTGGGAAACTTCATGCCCAATTCCCTTACAATGGGCTGGAATACATTTCCTCCATGCCCGTTCATGATAATCAGGTGGTCCACCCCGTGACGGAGCAATACGGTTATGATATCTTCCAGCAGGACCATCTGGGTGGACGGATTCATATTCATGCAGAAGGGCACTTCAATCTGGCCTGTATTGACCCCGAAAGGAACGGCAGGCAGGACAAGAGCCCTTACACCTTTCTCCCAGGCCAGAGCAACCGATTCTTCGGCCAGATGTCCGGCAAGAATAGTATCTGTACCGTAAGGCAGGTGATAATTGTGTGCTTCTGTGGCTCCCCAGGGAAGAATGGCTGTGTTGAAATGCATTTCCCTGACAGTGTGCCAGTTTGTTTCATGTAAGATATACGGCCTCATTTCAATAATAGGATTACGAAGTTCAAATATAATCTAAAACTCTTATCTTTGTCAACTAATTCAAGTTAATTATTTAGGGAAACATCAAATATTAATTTTTATAATATGGTATCATACAAAGATTTAGGGCTGGTCAACACACGTGAAATGTTCACCAGGGCCATTAAAGGCGGATATGCAATTCCTGCTTTCAATTTTAATAATATGGAACAGATGCAGGCCATCATCAGTGCCTGCGTGGAAACCAAATCGCCTGTTATCCTTCAGGTTTCAAGCGGTGCACGCAAATATGCGAACCAGACTCTCCTGCGCTACATGGCTCAGGGTGCCGTTGAATACGCAAAGGAACTGGGCTGCAACATTCCCATCGTACTCCATCTGGACCACGGCGATTCTTTTGAGATCTGCAAAAACTGTATTGAATACGGATTTTCATCCGTCATGATTGACGGCTCGCACCTTTCCTACGAAGAAAACGTAGCCCTGACGCGTAAGGTAGTGGAATATGCCCATCAATATGATGTTACCGTAGAAGGCGAACTGGGTGTTCTGGCCGGTGTGGAAGACGATGTTACAGCCGAACATCACACCTATACCCAACCCGAAGAAGTGGAAGATTTCGTTAAGCGTACCGGTGTTGACTCACTGGCAATTTCCATTGGGACTTCTCACGGAGCCTTCAAATTCAAACCCGGACAAAAACCCGAAATCCGCCTGGACATTCTTAAAGAAATCGAGGAACGCATTCCCGGATTTCCCATTGTTTTGCACGGATCATCAAGTGTTCCCCAGGACATCGTGGCCGAAATCAACCACTTTGGTGGCAAGCTGAAAGATTCCATCGGCATTCCCGAAGAACAACTTCGTGCAGCTTCCAAGTCTGCTGTTTGCAAGATCAATATCGATTCTGACGGAAGACTGGCCATGACAGCCGCCATCCGCAAAGTGCTCACCGAGAAACCGGACGAATTCGACCCCCGCAAGTACCTCGGGCCGGCCAGGGACAAACTCAAAGAACTTTACAAGCATAAAGTAATCAACGTTTTGGGCTCGGACAACAAAGCTTGATGAAAACTGCTCTTGTCACCGGCGCCGATGGTGGCATGGGCCGCGAAATATGCCGGTCTTTGCTCAAAGACGGTTATTCACTGATCATGGCCTGCCTCTCCACTGAGGCGGCCATGTCTTTTTTTGAGGAACTCAGAGCTCAGGTTTCAGATCAGGCGGCGCCCCCTTCAATCTGGCTGCTTCCGCTGGATCTGGCTTCGTTTGCCTCGGTCAATGCATTTGTATCGAAAATCCCGGTGGACACAATCAACCGCCTGGTGCACAATGCGGGCATACTGCCCAGACATACCAGACTGACCGAAGACGGGTATGAGCTGATCTCGCAGGTCAATTACAGGGCTCCCCTGCATCTCACCTCGCTTTTGCTTCCCCGGCTGGAAAAAGGAGCGGCAACGGAAGACGGGGCAAGGATTATCTTCACGGTTTCCTGTACCGTATATTTCGGATGGTTTTCCAGGCTCAGACCATCCTTTCTGACAAGCGTACCACGGAATTGGGCCGCAAGAGTCATACGCTACGGAGATACCAAGAGGGCACTCTATTATGCATCTCTTTCCCTGGCAGAAGAACTCGTCAAAAAAAACATTATGGTTTATACGACCGATCCCGGAGCCGTTAACACGCCAATGCTCACCATGAACAACAGTCTGGACAAACTGGTGAATGCATTTTTCCGGCCCCTGCTCAGCACTCCGGCCCGGGGAGCCTCAACGGCCGTTTATCTTGCCACTGAGACAACACTTGACGAACCATCCGGAACAAGTTTCAGAAAAAAAAGGCCCCGCCGTTT
>CAZRJC010000016.1:0-44395 GCA_964600385.1 uncultured Muribaculaceae bacterium
AAGTTATAATGCAGGACAAATTGCTCGGTTCCCTGAATGAGAACCTCGTCCATTTCTTTCATATCAAGTTTTGTACCCAGGGTTACCGTGGTAAGAGACTGTGTTTCTCCACGGGTGAAGATGGCTGAACCATGAGCCATGGGCAGGTAGTCCACTTCGCTCCAGATGGGACGGATCTCGTTGGTCTTGCGTCCGTCAAGACGAACACCTTCGTCGAGGATCATACGACGCATGGCCCGCTTTTCCACATCGTGGTAGTAACGGTTTACCATAGCGGTTTTGGCTTCGCGCTCTTCTTCAGGGATGGTTTCAATAAACTCGGCTTTCAGGGCGTCGAATGCATCGGTGCGGGCGTGTTTGTCTTCGCCGGATTTGGCGATTGCGTAACAGCGGTCATAGCAGAATGCTTCAACAGCCTTGCGCAGGTCTTCGTCGTTTTCTTCGTGGCAGTATGTCCTTTTTTCAGTCTTGCCGGCATCGGCCATGAGTTCCATCTGAGCCTGGCAATGTTTTTTTATTTCCTGGTGTGCAAATTTTATGGCTTCGAGCATTACAGATTCGCTTACCTCTTTCATTTCGCCTTCTACCATCATAATGTTGTCGTAGGTGGCGGCCACCATAATGTCCAGGTCTGCTCTTCCAAGATCGGAAAAAGCCGGATTGATGACAAAGTCGCCGTCAATGCGGGCTACGCGCACTTCAGAAATGGGACCGTTGAAGGGGATGTCACTTACAGCAAGTGCTGCCGAAGCGGCCAGTCCGGCCAGGGCATCGGGCATGATGTCTTTCTCGGCCGAGATAAGGAATACGTTTACAAATACCTCTGCGTGAAAATTGTCGGGGAACAGGGGACGAAGCGCGCGGTCAATGAGACGTGAAACAAGGATCTCGTAATCGGACGGACGGCCTTCACGTTTCATGAAGCCGCCGGGATACCTTCCTGCTGCTGCAAACTTTTCTTTGTAATCAACGGAAAGAGGCATGAAGTCCGTGTCGGGCTTTGCGTCTTTAGCGCAGGTGACAGCTGCCAGCAGCATGGTGCCACCCATTTTAACAACTACGGAACCATCGGCTTGCTTTGCCAGCTTCCCGGTTTCGATCTCAATGGTACGGCCATCACCCAATGTGATAACCTTTTTAATGATATTCATTTGTTTTTTCGTGCAATCCGCCCCTTCCTGTAAGGGGTTGTTATAAATCTTTTATTCCGCTTACCAAGGTCCCCGGATTGCGTTAATTTGGACCCCGATAAAATGAAATCTTATAAAAAAGAGGCTGTTCTCAAAGTTGAGATGGCAGCCTCTTGTTGGTTTGGCGAGGGAGACTGGCTCCCTTCGCAATAGTAAGCTATTTCCGGAGATTGAGCGTCTTAATAATGTTACGGTACCGCTCAATGTCGTTGGCCTTCAGGTAATCCAGCAGGCGGCGACGTTTACCTACCAAACCAAGCAAGGCGCGTTGCGTCCCGTAGTCCTTTCTGTTGGACTTCATGTGTTCGGTAAGATGGGCGATACGGTAAGAAAACAAGGCAATCTGGCTTTCGGCAGATCCGGTATCCTTGTTAGACGTTCCGTATTGTCCGAAAATCTCTTGCTTCTTTTGGGCGTTTAAATATTCGGCCATGTTTTTAGCAATTGATTTTTCTGGTTAATAATTAATAAATTCCCTATTGGGGCTGCAAAGATAGTTCTTATTTTGTTATAATCAATACTCCCGCCGAAGAATGTCCGCGATTTTCAGGCGCATAGAGAGATTGTACCCGGGCAAATCCGCTGTTGAAAATTCCGGATTGGGTTACAAAAAATTGTTCTTCAATTATATGATCTCCTTCAGGAAGGCTTTGAAAGAAGAATTGAGTGGCACTTTCCTTAATTTCGCGATAGTATCCGCACGTCCGGTTCCATTCGTATCCCGACATTTCGGTTACCGGAGTCAGACAGGCTGCACGACTGGCCTTCAAGTGGACGAAACTCAGGTCTTCTCTGGCGGAGATGAAGTAACGGATGCCAATCTCCGTTCCTGTTTCCAGCGAGTCGCCATCGGCAATGGGCTGTCCGTCGGCTACGCGGTAAAATGTTCTTGTAATGCCCATCCCGCTGGAAAAAGAGCTTGTTTCCCCGATGTCTTCAATTGTTTGTTCATAGAGACTTGCGAAAAGCATCACATCGGAGCGGTTCCTGACGGTATAGGTATTCCCCTTTTGGACGGTTTCATATCCTTTCCCCGCTTCCGGTCCGGCCACTCCGGTTTGAAGCAGGGCGCTTATGACCTCGGTAGTATTTTCGTTCGTGCCCCAGATATGGTTTTTTTTCTGAAGAAGAATCCATTGCTGCAGCCCGGTCCGGAGTGAAGGATTATCTTTGAACAGATCCAGGAGCATTGCGTGTGCTTTCATTTCTGAGCTCATGAGCCCGTTAAAGGGCACGGCATTCGGGAAATAACATCCTGTCGTTCTGTTTCTCACGGCATATTCTTCCAGTGAAACCAACACGTCGTGCAGGGCTTCTGCCTTGCCCATTCTTCTGTACATTAATGCGTAATACGCTTTTTCGATGATTGACTTGGCTTTCCAGGCCTTGTCAATTTCTGGCAGGAAAAGTCGGGCTGCTTCCTGTGCTGCGGGTGAAGGCAGGATGTCGGGGAAAGCGCTCCGGATGTAAAAGTAAAGCAGTACGTCAAAGCCTTTTTTATCGTAATGTGCCGCAAAGAAATCATCTACGTATGAAAGGGCCTTTTTCACCAGGGGATGCAGTGTCTCCTTATCATCAGCTACGATCCCGGCATGAATCATACCTGAAATCTTTTCCAGGAAGAAGCAGGTAAGTGTGTAGGAGCTTTCCATACCCGGAAACCAGCCGAATCCTCCGTCGGCACGTTGCAGGCTGTTGAATTTATCCAACGCCTGCCGGTTAAACTCTTTAACATACAGAGGATCGGACAATTGCCGCAATCGTTCCATACGTTTGGCTTCGTCAGAGGCATATCGGCTCCAGGGCGTTTCTTCCAGGAGTATTTGTGTAATGGCCTGGTTTTTCAGTAACGGAGCGGCCTGACCGGCGGGCATGTCTTCCGCGGCAGCGGCCAGGGATGGATAACGTTCCATCAGCCATGCTCCGGTGTTGTTCGCGTAATAAGCAGAAAGCCAGTCTGTCAGGTTGTTTCTGGATGGAGTGCATAAAGCCGGAAGGGCATTCAGGGCTGAGGTGACCGGGGTGGATACTTCCAGTTCTGCACTGGCCTTTCGGTTGGTTTTTACTAGCGTCACAATGCCATTGCCCGGCAGTACCCGGGTCTGTGCCCGTGTAATAAGTTCTTTGCGGGAAAGTACCGGAATCGTGTGTTGCTCGGCATCCTTGTACGCCGCAGAGGAAAATCCGGCTAAAACCGTCAGCAACATGACAGAATCTGCCGTATTAACCAGCGGAGCCGGTTCCCATGAAAACGCCTGTCTGCCAAGAGCAGGTAATACGATTTTATGTATTCCAAGCGTATGTCCGTTCAGCTTCAGGAAGGCATTCCCGTCCAGGCTTTCATTGGTAAGGTTAACAGCCGTTGCCTTCCAGTTAATATGGTCGCCCTCTCTCAGGAACTTTGGGAATGAGGGCAGGATCATTACTTCTTTTGCTACAACCAGCTCCTTTTGGGCATTGCCTGAAATGAGGCTGCGATTGTGCGCCAGGAACAGTAGCCGGAAAGTACTCAGTAAACCGTTGGTACGGAAGGAGACTGGAACGTATCCTGTGCTGTCGGTCACAAGATGAGGCAGGAATGCCAGGGTTTCTGAAAAATCAGTACGAATTAAAGAACCCGGTTCGTTCTCCGGTACGGCAATCTGTTCACCGGCACCCAGTGCACTGTCTTCTGCAGTTTTATACAGCATCATACCGGTATTTCTGCGGGGTTCATCGTATTGGTATGTATACTGGGAAAAACGTTCGCGAAAATCAGGCGGATATTTTTTGACCGGTCCGGGTACATTCAACGTGAAATCGTTGCGTTGAAAGCGGTCTGTACTCGCATTATAAACACTCAGGAGAATTTCTGCCTGTTGTGCGGGATCTATGCGGAGTCCAAAGGTAACAACGGAATCAGGAGCCGCCATGTCCCTGAAAGACAATACTTCCAGATTAAGCCGGGAGCTTTCCTGCCTGGCTTCAAACAGGGTTCTCTCTGTATAACAATCGCCTTTTTTGACTGCAGTCAGCAATAGATGATACGGGCCCGAAGAAAGGGCATAGCCGGGGAACCCGAATTTTTGCAACTCATTTGATACCGTCAGGTGTTTATGTACAATAAGCGAATCTTCTTTAAACAGTTCGGCCAGTACAAAAAGTTCTTTTTCACGCGTGCCGATGTAGAAAACAGGGTATTCCCCGTCCACAGGGTAAAAGAATAACGGAGTATCCACAGGGGAGATGGTATCGGCAAGCCCGAAAAGAACAAAGGATTGCGTCGCGGGAGTTTCTTCCGTTGCCTCTTTCCATGGAGCGGGCACGGAAATCCGGTAAGATCCCGATGGCAGAGAGGTCCAGTCCGGCTGTGAAGTTTCCTGCCCGAAGAATTCACCGCTGAAAACGGTTTGGCCGTCTTGGATGAGGTTATAGGTTCCCGGCATGTCCAGATCAGTTCCGTTAAGATTCCTGACTGCTATGCTCAACTCGGGACGACTGTCTTTTACAAGGGGAATCCGCTCCCAGGAGTCATTGTCTTTAAAAGAAATGTGGATGGTATAGGGGATGTCTCCCACAGGTATGTAATTTTCAGCACGTTGCGTCTCGCCAGTCCTGTCGGTAACAGTGGCAATAATCTGATATGAGCAGAAAACGTTGCCTTCAGCATTGGGGCGGACGGCCGGAAAGGTCAAAGTAAAACGGCCTTCCCGGTCGGTATGTAAAGTGTCTGAAGCAATGGATACGGGAGGAAAATGAGAGCTCCGGTAATACTCGGGGAGCATGCCGAAAACAGGCCGGCAAGTGATTTCACAGACAATCCTTGCCCCTGCCAGAGGGAATCCGGCATAATGGCGGACAATGCCTTCCTGACGTACGGTGTCGCCAAATGAATAGGTGTCCACGACCGGTAGCATTTCAATGGAAAAGGAAGGTCTTGAATAATTTTCAATCCACACTTGTTTCACCGAGCCGGGAACGGAAATAAAATAGGCTCCGTTCATCATGTTCGCCGAGGTAGTGAAATAGCCGCTGAAAGAACCGAATTCATTGGTTTGTAACGTAACGGATGCCACCGTGTCCTGCCTGTTCTGAGCACTCACAAGCAGTACGCTATATTTTTCTCCCGGGATTACTTCCTGTTTCCCGTTTTGATAACGCATGGCTATTCCCTTGATGAAGAGTGTGTCTCCCGGCTGATAAAGCGATCTGTCTGTAAATATTTGAACAGAACTTGTCTGCGAAGGCGTGGGATTCGTATCCTCTCTGAGATCCCATCGGTTAACAGATATGGGAACAGAGAAAGAATCTACCGGAGAAGTTTTTGTGGCGGGAATTTGCAGGCGCAGCTGTACCCGGTCTTTTGCAGTCCAGGCTTTGAGTGAATCCCTAAAAGGAATGACTGTAAAGCCGTCCGGCATAAGGGTAACAGGCAGAGTGTTCCTGCCCGGGAATACCACTTCCACATTCCGTAACGGCTTACCGCTATACAGGTCGGTGGCGTAAACATATCCTGAGCCTTTTCTGCCGCTGAACATGGCAGCCATCTTCCCTGAGTAGATTTTATTCCGGGCCGTTGTTTTACCACTTTGAACGGAAATGCTGTAAGAACCCTCCTCCGGTGCCGGAACAGTCAGTGTATCGGTGACAGGACTGTTCATGGGAGCCGTGAGTCCTTTCAGTCTTTTTTTATAGACCGTTTTTCCGGATGCATTAAGAATTTTCAGGGTATATGATTCTATGTTTGATCGTGTAACATATACCTTGGTTGGAATTCCGGGATAGACCTGGCTTTTTACAGTGAGGTTGAGGCGAGGCTGGGTGAGGGACTCCATAATGGATCTCAACTCCGCTTTATGAGGGGTGCCGGGAAATTGACGTATAGCGTCCTCACATAATGAGTATATGGCAGCGAAATCGGGTTCACGTTCACTCAGCAGCCATCTGGCTTTTGCCAGATAAACGCGTGCAACGGATTCTTCTACGGGGTAGCGGTTAATGAGGGAATCGAGCAGTCGCAAAGTTTCTTTCCCTGACAACGGAGTTCGTTCCAGTTGTTTCATGTGCGCAACAATGATATTGGCGGGCACATTGCCGTTACCATTGTTCAGTATATGCAGTAAATGCCCGTATTCTCCCAGAAGAAACAACGAAAGCTCCATTAAATTACGGCAGGGATAAATATCTTCAGGAGCATGTAGAGTGTTTTGCCAGGGTGTGGCCGGAAGCTTTAGAAGGGCTTCTTCATTATCCAGTATAGTCTGTTTGTAAAGCCGAAAAAGGATTGTATCTGCAGGGGCTTTGAAAAAACGAGGATAGCGTTCGGGAAGTCTCGTCATATAAAGGGAATAGACAGTACGGCCTTCCAGGGATCCGCTAAAGCGGCCGGAATAACCGAGGTATTTATCTAAAACATGCGGCCCGGCGTTTCTGTCTATGGAACGTTCCATGATTATCATGCTGTCCATGAGAGAGATCATGAGTGGATAATCCTGGCGGAGGGAGGCCTGAGAAAAATTTTCTTCAAAAATAATAAGAGCCGTCCGGGGATGGTCTGCATCCTGGGCTTTGAGAAAGACGGAAAAACAGAGCATCAGGAGTAAAACCGGGAGTTGTTTTTTCATACGTCTTGTATTTTATGATTAATTACGTAAGTAATTCCGAGGGGTGCTTCAGGTAATATTCTGCCGGAATAGCGGCTCCGTTTTTGCTCCCCCATGTGGCCAGTGCAAAAGCCGTACCCGCCTGGTGACCGCATTGCTGATCATAGATGGTGTCCCCCACGAATAACACGTTTTCCGGTCTGGCTCCCGTGCAGGAAATGAACCGGAGCATTGGGTCGGGGTGGGGTTTATGTCTGGGAGAATCATTAGCACATACCGTGCAGGTAAAAAATGAGTTCCATTTCTTCAGATAGGGATCTGACTCGAACTCCGAACGGTGACGTGATGTGACCACGCCCAGTACGATTCCCTTTTTATACAATTGTTCCAGTGTGCTTTCCACACCGTCGAAGGGTGTGGTAAGGTACATGAGTGCCTGAAAATTTTCTTCCCATCTGAGAGCTACACTGGCAGGGTCCTTGAATCCCAGTTTGGTCATTGCTTCCCGGCTGGGTATGCCAAAATAGGGATAAAGATCCGGGAGGGGCACTTCCATGCCTGTTTCCTCCCGGATGGTTTGCTGAAGGGACACCATTCCGGTTTTTTCCGAGTCTAACAAGGTCCCGTCAATATCAAAAACAATGTGCGTATAATTCACTACAAATCGGTAATCTGTTTGTAAAGGTATTGATAATGTACTTTGCTTCTTTCGTCGCCTTTGGCCTTTTTAAGGTTTTTGGCAATCTCATTGAGCTGTGAGGTAACAATACCCTTGATGTCGTTGTTTTCTATGGAAGCTGTGCGCATTCTCATAATGGGGAGAGCTGCGTTGCCCTTGGGTTCATCTGGTTTTACCATCTTGCACAGGGTGTTCACATAGATGTTCTGCAGGCTGCGCCGATAAATATCGGTATCTGAATAGTTCCCGAATATGTACTTGCTCAGGTCTGTGAAGAATTCATTGGTACTGTATGCCTGACTGCCAAGCTGTTCCTCAGCCCTGAGCAGGCGTACCAGTACATTGGCATTTACCAGTCCTTCAATGGCCGAGGCCTGAAGATTTTCAATAATGCTCAGACGGCTGGCCGGCATGAGATCGAACATGTAATCGGGCAGCAGCCACATGGGAGTGTTGAATATATTCCGGTTGAGGAAAGACATGGCGGCTTTCTGATCTGCTTTGGAAACAGGACTGTAAACGGCACCTTCCTGCTCAACGGTCTTGTAATCTGCATAAACACCTCCTATCCATTTGGATACGTGGCCAATATACCTGTTGAACTGGCTGGTGACCTGCGGATACATAGTGGTCAGGGACTGATAATTCTTATTGGGCTCTTTAGTCCATTCCGGCAGATTGGCCACAATGGTTTTCAGGTTTTTAATGCCCAATTCACAAGTTTCCATCTGATTGGCGCCAAGGTCTTCGGACTGGGCCCGGGGGTCGTTCAAACCCGATTCGGCTCCGCCGTTGAATCTCAGGAAAGGATTTTTCACGTGGTCGATGGTCCACTGATTGAGGAAGGTCTGTTCTTCCTCGGGACTCTTGAACTGATAAAAGCGGCGGTATCCCCATTCAATGGCCCAATAGTCATAATGGCTGATTCTCGGGCAGAGCAGTTCCTGCGGAATATTGTCTTCCGGTTGTGCCACAAAATTGAAACGGGAATAATCCATGATGGATGTCGTATGGCCGTTCGCTTTAAGGAATTCAGGGTCGCGAAGTTGTTCTGCAGTGTAATAGGACGTGGCACCAAAATTATGACGCAGTCCCAAAGTGTGGCCAATTTCGTGTGACGACACAAAGCGTATGAGCTGGCCCATCAATTCCCGGGAAAATGTCATGGAACGGGCTTGAGGATCAACGGCTGCGCATTGCACGAAATACCAGTCGTGTACCAGGCTCATTACATTATGGTACCAGTTGACGTGGCTTTCAATAACTTCGCCTGAGCGGGGGTCGCTTATGTGTGGGCCGCTCGCATTGGCAATCGTGGAGGGCTTGTAGACAATAGCCGAATTTCTCGCATCTTCGAGGCTCCAGGATGGATCTTCCTCGGGGGTGGGGGCTTCCAGGGCATAAATGGCATTTTTGAAGCCTGCTTTTTCAAAGACGGGCTGCCAGTCGTTAACTCCCTGTATCAGGTAAGGCACCCATTCCCTGGGGGTTGTCGGATCTATATAATATACTATAGGTTTGGCCGGTTCTACCAATTCTCCGCGCAGGTATTTCTCCATGTCTTCCGGTTTGGGTTCCAGCCGCCAGCGGGCGATCATGCGTATTGTCTTGATCCCCTGCGGATTTTTGTTAAAATCTGTGTAATTCGATGTGAAATATCCTACCCGTTCATCGAAATACCTGGCCTGCATGGGCTCTTTGGGCAATAATACAAGTGAACAATTGATTTCAAATGTCATGGGTTCGTCAGAGTCTTGCGGAGCGTATGTTTTCACGCTGCGCAATTCGGTATTGATTGGAAACGTTTTTACGCTTTTTACATACGATCTGTCGTTTTGAATCGCGCCGATTTTAGAACTTTTTTTCTGACGTTTGCTGAAATACAGGCTTTCGTTATCTCCCTTTACAAGGTCGGTTACTTCAATAAGGGAAAGAGAACTGTCTGCATTGAATGCCTTAATGTCAAAAGCAGCGATTATCGCCGGGCGGTTTGACCGTTTTACGTTATAAAACATAGACTGGGTAGAGTCTTGTGACTGTTCCCGCGCCATGACTTTTGTAAGGAAAATGTTGTTGTTCGGCCCTTTTTCGAACCGCACCACTCCATCGTTGATCTCATCTCCGGAATATCCGAAAAAATTTGCCCGGAATCCTTCCGGAGTTTCTGACATACGTGTTACCATAAGTATGTCACGTCCTGTAAGAGAGTCGGGAATTCCCAGATAGTATTTGTTTTCCTGTACAAATACGGGAGTCATGCCTTCCATTTTAAAGGCGTCTGCCTTAATAAAATCAGCCAGTTTGGCCGGTCCTTTACTCTCGGCCTTGGGTTCGGTTTTTTCTTTATCATTGTTTCTGGCGGAATCTTTTGTCTGGGCGTTAAGTGTCTGTACAGACAAACATCCTATCAGAAGAAGAAGAATGATGCTGGAATGTTTCATATATATAAATTTAGTTTTAGGGATATTGTTACCATTTATTGATCTCGGTATCCAGTGTGCTCAGTCGTTCCACCAGAACGGCCCGCATGCGCTTCACAGCGTCTTCGTAAGAAAGATTTTCGTCTCCGTTTATTATGTTCCCGTTATTCATGGAACGGTCTTCAGCCGGGTTCCACATGGAAAAGTTATATTTGGCCGATAACGTGAGTCTTTCGGCTTCTGTGTCGAGGAACGCCGGCAGTTCCATCATCCGGCTTTTTACAGCATTCCAGCGTTCTTTGGCCAGGGCTTTGAATGCCGGGTCTTTAAAAAATTGTTTATACCAGATGGCTTCTGTCATGAACAATTTACCCTTGGCCTGCGGCGATGCGTTATAAGAAAAGGTTCCCCAGTCAAAATCCCAGCAGGGACCTGCAAAAAGTTTTGTGTCTTTGTCTTTGTACATATAGACACTGCCCGGATTGGCCAGTTCGTGATTGACGCATAATTCAAATACCAGCCAGTAATCTACAAAAGAGGTCATGTCTATATACTTCCTGTACCCGTTATCCGGGTCGAGAAAATCCGTTCCGTATATCACACTTCCTGCCTGGTCGATATAATTTTTGATCCAGTCCATTTGTTCCGTGGTTACTTCATCGTCTTCGGGATATTTAACGGCAAAGGGGGTGTTGTTCCCAAACTGAGCTGTGTTACCGTAAGGGGACAGCCACTGTACGTGTGCGGGATTGTCAAAATGAAAATCAAGCTCCAGAAGATAGCCTCCGTCTTCTGAAATATCCACGCGGTTCGCATCATCTTTAATCTGTTCAATGAGCATGTAATTCCCAATATGTCGACCATTGAAGACCAGTTCAACTATCTCGTTCCGGGGAGTCCAGGCAAGGGAGGTCTGTTGGGATGCCTTATACGCAATACGGTTCCGGAGCATGGTACGGTCCATGAAATTGGCCAGCAGAACCCATCTTTTATGTTTGGGCATGCCCATCACCTTTGCCTTTGATCCCAGTTTTATGGCATAAGGTTTCTTTGGCCATTGCCATGTGGTGTTCCCGCGACCCTTGATTTCCATTTCTGACTCGGGAAAATCCTCAAATGCACCGGAACACATAATGCTCATGGTGCCGGGAGTCCATACATCCTTTGAAGTAACTTCGCTGCTGTTCTGTGTGTTAATAAACACAACAGGCAAACCGGTAAAGTTGGCCAGTTTTACTGTGTAGGTAAGAAGGGTTCCGTCAGAAGCAGAAATAGTATATTCGACCGGCCTGGAGAAATCATTTACCGTAACACCGCTTTTCTGTACTGTTCCATTTACCGTAACGGTTCCGGTTGTTTCAAAACGGGCAATCAGATTAAGGTTGTTCACCGGGTTGGGTGTGTTACCGGTCAGTATTTGCCCGGCTTCATTTTCCCCGGGCAGCGCATCCATAACCACGTCGTATTTAAGTGACGGGTTAAGGTCTTTTGTGAAGGTGAACTGTTGAATCCCTTCGGTGCTGGCTGTGCTCATGACTTCCACCGGTTGCGAGGTGACCATGGTCTTGTTGCTGCCTGAACGGGATGTAATAAGGCACAAAACGATGTTCTCCTTATACAGAATGCGAAGGCCAGAATCCTTGATGTATGCGTTGTAGATTCCCTCTTTATCTGTTTTAGTGATTTGCTCGATCGTATAATTAACAGGCTTCTGTGTACTGCCGGATATGCGCAACTCAATCTGGCATTCGGCAGATTGAACGGAATAATTAAAATCGGCACCGACGTCTTCAATCTGGAAAGGTAAAGCCACTGTGCCTGTCCGGGGAACGATCACTTGCAATACTCCGGTTGTAATGCTTTTCAGCACCGGACTGGGAGGGGTGACATCAGGTGGATTTGGTTTTTTACAGGCTGCGACAAGAATTAATAAAACGATCCAAATATATTTGACTTTCATGTGTAAACGGTTTTTCGAATAACGCCGCAAGATAAAAACATTTTCCTAACTTTACCATTCAATCAATCGAAAACCTTAGTGATGAAACGATTTTCATTTATTTCACTTCAGATCCTCATATATATAATTGGGGCAGCAGTTTCCGTGATACTGGTATTCTGTGACAACAGTGCAAAAAAGATACCTGAAGAACAATCTGTCTCAGAAAAACACTACATTCACGTACAGGGCCCGGACCTGGTACTGGAGGGGAATAAATATTTTATCCGTGGAACCAACCTCGGCAATTGGCTTAATCCGGAAGGGTATATGTTCGGATTTGGTAAGACCAATTCAGCCGGATTCATAAACCAGATGTTTTGTCAATTGGTCGGACCGGATGTGTCCGCAGCATTCTGGAGGACATTTAAGGATAATTATGTTACCCGGGAGGATATCGATTTTATTGCATCGACCGGAGCCAATACCATACGGCTCCCTTTCCATTACAAATTGTTCACGGACGAAGATTATATGGGCCTGTATGCAGACCAGGATGGCTTTGCGCGCATGGACAGCCTCATAACCTGGTGCCGCAGTGCAGGTCTGCATGTTATTCTGGATATGCATGATGCTCCGGGCGGTCAGACGGGAGATAACATTGACGACAGCCACGGATATCCATGGTTGTTTGAAAGTGCGGCCAGCCGTCAATTATTTTGTGACATCTGGGTTAAAATTGCTGATTATTATAAAAACGAGCCGGTTATTCTGGGATACGATCTGTTGAATGAACCCATTGCTCCTTATTTTGAAAACAAAGACCAGCTGAACACTCTCCTGGAACCTTTATATAAAGAAGTAACTGCCGCCATCCGGAAAGTCGATACCAATCATGTGATTATTCTCGGAGCTCCTCAGTGGAACAGCAATTTTGATCCTTTTACAGACTGGGCTTTCGACGACAATATGATGTACTCGTGCCACAGGTACGGGGGAGATGCCACGGCCGAGGCTATTTCAGGTTTTATTGCCTTCCGTGACAAAACGGGTCTTCCCATGTATATGGGAGAGATAGGGCACAATACAAATGAATGGATGTCGGACTTTTGTTCTGTGATGGAAGAGAACAATATCGGGTGGACTTTCTGGCCCTATAAGAAAATGGGCGGATCCTGTTTTGTTTCTGTAAAAACACCTGCCGGATGGGATGAAATCATCTCTTTTGCAGAAGCTCCCAGAACAACGTATAATGAGATCCGGAAAGCAAGACCACTTCAGGAAAAGGCGCGTGAAACACTCAATGAATTTCTTTCCCTTTGTGTTTTCGGAAACTGCGTAGCAGAAGAGGAATACATTGGAGCACTTTCCCTAAAAGAAGAAAGGACAAGCAACTAGAAGCGCTGCTTGTCCTGACCCATTTAACCTAAAACCTAATAGATGAAAAAAACTATCTGTCCTTGATAGTTGCAAAGTGCGTGCCAAAGTTATTTGGAATGAAAATTTTTTAAAAATTTGTTTTATTCTGAACTTTGTTTATATCTTTGTGATATCAAAAAGATATCATTAATAATATTTAAACAAATGAAAACCAATCAGGAAAAATTTATTAAACCAAACAATGGGTGGTTTATGTTAATCGTATGTTTGCTAGGCCTTGTTGCCGGCGTGGCGTTACCTTTTTATTTAAAAGGAACTCTTGGATGGAGCGGAGCCTGGTTTTTTCTTCTTTTAATTTCGCTTGTTTCGTTGGTTTGTCTGTGCGGTCTCATGGTGATCAATCCCAATGAAAGCAAAGTGCTTACTTTTTTTGGAAAATATGTGGGGACAGTCACAGAGAACGGTTTCTTTATGGTGAATCCCTTCATGACAAAAAGAAACATGTCCCTGAGGGCACGCAACCTGAACGGAGATCCTATCAAGGTAAACGATAAAATGGGTAATCCCATCATGATTGGTGTTGTACTGGTATGGCGGGTTAAGGATACTTATAAAGCCTGTTTTGCCGTAGATAACTATGAAAAATTCGTTGACGTACAATCCGAGGCGGCTGTCAGGAATCTGGCCGGTTCTTATCCTTACGATAACCTGGAAGATGAGAAAGCTGATATAACCCTGCGCTCAGGTGGCGAGGAAGTGAACGACCTGCTTGAGGCCTCTCTCTCGGAACGCTTGAGTATTGCCGGGATTGAGATTATTGAGGCCAGAATCAGTTACCTTGCCTATGCTCCTGAGATTGCAAGCGCCATGTTACAGCGTCAGCAGGCAACGGCTATTGTTGCAGCACGTCATAAAATTGTTGAGGGTGCCGTAAGCATGGTAGAAATGGCATTACAGCAATTGTCGGAAAAAGAGATCATTGAGCTGGACGAAGATAAGAAAGCCGCTATGGTCAGCAACCTGATGGTTGTGTTGACTTCGGACCGCGCCGCCAGTCCGGTGATCAATACCGGGAGCCTTTATCAGTAGAATGAAAAAATCGTTTATACTAAGAATAGATGAAGATACATGGGCCGCTCTGGAAAAATGGGCGGCCGATGAATTCCGCAGTGTAAACGGGCAATTGGAATACCTGATCTCAGATGCGCTAAAGAAAAACAAAAGATTACCAGAAAAAAAAGAGAAATAGATGGAATTTTTACAGGAATGGGGATATCTCGGACTTTTTATCGGTTCTTTCCTCGCATCGACGGTTATTCCTTTCAGCTCGGAATTCCTGCTGATCGGGATGTTGCTGGCCGGATGCAGTCCCTGGGCATGCTTCGCCTGGGCAACATCCGGTAACTGGCTGGGGAGCCTCACCTGTTATGGCCTTGGATACCTGGGAAAATGGGAGTGGATAGAGAAATGGCTTAAGGTAAAGAAAGAAAAACTGGATAAACAGAAAGCGGTTATAGATAAATGGGGGAGCCTTATTGCTTTAGTATGCTGGCTGCCCGTTGTTGGTGATGTGCTTGCCGTAGGACTGGGTTTCTACCGTGTCCATTTTACAAAATCGGCATTTTTTATGCTGGTTGGTAAGGCATTACGCTTTTTATTCTGGATAATGCTTTGGTACCTTTTGCCGGATAAATTCCTTTAAAGATTCATCAACTCTTCAAAAGAGACGTCCCTTAACGGATAACTGCGTGCGTTCCTGAAATTGAAATGCCACCATTCAGGTTCATATATGCTGAATCCGTAGGCTTCCATAATTCCCCGCAGTCGTGCCCGGTTCTCCAGTACTTCCGCAGGAAGGTCCATGAAAAGATGGGAAGCTGTGTCGGAAAAAGAATCAAAAGCAGTTGGCATAGTAAGGGGTTCTCCCGTATCGAGCCTGATAAGTGTCAGATCCACGGCTGCCCCGCGGTTGTGGATGGATCCTTTGGCAGGATTGGCAACAAAGGTCGTGTCCGGATATACTTTGTAGAAATAGAGTGTCCCGGCATAAGGACGGTAGGCATCGAGTATGCGGAATCCCAGACCGGTTTTCTTTAATGAATCCTGAGCTGCCGCAAGGGCTTCGGCAACCGGTTTGCACAGGAATGCTTTAGCCGAGGTGTAAATAGGCACTCCGGTAAAATTCTGTGATGTGGCATAGGGAATAAAAAGATCAATTCCGGGAATAATCTCCTGGAGATCTATCAATTCAGTGTCAGGGTTTTCTGCCACCTGAGCCTGGTAGATTTCTATAGTATTGGCAATGGGTAAATTATATGGATTACGCGGGTCACTCCTGTTGCATCCGGTCAGCAGACCGGCAATAACAAAAAGATAAATTAAGCGTTTCATAATTCAAATGTAAGTATTTAATTTTTTTATTTACCTTTGTCCCCCTAATCAATCAATCGGGGTGTAGCGCAGTTGGCTAGCGCGCCACGTTCGGGACGTGGAGGCCGAAGGTTCGAGTCCTTTCACCCCGACAACACGTCTATAATAGCCTGTTTTTTGCTTCTTAACAACTCATTTTCGAGATTTCTGTTTTCTGCAGGTTCTGCTATATCCACTTGAGTTAATATTTGTGCGGGGGCCTGACTTAGAACAATTATCCTGTCTCCAAGCAGCAACGCTTCATCTATATCGTGTGTCACAAAGATTACGGTGCGACGGTCTGATTTCCATATATGCAAAAACCATTTGATAAGGTTTTGTTTGAGCGTCACGTCTAATCCCTTTAGAGGCTCGTCCATGAGAATTATATCCGAGGGAATGGCAAATGCACGGGCTATTGAAACCCGTTGACGCATTCCCCCGCTCAATTGAGAAGGGTAGTGTCCGGCAAAACCTTCCAGTTCAACCTGCCGGATAAGACGCTCGGTTTGTGTTCTACGCTCGTCTGCAGGAATATCCCTGCTTAAAACAAATTCGATATTATCTTTTATGGTTTTCCAGGGTAACAGGCGCGGGTCCTGAAATACATAAGAAAAAAGCTTGTTATCAAAGCCAACGAGTGTCCCTTTATCGGGGGGAAGGATATTGCCGAGAATGTTTAATAAAGTGGTTTTTCCACATCCGGAAGGGCCTAATAAACAAGTAATCGAGTCTTCGGAAAAGGATATGTCAAAATCCTTGAAAACAACAACGTCATTGAACGCTTTACTAAGATCCTTTATTTGCAGACTCGTTTTCATATCACCCATTTTACGATTTTATGTTCTGCCCACCTAATAATTTTTTCGAAAGCGAAACTTATGAGTACCGCAATCAGTGTCCAGGCTATAACAGCATCGACATTCAAAAAAGTTTGTGCGTTCTGCATATGGGTCCCTATACCGTATTGGGGCTGACTGAGCACCTCGCCTATGATTATTGCCCTCCATCCGATACCCATGGCACTGGATGCTCCGCTTATTATAAACGGTACAATGGCCGGAAGATATACCCCGGTTATGATCCTTCGTTTATCGACTCTGTAAAATCCGGCCATCTCCACAAGCCCCCGGTCAACACTCTTTATGCCATCCGAAACATTGGTACAAATAAACGGGAACATAGTCAGGAATGCGATGAAAACAGGAACGGATCCGGGACTAAACCAGATAAGTGCCAATAAGATAAGCGATATGACAGGTATGGAACGAACCGTAACAAGCATGGGTGTAATGAATGCATTGAATCCCGGGCTGATCCCGGCCAGAATACCTGTCGCAAGCCCCAAGATGCCCGATACCAAAAATCCGGCAATACCGCGCAAAACGGTACTTCCGGCAACCTTCAGGAAATCAGCTTCTGTAAACAACCGCAGAACGGTTATAAGCGTATCTTCGGGGTGAGGAATTATATACGGAGAATCATAATGGACAGCCAGAAGTTTCCAACCGGCCAGCATAACCACGACCGATGCCAACTGTATGTATCTGGTTTTAGTAAATAAAGTCCTCATCAGGTATTTTCCCTCCAATAATATCGGGATTCATAGTATGGAAAACACTAAGATAAGAAGTTATCTGAAACCTGATATCCCGCGCCAGCACAAAATGTAATCTCGATCCGGGAATTGCCTGCAGAGCCACTTCGTGATCGGGAAGAATCCCATGTTTCACTATTAACAATGCAGCACTGTCGGGTTGTTGGTTCACCCATTGCGTGGATTTTTCATAATCCAGAAGAATTTGTTCTACCAATTGAGGGTTTTCTTTTATGATGTCTGCTTTAACCATCAATGCCGTGAGCGCGATAGGGCTTCCCTGAATGTTTTCCCATTCCCGGTTCAGGTCAAACAGGGAATGAACTGTTTTGTTTCTTGACAATACCAGACTGGCCTGCGGTTCCGATATTACGCCTAGAGGTGCCTGTCCCGAGGCCACTGCGTTAGCCAGGTCAATGTGAGTAGGAAAACTGTAATCCAGGGTGATATCCTTTTCCGGGTCAATTCCGTTATATTGGAGTAAATACCGGAATAAAACATCCGGTGTCATTCCCCTGGCCATGACATACACTCTTTTATCTCTGAGGTTTTCCCAACTCGTAATGGTTGTATCGTTTCCGAATAAATAAAACGTTCCCCATACAGGAATGGCTACAGTCTTGTAATCCAACCCCTTGTTATATACTAAAGCGGCCATGGTTGTAGGAAGAACGGCGAAATCGGCGCTTCCGTCGAGCATCATCTTCCGGACTTGTATGGGTTCGTTTTCTATTTCAATTGAGATGTCTGCATTGCCTGCATTGGCAATACTGTCTATCATTCTTATCATCCCCATGGATGAGGGGCCTTTTAGTGTAGCTATGGTATATGTTTTTTCGGATCCGGTCTTTCCGGCCGGATTGCCGCAGCTCTGAAAAAATAATACAGACAGTATACACAGAAGACAAAGAATACGCATAATATCAAAATTATCAGCAAAAATAGAACAAATTTATGCTCCCCGGAAAAATGTATTATCTTTGCAGCGCAAACAACGTAATAATGTGCTTGTTCTGCGATTACGGATTGATTCCGTATCTAGGTAAGCACGTAACTTCTAACAAATTAATCTAATCCGGAGGTATTCTGATGGAAAAGAGAGTAGGAACAGTAATCATTCAGATTGATCATCACGAGAATGTCGTTTTGCTTAACGATATCATTTCTCAACATGCTGCCATCGTACTGGGAAGACAAGGTCTGCCGCGCAGTAATGGCAAGAGTCTTATTTCACTTATTCTTGAAGGTACCACAGATGAGATTGGATCCCTTACGGGCCGGCTGGGCCGCTTAGACGGGATTCAGGTAAAATCGGTACTCTTGAAGAATATATAATATGACAAAAAAACACCTTATTTTTTGGACGGCCCTTTGTCTGGCCGGATTCTCTTCAACGGCCTTTGGCCAGAATTCATATGATTCCATTCCGGTTCCGCTGGGAGAAATAGTTGTAACCAGTCTCAGATTCAACAGACAGATAAAAGAACTACCTGTTTCCATGGCGGTTTCGGATTCTTCTGATTACCAGAAACATTCCGCCTTTACTCTTGCTAATGTTCTGGAAGAAGAACCGGGTGTGTCGAGGGGTGGAGACGGGGTGTGGGCCACGAACATCAATGTCCGGGGTTTTAATGAAGACCGTCTGGTGATACTGATTGACGGGAGCAGGGTGGAAACGGCCACCGATCTCACTGCCTCGCTCAGTATGATTGACGTGAACGACATTGAACGGGTAGAAGTGATCAAGGGAGCACAGTCTTCCCTGTACGGTACCGGCGCAATGGGCGGTATTGTTAATATTATTACAAAACAGGGACATTTTGGTGCAAAACCTTATGTGTCGGCCGATGTCATCTCGGGTTTTGCTTCGGTTAACAGGCTGTTTTCCAATTATGCTTCGGTCAGTGCAGGATCCCGGAAATGGTTTCTCAGTGTAGCCGGGACATACGCAAAAGCCGGTGATTTACGTACCCCCGACGGTATTTTGCCTAACAGCCAATATACCACAAATAACATCTCGGCAAAATTCGGGGCAAAACCCCTGCCCAACCATCTGTTTAAAATTCAATACCAACGGAACTGGTCCACCGATGTAGGTGTTCCGGGCGGTGATGCGTTTCCCGGACCGGCTACCGCAACGTACACAGACATCGGACGTCACCTGCTCTCGGCCAGTTACCAGATTTCCAACATAACAGACAAATGGTCTTCTCTGGAACTTAAATATTTCACTCAATATATTGTCCGTGACGTGGCTTTGGAACCTAATACAGTGACAAACGCCACCCTTCCCAACGGAAACACCCAGCGTACAACCCCTGAAATTTTTTATCCAACAGGGAAGCACCTTACCAACGGAGTGCAGCTGCAGGGAACCTGGGATCTGTCGGCCAGGAATGTGCTTATTGCAGGTGTGGATGTATGGGGCAGAAAACTTCAGACAGGAAGGGAAAAACACATTAGGGTCGATATCCTGAATCCCGCAGGGACCATTATTAAAACCAATAACATAATCCGGGGCGAGACGCCCATCCCGCAATCGAGCTTCAGCAGTGCGGGGATTTTCTTTCAGAATGAAACGCGCTTTTTAAACGACAAACTGACCATGATTCTCGGTGGAAGGTTTGACGGCATACTTATTAAAAACGAGCAGGGAACGGACGTGGATTATATCATTACCAACGGGGTTAGAAACGATGCGCCTCCTACTCAGAAAATCACTTTCGAGGCCGGCCGGGAGAACAGTTTGTCATGGAGTGCCAACGCCGGATTTTTGTATAAACTTTTTAAGCAGACTCATCTGTCCCTGAATCTGGCAAGGGCTTTCCGGGCTCCTTCTCTGGAAGAACGCTTTAAATTCATTGACCTGGGTAATTATGTGCGTCTGGGCGATCCCTCCCTCAAACCCGAAACATCATATTCGGCAGATCTGGGGGTCAGGGTTTGGAAACAGAAATTTAATCTGCAAGCCGGATTGTTCGTTAACCGTTTGAGCAATATGATTGTTGAAACCCCGGGAGAATTTATCTATACACTTACAGCCGATTCAAAATCCGACACGCTGCCGGCGCTGGTGAATGCCAATGTTAGAAAAGCATTGCTTTACGGGTTTGATATGAAGTTCGCCTATAATTTCAGTTCAGATTTTGTGCTCTACGGGTCGGGTGCCTATGTCAGGGGAATTGCTCTGGAAACAGACGGGAATCTTCCTCTCATACCTCCTCTCAACGGCCGTTTGGGACTCCGTTATACTTATAAAGGAACAGGGACGGTTGATCTTTCTGTATTCGGTGCTGCAAAACAGGATAAGGTCGCAGAGGGTGAAAAGGAAACACCCGGGTATTATCGGTTGGATGCCGTGTTGAACACCGTTCCCTTTGATCTGGGAATAGTCAGACTTCAGTTTTTTGCAGGAGTGGATAACATTACCAACAACCGTTACACCAATCACCTTTCTACCAATAGAGGAGATATAAGTGTAGAACCGGGCCGGAATATCTATGTGCGTTTAAGACTGTCTTTTTAATTCTTTTCTATATCTTTACTTTCCATAGGGAAGTTTTTGTAAATGAAGGTACTCAATAGAATTATCGGTTTTTCGGCGGTTTTTTGTATACTGTGTATCCTGTTTTCATTATTCTTTCCGGGCAATATAAGGTTTGTCGACAATATCAGGCTGTTTTTTCAGAAGCCACTGGTCAAATGGGCCGGTAAAATCCATATAGAACCCGTTATCTCCGAAGACATTGATATTGAATTTGATGAGCTCAGAGATTTTATTAAGGATTTGCCGCCAGGCAGTGTGTTTTTTACACGAACCAGAAGTTATCCCCTGTGCGAACTTATACCCGGAGAGTGGAAACATTCGGGAATATTTCTTGGAACAAAAGCACAGATAGCCTCATATATAGATACATCGGGACCTTTGTACCGTGCGCTCGATACCCTTATGAACTATACCGATATATATGTACTTGACAGTCAGTCAGAAGGCGTTAGTGTTCATCCCATACAGGAACTTTCCAATCTGAACGAAAGCTCGTGCCTTACTAGTTTTGCAGCTTTTGCTTTTAACGGGAGAACAGCCCGGAGAGAGGATTTTATTGAAAAAGGGTTAAGTTTTTCTGGTGTGGAATACGATTATGACTGGATTACCGAAGATCCCGGTTCCGTTTTTTGCTCGGAACTCCTTTACCATTCTTTGCGGGCCGTTGGAATTCGTGTAAAAAATAGAACAAAGACCATGGGTAGAATAATTTTTACTCCCGACGATTTGTACCGGTATCTGAAACTCTATGCCGGAAAAAGGAAAATGTTTACCTTCTACGGCAGTATTAGTAAACAAAAGTAAATTTTGCCGTAAAATTAAAATCACATATCTTTGCAGGCCTTTTCTCGAGAAGATTAGGAAGTTAAATGATTATTAACTTATTAAACAAACATTATGGCAGTTAAAATTCGTCTTGCCCGCCATGGCAAAAAAAATTACGCTTATTTCCACATTATAGTTGCCGATTCCCGCGCACCGCGTGACGGTCGTCTGATTGAACAACTGGGTACTTATAACCCTAATACCAATCCGGCTACTATTGAACTCAATGCAGAACGTGCCCTGTACTGGATCACAACCGGAGCACAACCTACTCTTACAGCCCGCAGACTCCTTTCCTATAAAGGAATCATGCTGAAAAAGCATTTACAGGAAGGTGTGACCAAAGGTGCTCTTACCCAGGATCAGGCTGATGCTAAATGGGAAGCATGGATGCAGGAAAAAGAATCAAAAATATCTGCAAAGAAGGGTAAATTGGCTCAGGAAACAAGAGAAGAGAAGAAGAAAAGACTTGAGGCCGAAGCTCAGGTTAACCAGGAACGTGCTGCCGCTTTACTTGCAAAACGTCAGGAAGTGGCTGCCAGACTTGCTGCTGCAGCTGCCCAGGCTGCTGCAAAAGCAGAAGAAGCCATTGCCGAAATTGAAGGAAACGCTGTTCCCGAAACAGAAGAAGCTCCTGCTGAATAGATCATGACAGAAAAGGCACGGCTCATCCCGGCTGCCTCGGTCCAAAAAACTTTTGGAAAAAACGGGGAACTTCTGATACGGTTTTTTTCAGAAATCCCCGAAAACATGATTTCTTCTTTCAACGAAACAGAACCGGTATTCATTCTTATGGATGAAATACCGGTTCCTTTTTATTTTGAATCACTCCAACCCAAAGGATCCGGCAAAGCCGTAGTTCGTTTCCAGAATTTTCTGTCGGAAAAATTTGCTTCTGAATTAGTCGGGAAGGAACTCTGTCTGGAAGAACGGATGGACAATGATCCAGATATTGATTTGTCCGGTTATACCTTTAGCGCCTGTTATTCAGATGGAAAAGAATATAAGGGAAAGGTAACGGCTTTTTTTGATTACCCGGGGAATCCGTGTATTGAGCTGGAATTCAACAACGGGAAACGTTTTCTCGTCCCTTTTCATCCGCATTTTATAAGGAAGATAGACAGAAAGTCAAGGTATTTAAAGCTATCTTTACCTGACGGAATCTAGTTGACATGCTGCAGGCTGTATTATCCACATTACCAATGTTTGTGTGTGGGTTTTGGTTTCTGACCATTATTCTGGACAGAGGCAGAACTTCACGATCACAAACAATGCTTGCTTTATTCATGTCCGCTTCTTTTCTTGTGTTTTTTGCCCATGCCTATTATTTTAATCACGGGCAATTGTTTTTCCCGGCTGTTGAGAGCCTGTACACACTATCTTCTCTTTTGGTTTACCCCCTGTTTTTTTTGTATTTGTCTGCACTCACAGAGGCCCGTCCGGGCTGGCTCGGCAAATGGCTCATACTGACTCCTTCTTTTCTTTTTTTTATCATTGTGGCTATCATATTCCTTCTCATGACGGAGCAGGAAACAGGCAAATACTTGGATTATGTGCAAAATCAAATAGACAAAAACGGATTATCGGGTCTGGCATTGCTGCAAGTATCGGTCATACGTTTAAGCAGGCTTGTATATATCATTCAGATAATACCGGTTGTGATTTTTGGAGTAAAAAAAATATCGCGTTATCAGCGGGATCTGGAGAATTTCTATTCCTCCACCAAGGACCGTTCCTTATGGTGGGCGAGGAATATGCTTTATGTGCTTATTTTCACATCTTTGGTGTCTGCTTCTTTAACACTCATTGGTAGAGACGTATTTGACCGGGCGTTATGGATGCTTCTGATTCCTTCGTGTCTTTTCTCCGTACTGTTATATGTAGTAGGATATGTAGGTTATCATCAGCGTTTTACGGCCAAGGATTTTGCAGAGGAAATCTCCCTGACAGATCATATTGCTGTTCGCCCGGCAGAAGTTGAGCCCAACTTGCGGGAAAAATTGATACGTATGATGGAAAAGGAGCAGCTGTATACAAGGGAAGACCTTCGAATATCCGATCTTGCCCTTCTGCTGGGCACCAACAGGACCTATCTTTCAAATATTGTAAATCAGGAAATGGGCTTGTCTTTCTCTGATTTTATTAACTCGTACCGGGTGAACCATGCCAAACAACTGTTAATGGACCCTGCCAGCCAGAATTTATCAATAAAGGGAATAGGGGAATCGTCGGGGTTTAGTAACGATGCCTCTTTTTTCAGGGTATTCAAAAAAGAAACAGGGCAGAGTCCTGCCGCGTGGAGGTCATCTGCTATGCAATTCCGCTAAGAGTTATATCTGTATATCCCGTTACACTGCTCGCTGTGAACCGGATATAACGCAGGAACCCGCCTAACCTGGTGGGACCAAGGTATCCGCCATGTGTCTGCAATGTGTATCCTTTTGACTTGATTGTATCAAGATATTTTTCCGCCAGAGAGTTCTTTGTCCTGATTACTCCAGTCGGTGACAGGAACGGATTTTCTTCGTTAGTAGTGTAGCTTACCAAAGTACATGATCCTGCAAAAGCCGGATAGTTTTTCAGCTCGGGATACTGTGCTGTTATTTTGTTCCAGTCTGTGTAATCGGATGGTTGTTCTTCTCCCTCCCCGTCAGAAACCGGCGGTGTCGTGCTTAAAGTGACATAAACCACTTCCCCGGCGGGGACCTCTACGGACTGGGTTTCCTTGTTCCCGTTCTTATCTATGGCTGTAAGTAACCATCTGCCCTTGTTGAGGATGGTGTAGGCGAACTTCACTCCGTCATCAATTATATTACCGATGGCAACAGCAATTGAGGCTTTCGAAGGAGAAGAAGAGGCCTGGTTCTGGGCTATGACAATGTCTGCCTGGTCCTGACTGTCGGTGTCTTCAATCATCACAAACGATTTGTTCGTGCCGGCGGTGTTCTGGGCATCGGTTTTGGCCACATCTACCGTTTCCTTTATGGTTTCAACCACCAGATCGACTCCGGCATCTGCACCGATAACCCCCAGAATAGGGTCTTTCCATTTCATGCCGGCAAGATTTGAGGTAATGTTGGCGGCAATCTGGGCTCTGTCGGCATTGGAGTTGGCGTTATACAGGTCGATGGTAAGCTTTCCCACCTCGGCGGCCGCCATCCCGTTACCCAGAGGTGTTGCGGTAGCAACAACATCGGTCATTAGTTCGGCCCCGGCTTTTACTCCCTCAGCACCCTCCAGAACTACTATCCGCTGCAGTGTAAGTCCTTTATCTACAGAGGTAAGGGCAAATTCATTATTATCCTGTTGGAAGTCATTGAACATCTGGGGAGCCTGAGTATCAAAATCGCCATTCTCTATTTTTTTCCAGAAGTCGCCCTCACCGGAAGTCTTTCCTTT
The DNA here is from genome assembly GCA_964600385.1 of uncultured Muribaculaceae bacterium. Taxonomy (GTDB): domain Bacteria; phylum Bacteroidota; class Bacteroidia; order Bacteroidales; family UBA932; genus DMER64. The sequence goes on from CAZRJC010000016.1 coordinate 24,968, forward strand.
CCATTCGGGACGGAGTTTGTTGTATAATTCGCTACGGTCGGCGGAACTCAGATTGGATGCCACGGTAAGCACCCTCTCACGGCTTCTTTTACCGCTTCCGGTCATCCAGGAAAGAAAAGCTTTCCCCGATGATACAATTCCCTTTGTATTAACAGTAGTGAGAACTCCCGATTCTTCGAGTGTTTTGAATGCTTTCTCGTAGTCCTTAATATACGGGACCATATCTGCGACCGATTTAAAGAAATCGTCGTATTCGTTGGCCGAGACTGTCCCCTGAAGGATGTTTTTCGTAAAACCGTCCGATGTGTATTCCAGGTATTTAAGCACAATCAATTGTTTTCGTACGGCATAATCGGCAAATACGGCCACATCGTTCCGGAACTCCTCGGTTCCCTCGTAGTCTCCGCCAAGGCCTTTGCATCCCGGGATGGACACAACGGTCAGACTTAACAAAAATAAAAAAACAATTTTCTTCATAGCTTGTCTGTTAATATAGCAAAGCTACAAAAAGGCAAAAAAGGAGACTCGCAAAAGGTAAAATACTGGCTCTCAAACCGTAAAACTGTCCTGAATAAGCTTTACGGCAGCCTTGGCACAGTTATCAATGCCCAATAATCCGGCATCGAGAGAGAAATGATATGAAGAGGCTTTTCCCCATTCTTTGTTTGTAAAATAATTATAATAAGCCTCCCGCTTTTTCTCTTCTTTGGAAATGAATGCGGCAGCCTGGCTTTTTGTAATGTTCATTCTCTCGGCTATATTGTCAATTCGGATTTCGAGCGGCGCGTGTATAAAAATACTTCGCATGGAGGGGTTCTCACGTAAAATATAATCCGCACATCGGCCAATGATAAGGCAAGACTGTTCACCGGCAATTTTTTTTATGACTTTTGACTGTATCTGAAAAATACTGTCGCGGGATAATGTCGCACTCATTGGATCAAAAAAGGCACCCCCGTAAAAATCATGGGCGGTAAGAACTTTTGAAAAACCTTTAACCACTTTCTCGTCTGCATTTTCAAAAACTTCCTCGCATAAACCGCTTTCTTTGGCGGCGTAATACAGTAGTTCCTTGTCGTAGAAAAAAAGACCCATTGCCGAGGCAATCATTTTGCCTACAAAGTAGCCACCGCTTCCCAACTGGCGGCCTAACGAAACAATTACGTGGTTTGTTGTGCTCATACTATTATTTTTAGATCTTTAATTTGCTTTGTTATTATAATACCGGCAACAATAAAGGAAGCTGTATCGGCAACAGGCAGACTGGCCCAGATGCCTGTTACTCCAAAGAATCGCGGGAGAACAAGAAGTGCAGGAATTAGAAAGATCACCTGCCGGGTGAGAGAAAGAAAGATAGCCTTGCCGGGTTTTCGGATAGCCTGGAAAAAATGGGACGTCACCATAGACAGGCTCGCCAGGGGAAAAACGGCCATATCTATTCGGAGCCCTTCTACGGTAAGACGAATAAGTTCCGGATCGTCAGTGAAGATGCCTGCAGCTACCTGAGGAAAGAATTGCGCTACAACAAATGCCAGTGTGGTAACGCATGTGGCACAGAGAAGCGTAAGCCTGAAAAGACTGATTACGCGTGTATACTGTTTGGCTCCGTAATTAAATCCCACCAACGGTTGCATTCCCTGGTTGAATCCTAAAATGATCATTATGAAAAAGAAGGTGAGCCGGTTGGCAATGCCATAGGCACCCACGGCGTAATCTCCTCCGAAATGGAAAAATGATCTGTTAATGATAATGATGATGGCACTATTGCATATATTCAATAAAAAAGGAGCAAGACCCACAGTGAAAATTTTACGGGGCATTCCTTTCCTGATGCGAAAAATATGTTTCTGAAAATGCAGCAGCGAATTCTTGTCGGAATAATGGATAATCAGAATGAACAAAGCTGCAGCTTGTGAAATAACTGTTGCAATGGCAGCTCCCCTTATGCCCCAATTAAAGCCAAAGATGAAAAGCGGGTCCAGAACGCAGTTGGTTGCAACAGCTGTGAGGGTAGCCATCATTGCTTTCCTGGGATATCCGCTCGCCCTGAGGTTGTCGTTCAGCCCGTAATAAACATGAGTGATAATATTACCAGCCAGAATCACCTGCATGTATTCCCTTGCGTAAGGCAACGTTTGTTCGCTGGCACCAAAGAAAACAAGAATAGGGTCCAGGAAAATAAGGCTCAGAACAGTATAAATGGTGCCGATAATACTGTTAAGCACAACAGTGTTACCCAGCGCTATTTCTGCAGTTTGCAAATCTTTCTGTCCAAGCCTGACCGAGATGAGGGTAGAGGCTCCCACGCCTACAAGAGATCCAAAAGCGGCCGCAAGGTTCATAAGGGGCAGTGTCAGCGAAAGTCCCGATATGGCCATGGCATTGACCCCACGGCCAATAAACATGACATCTACCATATTGTAAATGCTGGCCGCTGTCATGGATATGATGGCAGGAAGCGAATAACGGAACAGCAAAGTGGTAATGCGTTCTTTATCGAGCGTTAATATGTTTTGATTTTCAGGCACGCCAATATATTTTACGGCGGGATGCACGGGACACCAGCCACATGGTAAACATTACAATAATAAATGAGGTGAATACTCCTATCCACGGAAAATCCAATGGACGGGCCCACCTGTAAGGTACACTCAAATAAGTTATACTCAGGAGAGGAACTACCAACATGTCGAAAGCTACGTAACTCATCAGGGGATTCTCTCCGGCTCCTGAGAATATACGTCCCACAAATGAACTTGGTATAAGTTGTCGGATATACTCTATCCATAGCAGGAGCAGGATGGAGATACCCGCCGTGACAAAACAGTAAGAAAAGGAACAGGGAACTTTTGTTATACCCGGCTCCAGATATTCTACTGCAAGACCCGCAATAATAAGCACGGCCGACAGTAAAACCGGTGGGGCAAGAGTCCGGGCCGTTTTATATGTTAACAGAGAGATGGCTCCCAGAACAACTGTTACTGCCAAAAGGGTGTATTGCCATAGCAAATAACTTCCCGCCAGGACGAAAGCAACCAACAGAGGCAGGCTCCAGAATAATGCATGAGCGGATATTTTCCTGCCGATGACCGGCATGTTTCCCCTGGAAATCATTTTATAAAAGAAATCACCAACCCAGGTACCCGGAATAAGAATCATTAGAAAGTTTATTTCTTCCATATTAAAGAGCCAGGATAGCGATTTGTTGTCATACAGGGCTCCGTCCAATCCGGTTAAACGGGTGAGCAGACTCAGGCCGATGACGAGCAGAAAAGCAACGCCCCTGTGCCATGCAGAGTCTCTGGTCACGTACCATATGAGCGCACCAAAAAGGTACAGGAAGGAAAGGAGCAAAATAATAATGTTCCTTCTGAAAAGAGATAAAGACGTACCAAAGAAGAAATAAAACACGGCTATTAGTGCAAATGCTGCTATCCATCCGGCAATCCGGAGTTTCATAGAGGCACTTTTAACATATATCATCCACAGGCAAACAAATCCGGCCAGGACAAGATATTGCGGCCAGTATCCTTCAAGGTTGGGGGAGAGCAGAACGCACAGGTAGGAAAAGGCCAGCAGCATGAGGCCCCGTTCACCTATTCCTTTCATGTCCCTGACAGTCTCCCTGCCCTTTGCCGCCCATCTGGCTCTGAATGCAAACGGGATGGCGGCCCCCATACAAAAAATGAAAACCGGAAAAACCAGGTCTACCCAACCAATCCCGTAATTAGTGATGTCAAGCGCATGTGATGGGGGTGGATTCTGGATATGGTACATCCATCCGGGTAATACTCCGTAGGGAATAATGGCCGAGAAGACCATCCCAAAAATGGACATGCCTCTTAGAATATCAAGACTCTCAAAACGTTTCATACATCAATGAAAGGTTTTAGCACCCTGCGCATGGTTGAAAGTTTTTCCTGCAGTAATTCTGCACCCGAAGCCTCGGCAATAAAGCGCAGATAGGGTTCTGTATTGGACGGGCGCACATTGAACCACCATTCCGGGAATTCCACGCGATACCCGTCAAAATCATATTGAGCCACAGGAGTTTCTCCCTTGGTGAAATAATCACGCAAAGCATCCATGGCTTCCTGTTTGTGTGTTATTCTAAAATTGATCTCCCCCGAGTTTTCATATTTTTTAATGCGCGCTATAATCCCGGAAAGAGGTTGTCGCATTCGGGACAGGACATTAAGGACCAGTAGGGCAGCCAGGATGCCACTGTCTGAATAGAAAAAATCCCGGAAATAGTAGTGTCCTGCCAGTTCGCCTCCGTACAGTCCGTCAATCTCTTTTAAACGGGGAGCGGCAAAAGCCCGTCCGACCCGCCAGGTGTGCATTTGGCCTCCCATTGGGGCAAGGTATTCTCCCACGGCCTTGGATGAGCGTATATCCTGCAGAACCCGGGCAGGTTTGCCGTCCAAGAAATAATGACCCAGCAGGGCAATGATAAGATCGGGAGAAATGAACAGACCATTTTCGTCGGTAAACATGACCCGGTCTGCGTCCCCGTCAAAAATAACGCCTATGTCGCATTGTTTTTCTTTAACCAAAGCACTTAGCTGCTCAATGTTTTTTGGAATCAGCGGATTTGGCGCATGGTTGGGAAAAGTGCCATCCAGACCGGCATTAATATAAAACACATTATCATGGCCCAGCAACCGCTCAATGAGCAGGCCGGCCATACCGTTTGAAACGTCAATGCCTATGCGCATATTTCCGTGATCGGGAATGTAAGTGCGCAGAAAGGAAAAATACTCTTCGGTGATATCACAAGGAATAATCCGGCCCGGTTTTTCCTTTATTACCACCTCTTTATGAAGTACACATTGTTCAAGTTCATTCAGGCCGTTATCGTATCCCACCGGCATGGCGCCAGTCCGGGATACTTTCAGGCCATTATATTCGGCTCCGTTGTGTGAGGCTGTGATCTGGACCGAGCCGTCAAAATTATGTTTCGCTGTTGCATAATAAACCATGGGTGTCGTGGTCAGTCCCAGGTCATATACATCCGCTCCGGCATCGCACAGGCCTTGTATCAGATATTGATGGATCTCAGGCGATGAAATGCGGCAATCACGTCCTACGGCAATTTTGCGGGTTCCCAGAACAGAGGGCAGAAAGAAGCCCGTTTTATAGACCGATTCTTTGTTCAGATCTACGTTGTAGACCCCGCGGATATCGTATGCGTGAAAAGCTCCCATATTTATCCGACTACTTTTGTTTTATAGAATGTTTTGGATTTTCCTTTTGCAATCTCCTGGAGTTTTCCGGCCAGCATTTTCTTCCGGATGGGCGGAACCAGATCGACAAAAAGCACACCTTCAAGATGAGAGTACTCGTGTTGGACCATACGTGCTGCAAATCCTTCGAAAGTCTCTTCGACCGGTTGGAAATTCTCGTTCAGATAAGCCAGTTTTATTGTTTTTGGGCGTTCCACATCGGCATTGATCTTTGGAACGCTAAGACAACCTTCCGAGTAAACACATGTTTCCTCGCTTGATTCCAGAAGCCGGGGATTAATTATTAACCTTTTGAAATCTTTCAGACTGGGATCATCATCTCCGAGCTCTTTCCCGTCGATAACAATCAGCCTGATTGAAAGACCAATCTGAGGGGCGGCCAGACCAACGCCGTCTGCGTAGTACATGGTTTCCCACATATTGTCTATCAGTTGCTTCAGTCCGGGATAATCAGGGGTAATATCCTGAGCTTTCTCACGCAGAACGGCAGAGCCGTAAACATATATAGGTAATATCATAATGTGTTGTTTTGTAAAAACTCCTGTAAAATAATAACAGCACTGATCTTATCCACGGTTGCCTTGTCCCTGCGATCCTTTTTTTTCATGCCACCGTCTATCATTGCCTGGAATGCCATGCGGGACGTAAATCTTTCATCGGCCAGTACTACAGGTATGGATGGAAAAACCCTTTTGAGATGGGTCACAAAAGCCGTAACCCTTTCTGCATTCTGAGCCGGAGTGTTGTCCAGCCGTTTGGGATAACCAATCACAAACGTGTCAACCGGATTTTCCTGAATATAGCGTTTAAGGTATTCGGTTACCTGGTCTGTGGGTACTGTATCCAAAGGAACGGCAAAAATATTCAACGGGTCACTAACAGCCAGTCCCACCCGCTTTTGGCCAAAGTCAATTCCCAGAATCCTTCCCATGCTGCAAAGGTAACACAAATTGGAAAATGATTCTTACATTTGTAAGTTCAATATATTATCATGGCATCTACTCAACCTAAAAACAAAGGTCTCAGAAAACATTATATTTTAGGTGTATATCACAGCGATTCCCTTAAGCAGATCATAAGTATCAAAGCTTCCGGAATGCAAATGCTCCTGAGTGTAATCGGGTTTGTTTTTATTCTCATTCTGGCTGTTGTTCTGCTGATAATCTACACGCCTCTCCGGGAATTTATCCCCGGCTATCCAAATGCCAAAACCAGAGAGATCATGATAAGCAATGCGCTGCGTGCCGATTCCCTGGAACGTGTGATTCACCTTTGGGAGGTTCATCTTGTAAATCTGCAGCGTGTATTGGCAGATAAAGAACCTTTGACGCCCGAGGAAATGTTGCCCCGGGGGAATTCCGCCCAGATTCCGGAAGTTATTGCCGGAGGACGCTCAAAGGAAGATTCTCTTTTACGTATCGAGGCCGAGACCATTGAGAATCAATACGAAATGAATATCCGGGGAAGTAATCTTCAGATAGAAGGTCTGCATTTCTTCCCTCCGGTTAAAGGGTTGATAGTCGCGGATTTCAGCCCCGCAGAAAACCATTATGCGGTTGACGTGGTGGCTCCCGGGAACTCGGTTATTTCTGCCGTGCTGGACGGAACGGTGAATTTTGCTTCCTGGACCGAGGAATATGGCTATGTGATTCAGATTCAACACGAGAACAATTTGCTTTCCATTTATAAACATTGTTCACAATTATTCAAGAAAGTAGGGGACCAGGTGACCGCAGGTTCTGCCGTTGCGGTTATTGGTGGCACGGGCACCATTTCCACCGGTCAACACCTGCATTTTGAACTCTGGCATAAGGGCATTCCGCTGAATCCCGTAGATTATATCAATTTTTAGAATGAATAACCTTAAGCGCATTGCCATTCTTGGTTCTACCGGTTCCATAGGAATTCAGGCACTGGACGTTATACGAAAAAATCCGGGTCAGTTCCGGGTTGAGGTACTTGCTGCCCGTCGTTCTTCAAAACTTCTTATTGAACAGGCGATAGAATTCGGGCCAAATGCCGTTGTTGTAACTGAAGAACAGGCGTACCGGGAAGTTAAACTGGCACTGGCCAATTTCCCAGTCAAAGTTTTCGCCGGCAGAGAATCCATGATTGAGGCTCTCGGGTGGGAATCGGTTGACATGGTATTGAATGCGCTGGTGGGTTTTGCCGGACTGGAACCCACACTGGCAGCCCTTAAAGCCGGTAAAGCTGTCGCACTTGCCAATAAAGAATCACTCGTTGCCGGAGGACATCTGGTCATGAAAGCTGCCTTTGAGAACAAAGCTCCGCTGCTGCCGGTGGACAGTGAGCATTCAGCCATTTTTCAATGTCTGAGCGGTGAGAATGCAACGGTAGAAAAGCTGATCCTTACAGCCTCGGGAGGGCCGTTCTTGAATTATAGCCGCCAGATGCTCGAGAATGTAAGCAAAATTCAGGCGCTGAAACATCCTACATGGGATATGGGAGCCAAGGTGACCATAGACTCGGCAACGCTTATGAATAAGGGGCTCGAAGTCATTGAAGCATTCTGGCTCTTTGGTCAGCCGGTATCACGTATTCAGGTATTGGTGCATCCTCAGTCACTCATCCACTCCATGGTACAATTTACAGACGGGAGCATAAAGGCCCAGATGGGCTGGCCCGATATGCGCCTGCCTATACAATATGCTCTTTCTTTTCCGCGCCGCCTGGCTTTTCCCGATGCGGTGCGCATGGATATTAAGATGTTCAATTCAATGCAGTTCTTTGAACCCGATATGACGCTGTTCCCCTGTCTGGGAATTGCTTATGAGGTAATTAAGAAAGGAGGAAATGCTCCTTGTGCATTGAATGCAGCTAACGAAACGGCCGTAGCTGCTTTTCTTGAAGATAAGATTCGGTTTACAGCAATTCCCGGGCTCATTGAACAGGTTGTAGATAAGGTCCCTTTCGTTGCCAATCCGGACTTTTTGCAACTTCGTGAAACCCACGAAGAAGCACTGGCACTGGCACAAAATTTGTTAACAAACAATTGATTTTATGGAAGTATTAATTAAGATAGCCCAAGTGGTTCTCGCCCTTTCGTTGCTCGTTTTGATCCACGAATTCGGGCATTTTTTGTTCGCCCGTCTTTTTAAGATCAGAGTGGACAAATTTTATTTGTTTTTTGATCCCTGGTTCAGCCTCTTCAAATTTAAACCCAAGAACTCAGATACCGAATACGGTATAGGATGGCTGCCTCTGGGCGGTTACTGTAAAATATCCGGGATGATAGATGAATCCATGGACAAAGAACAAATGAAAGGAGAGCCTAAACCCTGGGAATTCAGGAGCAAGCCTGCCTGGCAACGTTTTTTAGTAATGTTTGGCGGTGTCTTTTTCAACGTTGTTCTTGCTGTCATTTTATACGGACTCATCCTTTTTTCCTGGGGCGAAGAGTACATTAGCACACACGATGCCGTTTACGGTATACAATGCAATGATCTGGCCCGTGAGATAGGGTTCCGTAACGGAGACAAAATTCTGGCTTTCGATGACCGTTCCGTTGAGAACGATCCCGTTCATACACTCCAGGTTGACCTTGTCAGAACGCGTCCCGCAGTGATTACTGTATTGCGCGACGGTGACACTACCCGTTTTGGATTCGATCAGCAATACATACCCGAATTGCTCAATACGCCCGGAATATTCAACTTAAGGGTCCCCTTCGTGGTTGCTTCCATACCTGACACATCCATAAATATTTCGTCCCTGCTCAGGGCCGGGGACCGGATAACGGCAATCAACGGCATGGACACTCCTGCAGTACAGGATGTACAGGACGCTCTGAAGGCCTATACCAACCAAACGGTCCTGGCTTCCGTTATCAGGGAAGACGGGATGATGGAAGTTCCTCTTGTTGTGAACAGCGAAGGCATGATTCAGGTTGCTCTGATAGCCGATGTCACACAGTTTATAAACGTTACCCAAAAAACATATTCTTTTTTCGGGGCTTTTCCGGCTGGCATCCAAAAGGCATACAACACAGGAGCAAATTATGTCAAGGAACTGGGACTGATTTTTTCTCCCAAAACAAAAGCATATAAATCGGTGGGCAGTTTTATTGCTATCGGGAATATTTTCCCTGGTTCCTGGAATTGGGAAATTTTCTGGAATATCACTGCCTGGCTTTCAATAATGCTTGCCATATTGAATATTTTACCCATCCCCGCACTGGATGGAGGGCATATTGTCCTGGTAATATATGAAATGATTACCAGACGTAAACCTTCAGATAAATTTCTGGAGTATTCCCAGATGGCAGGTATGGTTCTGCTTTTGGGATTAATGTTCCTGGCTTTCGGGAATGATATAATCAGATTATTTTCTTAAAACTGATCTCCATGAATACACGTGTTATTTTACTTTCCGCTTTATTTGCCTTAATACTTAACGGCTGTGTAAACGGACCCCAATTGAAGCCCAATGTCAGTGGAAAAGCAGGAGAAGTGATTGTGGTTATGGATAAAAGCAACTGGGAAGCAGCTCCCGGTCAGTCTTTGCGCTCGCTTTTGGCCATTGATTTCCCATACCTTCCGCAAAGTGAACCTCTCTTCTCTTTGTTCAATATTACGGAGAATGCTTTCTCGTCAATTTTTCAAAGTCACCGGAATATTATTTTATGCAACATGACTTCAGATCTGCCTGAAGCCAAAGTGGCCATTCAAAAAGATATCTGGGCCGCTCCCCAAATTGTGATCACGATATCGGGACCTACTCCCGAAACCATCAAGGATTGCATTGACAAAGAAGGCGATAAGATCCGCAATGCCCTGGAACAGGCAGAAAGAAACAGAGTGATCACGAACTCCAAGAGGTACGAAGAACTGGCTCTGCGCAACACGGTTACCAAATGGCTGGGAGGATCTCCTTATTTTCCCAACGGTTACAGCATCAAGAAACAGACAGATAATTTCATCTGGATTGCTTACGAAACAACGTATACAAACCAGGGAATTTTTATTTATACGTATCCTTACCGCAGCCAGGAAGATCTTACAATGACACGCATAATTGCCGAAAGGAACCTTGTTCTTGAAAGAGAAGTCCCGGGACCTCTTGATAACACCTACATGACCACCAATTCCATGATTGAACCTTCTTTACGCTGGGTTACATATAATAACCGCGAGTTTGCAGAATTACGCGGGTTATGGGATGTGAAAAACGATTTCATGGGGGGGCCGTTTGTCAGCCACTGTTTCTATGATAAGACCAATAACAGGGTAATTGTTCTTGAAGCCTTCGTATATGCTCCAAAATACCAAAAGCGGAACTATCTCAGGCAGGTGGAATCCATCCTCTACTCTTTTGAGTGGCAAAATGAATAAAAAAATTTGTAGTAAAGAAAATTCGTTTTACCTTTGCGCTCCCAAAATGGCCAGTTCGTCTAAAGGTTAGGACTCAAGATTTTCATTCTTGCAATAGGGGTTCGATTCCCCTACTGGCTACAAAAAAAATAAATAATAAAGAAAATGGCTCATCACGCATCAGCAGAAAAACGCAATCGTCAAAACTTCAAGAGACGTATTCACAACAGGTACTTTGCCAGAACTACCCGTAATGCAATTAAAGCGTTACGTGAAACTACAGACAAAACCGCTGCAGTAGCTTTGTTGCCCAAGGTCTTCTCCATGATAGACAAACTTGCCAAGATCAATGTGATCCATGACAATAAAGCCGGCAACCTTAAAAGCGGTTTAACAGTATATGTAAACAAACTCGCCTGATTTTTACGATTTGTCCTGAATATTACAAAATGCTTCCCTACCTTGGGAAGCATTTTTGTTTGTGTATGGATAGGAAGTTAATGATAAGGGATTGGGCTCCCGAAGACAGGCCCAGGGAAAAACTAATGCAATCCGGGGCTGCTGCCCTGACGAACGTTGAGTTGCTGGCCATTTTGCTACGTACCGGCTGTGACGGTTCTACCGTAATGGATGTGGGCCGTTCACTCCTGGCCGCACATGAAAATGATCTGTTGGCACTCATGCACTCTTCGCCCGATAAAATGATGCACATACGGGGTATGGGAAAAACAAAAGCGGTAACACTCAGCGCTGCCTTTGAGTTGGGACGGCGCTGCCAGTTCAGGCCGCCGAAAACGGGTCCTGTAACCTCGGCCCGGGATGTGGCCGAACTCATGATCCCCATGCTAAAAGACCTTTCTTACGAAACCTGCTGGGTATTGTATTTCGACGGAGGCAGAAACTATATTGGCAAAGAGCAGATAAGCAGCGGAGGATTAAATGCCACTATAGTAGATGTGAGGATGGTCCTGAAAACGGCACTGGACAAACTGGCGTGTGAAATGATTCTGGTACATAACCATCCTTCTGGCAATACGAGCCCGGGACGTCAGGACAAACTGCTTACACAATCGCTGAAAAACGCCGCCAAAATGGTAGATATTGCTCTTATTGATCATGTAATTATTGGGGGTGACGGTTATTTCAGCTTTGCCGAAGAAGGCATATTGTAAATGATGGGGAGTTTTGTACCTTTGACAAAAATTCCCCGGATATGCTTACACATATATTTGCAGAAAAGGACTCTCTTTTCAATGTCGTCCTTGCGGAGCTGCGCGATATAGAAATTCAGAAAGATCCCCTGCGTTTCAGATACAATCTCACCAGGCTGGGATTTATGTTTGCCTATGAAATAGGAAAGACGCTTTCTTATCGGGAAAAAGAAGTTCAGACGCCTCTGGGGATTTCAAACTGCAAGGTGCTCGAAGACCAGATAGTGCTGGCAACAGTCCTTCGCGCGGGGCTGCCTCTTCATGAGGGTATGCTCCAGGTGTTTGACCGGGCTCAGAATGCTTTTGTCGCCGCTTACCGCAAATACGGCCGTGATTATAAATTCACCATTCAAATGGAATACATGGCCAGCCCGTCACTCGAGGACAAGGTGCTTATACTTTCTGATCCCATGCTGGCTACAGGCTCCACCATTTTACTTACTTACCAGGAAATGGTACAAAAGAAAGGCACCCCCAAACATTGCCATATTGTTTCTCCCATCGCATCGAGGGAAGGTTATGAATACCTCTGCAGAAAACTGCCCCAAAAAGGCATTACACTGTGGTTCGGTGCTATAGATGAGGAATTGACCACCAAATCATATATTGTCCCCGGTCTGGGCGATGCCGGAGACCTGGCTTACGGAGAAAAGTAATTCACCGTTGATATAAGTAGCCATGCAGTGTGTGGAGAGGACCTCCTCTGCAGGTAATGTCATAAGATCTCCGCTCCAGATAATAAAGTCGGCCAACTTGCTCTTTTCTATTGAGCCTTTATTCGCTTCCTCAAAATTGCCTTTGGCAGCCCAGAGGGTCATCCCACGTAATGTGCTTTCACGTGATACGGCGTCTTCCGTTTGCCAGCCGCCTTCCGGTTGCATTTGAGCATTCATGCGTGCAATGGCAGCAAAGAAAGTATAGAGCGGATTAATGCTTTCAACGGGAGCATCGGTGCCAAACGGCGCCCAGCCAATAGTTTCAATCAGTCTTTTACAGGCATAAGCCCCTTTTACTCTTTCGGGTCCCAGCCTTGTGGCGGCCCATCCCATATCTGATGTTGCATGAACAGGCTGAATGGAAGGAACCACGTTAAGCTCGGTATAACGTACAAAATCTTCAGGGGCTACCACCTGTGAATGTTCTATCCTCCAGCGCAGGTCGTTCTCTGCAGGGAGGAACGGGGTGTACAGATCCAGGACTTTACTCACTCCTTTATCACCAATCGCGTGAGTGGCCACCTGAAAACCTGCCTCTGAAGCTTTTTTACAGATGTCGGAGAAAGTCCCGTCGGGAGTGACCTGGATCCCGGAACTGGACGGATTATCGGAATAAGGTTCGAACAGCAGCGCTCCGCCGGAGCCCAGCGCACCGTCTATATATAATTTAACGGCCGACACACTCAACCTGTCGGAGCGGTACGGGCGGGGGAAATACGTGAAATTCTCCTCCGATGGGTTCATCCAGATATCCAGACGTAATTTTAATGCGCCGCTCTTTGCCAGAGAATCCATCAACTCAATGGAACGTAACGGAAGTCCGGCATCTGTTACCGATCCCAGTCCCCATGAACAACAGAGTTTCTGAGCTTCTTTAATGCATTCAATCTGCGTTTCACGGTCCATGGGAGGTATGGTTGCACTTATCCGTTCATAGGTGTTTTCAAGGAATACGCCGGTAAACTTACCGGATATTGGCCTGTAAAGAGCCTCTCCGTGGGGAATGTCCGGATCGTTTTCGGTCAGTCCGGCCAGCCTGATGGCCCTGTCATTAACCCAGATTGCATGAAAATCGACCCTGCGCAGGTAAACGGGAATATCGGGGAAAGCCTCGTTCAGGACATCGTTCAGCGGCAGTGACGGATCTTCCCAAAGCGTCTGGTCCCAACCGTCCCCCACAATAAATGCCGGTTTGTATTTATTGTAATGGTCTCTAAGCCGTTCTGCAACTTCCTGAACAGATGCGGCTCCGCGAAGGTCCACGTAACGAAGGCCCTCGGCTACCTGTAAAAAATGACTGTGTGCATCGTTGAAAGCAGGGTAAACTGCAAGGCCTTCTGCATCCACTTCCCGGCGGCCTTTGTATTTTTCAAGTATGTGTTTAGTGGTTCCGGTTTCAACGAACCGGCCGTCCTGAACAGCAAAAGCCTCGCAAAGGCTGAAGTCTGCATCGACGGTATAGACAATGGCATTATACAGGACAAGGTCCACGGTACGGCGTGTGCTGCAGGCTCCGGTTCCGACAAATGTTCCCATGACCATAGATAAGAACACTATAATTTTCATATCAGATCTGTTTGCGAAGGCGTGCAATGGGGATTCCCAGTTGCTCCCGGTATTTTGCAACGGTGCGTCTGGCCACTTTATACCCTTTCTCAGTAAGACACGTTACCAGTTCCTCGTCAGTCAGAGGTTTTATTTTATTCTCTTTGTTTATGCTTTCTGCCAGAATGTTCTTTATTTCCCTGGTAGATACTTCTTCGCCGTTCTCAGTCATCAGTCCTTCAGAAAAGAAATATTTAAGGGAGAAAATTCCGAAATGAGTCTGGATATACTTGGAATTGACTACGCGCGAAATGGTAGAGATATCAAGTCCTGTTTTCTCGGCAATATTTTTGAGCACCATGGGTTTTAGCTTGGTCTCGTCACCCTCCAGAAAGTATTCTTCCTGAAACTCGAGGATGGCCTTCATGGTGTTCCTGAGTGTGTTTTGCCGTTGTTTGAGTGCCTCTATGAACCACTTGGCCGAATCGAGCTTTTGCTTTACGAAAGTGGCCGCTTCTTTGCTTTCACGTACACTCTTATCGGCCGCTTTCAACAACATATCGGCGTAACGCTTGTTAATGCGCAGTTCAGGAATGGAAAACCGGGGTAACGAAAGTACTGGCTCGCCGTCCTTCATTTCAAGAACAAAATCCGGAACCACCTGCTGGGCCCGGTCGGTGTACGAATCGTCCACATTTCCACCGGGGCGGGGATTCAGGTGCAGGATCTCTTCTATGCCTTCCTTGAGCGTTCCCTGCGAAATGCCCATCCGGGACATGATTTTATCGTAATGCTTTTTTGTGAACTCGTTAAAGTATTTATCAAGAATGGTAATAGCTGTTTCTACGGACGGTTTTGAATCCAGGGATCTGATCTGAATAAGCAGACACTCTCTCAGGTCTCTGGCGCCCACTCCGGGCGGATCAAAATCCTGTACAATTGCCAGGGCCTCGTTGATTTCTTCAGGTGTGGCTTCAACTCCCAGCCTGAAAGCCAGGTCGTCCGAAAGCGTTTCCAGATCGCGCCTGAGATAGCCGTCATCATCCAGGCTGCCTATGATAAACAGGGCAATGGTGCGTTGCCTTTCGGAAAGAGAGCGGAATCCCAGTTGGGATTCAAGGTGCTGGTGAAAGCTTTCTTTCACAGAAAAACCCGGGAATTCCTTCTTGATGTCTCTGGACTGATTGTTAACGTAAAGTTTATATGATGGAATGGAATCGTCCTGACCGTAATAATCACTTAAAGACAGTTCTTTTGAGTTTTCAGGTTCTTCGTCGGACTCGGTTGTTTCAAGCACCGGGTTCTCTTCAAGTTCCTTTCTTACACGTTGGTCGAGCTCCAATGCAGGCAGTTCCAGAAGTTTTATAGTCTGGATCTGCAGCGGCGATAATTTCTGCTTAAGCTGCAGTTTCTGTTGAAGTGACTGAGATAACATATAGTTCTGTTCCGGAGACAAAGATACACAATTGCATTCTTTTCCATAACTTAGCAGCCAATAAACACCGAAAAAACATATGGAACCAATTATTCCTCCAGTTCCCAGATCATTGCTGGAAGAGGAACTGACCAAAGAACGATTTGTCAGGTATTCTTCCAGGGGAGAAAATAAATTATATGATTTCAACGCACACGAGGCTCCCAATACCATGCGTGAAGTGGGACGTTTAAGAGAGATTGCATTTCGGGCAGCCGGAGGAGGGACCGGACATTCAACTGATATTGACGAATACGATACGAGTATGGACGCCCCCTACAGGCAACTGATCGTGTGGAATCCAAAGACCAGGGAAATCCTGGGTGGTTACCGTTATATTTTAGGTGCGGGACTGGAACCCAAACATCTTGCCACTTCACCCATTTTTGATTTTTCCGATCGTTTTCTTAATGACTACCTTCCTTTCACGATAGAGTTGGGACGTTCTTTCGTTCAGCCGAATTATCAGACATCCAACGACAACCGTTCCGGATTGTATGCTTTGGATAACCTTTGGGATGGGCTTGGGGCATTAATCGTCAGATACCCTGCCATGAAATATTTCTTTGGGAAAGTCACCATGTATCTTTCCTATAACCAACAGGCCCGTAACTGCCTGCTTTATTTCCTGAACAGATGTTTTCCCGACACGGAGAAACTCGTCCTGCCCAAACATCCCCTCGGCTTTAATGCCGAAAATCCCTATTATAAAAACCTCTTCGGCGCCAATGAATATGAAAAGGATTACAAGACACTCGTGCAGGAAATAAGGTCCTACGGAGAAAGAATCCCACCGCTTATCAATTCATATATGCGGATTTCCCCCAATATGCGGGTTTTTGGCACTACCCTCAACCCTCACTTCGGAGATGTAGAGGAAACAGGGATCCTGATAACCATAAAAGATATGTATCCCGAGATTGTGGGCCGTCATATGACGTCCCTTAAGAACTTTGCCGAAAGGATGCGTTTGCTTTGGTGGCGAAAACCTACAGAGGAGGATAATTAATATGTTCCCGGGTGATGAACGCCTGGGGATAAATTCCTTTTATGGAATTCATGAAACGTGTTGCTTCGCTTTTTGTCCTGAAATCGCCTACAGTCACTTTAAAATAGGGATTCTCATATATCCGGTATACAGCAATCCCCGGTGATGCCGCCGAAAATTCGCCGGCAATTCTTTCTGATTCTGATCTGGCCGATTGCTTGTTATCAAAAAAAATGCGTACCCTGAATCCGTTGAGTTTAGACCCCGCGGTCATGTCAGACAGGAGCTTTCCCTGCATGTAATTGTCAATGGAGTCAGATTGGTAAATGCGGATATGATTTCCGGCCGGGCCCGGTTCGGCCAGCCAGTTATATACATCGCGTCCGAGCAGGACTGAATCTACCTGTTGGGCAGACAGTGCAAGTGGGGAAATCAATAGAACGATTCCTGCCAGAAAGGAATATGTAAGATTCTTTGTCATAACTCAAAGATGTTTTTTGCCGGGATATCCATAAATTTCATGTGATGTTTTATGCCTCCGCTCCTTACCGTTGCGTTAAGATCCAGCTTCAGACGCTCCAGTACCGATTCGTCCAGATCGAAAGACCCGGAAAACAGAGTCATCATGTTTGTGATTTTCAGGCGCAGGCTTCCTTCACTGGAGGATATTCCCCTGGGGGCGAACAACAGTGTGGTATCCATGGTAAACGAGGCCACCTGTTTATCATCGAGCCTCACCACTCCGTTCACCTCCTTCAGAAAAAGACGACTCCCGGTAGGATTATTTACAGTGGCTTCAATTTTGATCTTTGCCGTGGACAGGCTGGTCATGTTGAACTGTTTTACAACGACATTCTCAATGGAAATGTCTTTATAACGGGAACAACCTGCAGCCATCAAAACGGCCATCAGACATATGGTTACGGTTTTTAACTTCATATTGCAAAGGTATACATTTGGGGTGAATATGCTATATTTGTGCCATGATTCCATTTTATATCGAGACGTATGGCTGCCAGATGAACGTAAGCGATTCGCAGGTGGTAGCTGCTTTGTTGGCCGAGAACGGATACGAGCCTTGCCAGTCTCTGGAAGAGGCCCGTGTTGTTTTAATAAATACCTGTTCAATAAGGGAGAATGCCGAGCAAAGGGTGTGGGGCAGGCTGGAAGTGTTCCGTCAGCTAAAACGACGTAATCCCGAATTGAGAGTAGGGGTCCTCGGCTGTATGGCCAGCCGGCTGAAAGACGAGCTGTTGAAACATCCTGCAGTCGATTGGGTAGTCGGTCCGGACAGCTACCGGATGTTGCCCCGGTTAATGAATCCTTCCGTACTACAGGGTAATGATCTGAATCCCGTCCAGACAACACTTTCCAAAAAGGAAACCTATGCCGATGTCATGCCGCTTCATGACCTTTCCGACGGTGTTTCTGCCTTTGTGACCATCATGCGCGGATGCAACAATATGTGCGCCTATTGTATAGTGCCCTATGTGCGGGGAGGGGAGCGAAGCCGCGATCCGTTTTCCATAGAACGGGAAGTCCGTAATTTATTCCAAAGAGGATTCGTGGAAATTACTCTTCTGGGACAAAATGTGGATTCCTATTGCTGGCAGGATCCCGAGACCGGAGAAACCACAGATTTTGCACGGCTGCTGGAACGTGTGGCCGGTATCTCACGCGGTCTTCGCCTGAGGTTTACGACCTCTCATCCCAAAGACATGAATGACAGTGTGCTGTATGCCATGGCGCGCTGGCCCAATATCTGCCGCCACATTCACTTGCCGGTGCAGAGCGGAAGCGACGCCATGTTACAGAAAATGAACCGCAAATACACACGTGCTTCTTACCTGCAACGGATTGCCCGGATACGTGAAATTCTGCCCGGCTGTGTTATCACCTCGGATATGATAGCAGGATTCTGCTCGGAAACCGAGGAGGATCATCTGCAGACACTGAGTCTCATGCGCGAAGTCCGTTACGACCAGGCGTTCATGTTTCAGTACTCAGAACGTCCCAATACCTATGCTGCCCGTCACTACAGCGACGATGTGCCGGCAGAGGTAAAGACCAGACGACTGAACGAGATCATTGCCCTGCAGAACGAATTGTCGATGGAAAGTAATAAAGCCGATATAGGCAAGGTCTTTGAAGTGCTTGTGGAAGGGGAATCCAAGCGTTCCGCCGATGAATATTTCGGGCGGACCGGGACTTCCAAGGTTTGTGTTTTTCCCAAAGAAAACTGCAAGACAGGAGATTATGTGCGGGTTCAGATTACCTCTTGTACTCCTGCCACGTTACTGGGAAAAATTGTATAGATTATTATTAAAAAAACAAATATATGACAACCGTAAAATCCACTTATGCGGGTTCACTGCACGTGCAATCAACCCATGTGGCGTCGGGTGTTTCGCTGGAAACAGACGCCCCTATTGATAACCATGGAAAAGGAGAATCTTTTTCTCCTACCGATCTTTTTGTAACTTCTCTGGCTTCCTGTATGATGACTATTATGGGCATATCGGCAGAAAGTTACGGATTCAGTCTGGAAGGAGCCTATGCCGAGGTTCAGAAAGTTATGGGAGCCAGCCCAAGACGGGTAGCTGAAATCATTATTGATCTCCATTTTCCGAACGGAAGCACATACGGTGATCGCGAGAAAAGACTCATTGAATCTGCCGCTCATACCTGTCCCGTTGCCAATTCCATCCATCCCGATGTGAAAAAGACCATCAGATTTCATTACTAGAAAAAAATTACTACATTTGCACCCCCTGGCGTTTACCAGGTAACAAGCCCGGATGGCGGAATCGGTAGACGCGCTGGTCTCAAACACCAGTGACCGCAAGGTTGTGCCGGTTCGACCCCGGCTCCGGGTACAAAAAAAGCAGGACAAGACGCCTGCTTTTTTTGTACCGTCG
>CAZRJC010000017.1:0-41779 GCA_964600385.1 uncultured Muribaculaceae bacterium
AAAAAAGGCACCTGCGCAACGCGCAAGTGCCTTTTTGTCCGTGGGCCCAGCTGGGCTTGAACCAGCGACCCCCTGATTATGAGTCAGGTGCTACTAACCGACTGAGCTATGGGCCCCCTTTTCGCCTGCAAAAGTAAGCGAAAGGTATGTAATTATAAAATCTTATTCAAAGAACTCGGGTCTGTCAGACTTTGATTTCTACTTCAACGCCACTGGGGAGTTCAAGTTTCATCAGAGCATCTACTGTCTTGGGTGTGGAGCTGTAAATATCCAGCAGACGGCGGAAAGAGTTGAGCTCAAACTGTTCGCGTGCTTTTTTGTTAACAAAGGTAGCACGGTTCACGGTGAAGATCTTCTTGTTGGTGGGCAGGGGAATGGGCCCGCTAACCACTGCTCCGGTAGCTTTCACTGTTTTTACAATTTTGTCGGCAGATTTATCTACCAACATGTGATCGTAAGATTTTAATTTAATTCTGATTTTTTGGCTCATGTTATTATTTATTTACCAAGTATTTTTTTATTCTTCATTTCCGCCATTGAATCCTTTACCCCAGCCGGCTTTCTCAATAACCTCCCTGGCAAGGTTCCCTGGCAATTGGGCGTACTCGCAGAACTCCATGGAGCTTGTAGCCCGGCCGGAAGATAATGTACGCAATGTAGTAATGTATCCGAATTGCTCGGCCAGAGGCACTTTTGCCTTAATGATCCGGGCATTTCCCTTGGAATCCATATCGGTAACCTGTCCGCGGCGTTTGTTGAGGTCTCCTATGATATCGCCCATGTAATCTTCCGGTGTAACCACCTCGAGGGACATAATGGGTTCCATCAGAGCCGGAGCGGCTTTGGGGGCTGCCTTGCGGAAAGCCTGGCGGGCACAGATCTCGAAAGAAAGTGAATCGGAATCCACCGGGTGGAAAGAGCCGTCTTTCAATGTCACCTTCATGCCGGTAACAGGATATCCGGCCAGAACACCGTTTTCCATGGATGCCTTAAAGCCTTTTTCAACGGAGGGAATATATTCTCTGGGAATATTGCCTCCTTTGACTTCGTCTACGAATTGCAGACCGGTGATACCTTCATCTGCAGGTCCGATGGTAAAGACAATATCGGCAAATTTACCGCGACCCCCTGTTTGTTTCTTGAACACTTCGCGATGGTTGACAGTTCCCGTAATGGATTCGCGGTAGTTAACCTGGGGCGCACCCTGATTAATTTCCACGCCAAATTCCCGTTTCAGGCGATCAACAATAATCTCCAGATGTAATTCGCCCATGCCGCTTATCACGGTCTGTCCCGTTTCCTGGTCACTTCTTACTGTGAAAGTGGGATCTTCCTCGGCCAGTTTGGATAAAGCCACACCCAGTTTATCCAGATCTTTCTGGGTTTTGGGTTCTACGGCCAGTCCGATAACAGGATCGGGGAATGTAATAGCCTCAAGCACTATGGGATTCTTTTCAGTACAGATGGTATCGCCCGTACGCAAATCTTTGAATCCTATCCCTGCACCAATATCACCGGCTTCAAGGACTTCAATGGGGTTTTGCTTGCTGGAATGCATCTGGTAGAGGCGGTTTACCCGTTCTCTTTTTCCCGTACGGGTATTGAGAATGGTTGATCCGGATTGCAGTACACCGGAATAAGCACGGATAAAGGCCAGCCTTCCTACGAAGGGGTCGGTAGCTATCTTGAACACCAGCCCGCAGAATGGTGCATCTGCACTGGGTGCCCTCGATTCCTCTTTCTGAGTATAGGGATTGATTCCTACAATATGATCCATTTCCAGCGGCGAGGGAAGGTAGTTGCAGATGGCATCCAAAAGGAACTGGGTGCCTTTGTTTTTAAGGGATGAACCGCATGTCACAGGCACGACTTTCAGACTGAGCGTGGCTTTGCGCAACGCAGCCCGAACTTCTTCGGCCCCGATAGAATCGGGATCGTCAAAGAATTTTTCCATCAGCGTGTCGTCGAATTCAGCAGCAGCTTCTATGAGTTTTCCTCTCCATTCGGCAACCTCTTCCTTCATAGACTCGGGGATCTCTTCAACTACATAATTGATCAGGTCACTGCTATCGCTGTTGTATATGAGCGCTTTACGGTCCAACAAATCAATAATTCCTCTGAATGTTTCTTCAGCTCCAATGGGCAGTGCAATAGGAACCGCATTGGCTCCCAGCTTTTTATGGATTTCATCCACAACAGCCAGGAAATCGGCGCCTACCCGGTCCATTTTATTCACAAAGGCCAGACGGGGAATTCGGTATTTATCTGCCTGACGCCATACCGTTTCTGATTGAGGCTGTACTCTGCCAACGGCACAGAACGC
Organism: uncultured Muribaculaceae bacterium; assembly: GCA_964600385.1. Classification (GTDB taxonomy): domain Bacteria; phylum Bacteroidota; class Bacteroidia; order Bacteroidales; family UBA932; genus DMER64. The sequence continues at coordinate 2,324 of CAZRJC010000017.1, forward strand.
TGCAACGGCACCGTCCAGTACCCTCAGGGAACGTTCTACCTCTACGGTAAAGTCAACGTGACCCGGAGTGTCAATTATATTGATCTGGTATTTTTGACCGTAACAGTTCCAAAAAGCAGTTGTGGCGGCGGAAGTAATGGTAATGCCCCTCTCCTGCTCCTGAATCATCCAGTCCATGGTGGCAGCGCCCTCATGAACTTCTCCTATCTTATGGGTCTTACCCGTATAATAAAGAATACGTTCAGAAGTTGTGGTTTTACCGGCATCGATGTGGGCCATGATGCCAATATTTCTAGTATATTTTAAATCTCTTGACATTCTTAAGGTGTAAGGGACACACTGCTAGAAACGGAAGTGGGCGAATGCCTTATTGGCTTCGGCCATCTTGTGCATGTCTTCTTTACGCTTGAAAGCGGCACCTTCACAATTGAATGCGGCAACAATCTCGGCGGCCAGTTTTTCGGCCATAGAATGGGCAGAGCGCTTCCGGGCGTAATTAATCATGTTCTTCATACTCAACGAAATCTTCCGCTCAGGACGCACCTCTGTGGGCACCTGGAAGTTAGCACCTCCCACGCGACGGCTTTTTACTTCAACCTGCGGGGTAATGTTCTCTAACGCTTTCTTCCAAATGTCTATAGGAGCCTTCTCAGAATCTTTCATTTTCTCGCCTACGATATCGAGCGCATCATAGAAAATGCCATAGGCAATACTCTTCTTCCCCTGAAGCATCAAATTGTTCACAAAACGTGTTACTAGCACGTCGTTGAACTTCGGATCAGGAAGTAGAATCCTCTTTTTAGGCTGTGTTTTTCTCATTTGTGTTTAATAAATTAAGTAAATTACTTTTTCGCTTTGGGCCGTTTGGCACCATAGAGAGAACGCGACTGTGTCCTGCCTTCTACACCGGAGGTTTCAAGTGCACCTCTGAGGATGTGATAACGGACACCGGGAAGGTCTTTCACACGACCACCGCGTACCAATACGATAGAGTGTTCCTGAAGGTTGTGACCTTCACCGGGGATGTAAGCATTGACCTCTTTCTGGTTGGTCAGGCGTACACGGGCAACTTTACGCATAGCGGAGTTCGGCTTTTTGGGAGTTGTAGTGTAAACACGTACACAAACACCACGTCTTTGAGGACAGGCGTCCAATGCACGGGATTTACTTTTTTCTTCTATACGCTCCCTTCCTTTACGGACTAATTGTTGGATTGTTGGCATAATGTATTGTTATTCTTTACTTTATGTGATTTCTACTTCACGCAAAACGGGTTGCAAAGATAGGATTATTTTTCTTATTTACAAACAACTTGTCAACAAATTTAGCCGATTACCAAACGATTAGCGTCGGAAGAAGCAAAACAGCTCCCAGTAACACCAACAGAAGAATAAAAGGCCAGACCCATCTGAACCACTTGTTGTAGGGTATGCGCGCCACCCCGAGAACAGCCATCAGAACACCCGAGGTAGGGGTTATCATATTGGTAAAACCGTCTCCAAACTGGAACGCAAGCACGGTGGCCTGCCGGCTGACTCCCACCAGATCGCTGAACGGTGCCATAATGGGCATGGTCAGGGCCGCTTTGGCCGAGGCCGAGGGAATGAGCAGGTTGATAGCCGTCTGTATTCCGTACATGGCCTCCATAGAGCCCGGGCGTCCCATAGCCCCCATTTTTTCGGCCATTGCATAAAGAATGCGGTCAATAACAAGACCTTCTTCCAGAATCACTATAATACCGGCCGCGAGGCCTACAATCACAGCCGCGCCCAGAATATCCCGGGCACCGTCCATGAGTTTACCGGAAAGATCGTTGGCACGATAACCGGCAGCCACGCCGCTTAATATGCCGAGTGCCAGAAAGAGCCCCGATATTTCGGACAGGTACCAGCCATAACCGAGGACTCCCACTATGAGAAATAAAACGGTAAATGCGAGCAATACCAGTATGAAAGGCTGAGGTGCGTTGTGGCGGTTTATGGAGCGCCAGCCGGAAAAGGCAAAAAGGACAGTCAGCCCCGGAATAAGACCGGGAATTGTCCAGACATTGTTCCCTACCAAGATTTGGGTGGACCGGTAAAATACAGAAAAAACGGTAAGCGAGGCAAGCACCAAACCGTATACTATCAGGCATCTAATTTTGATCCGTCGTAACTCCGGACTGTTATCCTGAGCTCCGGTGTTTTCGTCGTTCCGGAACTGTTCCCGGCGGTCCCGCCAATAAGCATCCTGTTCCCACATTATTGAACGCCGTGGATTCCGCCGGACCCGATTGGCATACCACAACACAAACAAAATACTTATAACTGTCAGGAAGATCCAGCATACAAAACGGTAACCCATACCTGAGAAAGGCGGTAATCCCGACAGGTTTTGAGCAATACCCACCGTGAACGGATTCAGAAAGGCTGCCGAAAATCCCGTATGGGCTGCTACATATACCATACAGACACCGGTAATGGAATCGTACCCCATGGATATAGCCAGAGGGATGAGAAGAAGCGTGAAGGCTATGGTCTCTTCGCTCATGCCAAAGACGGCTCCAAAAAGGCTGAAAACAAGCATTAAAAGCACAATCAGCATATTGCCAACGCCAACCTTTTTAAAAAACGACCTGCGTTCCATTTTCAGGGAGAAATCCAGAAAAGAACGTATCCCGTGATCTACAGCCTGTGTAGCATTAATTACCCAAAATGCCGCGCCTATAACCAAAATGAAAACAATTATCCCCGCCTGGCGGGAGAAACCTTCAAAAAATGCAGAGAAAATCTGCCAGGTCTGCGGCTTTGATTCAACAGGATAGAATTTACCTTCAATATATTGCCCTCCGGGCAACACCCAGGTCAGCAGAGCCGCTATAAGAATAAGTGCAAAAATAATAACCGGAGGAACCGGGAAACGTTTTTTCATCTTGTTGCCAAATATACATCGTTTTCAAAAAGTTTTTTATATTTGTTTCAAACAACACAAAGGTATGTCCGATTACGTTTTCATTCTGAAAATCTACGGGAACATAGGCAAAGGTTTATACAATTGCCTAATGTGTTGAAAATCTTACAATAAGGCAGATCCCCACTCCGTCTCTTTCCTCATTTTTGATATGAAGGTAATCCTTTATATGAAAAATATATCTAACTATCCAGTACCACGGAACCCAAAATTGTAACCAATATTACTGTACCAAAAAATTCATGAAAAACCCGTTATTTTATTCTTTTCTGGCTATACTTCTGAGTATTTGCCCACTTTCCGCCCAGAATTTTGATGCCCAATATAAACAGCTCGACTCACTGTCTGCTATTTCCCGTCTGGTGTACCACACGGCCATTAATCCCCAATGGACAGACAGTTTACACTTCACCTTCGAGATCAGAGACAAAGAGGGATTGAAGGGATATAAAGTAAATGTGGCCAACAAAACGAAGGAGCTCTGGATAAGGGAAAAAACCAATCCCGAAGGAGGTTCCGTTTCCACTCATGGTTTCCCGGGACGACAGATGAAACAAGTATATGATTCCCCTGACGGAAAATGGGAAGCTTTCATTAAAGATCACAATATCTGGCTGAGAGAAAAATCCACTAAAGAAGAAAGCCCGTTAAGTTATGACGGCACCGGGAATCTCTATTATTCAAGGATATACTGGTCGCCCGATTCAAAGAAAATTGCTGCCATCCAGACTCAGGATGCTCCAAAACACAGGATCCCTCTTCTGGAATCGGCCCCTGCAGATCAAAAGCAGCCTAACCTGCAATGGCGCGATTATTATAAACCGGGAGATCTGATTCCCGTTAGCCGGCCCACTCTGTTCAATATTGAACAAAAACAAAAAATTGAAATTGACACGAGAGATTTCAGCAATCCTTTCCAGTTGTATATCAGGAAATGGGCCGATAATTCCCAATGGTTCAGCTTTGAATACAACCAGCGGGGCCATCAGGCATACCAGGTTGTGCATGTAGATGCCGCCAGTGGACAAGCCCGGGTGATCGTAAACGAAAAGTTTGACACCTTTGTACATTACGACCGTAATTTCATCTATTATACAAAAGACGGGAAAAGCCTCATCTGGTCTTCCGAAAGGGACGGCTGGAGACATTTGTATCTGATAGACGCACTTACAGGTCAGGTAAAAAAACAGCTGACAAAGGGTGAATGGGTAGTGCGCCAGGTCATTGAAGTAAACGAAGACGACAATTATATTCTCTTCATGGGAAACGGTAAAAATGCCGGTGAAGATCCATACAACCAGCATTACTATCGCATGAAGACAGACGGAAGTCAACTTATTGATCTTACCCCCGAAAATGCCAATCACAGGGTGAATTTCTCGCCCGATAATAAATATTTCACGGATATCTACTCGCGTCCCGACATGGAGCCGGTATCCGTAGTCCGTTCAGCCAGGGACGGGTCCGTCGTCATGGAGTTAGGGAAAGCTGTCATCGCGGACCTCCTGGCCTACGGATGGGTCAGGCCCGAAGTTTTCACGGCAAAAGGAAGGGACGGCCTCACAGATATCTGGGGAACCATTTACCGTCCGTCTTTTTATAATCCCGCCCACAGATATCCTGTTGTGGAATACATTTATGCCGGGCCTCACGATGCACACGTCACCAAAGATTTCGCGCCCTATATGCGTTTTTCCAAACTGCTGGAAATGGGCTTTATAGTAGTCACGATAGACGGCATGGGCACTGCAAACAGATCCAAGGCTTTCCACGACGTATGCTGGAGAAACCTGAAAGACGCCGGCTTCCCGGACCGCATCCTCTGGATGCAGGCGGCAGCAGCCAAATATCCGTACATGGACATTCAATCCGGAGTGGGCATTTACGGCTATTCCGCCGGAGGACAGAATACCCTCTCGGCTTTGTTGTTCCATGGCGATTTTTATAAAACCGGAGTGGCTCTGTGCGGTTGTCACGATAACCGGATGGATAAGATCTGGTGGAATGAACAATGGATGGGATACCCCACCGGACCCTGGTATGCAGAATCCTCCAATGTAGACAACGCGTACCGCCTAACCGGCAAATTGCTATTGATTAACGGAGAGCTTGATGACAATGTGGATCCTGCCTCGACCCTTCAGGTGGTCGATGCGCTCATTAAGGCCAACAAAGACTTTGAACAGCTCTATCTGCCGGGGCACAGTCATTCGCTGGGATCGGAGTATATTACGCGGCGGGTTTTTGAGTTTTTCTACCGGAACATGATGATGAACAGGGAACCACTCCCCGTTCCCATGGCCGGATATGACGAGAAGCCGGTCATCACGGCACCTCCTGCGGAATTGAATCTGGACCCCTACTACAAAAAATACATGAAAGTAAACGGGATTCACGTCGCAAGTTCGTGGCGTGTTCCCGACTCGGTATACCAGGCTGCTTACGTAACCCTGAGGGCACTCACAGAAGCACTCACCGCAGAAGTCATGGAATCGCTGACCTCACGGAACACCCGCATTGGCATAATGGCGCGGTACGAAGGCACCACCGATATTCCGGAACATGCATTTCTGGTACGTGACACCACCATTAACTGGGACCTGAGGGCCCGGGGACTGGGCGGATCCATTGAAAATCCTTTTTCAACCTGTGCCGAGGAAAATATCCTGGCCTATCAGATTGACAAATACCATGCGGAAGACATTATGATACATGAGTTCGCTCATACGATCCATAACGTGGGAATTTCGCCAGTCTACCCCAACTTCAATAATGAACTCCAGGAAGCACTGGATGCTGCACTGGCCGAAGGCAAATACGCCGGCACCTATGCAGCGACCAACATTGAAGAGTATTTTGCAGAAGGAGTGCAAAACTGGTTTAACGTAAATGCAGAAGTACCCGTCCCCGACGGCAAACACAACAGAGTCAACACCCGCGAGGAAATGAAACGTTACGACCCGCGGCTATACGGCATTCTGTCACGATATTTCCCTGAACTCGATCTTCAGATAAGCAAACACAAAAAAGTCAACCTCTATAACCAGGAATAATGATCCGCACCCATATAGCGCCCCGTATGCTGAAGAGTGGTCTGCGGATACTTGTCTTATCGTGTATTGCCCTCAGTATTTCTTCATGCTCAAAAGAAAAAGAACCGGACATAATCATTCCGGAACCCGACACTACCGTTTTTGCAGATATCCTCTATGAAGGATTTACCCTGAAGATAAGGGAATACCTGAAAAACACACCCGACGCCACAGCCGCTCTCAACCTTATGAAAGTGAACATCGATACCATGGTGGTGGTGGTCCCCGACACATTCCTTACCGTAATGCGTAAAAACCCCATCTGGATGGAAAAGGACGTGAAACCCGACGGAGCAGCCTGGTATCATGTATCTGAACAGTGGCTCATTGAGAACCATATGGACCCGGGAAAGGTTAAATGCGTGGAGATATGTAATTATGTGAATTACGTAACGTGGACCCAACAGAATCAGCCCTATATGGTGCTCCATGAACTGTGTCATCTTTATCATGACCAGGTCCTGTCTTTTGATTATCCCCCCATTATTGCCGCCTATCAAAATGCCTGTTCTTCGGGATTATACAAGAATACAGAGCGTTACGACGGTTACGGCAGATACTCTACAACCGCCTCGGCATATGCGTTGACCGACCATAAGGAATATTTCGCGGAGCTGTCCGAAGCCTACTGGGGAAGAAACGACTACTTCCCATATACCCGCCATGAACTGGAAACCTATGATCCTGCCGGATTTGCCGTTCTCGAGCAGATTTGGAAGGTGAACTAATAATCAACTCACACTAAACCAATTAAATTATGAAAAAATTTCTAACAGGAATTTTAGCATTGTTGCTCTTTGCGCCCTTTGCCACGGCCCAGAACAGGCAAATTTCCGGAAAGATTGTATCTTCCGAAGATGGTCTGCCTGTTATTGGCGCTACAGTTCAAGACAAAGCCACCGGACGGTATGCCGTATCGGATGTGGACGGTGCCTTTTCCATTGAAGTGGGCCCCGATTCCAAAGTACTCTCCTTTACATGCATCAGTTTCAGAGATCTGGAGATGCCAGTCACAGGAGCTCAAATGGAAGTAACCATGCAACCGGACGTCATGGCGCTTGATGAAGTCATGGTCATCGCTTACGGACAAGGAAAGAAAACATCATTTACCGGCTCGGCCTCGGTAGTTAAAAAAGAAGACCTCGAACGCATCCCCACCTCGAATGTCACGAAGGCATTGCAGGGTCTGAGTACCGGTGTACAGGTAATCAACAATAGCGGACAACCCGGAGAAAGCGCCAGTATCATGATCCGTGGTATCGGGTCCATGAACGCATCGAGCTCGCCTCTTTATGTGGTGGACGGAGTGCCTTACGGCGGCTATATCAACGCCATTGCCCCTTCCGACATCGAATCCATGACGGTGCTTAAAGATGCCTCTGCCACGGCATTGTACGGATCGCGCGCTGCCAACGGGGTTATCGTTATCACCACGCGTAAAGGCCAGCGGGAACAGGGGCAGATCAGTTTCCGTTCCAGCGTTGGTTTTTCTACTCTGGCTGTAGATATGCCCCGTCAGTTGACTCCGCAGGAATTCACCGAATTATCATGGAGAGGCATTTATTACGAAGCCATGGATAACGGCTACGCAGCAGCCGATGCCGCACAGCTGGCTACCAACAACCTGCTTAACGAAATCAAGATCAATCCCTGGAACACAAGCAAGCCCGTGGGTACAGACGGAAAGCTGGTTTCAGGCGTCGATTTGCTTTTTGAAGGCGACTGGCGTAACGAGATGCTTCAATCCAGACCCCGTCAGGAATATACGCTGGATTTCAGTGGAAAGACAGATAAGACCAGCTACTTCTTCTCGGGAGGTTATGTAAATGACAAGGGTATCTTTACCACACAACAATTCAACCGTATTACCGGCCGCGCCAACGTTACCACCAAGGTGAAAAAATGGCTGGAAGTGGGCACGAATACTTCTTTTGCCCACAGTCTTACCGACGCCCCCGCCAGTTCAGACTACATCTGGTTCCTGCGTACCATTCCCGGCATTTATCCTGTGTATGAATGGGACTACAGTGCCAACGCCTATAAGACCGATTCAGACGGCAACAAGATCTACGATTACGGAAACGACAGAAAGAGCTGGATAGGCTGGAATGCTCTGGCCGATGCCGCCTACAACAAATACATTACCAAGGTAGATAATATCGCAAGCAGAAACTTTGCGGAAATCACATTCATTCCCGAACTGAAATTCAGGACCACCTTAAGTCTGGACTATTATCTTTCAAATTACAGCGGATACACCAGCGCCACATACGGATATATGGCGGGCCGGGGAGCTGCGACCAAATCTTCCACACGCAGCGTCACCACCACATGGACCAACCTGTTGACCTACGATAAAACATTTGGCAAACACGGAGTAAGCGTATTGTTGGGACAGGAATCTTACCAGCGGGTTGTGAACGGCCTGAGCGGATCAAAAGAGGGCTTCCCCTTTGGCGGTCTGTATGAACTCGGATCTGCCGCCACAATGACCGACCTGACCTCATACGAAGACAACTACAGGCTTATGAGCTGGTTCTCCCGTGCCGAATACGATTTTGATAACAAATACTACGTATCGGGAAGTATCAGGGCCGACGGATCGTCCCGTTTCCACCCGAATTCAAGGTGGGGAACCTTCTGGTCTTTGGGCGCTTCCTGGAGAATGTCCAATGAAAACTTCCTGAAGGATGTCTCCTGGATTGACAATTTAAAATTGAAAGCCAGCTACGGTGCCGTAGGAAATGACGGCCTTTCTTCCTGGTATTCCTATCAGGGTCTGTATGCCACAGGCTATGACGATTTTGGTAAAGCCGGCGTCATGATTGAAAGACTGCCCAACGAGACCCTTAAATGGGAGACAAACCTGCAATTCAATGCCGGGGTGGATTTCGCTTTATTCAATAAACTTACCGGATCGTTCGAATTCTTCAACAGGAAGTCAAAAGACCTCCTCTTTACCCTGCCTATGGCTCCCTCAACCGGTTTCAGCGGTATTGACAGGAACATCGGGGACGTACAGAACCAGGGTGTTGAGATCCAGTTAAGCTGGCGCGTCATGAACAACGAAAACTTTAAATGGAGCATGGATTTTAATGCCACCCATTATAAAAACACCATCACCAAATTGCCTCAGGCCGAGATGAACTCGGGTGTTTTCAAATGGAGAGAAGGTCAGAGCCGGTATAATTTCTGGGGCGCCGAGTGGGCCGGAGTGAATCCGCAGAACGGTAACGACCAGTGGTGGAAAAACGTGTATGAAACGAACGAACAGGGTGAAAGAGTGGTAGCAGAACGCGTCCTTACCGAGAACTACAATGAAGTAAGCGGCGATGAGCAAAAAACCTACCTGGGCGACGCCATTCCCAAACTATTCGGAGGATATACCAATACCTTCAATTTTTATGGAATTGACTTGTCTTTCATGATCTATTACAGCATTGGGGGCAAACTGTACGACTCGGACTACTCCCAGATGATTGCTTACAGGGAAGGTTTCTCCTACCATCCGGACGTCCTGGATTCATGGACAGAGAGCAATTCAGGATCTGAAATTGCCCGCTTCTCAAAGGCATATTCCAATTCCATGGGATCGTATTCATCCAAATTTATCTATGACAATACATTTGTAAGACTTAGAAACGTATCTGTTGGTTACACCTTACCGGCTTCTATCCTCAAGAAAATGAAATTCAGCTCATTCAGGGTATATGTACAGGGAGATAACCTGCTCACTTTCGGCTCTGCCGCCAAGAGGAACACAGACCCCGAGCAAAGCATTTCCGGGACAACAGGTAACAGGTTCCCGACTACCAAGTCCGTTACTTTTGGTTTACAGTTCAGTTTATAACACAAAATAAGATATGTATATGAAAAAATATATTAAATCCATACTTTGCACGGGAATAGCCATCATGGGGCTTGCCGCCTGTACAGACTTTCTGGAAACGACGCCATCTACTTCGGTAGCCGATACAGAAGTATTCAAAACAACCCAGGGTGCCCAATCGGCCCTTTACGGATGTTACTACCAACTGGAATCCGGCTCGGGCGGATCGGGCCGTCAGGACGACTGGGGCTACGCTACACACCAGATGACTTTCGATGCCTGCGGCGAGGACATAATTGTCTGGGGCGGATGGTACACCTACGATTACAATTTCTGGGGACATACACGCGGTGATATTTTCAAATCGTCCTGCCTCTGGATCTATTATTACCGGCTCATCAACAACGTAAACAGCATTATCTGTTATATTGACGAAGCCGACGGGCTGCAATCCGAAAAAGATTATATCAAAGGTCAGGCGCTGGCTATGCGGGCATGGTCATATTTCCATCTGATCCGCCTGTTCCAGCACACTTATGCCATTGCCAAAGACATGCCCGGTGTTCCCATTTATCTTGAACCCACAACAGACCAGACAGAAGGAGCTCCAAGAGGCACGGTACAGGATACCTACAACCGGATTCTGGAAGATTTCCTGCAGGCCGAGAGTCTTCTTCAGGGTTTTTCAAGGAGTGCCAAGAACCACATGGACCAAAGTGTGGTCAGGGGCTTTTTGTCACAAGTCTACATGACAATGAACAACTGGGAAAAGGCAGCTGAATATGCCAACAAGGCCCGTCAACCCTATCCGCTCACTTCCAACGACATGTATCTGGCCGGATTCAACGACCTGAACACGGCTTCCTGGATGTGGGGCATGCCTCAAACCAAAGACCAGAACCTGAGCGACTACTCTCCGTTTGCCATGTGGGCCAACTGGACACGTAACGGTTTTACATTCCAGTGCTTCTTCCTGAACGATCAATTCGTCAACAAATTCGATGCGGGTGATATCCGTAAATCACAGATAGATATTGTCTGGGACATCATCAACTATTCCATGAAATTCAGGGATACCGATGACCTTATTGGTTCCATAGTATTCATGCGCTCGGAAGAAATGTTGCTGAACGAAGCCGAAGCCCTGGCGCGCCTGGGCAAGGATACGCAGGCCAAAGAACTGCTCTGTCAATTGCAGGAAATGCGTGGGGCTAAAAAGACAACCGCCTCGGGCACCGACCTTGTTGAGGCCATCCTGTTGGAACGCAGAAAAGAGCTTTATGGAGAAGGATATGCCTGGTTTGACATCATCAGGAACCAGAAACCGCTGGAAAGGAAAGGAGATCACATCAATTACGGCGGCTATAAACCACTTCCTGCCAAATCCTGGCGTTTTGTTTACCAGATCCCCAATTCAGAAATGGTGAATAATAAAGCCTTCAGGAACGGCATATGGCCCGACGGTGATCAAAACCCGTTCGACGGCGTACTTGCACGCTAATTACCCAGTAATTTAAGCGACAACATGAACTGATTGGTCGACTTTTTTCCTGCCTGGAACATTTTGGCGTAACCGAATGACCAGGTTGTCTTCAGGTAGGAAAAAAGCACCAATTGGATATCCACCTGGGCACCGCAGTTGAATAAATTAGATATGGTGTTCTTCCGGTCAAAATTCGTCATCAGATGTGTCCCAAACAGGGTCGGTCTGATATAAGTAGGATAAAGCCAGGTAGTTCCCACATTCTTTAGCCGTATAGGGAACAGGCACAACTCTCCCATCGTTTTCACATAATTATACGCCGGGATTTCATCTATCCGGGCTCCAGGGAAAGATAATGCATTACGGTACTGCTCAGAAGGCTGCCAATCTACATAGTTGTTCCCGAATCCTCCAAAATAGAAATGCGACAGGCTCGAGGTCCTTTCTCCCAGGGACTGCCCAATGCTGTTACGTATCCAGAAACTCGTGTTCCTGATAAAAGGGATCAGGAATCCCACACTCTGATTGGATACGAACGAAGGGTAAAAATCTCCTTTTGCCAGGTAAGTGGTATTACTGATATCCCATGAAAATCCGGTTTCATCATCAACAGCTCCCAGAGTTTTGCGAAGTTTCGAAACACCAAAGGATACTGTTCCGGCCTGCATGTTTCGCATAGGGGCTTCAATCTCCTGGTATCCGGGCAGGACTTCAAGCATTCCGTAGGTGTACAGAGCTCCTTCTACATTATATTTTAAAGGGCTTTTAAGAGTAAATGCGCGTTTATATTCCACACCTATTGAGTATCCGGCACGGCTTCGTTTGGTGGGCCCAAAAAGGTCGTAAAAATGGGTGGGATTGTAGTTGGCCTTCAGCCGCCAGTTCCAGAATTTCCATTCCAGCATGGCATGGAATTTCTGTTCGACATCGTACGGGCTCCAGGGCGACATGGCCAGGAAAAGATTGATATTGCTTATCCCCAGAGGATCACGCCAATTCAAACGGTATCCCAGGGCTACGGTATTTTTGAATCCGGCAATATCGGGATAGGCTCCGAACATCTTCATCTCTTTCAGCGGAACATACGGTTTTTCAACAACCGAATCATTTACACCTTTAAGCGCCGAAGCGGGAGGCAGGGACCATTCTTCCACGACCGGATGTTCCTGATGAACCATATTGCCGAGGAACCCAATCGCATTGGCATCTTCAAGCACCTTTAGCGGGATGATTCCGGGCCTCATTCCGTCCCGCTCGTACCGGAGGACAAGCAGTGAATCGGCATTCAGCTGCAATGGCATGAAAAAGCCGGTTGTAGTATTGGAAAGTAACTCAAAGCTTTTGTCTTCGAGTTTTATGCTCCAGACATTGGACACACCCGTATAATACGAAGTGCCAATAAGATACCGGTCATCTGTGGAAAACCTGAATTGAGTAAGGGTATTATCGTCCAGTGTGTATACGGTTTCATACCCCGACTGTCCGGCATCGAGCTTCTTCAGGTCAAACAGAATCAGCGACTGCTCGCCTCTGATACCCGATAAAGTGGCACACAACATGTCGCCCGAGTGAGAAATATCAAGATCGAACAGCACTTTTCCGAAGGGTGCCGAAAAAACGGGCAGTGTCCGGTCATATGGCGGCGGGATCTTTACCAGGGTCGAATAGCCGTTATCGTTCTGAACGCCCCACAAACATTTGTCAACCGCATTGAATTCCAGATCTCCCGCACGTGTAAGCTTGTTGAGAATCCGGCGGCTTCCACTCTTTACGTCAATTTCCACCAGGTTACGGTAATTGTTGTTATGCTCGGATATATAGAGTTTCTCATCCCTGGCGTTATAAGCCAGATGGGTAGAAAAATAGAGACTGGGTGAATCGAGCGTCGCTATTTTGCGGATCTTTCCCGTATGGCAGTCTATTTCGGCTATCTGGGAAATAATGCCCGGGTGGTTAATGGCAGCATAGAGTTTCCCGGTGGACTTATTGTATTCAAACTTGGATACGCTCCCCAGCGGGTCTGACGTAAGCGGATTAAAATCCGTGAGGGGGAATTCCTTGATGCGGGCAATATTCTCTTTCTGGAAATCATTCTCCCAGGCCCTCCAGTCTTCCCACACTTCCCGCACCGGACGCTCGTAAACCTTTCTGAACTGGCCGGCATAGAAGGCTTTTGAGCTATCCGTCCTGGAATAGAATTCTTTAAGTTTGTCTATCCCGTATTCATAGGCAAGATACGTAATGAAACGCGCCCCGTACAGGTACGAGTTGGCCCCTACCTGAAAATCCACGGTAGTTCCCTCTGTGTCCAGGCCAATGAGGGAATACAACGGCTCGGCTCCGTCAATGATGCTTCGGAAATACATCTCGTCGTAGTAGCCCATGGCCCGCCCGAATCCGCCCGACATCCAGGTTTCCATGAAACAGGCAATGCCTTCGTGGTACCAGCGCGGGGAATACCAGCGGGGAGTTGTGAAGTAACTCCATATAGCCGAAACAGGGTGCTCATCATCCCGGAGCACTTTACCCTGCAGGAACTTACGAAACTTTATGTCGCGTTCATTGGGTTTATCGGAAAGAACAACATGTGTCAGTTCATGATTGAACAACCATTGGAACCTCTCGTTGGAAGGAATAATACTGAAGGCAAAACTGTACGGTTCTATACCCAATATTACCTGGTTGGCAGGCAGAGGAGTGGCTCCCCCGTGACCGGTATCTTCAAAATCGGTCAGAAAAACATAGGTGGTCGTGTCTCTGTATGGCCAGAAATTGCGGTGAAAATGCATTGCGTTCTGGAAGGTCTGGGACACATGCGGTACAATATAAGAATACCTTTTCCCAAAATAGACCAACTGCAGATTATCCTTAGTCACGCTGTTCATGGTCTGTGCATGCAAAATACCGGGCAAGCCCGGTATCAGCATGCACATAATCAATACAAAACGTTTCATTGGCGATCCATGATTCCAAGTTGAGCCGTACTGTTCATGAATTCCATCAATTGCAACATATTGCTCATTCCAATTATTTCTGAATTATAATAAATAATGCCCAGCGATTGATCATATATGGCGTCGGGTATGATAGAAAGATTTCCGGCAGCATCTGTAACAATATAATTCATCCCAAGATCTGCCGTGTTCTGGAACATAGTGCCTATTGACCCTGCGTCCAGAATTATGCCCAACTCGCTGGCCGATTGTACAAAATCCTGTAAATTGCCGGCGTCCAGACAAAACTGCGAACCAATAAGCGCTGCATCCTGTACATAGAATCCCAGGTTTTCCTGACTCAATATAACGGGGTCTATCCCCAGGGAACTTTCAGATGCAGCCCACATTTGCAAAATATCGATATCGTGTACTACATAATCATGGACTACTATACAAGCCTGAACTATGGAAGCGCTTGATTCATACTGCTGTTGTAAAACATCTGCATCGTGCACTACAGGAATGAATAAACCCTCCAGCACAGAAGAAGATCCCTGTATATCGGCCAATGACGAGGCTTTAATGTCTGTGGTATATAATTTCTTCTTGTCGAAATATTTCAGGACCACCTTATCGTTCAGCGCAACAGCGTTAATTATCTGGTCACAGGAAAGCACCGCATGTACATTGGCCAGCACAACGGGAACGTCTTTTCCCTTTTGCCCTATGAATGTGTCCAGGTTGTCTATAAGATTCAGCACGGCTTGTTTACGGTAGCTCATCTGGGCTATCACGTTGTTGGCCTGTGTTATGGCGTTTCTAAGTAAAACAGGATGGGCGTCGTTGGGGAATTTACACAAAGCAATGGCCAACATCAGATCTTTTCGTGCATTTTCCAAAAAGGTCCCGTAGCCGGCAAATTCGGAAAGGACCAGACCGCTGAATTCTTTGAATTCCTGCTCAGGGTCCAATTCTACCAAGGCATACCTAATCCGTTCACCCTGAGAAACAGCACTCACATAATAGTAATTGAAATAATTACCAATGGCCTTCAACAGTACAGAATCTGCAAGCAATTCGTTTTTAATCTGAATATCCTGTTCTGTGATTTTCACATTTTTATAATTCCGGACTTTCCCTATCGTGCCTGTAACCTGGGTATCATCTACCTTGGGTATTTCAACCATAATCCCCACCAGAAATCCGATAGCCAGGGAGGCAATCACTGCCAGAGCCAATATTAAACCGTTTCTCTTTTTCATAATTGTAAAATTTACTTCACTATATTGCTTTTATACTAATTATACACTCGGTTTCAAAATGTTGGGGGAACTTTGAATAAAAAGATCTGTTTTTCTTTTGTATAAAAAACCAGTTCAGAAGCTGTAGGGGCATTGGACAATGTAAAGATAGCATTTCCCTTCAAAACATAATGCACATCAGACTCATTGCCTGTACGTTCAGCAAGTGTCCCGTCTGAATGCACCACGTTTAGGCATTCCGGCCCGTCTGTGCTGGTGAATTCAACATAGAGACTGTCTTTGGAAGTGACTGAAATCAGGTACATCCGGAAACCGGTCTTATTGTATTCCTGCACATCTATTTCCACTCCGTTTTTACGGGCCATAGTCCCCGAAAGATCTCCGTTCAATCCGAATTTATTGGGTGAGGTAAGGTAATAAGCCGCCAGAACGCCCAGAACAAGCACAAGAACGAGCATGGCAGCATAAGCATAAAAACGGCCCGACCCGGTTAACACTTTTTTACGGGCTGTTTTCCCCTTTATCCGTTGCATGATGTCCGGAGCAAAAGATACGGGGGGAATTTCCCCGGCATTGTCCTGTAATATCCGGTGAGTCTTCAGCAGGTCTTTATACAGGTCTTTTGCCTCGGGAGAGATCTTCATCAGTTCCTGAAAAACATCCTCTTCATTTGCAGGCAGCACACCGTCCACTTTGTTTTGGACAATGTCTATATATCTATCATTCAACATATTTCAATTTATTACCTAATTTATCTTTTAGTATCATTCTGGCATCGAACAGCCTGGACTTGATTGTTTTCTCAGGTATTCCAAGCACCTCTGCCATTTCGGCATAGGAAAGATCTGCGTAATATTTCAGTTGGATGACCATCCTGTAGCTTTCGTTCAATTCATTTACCGCCTTGTCTACCAGGCTTTTCTTTGTTATCACATCATATGGCTCCGTTCTGTCCAACACATTTTCCTGCAAGGGAATCTTATCCAGTTCTACATAAGGCTTTCTGTTTCTTAAATGCAACAATGCCCTGTTAATAGCCATCCGGTAAATCCAACTGAAGAATTTGTACTCGGGATTGTACTGTTTCAGAGATTCATAGGCCTTCACAAACACATCCTGAGTTAATTCTCCGGCCTCCTCGCGGTCATTCACAATCTTGTAAATAACCCTGAAAACCGGGTTCTGATACCGTTCCACAAACAACCTGTACCGTCCGGTTTGCCCGGCAATGATAGCTTCTATTTCTATTCTCTCATCTTTCATAGCGTCGGGCAGACACTGTCGATATAATTAGTATTGAGGTCCTAAAAAGTTGGTTCATAACCAATTTATTTTAATAAATTAAGTTTCCATACATCTCTGTAACTCATCCGGATAAGTGGAGAAAGTGTCAATCCCCCTACTTTTCCTATCCTTTTGTGCAAAATCCCCAGTTCAGCCAGTTTCTCGCCAATGCCATCCTCCCTTGATAAGGGAAATCCGTGCTCCCTGAGCATAATATTACGTTTTGCCTTTAAAGACAGTTCTAGATACAGTTGCAGATAACAATACATATCGAGGATCACCTCTCCCGGGAAACGTTCCCGGAGCGAAGCCAGGTATTGTCCGGTCCGGGTAGAAGAAAACCGGCCCTGCCGGATCATTTTCAATAATTCAACCTCACTGCTTAATTCGAGTTCCATCCAGCTTTGAAGCCTGTTCTCGTTATACCTGAATATCAGTATGAATATCAGGGGCAGGAACAGTAATATTACAACGGTCTGAATCACCGGATTGATATAAAAATGATTGAACACGGAATGGATCAGATAAGCCATTCCCAGGGCAAAAATGGCCATTAACCTTTCTTTACGCCCTCTTGCTTTGGCTCCAATGTAAATAACGGCAAACAAGGCAGTACAACCCCCGTGCATTACGGCTGTTCCAAACCCCCTCACAATCCAGGTAAGCATGGATGTTTCCGTGATAGAATACACATAAAACAGGTTCTCGACCAAAGCAAATCCGGTTCCCGTGGCAAAACCGTAAATGGCCGCATCTACCATGAATCCTATTCGCTTTTTCCCTATAAGATAAAAGATAAAAAGAGACTTAAGCGTTTCTTCTACTCCGGGCGCCAGATAAAGAGATAAAGTATTGAACGAGCCACCTGTTTTATCAAGCAGGAAAGTGTTTATCAAATAACTTATGAGTGCACAGACACCTCCCCATATAATACCCAGAACAACCTGTTTTTTGACAACCAGTTTGAAACTGTCCATCATAAAAAGGAATAACAGGAAAAGTATAACAGGGACAATGCTTAACACCATTTTCATAGTGTAAATTTAATTTTATTCCTGGAATATTAATATTTATCTTCGCGTTATGAACTCAAACGACTACATTGCACTCGAATCTCAGTACGGTGCTCATAACTATCACCCGCTTCCAGTGGTCCTGAGTAAAGGAAAAGGACCATTCGTGTGGGATGTTGATGGAAAAAGGTATTTCGACTTTCTCTCATCTTATTCTGCTGTTAACCAGGGACATTGCCATCCAAAGATTGTGCAGGCGCTCATTGACCAGGCACAGGAACTTTGTCTTACTTCACGGGCGTTTTACAACGACTGTCTTGGACCATACGAAAAGTATGTTACCGATTTTTTCGGGTATGATAAAGTACTTCCCATGAATTCCGGAGCCGAGGCGGTGGAGACCGCTTTGAAGCTGTCAAGGCGCTGGGGATATGTTAAAAAGAACATTCCCGAAGACCAGGCACTGATTGTTTGTTGCGAAGGAAACTTTCACGGACGTACCATCAGCATAGTTTCAATGTCTACCGACGTGGATTCTTACGGACAATTCGGGCCTTTCACCCCGGGTTTGATTAAGATCCCCTACAATAATGTCAAGGCTTTGGAAGAAGTCCTTGAACAACACGGATCACGCGTGGCTGCATTCATAACCGAACCCATCCAGGGCGAGGCAGGAGTTTTTGTGCCCGATGACGGATATGTGAAAAAATGTTACGACCTCTGTAAGAAACACAATGTGCTTTTTGTGGCCGACGAGGTGCAGACAGGTATTGCCCGTACCGGGAAACTGATTTGCTGTGACCACGAAGGAGTTCACCCCGATGTGCTTATTCTGGGCAAGGCTCTTTCCGGAGGGGTTCTCCCCGTTTCTGCCGTATTATCCAGTGATGAGATCATGCTTACCATAAAGCCCGGAGAACACGGGTCCACATTTGGAGGTTTTCCGCTGGCATGTAAAGTGGCAGTAGCAGCCCTTCAGGTGGTAAAAGACGAACAGTTGGCAGAAAAAGCAGAGCGACTGGGTTCCATCTGCCGCGACTACCTGAGGAACATCCCATCCGGCATGATAAAGCTTGTCAGGGGAAAAGGTCTTCTGAATGCTATTGTCATTGAACCGCGCAACGGGAAGGAAGCCTGGGATATATGCCTGGCCATGGCCGCAAACGGATTAATTGCCAAACCTACACACCGACATATCATTCGTCTGGCTCCGCCGCTTGTTATTACCGAAGAAGAACTTATGGAGGCGCTGGGCATTATCAGCAAATCTATTCTGGAAATAGAACAACAATAATATCCTTCATGGCTAAATTGCTTATGATCCGGCCCTGCTGTTTTGGGTACAATCCCCAGACAGCCGTGAACAATGCGTTCCAAACAGCAGGGCCGCAGGATCAGGTGCAGGAAATGGCGTTGGCCGAGTTTGACGCCTATGTGGATTTGTTGCGAAAACACCGGATAGAGGTGGTTGTGGCAGAAGACACACCGGAACCTCATACGCCCGATTCCATTTTTCCCAACAATTGGATATCTTTCCATCCGGGACAAATGGCCATTCTCTATCCCATGTATGCCCCAAACCGGCGCCTTGAAAGGAAAAAAACGGTGTTTCAGCTCATAATGAACGAGGCGCCGCGGATCCGCTGGATTGACATGAGTCCCCGGGAAAGACAGAATAAATTCCTGGAGGGTACGGGCAGTATGGTTTTCGACAGAGAAAACGCACGGGCCTATGCATGCCGTTCGCCCCGTACCAGCGAGGATCTTTTTTTGGAGGTATGCGAGACCCTTTCATACAAGCCTATTCTATTTAACGCATTAAGCCAGGGTCAGCCCATTTATCACACCAATGTAATGATGTGTATGGCAGACCGCTACGTAGTTATTTGCCTCGATTCGGTACCCGATGAAAATGACCGCCGGATGCTTTTGGACCAATTCAATGATGACCACAAGGAAATTGTCTATATTACTGCAGAGCAGATGAATCATTTTGCCGGAAACATGTTCCAGGTGTTTTCCTTAGATAAAAAACCCTTTCTTGTGATGTCCAGGCAGGCATATAACGTGCTTACACCCGAACAAAGGAGAACGCTGAAATCATATAACCCGCTTATAACGCCGGTACTGAACACCATTGAAACCAACGGAGGCGGTTCTGCCCGCTGTATGCTGGCAGAGATTGTTTAGGATTCCAGTTTGTAGACTTTATCGGACCGTCTGAGTCTTTGAGGCACAGGCACAGAGCAGATTGTTCCCTGAGGCGCTTCATCTGCCGGTTCCCCTTCAATCCTGATCTCGGTGACCGTGATTTCCTTCACCCCTGTTGTGGGTCCAATAAACAAAACGTTGTCTCCGACTTTAAGAGGAGCCGCTTCTACTAAAAGCTCTGCAACACCCTGTTTGGTAAAGTAATTGGTGACCCTGGCCACATAAGTTTTCTTTTCTGCCGCCTGGCTTCCGTAGACTGTGCTCCATTCGCCCAAACGGGATCCCAGGTAATAGCCACCCCAAAATCCGCGGTTGAAGACTTTCTTGAGCCTCTCTTCCAGTCCGGCAGCCAGTTCAGGAGTAAAACGCCCGTCTTCATAAGCCAGGACAGCGTCGCGGTAAGCACCTACAGTAGTCTTGACGTACTCAGGTGCCCTGGCACGACCTTCAATCTTGAGTACCTCAACACCTGCACCGAGTATCTGATCTATAAAAGTAACCGTACACAAATCCTTGGGAGACATGATGTATTGATTGTCTATCTCGAGTTGTGCTCCCGTCTCTTTATCTTCCACCAGGTAAGAACGGCGGCATATCTGGTAACAGGCACCCCTGTTGGCAGACTTGTCGTATTCGTGAAGGCTCAGGTAACATTTCCCGGAAACGGCCATGCATAACGCTCCGTGGCAGAATAATTCCAGCTTGACCAGATTCCCCGACGGGCCTTTTATCTGTTGTTCCTTAACCTGAAGTGATATTTCACTAATCTGTTCCAGCGAAAGCTCTCTGGCCAGAACAACCACATCGGCATACCGGGCAAAGAATTTCAGGGCCTCTATATTGGATATGTTCAATTGGGTGGAAGCGTGTACTTCCAGCCCCATGGCCCGGGCCTCAAGAATGGCCGCCATGTCCGAGGCAATGACAGCCGATATGTCGGCCTTTTTAGCAGCATTAAGCACTATATGAAGTTCTTCCAGGTCCTGATCATAAAAAATTGTATTGACCGTCAGGTAAGAACGCATTCCGTGTTTTATGCAAAACTCAGAAATTGCGGGCAGGTCTTCTATTGTAAAATTCAACGCGGCATGTGCCCGCATATTCAAACGCCCTACTCCAAAATAAACCGATCCTGCTCCAGCCTGAGCAGCAGCGGTGAGACTGGCCCAATTGCCTGCAGGCGCCATGATCTCAGTTCGCAGTTCACGCGGAATCAAGCCTAAAGAGCGCCTGAGCATATTCATTATACGGGCATCGGTACATTCGTAAGTCCCCTTCCGGCACGGTCCGGCACCAAAAATAGTACAGGGACGGCAATCCAGAGGCAACTGAATGGCCTGCAGGGGGTCCTGACGCCATCCGTAAAAACCCGCTTTTGGATGTGTGGCGCACCAAATGGATATAACAGGAATTCCCATGGCAGAAGCAAAATGCATATTGGCCGAATCCATTGAAACCATGACATCGAGTGTCCTTATCAGATTCAGTTCCTCTTCAAAAGAACCGCTTCCTGCAATGTTCGTGACATTTTTGTTTGCATCGGCCCATTCCTCCAATATACTCTGTTCAGCTTCTCCACCTCCGAACAGGAACACTTCAACTCCCTGTTCAGCCAGTTCACAGACAATGTCATGCATGGGGCCCAGCCGCCACTGTTTGCCTTCATGTTTGGCAAAAGGAGCTATTCCAACACGTTTAAGAGGCCATTGCTTCATTGGGATATAGGGACCTGAAGCAAAAGAAGGAGAATTCAGTTGCAGTTCCCTGAGTGTGGCAGCATATAATTCACACATGTGAGTAAGCGGAGGACATCCCACCGGATCTGCAAGCAGTTCTCGTCTGGCCTGTCTTTCCTTTTTCAGGAATACCACCTTTTTCCCCGATAAAAAGAACAGGGTTCTGATAGCAAAAGTTCTTAATACACTGTGGAGATCGACAACATGAGTAACGCCCAGACGCATAAGTGTCAGATAGATAACAAAAATCGACTGTTTCTTGTTTACCGGGAACAAAGACAAATTCGGGACCCCTCTGAATAACGGCTCCAGCAATGCGGGACCGGCTAAAGTGAAACGGATACCGGGATTATCCTGTGCAAAGGACTTAAGCACCACGGAGCTCATTGCTACATCGCCCAGGGCAGAAAACCTGAGACACAGCACATGGGGTGTACGTTTACCTTTTCCCATACAGTACCGGATTGAGGAGGGGATCGTTATACATTTTCATCTGTTTGTAAAGTTTCATGTACTTACGTCCTTTTTCAAGATCATCCAGCAACTGGTCCAGGGCAGTGGAGAGATCGTACCGCTGGGTAAGCAATACATCTCTTTTAATAGCACACTCCGCTGCTTTGGGCGAATCTTTACGGTCCGCCTCCAAACTCATATGGTATATCTTTAAAGCGAGAATAGATAATCGGTCAATGGCCCAGGCAGGCGTCTCGGTATTCAGGCCTGCTTTCTCCTGAAGGGTCACACCGGACAAATGTTCATAAAGAAAAGAATCAATACGTTCCACCAGGTCGGTCCTTAACTGGTTGGATTTGTCAATGCGTCTTTTAATCTGTAACGCTTCCGAAGGATCGATTTGCGGGTCGCGGATAATATCTTCGAGATGCCACTGAACAGTGTCTATCCAGGTCTTTTCATAGAGAAGAGCATCCATGCTGCCTGCGGGATAAGGATTCTCACAAACAGCCGTAACAGAATCAGTCTTGTGATAATCTTCAATTACACGGTCAAAAATTGCGTTGCATTTTTCGCAAAAGGAAATAGTCATATCGGTTACTTGTTTCTGTAAAGCAGGTTTTGAATAAATTCCATAAGGAGCACCTTACGCTCTTGTTTTACATTGACATTTTCAATTGCACCGAGCGTCTGTTCAAGATAGTCCGCGATCTGTCTTTCGGCGGCTTCCTTAACCCCAATCCTGTTGTAGATGGCAATTATCCCGGGCACTTTTTCGGAGTTATTCTTTGTTTGTACAAGAGTGTTCAGCTCGTTCAGATCGTTACCCTGTGCAGTACGCAATGCATAAGTAAGTAACCAGGTTTTTTTGTTATTACAGATATCCAGCCCGATGGACTTTCCAAAAACAGCCTGTTCTCCGTAAACATCCAGGTAATCGTCCTGTACCTGAAAGGCGGCACCCAGTGAATAGCCGCTATTCTTCAAGAGTTGTATTGTAGCGGAGTCCGCTTTGGCACAAATGGCTCCTGTCTGCATGGCACAGGAAATCAGGGCGCCCGTCTTGCGGGATATCATATTCAGGTATTCTTCCTGAGATATGACGGCCTGGCGTTCATAATCCATATCCAGCTGTTGTCCTTCGCAGACATCTTCGGCTGCCTGGTTGAATACTTCAAGTACGGCAGGCAAGACGTCGGGATTGCATTGGCTCATATATTTATAGGCAAGCATGCATAAGGCATCTCCGCTCAGGATGGCTGTATTGACATTCCATTTCTTATGAACGGTAGGCTGGTTTCTCCTCATGTCAGAATGATCCATCACGTCGTCGTGTACCAGTGTGAAATTATGGTAGATCTCCAGACCAAGGGCCGGTTTGAGAACAGACGGCGGCAGATTGTCACAGAACATATTATAAGTCATCAGGCAAAGAACAGGACGAAGTCGTTTCCCTCCTACGGACAGTGCATATTCAACCGGAAGATGCAACGCACTGTTGGTGTAAGAAGAGATGAGATTTTGAACGGCCTGATATACAAAGCCTTGTATTTCGTTTACTGTAAACATTTTACAAAGTTAATCTTTTTTGAACATTTTTGTACCTTAGCGCCCGCAAACAGAGAGCCATGGATATACTTCCTTTCGAACGTGCAACGGTAGTCAAACAAACAGGAAATCTTTACAAGATCTCTTTTCTTCCGGAATGGAAACCTTTCCAGGCAGTTCTTAGCGGCAAACTGAGGCTGAAAGAGGGAAAACTGACTAATCCGGTAGCCGTGGGAGATCTGGTTGACGGTATCATGACGGCAAAACCGGCTGTCATTACATGCGTACATCCAAGAAAGAATTATCTTATAAGAAAATCAGCCAATCTTTCCAGGGAGGCACATATAATTGCCGCCAATATAGATTCCGCCTATCTGGTCTTAAGTGCGACAGAACCGCAAACCCCCTTACAGTTTATTGACCGGTTTTTAGTAACCTGCCAGGCTTATAGCGTCCCTGTCACACTGCTGGTAAACAAATACGATGAACTCAGGTCAGTCCCTGAATATCAGGAAAATTCAGATCATATAACTGATATCTATACCAAGGCCGGATATACCGTTTTGAATGTTTCTGCTTTTGACGGCACAGGGCTGGAAACACTCAGTATGCTTCTGAAAGATAAGATATCCCTTTTTGCCGGCATATCCGGTGTTGGAAAATCATCTCTGGCCAACACACTTGATCCGTCACTGTCTCTGAAGACTGCTGCTATTTCTTCTGCTCATCTTACCGGAAAACACACCACAACTTTTTATGAAATGCATCCTCTGACCGGAGGGGGATTTTTTATTGACAGTCCCGGAATAAAAGGATTTGGTCTGCTTGAAATCAACAGGTCCGAACTCTATCATTTCTTTCCCGAATTGTTTGCTGCTTCTGCCGGCTGTAAATACAATTCCTGCCTTCACACCAACGAACCGCAGTGTGCTGTAAGGGATGCCGTTGAAAACGGTCTTATTCCTGCCGAACGTTATGCCAGTTACCTGAAAATGCTTGAAGATCCCGAAGGCAGCAAGTACCGCACCTGATCTATATATGATAGCCAAAACCATTAACAGACAAATTCTGCACCTGGCTGTTCCCAGCATTCTTGCAGGTATTACTATTCCTCTGGTTGGCATGGCAGACACCGCAATTGCCGGCCGTCTGGGTTCTGCTGCAGCTATTGGAGGCATTGCCATAGGATCCATGCTTTTTGACCTGCTATACTGGAACTTCGGATTCCTGAGGATTGGTACGGCAGGTATCACCGCGCAGGCTTATGGTCGCAGTGATTACGGTGAAATGGCCCGGACCGGGATCCGGGGTCTTGCCATTGCTCTGGGTTTTGCCATGGTCATCATGTTAATCCAGTGGCCTTTTGCCAATCTGGTACTCTGGCTTACCCAGGCCTCGCCTGAAATTAAGGAATATGCCCGTCAATACTTCTTTATCCGTATCTGGGCAGCTCCTGCTGCGTTATCATTGTTTGTATTCCGCGGCTGGTTCATTGGTCTCCAAAATACGGCTGCCTCTATGATCCTTGATATTGTGGTCAATGCCACCAACCTGGGGATGAGTGTTTATCTTGCCCTGCATTGCGGAATGGGTATAAAAGGAATTGCCCTGGGTACAGTGATTGCACAATATACAGGCTTGATTTGTGGTGTTATGCTGGTAATGCTGCGCTTTAGAAAATACCTGGGACATGTTAACCTCCGCTCCGTCCTGAGAGAAAGCGGATGGAAAAGATTCTTTTCTCTTAGCGGGAATGTATTCGTCAGATCTCTTTGCATGCTTCTGATATACACCGGTTTTACTTTTCTGGCTTCCAAATACGGCGACACCCTGCTGGCCGTAGCGACCATCATGATGAAATTATTATTGCTCTACGGATATATTGTAGACGGATTTGCTTATGCTGGAGAAGCATTAGTGGGAAAGTACATAGGGGCCGAAGACAAAAAATCCCTGATGCTTTCTATTCGTTATCTCTTTATATGGGGCGGAGGGGTTGGAGCACTTTCCACTATTGCCTATATCGTAGGAGATCAATGGCTTTTACGTCTTATGACCTCAACCCCGGAAGTTATTGATGCCGCTCAACCCTTCCTTCCCTGGCTGTATGCCATGCCGTTCATCTCCTGTCTGACCTTTATGTGGGACGGAATATACATAGGTGCCACCGCAGGACCGGCCATGCGCAATACCATGCTCATAGCCGTGGCGGCATTCTACATCTGTTATTTTACTTTAATGGGATCCTTGGGAATACAGGCATTGTGGGTCGGGTACGCTGCGCATTTGGTCGCAAGATCCATTGCCCAGACAGCCATGGCCCGGAAACACGTATTCAATAAAGTGTAATAACCGTTATTTTTTAGGTTCAGGCTCCTGAGATGCAGGAGGAACTGTCACGATTCCCGGAACAGGTTTTTTGTCGTCTTTTTTGGTAAGTTCGGGAGAAATAATCTGACCGCTTATACGAACCGAAGGTTCAATGGAAATCTGGTCCGAATGTAATTCTCCGGTAAAGACGCATTTGTCTTTGAGAGATGCCAGTTCACTTACTTTCAGGACACCGTCAAAAATACCGCTGATGTCAACATTTTTACACTCGACCTGACCGGTGCATTTTCCGCTCTCTCCTATTACGAGTTTCCCGTCTGTTTTGATCTGGCCCTCCAGGTACCCGTCTATTCGGATGTCATGTTGTGTTACTATGTTGCCGACAATCTTTGTGTTGGCACAAATACGGGTCACATTATTTGACTGTGATAATCCGTTTTCTTTTTCTATTGCCATAGATACATTTATTGAGGTGATGGTTGTTTTGCTTGGCGGATTCACGGTTTTTTGAATAAGAAACTACTTATCACAAATATAAATAATTATAATAATATTACAACAGTGACAATGCTTTTTCAAGTTGATTATCATTTCTTATCATACTTCTTAAACGTCCTTCCTGATAAAAATAGCGGCAACAGATCTCTTCTTCCAGCAATGACTGAATTTCCGGCTTGTAATGATTCAGATCGGCTTCTTTATCTGTGAGCAGTCTTTTTTGCAAACCTGCAATTTCTTCTGCCAGAAGTTCTTCATATCCTTCGGCTTTAGCTGTTTTACTGAAATTTTCCAGAAGAATTTCGGTGGCGCTGCGATCATCAAATTCTTTGGCAGCAGTCACTTTGATAAAATCTTCATATTCTTCCGGAGCAAGGGAAAAGGAATCCGGAGATTCAATGGTGTCATGGTTTTTATAATATAAAACAGAGTATTCATGAATATAGTCCCTGGCTACCAGCTCCATGGCCATTCGGCTGAACAACGGAATGCTCACTTCAATATCGGGCATGATACCTCCGTCATGTGTTGCTCCGGGGGTACCATCTTCATTCCGGTTGGAATAATCGAGGGCCTGAACGCAGCGTCCGCTGGGGATATAGTATTTGGCTGTGGTAATCTTCAGATTGGCATTATAACTCAAAGGCCTGATAGTCTGGACGAGACCTTTTCCGAAAGTCCTTTGGCCTACCAGCGTGCCTCTTTTCAGGTCCTGAATGGCTCCCGCCACAATTTCAGATGACGAGGCGGAACCGTTGTTAACCAGAACTACGAGAGGTGTTTTGGTATCAAGAGGTTCTTCCTTGGTGTAATATGACACATCAAACCTTTCTATGCGGCCTTTTGCAGAAACCACCATAGTGTGCTTGGGTAAGAAAATTGAAAGCAGCTGGACGGCTTCGTCCATTAAACCCCCTCCGTTGCCTCTGAGATCCAGTACTATCCCTTTCACATTGTATTGTTTTTTCATGGACTGAAGTGTCTTTCTCACATCCTGGGCACCACCCTGCGTAAAAGCCGTAACCCGAATGTAGGCAATACTGTCCTGCAACATGCAGGCAAGTCCCACATCTGAAATATGCACCCTTTCTCTTAAAACAGTACACGAAACAGTATCTTCTTTTCTCAGTTTCTTTACCAGAAACGTTACAGATGTTCCCGGCTCCCCTTTCATTTTGGCGCTGCATTCATCGGCCGTCATATCATATACAGGCTGCCCGTCAATGGCCAGAATGACATCGCCGGCCACCAGACCGGCTTTAGCTGCCGGAGAACCTGCATACGGCTCGGAGACAAGAACTCCGTCTCCGGGCCTTTTTTTAATAAGAGCGCCCACTCCCCCGTAACTTCCTGTAGTCATCATCTCTATGGTTTCATTATCCTCCTCGGGGATAAACTCGGTGTACGGATCCATGGTCGAAAGCATGGCTTCGACACCTGTATATACCAACTTATCTATAGCAACCGAGTCTACATAAAAAAGAGAGATTTCACGCAGGACAGAGTGAAAAATGTCGAGACTTTTAGATGTATCAAAAGATTGTGTTTGTGCTCCGGAAATCAATGGGAAAAACCATAGTACCGCCACCAGGGAAATAGCTTTGCGCTTCATTATTAACAAGGTATTAATCTTACAAAAATAGTACAATTCTTCATATCTTTGGAGGATGGAACTTATATTCGCTACAGCAAACATTCATAAATGCAGGGAAGCGCAGGCCATACTCGGCCCTTCAGTATCAATTATTATGCCCTCGCAACTTCATTTCACACTGGAAATACCCGAAACCGGAGTCACTTTGAAAGAAAATGCACTGCAAAAGGCCCGTTTTATCTGGGAGATCTTTCACAAACCGTGTTTTGCAGATGATACCGGCCTGGAAGTAGATGCCCTGGGGGGTGCACCCGGTGTCTATTCCGCCCGTTATGCAGGAGAACATTGTACTCCCCTGGACAATGTGCAGAAACTGCTCCGGGAAATGGACGGCATAACTGACCGCACTGCACGCTTCCGCTGTGTAATTGCTGTTCTCACAGGCAGTGAACCACTTTTTTTCGAAGGGACGGTGGAAGGTTCCATTACCTCTACTCCTGCCGGAGAAAAAGGATTCGGGTACGACCCGGTTTTTATGCCCACGGGATATACAAAGACGTTTGCCCAATTCAACGCAGAAGAGAAGAACCGGATCTCTCACCGGGGAAGGGCCCTGGCTAACATGGCCACAGGAATATACAGATTGCCATGACTGAATCACTTTTGTTGATCGTGCTCAACACCAGGCCGTTCAGCGAGAGCAGTCTGCTTGTATATGCCCTTACCGATAAATTCGGACGTCAGAATTACCTGATAAAAGGAGTCCGGACAGCAAAGAACAAGGGGCTTGCCGCTTTGTTCCACCCCCTGAGCATAATGGAAGTTCAGGCCTATCATAATCCAAAAAAAGAATTGCAGCAACTAAAAGAATACAGAAAATGCATGCCGCTGGAACAATTGTGTTTTGACGTGAGAAAAAGCGCACAGGCCATGTTCATTGGGGAATTGCTATATAAAACCATACGGGAAGTGGAAGCCAATCC
This sequence comes from uncultured Muribaculaceae bacterium, assembly GCA_964600385.1. Classification (GTDB taxonomy): domain Bacteria; phylum Bacteroidota; class Bacteroidia; order Bacteroidales; family UBA932; genus DMER64. The sequence goes on from CAZRJC010000017.1 coordinate 31,526, forward strand.
CCCTCTGTTCAATTTTGTTTACGAATCGATTATTTCGCTAAACGATGCACAGACGAATCCCTCTGATCAGCACCTGTATTTTGCCGCCTCGTTATGCCGGTTCCTGGGTTATGCCCCCTCATGCACCGGGTACTCCGCAGCCTCAGAATATTTTAATATTGCAAAGGGCGCCTTCACTTCTCTCCCGGACCCTGTCCCGGGTGGATTTACGCTGGAAACTTCCAGAATGTTCTACCAATTGCTTAACGGAACTCCGCGCGATTCAAAGCCGCTTCTTTGCCCCGGATCTTTACGAAACCTTTTCCTTCAGCATCTCGTCAGATACTACGACTTCCATATGGACAAGCCGCTTAATCTGAAATCACCCGATGTGCTTCATCAGATTTTCAACACATAGCTCATTCTGTAGTTTTTTCTTACATTTGCGGTCTATGTCACTGATAAACACTGCCTATCTCCTTTATAACAACCGTTTGATCAAAGAACTGGACTTGTCGTCCCGACAACCTGAGTTGTTCCAGGACAGGATGTTCAGAGACCTTCTTGCTCACGGACAACAAACAGCATTCGGAAAAGAATTCGGCCTAAACGAATCATTTTCTGTATCTGATTTTCAACAACATGTGCCTCTCCACACTTATGACAAACTGGAACCATATCTGTTAAGAAGCCTCAAAGGAGAAGACAACGTACTGTGGGACAGAAAGATTTATTGGTTTGCCTTGTCCAGCGGAACATCTTCCGCCAAGTCCAAATATATCCCCATCAACTGGGACAACCTGCATTATTGTCACTACAAAGGCATGTTGACTATCCTGTCCAATTATGTGCGCACTTTTCCCAAGTCGGGACTTTTCAATGGCCGGTCACTCACATTGGGGGGAAACCGTCATATAGATAAAAACATAGACACTCCGTATTATTTCGGCGACCTGTCTGCCTTCCTGCTAATTAATAAACCACAAATCAGCCATTATTTTACCACGCCTCCCAGGGAAATAGCCCTCATGACCGATTTTGAAGCCAAGATAGAGGCCGTAAGTGACCTCATTGTAAAACAGAATGTGGTGAGTTTCTCAGGAGTACCTTCCTGGAATCTGATCCTGATGCGCAAGGTTCTGGAAAAAAGCGGGAAAGAGCACCTTCACCAGGTGTGGCCAAAAATGGAGTTATTCATGCACGGCGGAATCAATTTTGAACCTTACAGGAGCCAGTACAAAGAACTCTTCCCCCTGGACACCCTGCATTACCTGGAAACGTACAATGCTTCGGAAGGATTTTTTGCTTTTCAGACAGACCTTTCCGATGGGGGATTGCAGCTTACCGTGAATAATGGGGTATTCTATGAGTTTATCCCGCTTGACAAACTCGAACAGGCCATGAACGGTTCCCATGTGGCTTTCGACACCATAAACACCGTGACCACAGGTAAAACCTACGCAATGGTCATTACAACCAATTCCGGATTATGGAGATACCTGATAGGCGACACCATTCGGTTTACTTCGCTTTATCCCCATAAAATAAAGATCAGCGGCCGTACAAAACTTTTCATAAACGCCTTTGGGGAAGAACTGATGATAGAGAATGCAGAAAAGGCCCTGGCAGAGACCTGTGAAAAGACCGGCTCGGCCGTTAATGAATATACTGTGGCTCCTGTATTTATGGAAGGAAACGGCAGGGGTGCTCACCAATGGCTCATTGAATTCGAGAAGGCCCCCGAAGACACAGAACTGTTCGTACGGCTGCTCGACAGCGCTATAATGGGACACAATTCCGATTACGAAGCCAAGCGCCTTCACACGGGAACAATGGCGGCCCCCCACGTAGTCATTGTCAATAAAGGCTGCTTCTATAAATGGATGGCGAAGGAAAACAAACTGGGCGGTCAAAGTAAGGTTCCACGCCTTTGGAGCACCCGTGAATATGTGGAAACGCTTCTAAAGATCAACGAACAACTAAATGACCCAAAATAGTTTTGAACAAAAGGCATTGGAGTTATTCCGTTACCAGGCAACACATAACAGTGTATATGCCACGTACCTGAATTTGCTTGGCATTGATCCGGGCACGGTACGGCATGCCGCACAGATTCCGCACCTGCCGGTAAGATTCTTTAAGTCTCACCGCATTTACAGCGGCCCAGCCCCCGAAGAATGTATTTTCACAAGTTCAGCAACCACCGGGATGATTCCTTCCCGGCACTATGTGGCCAGCCTGGAATCGTACCGGCAGAACCTTCTCTCCATTTTTAGGCTTTTTTATGGAGAGCCCCGGGAATACACCATTTTGGCCCTGCTTCCTTCATACCTGGAACGTAACGGGTCCTCTCTTGTATATATGGCCGATGCGCTCATGAAAGAAAGCGCACGCGCCGAAAACGGCTTTTTTCTTTACGATCATCCCGCTTTATTCGAAAGACTGCAAAGTGATGCCTCCCGGGGAAGAAAAACCTGGCTTATCGGAGTCAGTTTTGCCCTGCTCGATTTTGTGAAGCATTTTACGGTAGAGGCGCCCGGACTCATTGTTGTGGAAACCGGCGGCATGAAAGGCCGAGGCATTGAACTGAGTCGCGAGGAACTGCATCTGCGGTTAAAAAACGGGTTCCCGTCAAGCCGGATTGACAGCGAATACGGGATGACCGAACTGCTTTCACAAGCCTATTCGGTGAAGGAAGACTATTTCTTTGATTGTCCCCCCACCATGCAGGTCAACATCCGCAATCTTCAGGATCCGTTCACCTGCGAACCGGATGGTGTCCAGGGCGGAATCAATATCACAGACCTGGCCAATACCCATTCCTGTGCCTTCATAGAAACCGAGGACCTGGGCATCCGTCTTTCCGACGGAAGGTTCCGGGTCCTCGGCCGTATCCCCAACGCAGAACGGAGGGGTTGTAATATGCTTACTGATATTTCTTGAAAAGCTCTTCCAGCGTATCGGTGTATTTTTTTGCCAGCTCTTTGTCGCCGTTCGTATCCAATATATCTTTTACGTGTACGTAAGTGCTGATGGCCGTCTCGGCGTCCGATGAGGAAAGGAATCCACCCTGGAACGGGCTCAGGAAATACTTGATGGCACTGTAAGACTCATCCAGGAACTGCGTAGCGAGTGCGCGCGCCTTGTCTGGTTTCTCCAGGAAATAATACAACTCAACGGCTTCCATGACACCCACCTCATTCATCGATGCCTGGGCCACGTAATTCAGGGGATAATACTTCATTACCTCCAGACCTTTATCAAGGACTTCCTCGGCTTTTGCGTTTTCGCCTTTAAGTATAAGAGCTTTGGCCACCTGGGAGTGCATCTGGCGAACGGCCTGCTGAACAAGAATCAGATAGGTAACATGATAGTCGAGCAGCACTCCGGGTTCGTCCATGCGGCCCCACTTATAGACGTTCATAAGCAGGTCGTACATTTTGTCCGTATCCATTTCAGGTACATCGCCCGGTATGTCGGGGACTTTAAATGGCATGAGTTTATAGGCCATACCTTCATAACGCAGATAATCCTTGATACCCAGATTCAGGTCACCTCCCTTTGACACAATATATATAGGTCTGTCCCATTGATAATTGGCCAGCAGGTCGAGGAACATCATCTCCACTTTCAACAGGGAATTTTTGTTCTCGGGAATATCAATGTCCATGTATTCCGGAATCCTGTCTGCATCCTCGGGCGATACTATCCCGCAGGCCAGTGCATTCTCTTTATTCACGGGAATGCGTAATTTTCTTGCCGGAAGATAATTAAGGAACGTTCCGTCGCTAAGCTGAATTTTGGCCTTGGGATTGCCCATCACATTGACCGCCTGGATGGCGGAAACACGATCCTTGACACGCTCGTAAATTGGCAGAATATCATTTGTTCCAAACAGGTACGAGTCCCTGGGAATAGAAAATTTCAGAGGGGCCGACCCATAGGTACGCCACTGCATCTGATCTATATACCAGTCTGTTCCGAGCAGCGAAGTGTTCATGATCCGCACGTCTGTGCGTACATCTTCCACTTCTTGAGCATACCACAGAGGGAATGTATCATTATCGCCGTGGGTTATAAGTATGGCATTTACGTCCTTCTCACATGTGTTCAGGAAGTTGAAGGCAAAATCACGGGCCACATAACGTCCGCTCCGGTCGTGGTCGTCCCGGTTTTGTGCCAGCATCTGGAAAGGCACAACCAGACAAACCACAGAAGCTATTATGGCGGTAAGTTTCTCGGGTAACTTTTTATTCAACAGATTATAAAGAGCCATAACCCCAAGACCTGCCCATATGGCGAAAGCATAGAACGATCCCGCGTAAGCATAATCCCGTTCCCTTGCCTGGTACGGGTATTGGTTCAGATATACTACAACGGCTATTCCGGTAAGGAAAAACAGGAGGAATGTGACCCAGGTATTCCGCTTGTCTTTGGACATCTGGAAGAACAGACCTAAAATACCCAGCAACAGAGGCAACATGTAATAATGGTTCTTGCCCTTGCTATGTAAGAGCATATCGGGAGCCTCGGACTGGTCACCCAGCCGGGCCCTGTCCAGGAAGCCAATGCCGCTTTCCCAGTTTCCTCTCACGGGATCTCCGGGGATCGTTCCCTGGATATCGTTTTGCCGGCCGGCAAAATTCCACATGAAATACCTCCAGTACATATAATTAATCTGGAAGTCAAAGAAATATGTAAGATTATCCCCGAATGAAGGCATGCGTTTTCCTTCAGAATTCATAGGTCCCTTCCCGGACACATAGGAATCATAGAATTTATCATGCGACTCTCTCTTGCTCCACATCCTTGGGAAAAACATTTTATCGCGTTCGCTGAACGAGGGCATATCGGGTCCGTTTACCCTCTCATACTTACCGTCTTTTTTTACCCACTGTTTGGTGGAACTCCAGGTATCATAGGGTGAACTATATATCCCGTCATAAATAAGCGGAGACGATCCGTACTGTTCACGGGCAAGATAACTGCCCAGTGCAAAAGGATTATCGGGCTGGTTTTCATTGGTAGGCGTATTGGCACTGGAGCGTATCACCACCATGGCAAAAGAAGAGTAACCTATGATGATTACAGTAAAGCAAAGTAGGATGGTATTCCAGACCACTTTCCCTTTTCTGTATGTTGCAAATATCCCTAGGAACAATAAGGCAAGCAATCCGGCCACAAAGAACAGCATACCGGAATTGTAAGGCAGCCCGAATACGTTGACGAACAACAGGTCAAACCAACCGGAGATCTTTGGCAGCAGGGGGATTATCCCGTACAGGACAGTAACAATAATGACCACAGAAATAAGCAGGGTAACCAGGGCGCCTTTCCAGGTAAAAGGATATTTCTTGTAATAATATATGAATACAAGCGCCGGAATAGTCAGCAGGTTCAGCAGGTGCACCCCGATGGAAAGTCCCATGAGGTAGGCAATAAGAACAATCCAGCGGTTGGCATGGGGTTTATCGGCATTTTCCTCCCATTTTAGCATTGCCCAAAAAACCATTGCGGTAAAAAGCGAAGACATTCCGTATACCTCGGCCTCAACAGCAGAAAACCACGCGGTGTCTGAAAAAGAATAAATGAGTGCACCAACGGCAGCGGCTCCCCATACGGCTATTGCGCTCCCGGTCGTTAACGCTTTATTCTGTGCTTCCAGAAGCCGTCTTCCCAAATGGGAGATGGTCCAGAACAGGAAAAGAACACAGAACGCAGAACACAACGCGCTCATGGCATTAATGAGCATGGCAGCCTGTGTATTATTCCCGAAAAGGGAGAATAACCTGCCAAACAGCTGGAAAGTGGGATTCCCTGGAGGGTGCCCGACTTCCAGTTTGTAGGACGAGGCTATGAATTCGCCGCAGTCCCAGAAGCTGGCGGTTGGTTCTATGGTGGCCAGATAAACAATGGCCGAAATTGCAAAGACCACCCAGCCTATGAGGCGGTCATATCTCTTGAATATCCTGAGTTCCATTCCACAAATGTAGACTAAAATTTTTACCTTTACCCCCTGTTTTATCTAAAAGATTATGGATTACATAATTTTGGGTTTGATAATATGTTTCTGTCTTATTATGGGGTACTCGCGGACACCTCTGATCCTGCTCATATCGGGATGCTTCCGTTATAATATTTCCATTGAGAACGACGAACAGGGAGCCATTCGTTACTCACGTAATTTTCTCTGTTTTTTCATTATAGCTTTCTTCGCTCTTTTCATAACACGCCAGACCTCATTCCTTTCTCCGCTTCCCGCACCTCTTCTGGGAATGAGCGAACCGGTCGTTTTTGTGACCTGCTTTGCCGTTTTAGCGGGATATTTCATAATGAAAACAGTCCTGCTCAAGATTATCGGATGGACTATAGATGCCCCTTCGTTTATGTATTTCCTGGGTAAAACCGGACAGGACTACTTCATCCTTACGGGCCTTGCCGTAATAGGCCTGTACGCCATAATAAATCTTTTCGGCGACAAAGCCCGGGATATGATATTAATAGCTGTTGTAATTACCGCTATAACAGGTTATCTCTTATATGCCATACGCTGTATAAGAATTTTTATTTCTGCCCGCTATTCGCTTTTCTTCTGGATTTTGTATCTTTGTGCCCTTGAACTGATGCCCTTTGCTGTACTGCTTCATTTTGTTGTTCGGATAAAATAATGAAGATCAAGAATATACTCATCTCACAACCCAATCCCAACGGTAGTTCTCCTTACGTAGAAGTAAAAGAGAAATTCGGCCTGAATATAGATTTCATCCCGTTTATAAGGGTAGAAGGTTTGTCCGCAAAAGATTTCCGCGTCCAGCGCGTTAATATCCCGGATCACTCTGCTGTCGTATTTACGTCCCGTTCAGCTGTTGATTCCTTTTTTCACCTGTGTGAAGAAATGCGCATTACTATCCCGGAATCCATGAAATACTTCTGCATTACCGAAGCCATCGCCTTTTACCTTCAAAAGTATATCATTTACCGGAAGCGCAAGATCTGCTTTGGAAAAGGGAATGTGCCCTCGCTGCTGGAAACCATCGGGAGCAAACATAAAACTGAAAACTTTCTCCTTACACTGGCTGACAACTATAAGCCGGAATTACCCAAAGCTTTTGAAAAAGCGGGACTTAAGCACACAAAAGCCATCCTCAACCGTACGATTACCGAGGACCTTTCCCACCTGGATCTGAGTCATTACCAGATGCTTATTTTCTATTCTCCCACTGATATCAAATCGTTATTGGAAAATTTCCCCGATTTCAAACAGAACGACACCCTGATAGGCACGTTTGGTCCTACTACGGCAACGGCTTTGAAAGAGGCAAATCTCCAATCCTGCTTCGAGGCTCCCACGCCGGAAGCACCGTCCGTGGCTCAGGCGCTTATGCTATACCTGGAAAAGAAAAAATAATAATGAAGCGTTTCATGCAATTGGCTGCCGTTTTAATAATTGCAGCATTGCTATCTTCCTGTCAGAAGAACTATAACCATTACCGCGAGCTGGCTTACGGTACATGGGAATTGACCTCTGTAGACGGAGACACGCTTTCGTTCACCGGAGACACACTTTCATTTCCGACGGGTTCGAAGGTCGTATTAACGAAGAATCTCAAAGAGTATTCGGGTCAATATCAGTTTTATACCAATATACTCACCACTAATTTTGAGGATTATTACAATCTGTATCAGGAATGGAGGGTAGACAAGATGACAGATTCGTTAATGCGTGCCGTCGTGATTTCCTGTTATGTTGAAGGCGGTTCCGCCTATGTTGTTGACCAAATACTGGAATATAGAAAAATGCCATAATGGGAATTACACAGCGTTATACATTCCCCAAAACCATGCGCCTTTCTTCAAAAAAAGAAATAGACGCTCTGTTTGCCAATGGAAAGGCATTTACAATGGGTCCCTTCAGGGTCTTTTATCTTATTCAGGAAGCTAAAGAAGACAGTCCTTCATGCCGCCTGGTGATCAGTGTTCCCAAGAAACATCACAAACGGGCTGTTGTAAGAAATCTAATAAAGCGCCGCACCCGCGAAAGTTTCAGGCTGAATTATCCTTCTTTACTGGCCGCTACAGTAGAATCAAGTCACGCAAGTCTCTCTTTTTTATGTTTATATTTGCCACATGAAATCCTCACTTACAGGGATATCGAATCCAAAATGCAAAACCTTTTGGAGCGTCTTGGCCAAATACTTGAAAAAAGCGGCCATTTTTCCATTCCTGCTGCTGATTAAGTTTTACCAGCTCTGCATTTCTCCCTTTACCCCCCCCTCGTGCCGTTTCACTCCTACCTGTTCACAATACGCCGTGGAAGCTTTCCGCAAACACGGGCCGTTTAAGGGACTGTATCTTGCCATCTACAGGATCCTGCGCTGTAATCCATGGGGAGGCAGCGGTTACGATCCGGTCCCCTGAGTATTCAGTGCCTGCAGAATAGTCCGTGCCAGTGAAGGCCTTATCACTTTTGACAATTCTACTTCAGAGATTCCGGCAATCCGTTTCACACTGCCAAATTTTTCAAGCAGCAACGATGTGGTTGCGGGCCCTACTCCGGGTATATCAGACAATGCAGAACGGGCAAATGAGCGGCTGCGTTTCTGTCTGTGGAAAGTTATGCCAAACCGGTGTGCCTCATCCCTGAGTTGCATCAATAACTTGAGAGAACCGGAATTTTTATTCAGATAAAGGGGTACCGAGTCGCCGGGCAAAAAAACTTCTTCCATGCGTTTTGCCAGGCCGGCCAAGGCTATTTCCCCCGTCAGTCCCAGCTCCTCAAGCGCCTGGTATGCCGCGGAAAGTTGTCCTTTACCTCCATCAATCAGAATCAACTGGGGTAGACCGGCCTCTTCCTTCAATAAGCGGGTGTAACGCCGGGTGACTACTTCTTTCATTGAAGCATAATCATCCGGACCTTCAACCGTCTTAATGGCAAAATGCCGGTAATCTTTTTTGCTTGGCACTGCATTCCTGAAAACGACACAACTGGCTACGGGGTTCGTCCCCTGCAGGTTGGAGTTGTCAAAACATTCTATATGTACCGGCAGCTCTTTCATGTTCAGATCGTCTTTAAGCTGCGTAAGTATCCTTTCCGCGTTTCGCCGGTTACGCTGCTCCATCCCTTTGGTTTCTGAAAGACGTATCTGTTCTGTCCGGTAATTATCGGCATTACGAAGACTCAGTTGTACCAGTTCCTTTTTATCTCCCTTTTCGGGCACATGCACTTTGCAACCTTTGGGGCTCACCTCGGGCATAAAAGGAACCAGTATTTCCTGTAACAGACCGTTTTTCTGATCCTGCATCTCTGCCATGAATAAACTAAGTATGGCTTCAGGGGTTTCCTCAATCCTGAGGCGGAAACGCACATTCTGTGATTGAATTACGGCACCTTGCGAAACCCGCAGGAAATTTCCGAAAGCAGCCTGCCCTGAAGGCTCCATGACCAGACTGAAAACGTCGAGGTCGGTGATCTGCTGGGTTACAATAACCGATTTTTTCTGATGGCGCGTAAGGGCTTCCAACTGATCTTTGAATTTCTGTGCCTTTTCAAAATCGAGCATGGCAGCCGCCTGAGTCATCTCGTCCTCCAGAAGCCTGCGTACAGAAGCAATATCTCCTTTAAGAATACTTTTTACAGCCCGGATGTATTCGTCGTAAGTCCCCGCATTTTCTTCACCTACACAGGGCGCCAGGCAGCGACCGATATGTGCCTGAAGGCATTTGCGGTACCTGCCCTTTGCAATCGCTTGTGGGGTCAGCGACAAATTGCAGGTGCGAAGAGGATACAGAGTGTGCATGAGACCTATCAGTTGTTTACAATAGTAACCGTTGGTATATGGCCCGAAATACAACGAACGGTCCCGTACCATTCTCCGGGTAGAGAAAACCCTTGGAAAGGGTTCGTCTTTCACACAGATCCACGGATAGGTTTTGTCATCTTTCAGCAGAATATTGTACTTGGGCTGAATATTTTTTATGAGATTATTTTCCAGAAGAAGCGCATCGCTTTCGGTATCAACAACAGTGTACTCAATTGAGGCTATCTGGCTGACCATCTTCACTGTTTTGGCCGGAAGGTTGTGTGAAGAGCGGAAATACTGACTGACTCTTTTTTTTAGATCTTTTGCTTTCCCCACATAGATTATAACACCGTCTTTGTTTAAAAAACGGTACACCCCGCTTTGATGGGGCAGCAAAACCAATTGGTCTGGCACTGTATTCATCGAGTGGTAAAAATACTTATATTTGGCGAACCATTTATGAAAAAGCTAATAG